>NZ_QTWP01000003.1:0-193774 GCF_003461185.1 Roseburia sp. AF20-18LB
AACTGCTACGCTTAAAAGTCTAACTTTTTGGGGTCACATCAAAATGACTGCTCCCTTTTTCTATTTATGCAAGTAGTAAGAAACTCGCAAAGCGTGTTTCCCGTAGTTTCTTCTTTATCCTCTGGGATGTGCCTTGGCATATACTTCACGGATTCTGCTCTGTTTCATCTGTGCATAGATTTGCGTGGTAGAAATATCTGCATGTCCTAACATTTCCTGAACCGCTTTCAAATCTGCCCCATTGCTTACCAGATGAGCTGCAAAAGAATGACGCAGCATATGCGGTGTTATCTCTGTCTCAATTCCGGCTTTCTTTCCATAGGCTTTAATTAATTTCCAGAAACCCTGACGGCTCATTTCTTTGCCGGAACAGTTGGTGAAAAGATATTCACTGCCCTCTTCACTGACAAAATATGATCTTCCCTCTTCCAGATAATGCTGCAGAGCCTCTTTTGCTACTTCTCCAAAAGGAATAATTCTTTCTTTATGAGCATCTTTGCAGGTAATATATTCCAGTTTCAAATTCATATCGCTTAACTTCAAAGAAATCAATTCAGAGACACGGATTCCCGTCGCATAAAGCAATTCTAACATCGCATGGTCCCTTAATTCCTTCGGTGTATTTCCGTTTGGCTGGTCTAAAAGCCGGCTGGTTTCTTCCATAGAAAGAATAACCGGAGCTTTCTTCTCTATCTTGGGTGCCTTTAATCCATCCGTCACATTTTGGTTTACATAATTCTGTACCATAAGATACTGAAAAAAGGCTTTCATGGATGCAAGTCCTCTGGAAATCGTTGCCGGTTTCTTTCCTTCCTGCTCCTGCTTTTCCATATATATTTTTAAGTGTTCCTGTCTGACATCCTCCACAGAAAGCACACCTTCAGAATACAGAAATTCCTTCATTTTGCGCAAATCCGTCTCATAAGAAACCGCTGTATTTTTCGATATTTTCTTTACTTCCTGAAGATACTTCATAAAAGCATCTATTTCCTGTGTCATAACTGTAACCACCTAACTCTTTTTCTCTCATGCCCTTCTATTCTTTTCCAAAAGGCAAGTACAGTCCCTATTATAATGATTCTAATTTGGAAAAGCAATTCATATTTTCGCCTGTTTTTTGCTGATTTACATAAATCTACCACATGTATCTTATTTCTATTTTTCTACCCACAATATGTTGTAAAAATTTTGTAAAATTTTTTATATTTTTTTCAACACGAAGTGCACCATACCTGGATTCAGATATGCCTCTGTTAAGAATCCGATAAAGAACAATAATAATATAATCCCCCACAAAAGGATCCATTCCCCAAGCTTTCCATGTTCCTTTCCGCACTGGTACTTTTCTTCTAACTTTAATAACAGCAGGTATCCGGACACATAGAAAATAAATTGTGGGCATAACGCAATCATCATAAGCCAGATGGCACCTGCGCCAATATTGCTGATTGCCATCACGCACAGGAAACCAAAAGAAAAGCCGCTCCATATCAGAAATATACTATTCACAACCCGGTACCACGGTGTCATTCCAAAGAAGATTAATGTAAGGACAACCGGCACTCTTGCTGATAGTACATAAATAAAATAATCATGTTTTTCTATCGTAATATATTTTAACTGCTGTATGAAATAATCATTTAATATGCCATATTGTTGCAGACGGCTTCTTCCATACAAATTAGCAGCTATAATGCCAATCACAAAACAGCCTAAAAATAACACCTCTAACAGATGAAGATGCTTTTCTCTTCTTATCCCCGATACTCTTTCCATGTATTCACTTGTCTTAATTTTCTTATTTCATATTATTCCGGTAACGGTAACAATATGCCAAGATACCAGCTACGGTTTTACTGTCCTGGATTATTCCGGCATAAATTTTTTCTAATAATTCTTCCGGGTCATATGCCCTTACTTCAATAAATTCTTCCGGATCAAGATGCTGTTTGCCCGGTTTTAAATCCGTTGCCAGATATACATCAATAAACTCATTACAGAAAGCTACGGTCGTCTTTAAAGAAAGCATCTTTTCGATATGACCGCACTGAAAGCCCGTCTCTTCCTCTAATTCCCGCATGGCACTTATTTTCGTATCCTCTGTCAGGGAATCTCTGCATCCTGCCGGCAATTCAATAGTATAACGGTCTAATGCATTCCGATACTGGCGTACCATTAAGATTTTGCCCTCCGGTGTAACCGGCACAACTGCCGCAGCTCCTTTTCTGTGTTCCACATAATCCCAGTATGCAATATTTCCATCCGGTGTCTCGATGGTGTCTGAATAAACATCCACGATTGCGCCCTGATATTTTAACTCCCTGTTAACTCTTCTGATTCTTTTTTCTTCCTGATGATCCTGTTCCATTGTATTCTCCTTTTTTCTTACAGATTATTCCTCATTACCTGTTTTTCTCATGCCTGCGGCGGTCGCTTGCGGCATCTCCCTTATACGCCGCAGTGCGCATCCTCGCAGAGTTTTTTTTACTTTACAGGAAAGCAATTTCCTGTAAAGCAAAAAAATAAGTGTCCAAAAAGCTTTCACTCTTCGGACACTTATTTCCTGCTTATTTTGCGTAATCAACTACACGTGATTCACGAATTACGTTTACCTTAATCTGACCTGGATATTCTAATTCAGATTCAATCTGCTTTGAAATATCACGGGCAAGTAATACCATTTCAGCATCACTTATCTGTTCAGGAACTACCATTACACGAATCTCTCTACCCGCCTGAATTGCAAAAGATTTATCTACACCTTTAAATTCATTTGTAATATCTTCTAACTGCTTTAATCTGTTGGAATATGTTTCCATTGTCTCGCGTCTTGCACCTGGTCTTGCTGCGCTAATTGTATCGGCTGCCTGTACCAGACAAGCAATCAATGACTCTGGCTCTACGTCGCCATGGTGTGCCTCTACCGCATTGATAATAAGCGGAGATTCTTTATATTTTCTACATAAATCCACACCAATCTGAATATGTGAACCTTCTACTTCGTGGTCTACTGATTTACCAATATCATGCAGGAGTCCTGCACGTTTTGCCAATCTTACGTCTACACCAACTTCAGCCGCAAGTAAGCCACAAAGCTGTGCTACTTCTATAGAATGCTTTAATGCATTCTGACCATAACTGGTTCTGAATTTCATTCGGCCTAATAATTTCACAAGTTCCGGATGAATGCCATGTACACCTACTTCTAAAGTAGCAGCTTCACCCTCTTCACGAATCATGGTTTCAACTTCTTTTTGCGCTTTTTCTACCATTTCTTCAATTCTAGCCGGATGAATTCGTCCGTCTACAATCAATTTCTCTAATGCAATACGAGCAACTTCTCTTCGTATTGGATCAAATCCGGAAAGGATAACTGCTTCCGGTGTATCATCGATAATTAAATCTACACCAGTCAGCGTCTCTAACGTACGGATATTTCTTCCTTCACGTCCGATAATTCTTCCCTTCATCTCATCATTCGGAAGCTGTACTACAGAGATGGTTGTCTCTGACACATGGTCTGCAGCACATTTCTGAATTGCAGTAACCACATATTCTTTTGCTTTCTTTCCAGCTTCTTCTTTTGCCTGATGCTCCATCTCTTTGATTAATTTTGCAGTATCAAGCTTTACATCTTCTTCAACAGTTTTTAATAGATATTCTTTTGCCTGGTCGGAGGTAAGTCCTGAGATTCTTTCTAGTTCCCGTACACGCTCTTCATGAAGCTTTGTAATTTCAGCTTTCTGTTTGTTCAGCTCTTCTTCTTTTGCTGCAAAACCTGCTTCGCGCTTCTCAATGGCTTCCAGTTTCTTATCCAGATTGGATTCCTTCTGTTCCACTCTGCGCTCGTTTCTCTGAATTTCGTTTCTTCTTTCCTTGATTTCCTTGTCCAATTCGTTCTTCGTACGAATCGACTCTTCTTTAATCTCAAGCAAAGATTCTCTCTTCTTCGTCTCAGCGGTCTTCACAGCTTCATCTATTATCTCACGGGCTTTATCTTCTGCACTGCCAATCTTTGAAGCAGTCTGCTTTTTCTGGTATGCATTTGCAACAAACCAGGTGATAGCACATGTGACAATAAATGTAATTACAACAGCTATAATTACTGCCTGCACAGGAGCACCTCCTTTATTCAATTTTCATTGTTCATATAACATAAATATTCATTCATCTGTCATAAATAACAATAAATAAATTTTATACTTTTTCTAATATTATGTCAAGTAGTCCGGACATTTCATTACACGTAAAATGTCTTCACTTTTATATCCTCTCCGCATCAGATATCCATACTGTTTCTGCATTTCCTTTGCATCCGGCTGCTCCGGATTATAATGTCTCTTTTTTAATATTTCAGCAATTTTTTCTGTATCATTATTTTCATAGATTTCTTCTAAGGCCTGCTCTGTAATTTCTTTGGGAACTCCCTTCTGCATCAGTTCCTGCTGTAGCCGGCGGCGGCTCTTACTGCCCTGTCGGTAACTGATATAATTTCTTGCATAGCGCATGTCATCAATATAATGATATTTCTTCACATACTCTATGGCATCAAGAATCAGTTCTTCCGGATATTCACTCTCAGCCAGTTTCCGGTAAAGCCCCTGTTCTGTCCGGTCCATCTTCTCTAAAAGTGCAAGTGCCCGTTTTTTCACCCGCTTACCTACTACTTCATAAAAGAGTTCCTGATACAGTGCCTCGTCTACGGTCTGCCCTTCCTGTAATCTGTAGCGGTGCACCTCACCTTTATATAATACAAGGTGTGTACCATCATCCATACACACCTTATATTTGTTTTTCTTATATTCTGTTATCCCTGAAACAATTCTGTCCATTACTCTGCATCAAGAACTTCCGGTCCATTTGCAGCTGAAGTCTCTGTTTCTTCTTCACCCTTATCCACTGCATAATGAGCTCTTACTTTTTCTTCGATTTCCTGGCAGACCTGTGGATTCTCTTTCAGATAAGTCTTGGCATTTTCACGACCCTGGCCAATCTTATCTCCATTATATGCATACCATGCACCGGACTTATTTACAATACCAAGTTCAGAAGCCAGATCAAGGATATCTCCTTCTTTTGAAATTCCTTCTCCGAACATAATATCAAATTCAGCCTCTTTAAATGGCGGTGCCACTTTATTCTTCACTACTTTAATACGGGTACGGTTACCGACAATTTCTCCACCCTGTTTTAAGGATTCAATTCGACGTACATCAAGACGTACGGAAGAATAGAATTTCAATGCACGGCCACCGGTTGTTGTCTCCGGATTACCAAACATAACTCCAACCTTTTCACGCAACTGGTTAATAAAGATTACAATACAGTTAGAACGGTTGATTGCTGCAGTCAGCTTACGAAGTGCCTGTGACATTAGTCTTGCCTGTAAGCCCACATGGGAATCTCCCATATCACCATCAATCTCTGCCTTTGGCACCAGTGCTGCAACAGAGTCTACGATTACAATATCTACTGCACCGGATCTGACCATAGTCTCTGTAATCTCAAGTGCCTGTTCTCCGTTATCCGGTTGTGAAATATAAAGATTATCAATATCTACTCCGATATTCTTCGCATATGCCGGGTCTAATGCATGCTCAGCATCAATAAATCCGGCAATTCCTCCACGCTTCTGTACCTCAGCGACTGCATGCAGGGCAACGGTCGTCTTACCACTGGACTCCGGTCCATATATCTCAATAATTCTTCCCTTAGGAAGTCCGCCTAATCCCAAAGCAATATCAAGACTTAATGCTCCTGTCGGAACAGTCTCCACATTCATCCGGTTGCTCTCATCCCCCAGTTTCATAACAGAACCTTTTCCGTACTGTTTCTCAATCTGGGATATAGCAGCATCCAGTGCCTTTAATTTATCTTCTTTACTGCTGTCTCTTCTCGTATCTTTTACATCTCTCGCCATGTCAATTCTCCTTCATGCGAACTTATGTTCGTTTTCTGATATTATAGTAGTATACTTTCTTCCAAATGTCAACTGCATTTTTAGAAAATATTTTTTTCTGTCCCTATACATTCTGTAAAGTGGGTATACCCGGCAGAATAGCCAAATATTTTATAGACTGTAAATATTCTCATGTAAAGAAAAAAGACTTCTTTCTGAAGTCTCTCATGGAAAGGTATCCTTATCTTAACATAATAAGATTCCGGTTACAAATTAATTTTCTATAAACAATGGAAACCTCTGGCAATCGTTCCATCTTTTTAATCATGATATTGATCCATACCAAGAATCAGGAAAATCTGTTCTAAGTACTTCTCACCAGACCGTTCTCCATAAATGATATGATTGATATACTGCGGACTGCACCCAACCGATGTTGCAAGTTCTTCCTGACTCATCTCAAGTTCTACCAGCCTGCGCTTTATTTCTTTCCCCATTGGAGTAATCTGCCGTTTTGTCTTTGCCATAAAAGTCTCCCCTTTTCTGCTTTATCATTTGTGTTTATTTAAAAAATGATGTATAATATGAAAATAATTTCACAAATTACATTATAATTCATAAATATGAATTTGTCAATTCATATTTGCGTATTTTATTCTTATTTTTTATTTTTTTATTTTCTATATAATATTATTTAATACCTGATAAAGGAGTACACTATGACAATCAGCCAACGTATCTTTGCATTATTACGGGAAAAGAAGCTTTCACAAAAAGAATTATCGGAATACACCGGAATCTCTCCTGCTGCTATCAGCAGCTGGAAATCCAAGGGTACAAATCCTTCTTCTGATAAAATTGTAAAAATAAGTGAATTTTTAGATGTTGATGTATACTATCTTCTGACCGGTGAATACCAGCCGGCTTCCAACCTTCAGATTGCAGAAGAATCAGAATATCGTGCTTTCCCATCCGATCCAGATGAACATTTACTGCTCCAGCTTTTCCATAAACTTTCTCCGATGGACAAAGGACGCATCATCGGTCAGTTAGAACAGAAACTTGCTGAAAAATAACTTCTATATTTTTTTATATGCAATGATATATTTTTATAGCAATATGAATCAGGCATTTATTACACATCTATAAAAATTGTATGATAAAATCCGGACAGTATATCAAGATATACCATCCGGATTTTCTTATCAGCTGCAATCATAAAGCTAAAAGCCTTAATACTTCGTCTTTATCCTGCACACCGATGCTCTTTCCCTCAAAAACACCTTTTTTCATTACAACCAGGGTCGGAATACTCATAATCTGATATTTTAAAGCCAGTGCTGCTTCTTCATCCACATTCACTTTTCCAACCTTTACCTGTCCCTCTAATTCATCCGCCAGTTCTTCTACAACCGGAGACATCATTTTACACGGACCGCACCAGTCTGCCCAGAAATCCAAAAGTACCGGTTTATCTGACTTTAATACTTCTTCTTCAAAATTGTCATTTGTAATCTTTACTACCATTTCGTTATCCTCCTTTACTTTTATAGAAAAGCTTCTATTTTTTCTTTTTTAAGTATGTCTCTTCTTAATTTTGTTTATACCCGCTTAATTTTTACCGAATTCCGATAATACCAGACCATCATTCCGGTCAAGAGTCATGCCGACACTCCATGCATTGACAAATAACAGCAATGGATTGCCCTTAAGGTCACGGATTTTCTTCATATCGGAAGTTCCGGTAAGCTTGTCCATATCAATATCTTTATTTTCAATCCAGCGGATATGCTCATATGGAAGCTTCTCCAAGCGTATTTCCACATTGTATTCATTTTCCAGACGGTATTTTAATACATCAAACTGCAGTACACCTACTACGCCTACGATAATCTCTTCCATACCACCCTGATATTCCTGGAAAATCTGGATTGCGCCCTCCTGTGCGATCTGCATGACACCTTTGACGAACTGTTTTCTCTTCATGGTATCTACCTGACGTACCCTTGCAAAATGCTCCGGTGCAAAAGTCGGTATTCCTTCGAATTCGAAGTTGTCTTTCGCAGTGGTTAAAGTATCACCGATTGAAAAGATACCCGGGTCAAAGACTCCGATAATATCTCCGGCATATGCTTCATCTATAATCTTTCTCTCCTGTGCCATCAACTGCTGCGGCTGGGAAAGACGGATTGTTTTTCCACCCTGGATATGTTTTACTTCCATGCCGGCTTCAAACTTTCCGGAACAGATTCGCATAAATGCAATACGGTCACGATGATTCTTATTCATATTTGCCTGGATTTTAAAGACAAAAGCAGAGAAATCGGAACCAAACGGATCAATCAGCCCCTTGTCCGAATTTCTCGGAAGCGGTGATGTAGTCATGGAAAGGAAATGCTTTAAGAAAGTTTCTACACCAAAGTTCGTTAAAGCAGAACCAAAGAATACCGGTGACAGTTCTCCCCTGGACACAAGATCCATATCGAATTCTGCACTTGCACCATCTAACAATTCAATTTCTTCATCCAATTTATCCCGGTATTCCTGCCCGATTTCTGTTGTCAATGCCGGATCATTAATATCAAAATCTTTTTCTTCACCTTCCTTGGTTCCCTTCAAGGTATCAGAGAACAGCATGACTTTTTTCGTATTCCGGTCATAAACTCCCTTAAAATTCTTTCCGGAGCCAATCGGCCAGTTAACCGGACAGGTAGCAATGCCAAGTTCTTTTTCGATTTCATCTAATAAATCAAAGGTATCATTAGCATCACGATCCATTTTATTGATAAATGTAAAAATCGGAATGTGACGCATTACACAGACTTTAAACAGTTTTCTGGTCTGTGCCTCTACACCTTTTGAACCATCGATTACCATAACTGCAGAATCAGCAGCCATCAGGGTACGATAGGTATCTTCCGAGAAGTCCTGATGTCCCGGTGTATCCAGAATATTGATACAATATCCACCATAATTAAACTGCAATACAGAAGAAGTAACGGAAATACCTCTCTCCTTCTCTATTTCCATCCAGTCGGAAACTGCATGTCTTGCAGTTGCTTTTCCTTTTACAGAACCTGCCAGGTTAATAGCCCCTCCATACAGAAGAAATTTCTCTGTCAGGGTTGTCTTACCGGCATCCGGATGGGAAATAATCGCAAATGTTCTTCGTTTCTCTATCTCTTTTCTAAAATCAGCCAAAATGGGACCTCCTATAATTCCAGCGGCTCACCCGCACATTTTTGCTTTATGTCGAAGTAAGATAATATGGTTGCGGCAATGTCTGCAAAGCTGCCTCTTGTGCCATAGTTCTTACCCGGAGTAATATGCGCTCCATACATAAGAAGTGGTGTATACTCTCTGGAATGGTCAGTAGAAGGTGTACTCGGATCACATCCGTGGTCGGCTGTAATCATTAAAATATCATCCTCCCGTAACTTTGCCAAAAGCTCCGGCAGCCGCTCATCAAAGTGTGTCAGTGCTTTTGCATAACCATCTACATCATTCCTATGTCCATACAACATATCATAGTCTACCAAATTTGTAAAACATAATCCAGTAAAATCTTTGTCCATATAGGCTGATGTTTTGTCAATTCCATCATCATTTCCGTTTGTTCGTACAAAATCTGTAATTCCGCGTTCTGCAAAAATATCTATGATTTTTCCAACAGACAGCACTGTTTTCCCACTTTCCGTCAGCTGATCCAACATGGTGACTGCCGGCGGTTCTAAGGAAAAGTCATGTCTTCCTGCAGTACGTGTAAAATTCCCCGGTTCTCCGATAAACGGTCTTGCAATGACTCTTCCCACTCCGTTTTTCCCAGTCAGCATCTTCCTTGCAATCTGGCAATCCCGATACAGTTCTTCAATTGGCACTACCTCTTCATGGGCTGCCACCTGGAAAACAGAATCTGCTGATGTGTATACAATCAGTTTTCCAGTTTCCATATGCTCTTTTCCATAATCCCGGATAACATCCGTGCCGGAATATGGACGGTTGCAAAGTACCCCGCGTCCGGTTTTCTGCTCAAATTCTTCTATGATTTCCTGTGGAAATCCATTTGGAAATGTTGGCAGTGGATGACTGGATATCACGCCTGCAATCTCCCAGTGTCCGATGGTGGTATCTTTTCCTTTGGACACCTCTGTCAGTCTGGCAAATGCACCTTTCGGATTTGCTTCTTTTCCTCCAATGTGGACTCCGTCAATATTAAAATAGCCCAGCGAGCGCATATTTGGCATGGAAAAATATGGACTTCGTGAAGCTGCAAGTAAGGTATTGCTTCCTTCATCATGATACTCTGCCGCATCCGGCATTTCTCCGATCCCAACGCTGTCTAATACAATTAAAAACACTCTCTTCATAGGCATTCCCTCTCTTCTCATGGTTCTGTCGGTTCTTTTTCTTATGCTATTATTATACTAATTTCAGCCCCGTTTTCAAGTATCTAAGAGCGGGGCTGCTTCCTTTAATTTGTCTGTTCTGTTGTGTCTGAATTTCCGGTGGTTTCTGTTGCCGGATTCTCCTGTGCAGTATTTTTCTGAATTGGTGTGATAATGATATTTTCTGCCTCAATGCCGGCTTTTCTCTTTACAATATCCTCTATTTGGGCACGTTTGGCATCTGTTACTTCTCCCATATCAAGTACCACATCCGCTGTATTATCAGTAATGCTGACAACTACATCCGTAAATCCTTTTGCCTCTAACAACATCTCAGCTGCATTTTCCCGTTCTGCAATATCCGTCATTGCCACCATCTGATTTAAGGCATCCTGCTTTGCAGCTTCATCTATATTTGTATTATTGATAATTTCCAGCAAAGTCTCTTTGTTTTTAGAACGTACCTGTTCCCGGCCCAGTTTCATTTCTGACGCATAATCCATGCTGCTGCTTGCCATGACGGCTTCGCCCGGGTTCTCTAGGCTCTCTTCAACCACACTGTCTGCCGCTGATACAGCTTCACTACTGTTATCTTCCGTATCGGTAAAAATATCTGCTTCCGCTAAGTCATCCTCTGCCGATATCTCATAAGATAAATCTGCCGTATCCGCAGAAGCCTCCATTGCCACCTTTTCATCTTTGCCATTCTTGTCGGTAAAACTTAAGTAACCAGCCACTGCTATCATCAATGCCAATGCGGTTATAATGAGTTGATTTTTCTTAAATACTTTCTTCATTTACTGTCCTCCAGTCCGCTCATTTTTACTATTTTTATTCTATGTGCTTCTACCTGAAATAATGCCAAAACCGCCTCGGAAATATTCTGTTTCACCTTCTGGTTATCACCACCGGATGCCACAATTAAAATTCCCTCCACTTTGGGAAGAAGCTCCTTAGAAACAAAGGGTGTATTTCCGGCATCTGCTTCCTCATATACCGTACTTTCCTGTAGCTGCTGTTCCTTTGTGCTTCTTACTCCACCAGTGCTGTCACTTTCCTCTAAAGAATTTTCAGAAGTATTTTTATCCTTTTCCACCACCTGTGTCCCACTGTCCTGATAAGTAATCATCACCTTTACATCTCCGGCTCCGTCGATTTTTTCTAAAATATCTTCTAATTTCCGCTCTATTTCATCCTTAGATGCCTCCATGGTATTATTTTCCTTTGATATATTTTCTTTTGCTTCCTCTGCCTGTTTTTTTTCTTTTGTATCTGTAGGCAATGCGATAATCAGAATCAATATGCCTGCCAGGACTAAAATCAGCCAATCTGACCGTTTTAGTTTCTTTTCTTTTATCTTTTGCATAAAATCCTGCATTTTCATCATCTCACCTCTTCTATCTGAATCTGCGTCTTATCAACCAGATAATTTTCACATACAAATTTTTCTAATTCTGCATACTCCTGACTTGTATGCTCCTTTTCCTCTTCTGTTTCTTTTATCTCAATTGCCGGTATCTCAATATCCGAAACATGGACGGAACTATTTTTTTCAATGTTATCCCCAGACTTTTCAATCCCGATTGTAATACGTTCTATTTCATAAGTCTCAGTTAATGTTACCCTGCTGTATGCCACCGCATAGCCTTTCTGCCTTAGGGTATCCTCTACCTGCCCGCCACAGGCTTCTTCATATTGCAAACGATAATCTGCAGTCTCCGCACTGCTTATGGCATTTATATTTTGTACATTTTCAAGTTCCTGAAAGAACTGTGCCTGTTCCATATTCTGTATCAACGTATCCTCATCAATTAACCTAGAAGCAATGGGTGCCATTACCGCCAGCAGAATCAGAAGCCTAAGAAAGAAATGCACATATTTTTCATAAGTTTTATTCTGTACCAGATACAGCATCACATGTCCAATCAGAAAAAGAATCAGAATTCCCTTCATCCAGTTTAAAATTGCACCCATTTTATATTGCTCCCTCTTCCCCTTCTTATTTCTCTTCTTTCCTTCATCCCATAAGGAATCCGGATACCGCAGTAATCATGGCAATCGTCACAAGAAAAAGAACCAGCGAAGTAAGTAAAATCCTTGTAAGCAGCTGGCAGCCCAGACAAATGCCGTTCATGCTTCCTGCGATCCTCTTATCCGATACCGGTTCGGTTACTGCCGCTGTCACTTTATACATAAGACTCAGCAAAAACATTTTGCATAGTGGAAACATCACCAGCAAAAGTAAAATCAATACCCCTGCTGTTCCAACACTGTTCTTAATGACCATACCCGCTCCAAGCATCAGTTCACTGACTGCTCCTGTTATATTTCCCATTCCCGGTATCATTCCAAGTGTCTTTGTAACGGTACTCATTTTCAAGCGGTCAATGGCCGGAACCACCATGGTCTGTACCACATTCAGACCAATGGTTGCTGCAATCGCACATTTTAAGCACCAGCGGATTATTTCTTCCATCAGTTCACACATTCTGCTAAAACGTTCCCCTTCTATCATATAATTCATAAATTCCATCATAATAAAGAGTTTCGTCATTGGCACCAGACAGGCAAGCATTCCCCACTGAACAATATAAACTACGATAAAAGCAATCTGATAAAATCCAGCCGCTGTAAAATTTGCCATGGAAAATGCCAGAGACATGCCAAATACTGGAATCAGCATATTCATAAAATCTACAATCTGATTCATTGCCGTTACCACAATATCACTCATCATCTGATAGGACTGCAGCAGCAGGACTGTCATCTCCATATAAATCAGGAAAAAGCAGACCTCCGATATATAAGTATTATGAAAAATATCAGAGAAATTTTTAAGAAATGCACAGCTGATTGCCAGTAAAAGAACGGTTACCAGTATTGCCTTATTATCCTGCAATTCTCCCCACAGAATCCTTCCCACTGCCTGCGTCAGCTTTTGTCCGTCACAGGAAAAGTTTCCGGTTGCCAGCTCTTTAATCAGTTCATAGAAACTAATCTCTTCTGTAGCATCCTGTTCCTTTAAATACTGCTCAATCTCTGATAAATCCAGCTGTTCCATAAAATCATCCGTATAATCCTTATCCGTCCCTGTCCCGCTGTTATCTGATGCTGCCGATACGGAGGATGCCTGTACAAGTCCTCCTGGCATGAGCCAGAACATGAAAAATATAATGAAACATCCTGCTGTTCTTACAGGCATCTTAAACGCATTTTTTAATGGTTGTTTCTTCATAAAAAAGCCCCTAACGTTTCAATAAATCCCATCAGCACCGGCATACTGATTAAAAGAATCGACAGCTTGGCAAAGATTTCAATTTGTCCGGCAATTGCCTGATACCCGGATTCTCTGCAGATATCTGTTGCAAATTCTGCTACATAAGTAATTCCAATCATTTTTAAAATCATGGCAAGATACCTTCCATCTACAGGAATCAGCTCCACCACACTATTGATGTAAGACAATACAAGCTCCAATTTTCCTATCAGAAAGATAAAGATGCAAATACATGCCACAATGCTGATTAAAATGCTGTATTCGCTTTTGTAATTTTTGATAAAAAGAGCAAGGAAAACCGCAGTGATTCCCAGTAATCCAACCTGAATAATATCCATATTTCTCCTCTACAACGAAAATAGTGACTTCATCGTTTCAAACAAATCATATATGTATGGAACAATCCAGAACAGCACAATCAAAAGTCCTGCCAGACTGGTTAAAAATGCATGTTCTTCCCGCCCACTGTGCTTTAGCACCTGGCTGATTACCGTCACCAAAATACCGACTGCCGCAATTTTAAATATCAGGTTTACGCTCATCTTCTCCTCCATTAAACCAGAATCAGCACCAGAAATATTCCTGCAGTAGCACACAGGTACATGCTGACTTTTATCCTCTCTCGCATCTCTGTCTGTTCCCTTTGAATCAAAATATTGATTCTCTCTATCAGTAGCTCTGCTTCTTTTTCAAATATTCCTCCGCTTCCCTGTTCCAAAAGCCTTCCGCACTCCAAAAACAGCTGTCCTTCCTCTTTCGTAAATATTTCCCGGTTCTCCCATGACTTCCATGCCTCCTTCCAACAGCTTTTCGGACTGCTGTTCTCATACTGCATCAGTTCCTTATGAACCTGCATAAAAAAGGACTGAAAGCCTTCCGGTGCATGATGCCCCAATTCTGCAATAATATCCGGCAGCGGCTTCTTTAAGCTCTGCATATCTCCCTGTATTTTCAGCATACATTCCCGCCAGTCTAAAAGCCCTTTATAATGCCGCTTTATCTGCTGCATCCTGTCATAACCAATCCCAACTGTTCCAAAAAGTATCAGCACAACTCCTATCAATCGGACCATATTTTTTCCCATGCTCCATCATAAATCATAAAATGTCTTCTTCCACCATCATCCTTTTTTAAGATGACATACCGCTCAAAAATCTGCTGTTCCACCCATTTTCTAAGCTGTTCCTTTTGTTGTAATTCCAACATATCTGCCGCATGAATTGTCCCAAGAATACTACATCCACAATGCAATACTTCATCCACTGCCTGAAAATCTTCCATAGAGCCAAGTTCATCCACTGCAATTACATCCGGCGACATGGAACGAAGAAGCATCCGCATTCCCACAGCCTTTTTACACCGGTCTATCACATCTGTACGTATGCCAAGATTATTCTGCGGTATTCCATGGCAGCAGGCTGCTATCTCAGAACGTTCATCTACCACCCCTACTTTAAAGTGTATTCTGCTTGTCTCATCTCCGGAAATCAGACGAATACTGTCCCGTAGCAGGGTTGTCTTTCCAATCCCAACGGAAGATACGAAAAGCGTATTTCTCACACTCTGTTCTGTTCTGATAAAGGGCAGAATTTCCTTTGCACATCCAATCTTCTGATGTGCAATTCTTATGTTCAATGATCCGACATAAGCAAGCTGTTCCACCTTTTCTCCCTCCATCCGGATCTGTCCGGTTACTCCTACCCGGTGTCCACCTTCTAAGGTCAGGAATCCACTCTTTAACTCTTCTTCATAGGCATAAATGGAATACCTGCTTAAAAAAGTCAGCATCGCAGAAATATCACTTTCCTTTATGTAATAACTTCCTTCCGCCTCCACACTTAATCTGCCACTTAGCTTATCTAAAAAATATTCCTTTCTCCCATCCCAGAGAATCATCGGCTGGTTTATACGGATGCGTATTTCTTCTGTCTCCTTTAATTTATCTTTATTTGCAAGCAGCATTTTCCGAAGCTCTGCTGGGAAAATCTGAAGTACCTGTTCTAACATTGTTTCCGGGGTCACTCCTTTCTTTCGGTCTATCAATATATTCTTTCTAGTCTACTTGCGTAACTACGAGAAACATGCGTAAAAAAGAATGTGCCTTGGCACATTCTCGCACCTGCGGCGGTCGCTTGCGACATCTACCTTATACGCCGCAGTGCGCATCCTCGCGGAGCATTTTTTACTTTATAGGAAAGCAATTTCCTGTAAAGTAAAAAAGTCGCAAGGATTTCTCCTCACGACTAATATATGACTTGTCTTATAAAATATGCTCTAAAATTTGTTTCCCGCCTACAAAACCTGCCACCGGCAGTTTCTTACGAATGCTTGGCAACCCATAAGCTTGGCAATAGAACAGAGAATGTGCCTTGGCACATTCTCGCGCCTGCGGCGGTCGCTTGCGACATCTACCTTATACGCCGCAGTGTGCATCCTCGCGGAGCGTTTTTTACTTTACAGGAAAGCAATTTCCTGTAAAGTAAAAAAGTGAAAGCTGCCACAAATGTGACAGCTTTCTATCTTATTAGTTGTACTTACGTTTTCTTGCAGCTTCCGATTTTTTCTTACGTTTAACACTTGGTTTCTCGTAATGCTCTCTTTTACGGATTTCCTGCTGGATACCAGCTTTCGCACAGTTTCTTTTGAATCTGCGTAAAGCGCTATCTAACGTCTCGTTTTCTTTTACGATTACATTTGACATTGTCTCACACCTAACCTCCCTCCAGTTGCGTATTGTGCATATTCAACTGTTTGGGTAATTTTATTGCACTACCAAAGATTATAGCATAATTTTCCCGTACGTCAACCGTTTTTTTGCTGTTTTTCCAATTTTCCGGAAAATATTTTTAATTCAGTATATTTTATGCTAACTGCTGTGCAAGAACAGTCTTTGCTTCTGTCAAAGCATCTTTGATGCCAGCCGGATTCTTACCACCGGCCTGAGCCATATTTGGACGGCCACCGCCGCCTCCGCCAACCTTCGCAGCAATTCCCTTGATGAGGTTACCGGCATGTGCACCCTTGCCCATTGCTTCCTCAGTTGCCATTGCAACAAGATTTACTTTGCCATCACAATCAGAGGCTAATACGATAACGCCTTCGCCAAGCTTCTCTTTGAGCTGGTCTCCTAAGTCTCTTAAACCATTCATATCTACACCGGAAACGCTGGTTGCTAAAAGTTTCACACCAGCTACTTCCTCCACCTGATTCATAACATCACCTAATGCATCCTTTGCCGCTTTGCTCTTTAAGGATTCATTTTCAGACTGTAATGCTTTTACTTCGCCTAATACATGATTTACACGCTCAACAAGATTTGCAGGTGTCGCTTTTAATAATTTTGCAGCCTCTTTTAAGGTTTCTTCTAACTGGTCATAATATTCAAATACACCTTTGGATGTCAGGGCTTCAATTCTTCTGACTCCAGCCTGGATTCCAGCCTCGGAAATAATCTTAAATGCCTGGACTGCACTTGTATTGCTTACATGGGTACCACCGCAAAGCTCGGTAGAAAAATCTCCCATTTTTACAACACGGACGTTATCACCGTATTTCTCACCAAATAATGCCATTGCACCGGTCTTCTTTGCATCCTCTAAAGACATTACTTCTGTTATAACAGGAAGTGCTTCTGCAATTTTCTGGTTTACAATGTCTTCCACTTCGGTAATCTCATCTGCTGTCATTGCTGAGAAATGTGTAAAGTCAAATCTTAATCTGTGCTCGTCTACATAAGAACCGGACTGCTGTACATGGGTACCAAGTACTTCTCTTAAGGCTTCCTGAAGAAGATGTGTTGCACTGTGGTTCTTTCCGATGGCAAGTCTTCTGTCTGCATCAATGGAAAGTTCTACTTCATCACCGGTCTTAATCATTCCCTTGGTAACTTTACCAATATGTCCGACTTTGCCGCCAAGCATCTTTACGGTATCTTCTACTTCAAAGACAAAGCTTCCGTCCTTGCTGCTGATAACACCGGTATCTGCTACCTGTCCACCCATGGTTGCATAGAATGGAGTCTTCTCTACGAAAATAGTTCCAATCTCACCATCGGATAAAGCTTCTGTGATTTCAGTCTCGGTAGTCATTACTGTAATCTTGGAAGTATAAGTATTGTTCTCATATCCGACAAATTCAGTTGTAATACTTGGGTCGATGGATTCATATACGGTAACATCTGCACCCATGTAGTTGGTTACTTTTCTTGCTTTTCTTGCTTTCTCTCTCTGCTCTTCCATTGCAGCCTTAAATCCGGCTTCATCAATGGTAAATCCTTTTTCTTCTAAGATTTCCTGGGTCAGGTCAAGAGGGAATCCGTAAGTATCATAAAGCTTGAAAGCATCCGCTCCGGATAATTCTTTCTTTCCTTCTTTTTCCAGCTTGTCCTGCATCTCTGCTAAGATAGCAAGTCCCTGATCAATTGTTTTATTGAATTTTTCTTCTTCCTGGGATAATACCTTGAAGATGAAATCTTTCTTCTCCTCTAATTCCGGATAACCATCCTTGCTCTCACGAATAACAGTATCACTGAGTTTTGCCAGAAACAGTCCATCAATTCCAAGTAATCTGCCATGTCTTGCAGCACGACGAATCAGTCTTCTTAAAACATAACCTCTTCCTTCGTTACTTGGCATAATTCCGTCGGATACCATAAAGGTTACAGAGCGGATATGGTCTGTAATCAGACGGATAGAAACGTCATCTAATGCATCCTGCTGATAAGTCTTTCCTGATAATTCACAAATCTTATCACGGATTGCTTTCATAGTATCAATATCAAATACGGAGTCTACATCCTGCATAACAACTGCCAGACGCTCTAATCCCATTCCGGTATCAATATTTTTCTGGGAAAGCTCGGTATAACCACCTTTGCCATCTCCTTCAAACTGTGTAAATACGTTGTTCCATACTTCCATGAAACGGTCACACTCACATCCTACTTTACAGTCAGGACTTCCACAGCCATATTTTTCTCCACGGTCATAATAGATTTCAGAACATGGTCCGCAAGGTCCTGCACCATGCTCCCAGAAGTTATCACATTCTCCGGTTTCCGGGTCACGATAGAATCTGGTAATTTTCTCTGCCGGAACACCGACTTCTTTGGTCCAGATTTCAAATGCTTCTTCGTCTTCTCCATAAATAGACGGATACAGGCGCTCCGGGTCAAGCTCTAACACTTTTGTCAGGAATTCCCATGACCATGCAATTGCTTCATGTTTGAAATAATCACCAAAAGAGAAGTTTCCAAGCATCTCAAAGAAAGTAAGATGTCTTGCTGTCTTACCTACATTTTCAATATCTCCGGTACGAATACATTTCTGACAGGTTGTCACTCTTCTTCTCGGCGGAATCTCCTGTCCTGTAAAATATGGCTTTAATGGAGCCATACCAGCATTGATAAGCAGAAGACTGTTATCATTATGTGGTACTAAAGAAAAGCTCTTCATTGCCAGATGTCCTTTGCTCTCAAAGAATTCAAGATACATTCTTCTTAAGTCATTTACTCCGTATTTCTTCACAATAATTCCTCCAAAAAACTATTTTTCTTCCTTTTTATCTTCATGTAATGCCAGTTCCTTTGCATCTTTCCGTTTCCGCAGTGCAATACCTGTGAATACACCGAGAACTGCAATTGCAACCAGAATCACAAAAATAACTACATACTGTAAAAAACTGCCTCCAAATGCGAGAAAATTATCCATACATTCTTCCTCCTGTTTTTAACTACGGGAACCACTTTTTACCGATTTCCCGTGTAACGAAATAGTTTCCTTCCCCTAAGCAGGAAACGTATTAAGTATAGACCAATTAATGGCATAATTCAAGAATTTCATTTGAGATTGTCCATATCAAATACCTGATTTTCTTTTTCGATATCCATAATTCGGTCCGTATACAAATGATTATCACATTTTTGCTTGTATTTTTCAATGGCAGAATAATCCTGCCACATATGCATCGGGAATACATAATCAGCTTCCACATTTTTCATAAAATAAGCCAAACCAAGGTCAGTATACACACCAAGTCTCGGGTCTAAAACCACAAATGCCACATTGATATGCTCACCTTCTAACTTGCGTATCTGGTGTCTATAGTCCCGCTCCATCTTGCCATTAATCAGCTCTCCCACATGCTCCATCTTCCAGTTATGAAGGTCTCCTGCATGATAAATGGTCTTGCCACAGGTCTTTACCAGAAACGCCACACCGGCATCCGTGGAACGAAGGGTTTTTACCTTCACTTTTCCGATTTCATATTTCTTATCCGGAATGACATATTCGATACATTTCTTTGCCCGCTCCGGAATACCGTGTTTTTTCATAAAATTCGGACTCATTTTTGTATCTTTTGACAAAATAAAATGAATGTCTTCATAATCCTCTGCCAGTTTTAAAATATTCATATCAAAGTGGTCCTGATGCTTATGGCTTGCAAAGAAATAAATGGATTTGTCTTTGTCAAATACCGGAAGCACTCCGGTAAAAGTATAACCGGTTACACGGTTTCCTTCAAAATAATCAAATATCAAAACCACATCTTCCATTTCCACCACAAAACAGCTATGATGTACAAATATTACTTTCATATCGTTCCTCTCATTTCATTCTGCCAATAATTTCATTTGCTTTCCGGTATATTTCTTCCGGTTCAAATCCAATCTGAAATGTGTTATCTTCATAAAGAATTTGTCCATTTACCATAGTAAGCTTTACATTCTGTTTGCTTCCGCTGTATACAATATTCCTGACGAGATTATTTTCCGGCTGCATATTCGGCTGTTTTAAATCAAGCATGATTAAATCTGCTTTCTTTCCCTCTGCCAGACTATCGCATTCATTTAATCCCATGGCAGCAGCTCCTCCTGTCGTTGCCATATAAAGTACTTCTTCTGCACCAACACAGGCTGCATCCTTTTCTCTGACCTTTGCCAGACCGGTAGTTAAAAACATTTCCCGGAACATATCAAGGCAGTTATTACTTGCCGGACCATCTGTTCCGATAGCAAGATTAATTCCTTCTTTTATAAAGCGGTCAATCGGTGCGATTCCGCTTGCCAGCTTCAGATTCGATGCAGGATTCGTTACTGCCGTAAGATTTCTCTTTCGAAAAATTTCAAAATCCTCATCTTCAAAATATACACAGTGATAACCACCGCCGCCATATTGAAACATTCCAAGCTCTTCCATCAGCCGGGTCGGTGTCATTCCATAACGCTCCTTACACTGTTCTACTTCAAGTGCAGTCTCGGAATTATGGAAATATACCGGTGCATGCAGCTTTTCGGATAATGCTGCCACCTGTTTTAAGTGCTCTTTTGAGGTGGTATATTCCGCATGAAATCCCGGCACATAACCGGTTAAGTCACTCATTTCATTGACTTTATGATAAATTTCTTCCATCTCTTCAATGGAGCTTGTAAAATCATTGAAGCTGCTGACCTGCATGGTCCGGAATCCACAGTCTATGGAAGCCTTTGCAATTGTCTCCGGAAAGAAATACATATCAAAATTTGAAGTGATGCCACTGGTCAGATATTCCATGATGCCTAGTATGCTGAGCCAGTATATATCATCTGCCGTAAGCAGTGCCTCTTTTGGAAATACCTGCTTTGTCAGCCAGTCCTGTAATGGCAGGTCATCCGCATAGGAACGTAAAAATGTCATGGCCGTATGGGTATGGGCATTTTTAAATCCCGGCAGCAGCAGGTTTTTCTCTGCGTCAATTTCCCTGTCCCAAAGAATCATTCCTGCCGGCTCTTTTTCAAAAACACGTTCCGTATCAAGGCCATCCCCGATATAGATAATCTCATCCTTCTTTACCCACAATTCCCCGGTTATCACCTGAAAAGAATGTCCCTCTGACGGCGCTAAGATTCTGGCATTGTAAAAACGTATATTCATACGCAATCCCCTCCTTATCTTCTACCTTCTCCTGATAGATATCTGCCTTTTATATTTAATTTCTATAGCTGCTTCCCCCTATATCATTTTCTTACAGAAATGTTTTCATACCGGTAATAGAATCGGTCACCAGCTTTTTAAACAATGGTGCAACACGATCTGCTGTCTCCTGAACTTCACGGTGTGTCAGTGAAAATGGTGAAATTCCTGCCGCGAGATTTGAAATACAGGAAATACCGCAGATTTTCATCCCCATATGATTTGCTGCAATGGCTTCACAGGCTGTACTCATGCCTACCGCATCTGCCCCCAGTACACGGCACATGGAAATCTCCTGTGGTGTCTCAAAATTCGGTCCTGATAACTGCAGGTAAGTGCCTTCCCGAAGCGGAATATCTGCTTCAATGGCAGCTTTTCGGATTATTTTCTGTAAATCCTCATCATAGATATGGCTCATATCCGGGAACCTTTCCCCCAGTTCATCGATATTTGCCCCGATTAAAGGAGATGGTACAAAGCAGCCAATCTGCCCGGTAATCATCATCAGATCTCCGGCTTTCATTCCCTGCTGTATTCCCCCTGCAGCATTGGTAAGAAAGAGTACCTTTGCGCCCATCATTTTCATTAATCTTGTTGGCAGCACAACATCCTGCATGGAATAACCTTCGTAATAATGCACACGTCCCTGCATACATACTACCGGCACATCCCCTACATAACCGAATACGAAGCGCCCCTTATGCCCCGGTACCGTTGATACCGGAAACCCTTCGATATCGTGATAATCAAGCACTGCTTCCACCTTCATATTCGTGTCAGCATAATCTCCTAATCCGGAGCCTAAAATCAATGCTGCCTGTGGTTTAAAATCAATCTTATCTTCAAAACATGCATAACATTTTAAAAGCTTTTCATATACTTCGTTCATGCTCCTCACTCCTTTTAACAATTATACCTTCCTATGTATTAAAAATCAAATAAAGAAAGCTGGTTCGATTCCGGCAAGTCCCCGAATAATCCAAGGTCTCCCATCAGATCAATTACGGTCTTACTAACTTTGGTCCGCTGTCTGAAATCATCCTTGGATAGAAATGGACCATCCTTGGCAGCCTCTACCACTGCCTCTGCCGCCTTCTCGCCAAGACCATCTATCGTACTTAAGGCAGGCATCAGTCTGCCATCAATAATCTGGAAACGGGATGCCTGGGCTTTATATAAATCAATGGTCCAGAACTCATAGCCTCTTGCATACATTTCCTGCACAATACGCATATCCTTATAGGTATCCTGCTCCTTCTTCGATAGTGAATCCTTTCGTTTCTCATAATCACGCATGAAGTAATTCAGCTTATCCTTTCCCTGACACATAAGCTCATAACTGAATCCGGTTGCACGGATGGAAAAGTATGCTGCATAATATGCCAGCGGATAAAACACCTTGCAGTAAGCAATACGCCATGCCATCATAACGTATGCCGCCGCATGGGCTTTCGGGAACATATACTTAATCTTCTTACAGGACCAGATATACCAGTCCGGTACGCCGTGGGCAGTCATTTCTTCCTCCCACTCTGGTTTTAAGCCCTTTCCCTTACGGACAGACTCCATAATGGTAAAGGATTCCTCACTGTCAAGTCCCATACTGATAAGATAAATCATAATATCATCACGGGTACAGATTGCCGTAGAAATGGTTGCTTTTCCCTCTTCAATCAATGTCTGGGCATTTCCTAACCATACATCCGTACCGTGTGAAAGACCTGCAATTCGAATCAGATGGGAAAAGGACTGCGGATCTGCGTCAATTAACATCTGCATCGCAAAGTCTGTTCCAAACTCTGGAATTCCAAGTGCTCCAAGTGTACAGTTTGTCAACATATCCGGTGTAATACTCAGTGCACTGGTATTCTTAAATAAGGACATGACGGACTTATCATCCAACGGAATCTTCTGTGCATCAATTCCGGTTAAGTCCTCAAGCATACGGATCATGGTCGGATCGTCGTGTCCGAGAATATCAAGCTTTAATAAGTTGTGATCAATGGAATGGTACTCAAAATGAGTCGTAATAATATCGGTTGTCATATCGTTGGCAGGATGCTGAATCGGTGTAAAGGAATAAATCTCTTCCCCCACCGGCAATACTACGATACCTCCCGGATGCTGTCCGGTGGTCCGGTGGATTCCCACGCAGCCCTGCACAATCCGGTCTATCTCACAATTTCTCTTATGCACACCATGCTCTTCATAATAATTCTTTACATAACCGAATGCGGTTTTATCTGCCAGCGTACCAATGGTTCCGGCACGGAAGGTCTGTCCCGCGCCGAAAATTACTTCTGTATATTTATGGGATTTACTCTGGTAATCACCGGAGAAGTTAAGATCAATATCCGGCTCTTTATTCCCCTTAAATCCAAGGAATGTTTCAAACGGAATATCAAAACCGGCTTTCACTAACGGCTTGCCACAGTTCGGACACCGCTTATCCGGCATGTCACAACCGGACTGTCCGCCATATTTCTTTACTTCCGGCGAATCAAAATCACTGTAATGACAGTGGGCACAGTAATAATGCGGTGCCAGCGGATTTACCTCCGTGATTCCGGACATGGTTGCCGCAAAAGAAGAACCTACGGATCCACGGGAACCTACCAGATAACCATCCTCATTTGATTTCCAAACCAGCTTCTGGGCAATGATATACATTACCGCATAACCGTTTCCGATAATGGATTTTAACTCCCGCTCCAACCGCTCCGATACGATTTCCGGCAAATCCTCTCCATACATCTCATGTGCCTTGTTATAGCAGATATCACGCAGCATCTGATCGGAATTTTCAATTACCGGCGGACACTTATCCGGGCGAACCGGAGAAATGCGCTCGCACATATCTGCGATCTTATTGGTATTATCGATAACAACTTCTTTCGCTTTCTCACTGCCTAAATAGCTGAATTCCTCCAACATTTCTTCTGTGGTACGAAGATATAGTGGAGCCTGCTCATCGGCATCCTTAAAGCCTTTACCAGCCAGAATAATCCGGCGGTATACCTCATCCTCCGGGTCCATAAAATGCACATCACAGGTTGCCACAACCGGCTTATGGAATTCTTCTCCTAATTTTACAATCCGGCGGTTAATGTCCTTTAATTCATCCATGGTGGAAATCGGTGCTTTTTCATCTTTTATCATAAATGCATTATTTCCAAGAGGCTGGATTTCAAGGTAATCATAAAACTTCACCAGACGGATAATCTCTTCCTGCGGCCGTCCCTGTAAAATTGCCTGATAAAGTTCTCCCGCCTCACAGGCAGAACCAATCAGTAAGCCTTCCTTGTGTTTTAAGTATTCGCTCTTTGGAATTCTCGCCCTCTGATGGAAATAATCAAGGTGGGATAAGGATATCAGCTTATAGAGATTCACACGTCCCAGATCATTCGTTGCAAGAATAATAGCATGATGGGTCGGCATCTTCATAACGGTCTCTTTACTGACATGTCCCTCGGCATTTAATTCATCCAGTGTATTGATGCCACGGTCAGCAAGCATTTTTACAAACTTTTCGAAAATTTCAGCGGTACATGCCGCATCATCTACCGCACGGTGATGATTCTCCAGCGAAATATTTAATGCCCTTGCTACGGTATCCAGCTTAAAACGGTTCAGGTTCGGCAGCAGCATTCGTGCCATGGCAACGGTATCTGCAATGGTAAAATCATAAGGAATGCTTAAACGGTCACAGTTATATTTGATAAAGCTCATATCAAAATCAGCATTGTGTGCTACCATAACAGCACCATCACAGAAGGCTAAGAACTCCGGCATAACTTCCGCAATCACCGGTGCCGTAATTACCATATCATCTTTGATTCCGGTCAGATTTTCAATGTGGAACGGAATCGGCACTTCCGGATTAACAAAAGTGGAAAAACGCTCGGTTATATTCCCCTTTTCTACTTTTACCGCACCAATTTCAATAATTTTATTTACCAGCGGTGAAAATCCGGTGGTCTCTATATCGAATACCACATAGGTATCCTGCAGAGACTGATTCTTTGAATTTTCTACAATGTCCTTCAAGTCATCCACAAGATAAGCTTCCACACCATAGATAATCTTAAAGTCCGGGTCATCCGGCAGTGCATGGTTTGCAATCGGGAATGCCTGGACATTTCCATGATCGGTAATCGCCAGTGCCTTATGTCCCCACTTATATGCCCTTTTTACCAGATCTCCTACATCAGTAACACCATCCATGTCACTCATCTTGGTATGGCAATGAAGCTCTACTCTCTTTAACGGGCTGTTGTCCATTCTTATTGTAGTAAAATCAGGGATTTTCTTAATTCCGACAATGGAGCCGATGGTCAGTTCACTGTCAAATTTATCAATGGTCGTTACACCCTTAATTTTAAGAAATGCTCCCTTTTTCAAATCTCCCATCAGTTCCGGTAGATTCTCATTTTTTGTAAAGATTTTAAGCACAATGGAATCCGTAAAATCCGTTACTGACATAATGATAATTGTCTTTTCACCACGGATTTCTCTTGTATCTAATGTCATTATCTGTCCACGGATGACAACTTCTCCCATTTCACCTACGATGGTCTCAATCGGAATTGCATCCTCTTCAAAATCACGGCCATAAATAACATCCGGATTGTCTGATTTTTTAACAAAATCTCTTCTCTGGAAGGAAGATTTTCCCTTGAAATCCTTTCCGCCGGAAAAGTTATTCTTTCCAGCAGCAGGTGCTGCTCCTGCACCTTCTGTGCCGGTAGTCTGTTTTTTCTCCGGGGCAGCAGGTGTTTTTTCCTTTTCTGACGCTCTAGCATCCGGCTGTGCGTTTGCTTCATTGGCAGCAGGCTGTTCCATGCCATCCGCATTCTGCGTTCTTGCAGCAGCGGTTCGTGCCACGATATGGGCAACCTCTGTTTCAATCTGGCTGTCTGCGCTCTTTAAATAATCATTTTCTGCCGGCTTCTCATACTGTGGCTCAATCATTAATTTTAATCCACAACGTTCGCAGATGATTTTTTCTAAGATATCAATCAGTTCATTGCTCCGCTCTGTGGCAACAATGGTATCCTCTAAGGTAAGAATCATATGGTCTTCCCGGTCAAATTCCATTTTGCTGCAGCGCATCAGATTATAGAGCAGTACGCTGTAATTGCGAATCTCTTCTAAAATACTCTCCCGGTATACCGCCATCAGTTTTTCCGGTGTATACTGGCTGGATAAATTAAATTTTTCTATGATTTTAACAGCTATCTCCTTGTGCGGAAATAGCTGTTGTCTGATTTCTTGTTCAATATGATAGATTTCCGGTTTGGGAATTAGCCTTGTACTCTCTAAATAAATCCGCAGTGCATTCTGTGCGGAATTCGATGCCACTTTTGTAATCTCTGTTTCTTTCAAAAGTGCACTCATCTCTCCGGTAATCTTTAATGTCGGAAAAACTTCAAAAAACAGTTTTGCCATAATTTTTCCTACTCCTTATTCCAGTTCAAAAGTTCCTTTCTTAATTCACTTAAGAGCTGATTCTCCGGTACTTTACGGTCTATCTGACCATGCTTTATAATTAGTCCTTCTCCCACACCGCCGGCAATTCCGATATCGGCTTCCTTTGCTTCTCCCGGTCCGTTGACTACACAGCCCATAACAGCAACCTTGATGTCTAAAGGAATGTCCGCTACCATATTCTCTACCTGATTTGCCAGTTCGATTAAGTTGATTCTTGTTCTTCCACAGGTCGGACAGGATACTACCTCAATGCCACCCTTGCGGAGTCCCAAGGTTCTTAAAATCAGTTTTGCTGATTTAATTTCTTCTAACGGATCTCCGGTTAATGAAACACGAATGGTATCTCCGATTCCCTGATTTAAAATCAGTCCCAGTCCAATAGAGGATTTAATATTTCCACTGATAATCGTTCCTGCCTCTGTAATTCCCACATGCAGTGGATGATTGGTTTGCTCAGCAATCAGTTCATGGGCTTTTACACACATCATAACATCTGAAGATTTGATACTGATCACGAGATTGTCATATCCCATATCTTCAATAAGATGCACTTTATCCAAAGCACTTTCTACAATGCCTTCTGCGGTAACACCATGATATTTTTCTACTAAATCCTTTTCCAGTGAACCGCTGTTGACTCCCACACGGATTGGAATATTTCTTTCCTTTGCTACGTCTACCACAGCCTGCACACGCTCTTTGCTTCCGATGTTGCCCGGATTGATTCTGATTTTATCTGCTCCATGCTCCATGGCAGCAATAGCCAGCCGGTAATCAAAATGAATATCTGCAACCAGTGGTATTGCTATCTGCTTCTTAATCTCAGTCAATGCTTCTGCGGCTTCCATTGTCGGCACCGCACAGCGGATGATATCACAGCCTGCCGCTGCCAGACGGTTAATCTGCTCTACGGTTGCTTTTACATCCTCTGTCTTTGTATTGGTCATTGACTGTATCAGGATTGGATTTTTTCCACCGATGATACGGTCTCCTATTTTTACCACTTTCGTATCTTTTCGTTCCATGATTGCTTTTCCTCCTGTGCAGGATTATTTAAAATAATTTTCGAATATCATTAAACATAACAAGCACCATCAATGCCAGAAGCAGCATCAGTCCGACAAAATGAACCATGCCCTCTTTGTCCGGATCCACCCGTTTCTTTCTGACGGCTTCTATAATCAGAAATACCAGTCTTCCTCCGTCTAATGCCGGTAATGGAAGCAGGTTCATAATTCCAAGATTGGCAGTCAGCATTATGGAATAATTAATTAATGTCAATACCACCGATAGCGTTCCAGCTGACTTGCTCTCGTCATAAGTATCACCAATATTCTTTACAATACCTACCGGTCCCGAAAGTTCATTGACACTGACTCTTCCGGTCACTAACATCTTCAAGCTGTCCATGGTAACTTCTATCCAGTATTTCACTTCATATACGCTATATTTTATAGTCTCAAAAATATTACCCCGCTCACGCATGGTATTTCCATAGATTCCAAAGAGATTTCTTCCTGCTTCTTCATTATATTTCGGGCTGATGGTACAGGTATATTCCTCTCCATCTCTTTCATAGGTCACTTCCAGATTCTCATTGGAATGAAACAGCGTGTAAACACTTACTTCACGATAAATATGAATGTTCTTTCCATTGATTTCTTTAATGATATCTCCAGCCTGAAGTCCTGCTTCCTCTGCCGGATATCCTTCCATAACACCTTTTACCTCCGGCCGGTCAAATCCGGCTGTCCCGATAACAATCAGTGCCAGAAGGAATGCCAGAATAAAGTTAAAAACCGGTCCTGCCGCTACAACTGCTATTCTCGCCCATACGGACTTGCTGTTAAAGGAGCCTTCACTTTCCGACTCTCCGTCTTCGCCTTCCATCATACATGCTCCACCAAAAGGCAGCAGTTTTATGGAATATTTTGTCTCTCCCTTTGTAATTCCAAATAGCGTTGGTCCAAGTCCCAGGCAAAATTCATTTACTTTGATTTTATTTTTCTTTGCCAGCAAAAAATGTCCCAGTTCATGAAAAATAATAATAAAACTGAACATTAAGATTGCAATGATTATTTTCAATCTACCACCTGCTCTCTATATACTCATACGCAGCCTGCTCTGTTGCAAGGATTTCTTCTACGGACGGACTGGCAATATAGGTACACTGCTCCATACACGCCTGTGCAATTTCCGGAATCTCCAAGAAACGGATCTTTCCGCCTAAGAACATTGCTACCGCTCTCTCATTTGCTGCATTAAAAGCAGTCGGAATGTTACCGCCCTTTCTACAGGCTTCATAAGCCAGCTTCAATCCGTAAAAAGTCTCCATATCCGGCTCTTCCAATGTAATTGCCTTCATTTTCCAGAAATCAAGCCGGTCTCCACTTAAGTGTAACCGTTTCGGATAATACAGGGCATACTGGATTGGAAGCCGCATATCTGCCGTTCCAAGCTGTGCAATGACTGCACCGTCTTCATACTCTACCATAGAATGTATGATACTCTGTGGTTGTACTACAACCTGAATCTGGTCTGCATTTACATCAAACAGCCATTTTGCTTCAATGACTTCAAGTCCCTTATTTATCATGGTTGCGGAATCAATAGTGATTTTACGTCCCATGCTCCAGTTCGGATGCTTCAATGCATCTTCCACTTTTACCTGTTCTAATTCCGCCCGCTTCTTTCCACGGAATGGTCCGCCGGAAGCTGTCAAAAGTATTTTTGCAATTTTATTGTCTCCAGCTCCCTGCAGAGACTGAAAGATTGCACTGTGTTCACTGTCCACCGGAAGGATTTTCACATTACATTCCTTTGCCAGCGGCATAATAATATGTCCTGCGGTAACTAAAGTCTCCTTATTAGCTAGTGCAATGTCCTTTCCTGCTTTCATAGCGGCTATGGTCGGACGGATACCAAGCATACCCACAATGGCAGTTACAAGAATCTCTGCTTTCTCTTCCGTTGCTACTTCTAAAAGTCCTTCCATCCCGGAAGCCACCTTTACCTTCAAATCTGCAACCCTTGTCCGAAGCTCAATCGCGTCCTCTTCTGCCCATACAGCAACCAAAGCCGGATGAAACTCCCGGATCTGTTCTTCTAATTTTGCAATATTATGTCCTGCCGCAAGTGCAGTTACTTCAATATCTCCATGTTCTCTTACAACAGAAAGTGTCTGGGTTCCAATGGAACCAGTGGAACCTAAAATTGCAATCTTCTTCATGTTCCCTCCTACTTACCAATCAGATATAATGCAAGATAATAAATAATTGGTGCTGTAAATATTACACTGTCAAAACGATCTAAGATTCCACCATGGCCAGGAATCAGTTTGCCATAATCCTTAATGTCATAATTACGTTTGATTGCAGATGCAGTCAGGTCTCCAATCATAGATATGATTGCCCCAATCGCACAAATCATGCAAAGCATAATGATATCACGGTTGGTACTTCCCATAGAGCCCTGGAAAACAAAGCAATAAATCAGGGTTAATAATGCTGCTCCCACTACTCCGCCAACAGCTCCTTCCCAGGATTTCTTCGGAGAAAGTACCGGTGCCATCTTATGTTTTCCAATCAGCACACCCACGCAGTATGCACAGGTATCGCAACCCCAGGAGCATAAGAAAATTAACCATACAATATAAGCTCCACCCGGTAGCATTCTGGTCTGATATACATAAGAAAGCATCACCGATACATAAAATACACCAAAAAATGCTGCTAACATCTGCTCGGTATGATATTTCGGATAAGAAAATACATATACAAACATCAGCACTACCAAAAGTGCGATGACAAATAACATCATATCCGGAATAAACTGAAATTTCAGATTGCAATAATATACAATCGTTGCCAGTCCGCCGACGACACCGGCACAGCTTTTTTCAATTTTAAACACACGATACAGTTCATACAATCCAATCAAAGAAATAATTCCGGTTACTGCCAGCAGCAAATCATTTCCGGTAATAATGAATACCAGTGCCAGAATTACCAGCACGATTCCACTTAATAATCTTGTCTTAAACATATTACTCCTCCTCTATCTTTCCATATCTCCGGTCTCTTCCGCTGTAATCCTCTACTGCTTTACGCAGTTCTTCCGGTGTAAAGTCCGGCCATGGAACCTCAGTAAAATATAACTCACTATAAGCAAACTGCCACAGCAAGAAGTTGGAAAGCCTCTGTTCTCCACTGGTGCGGATCATAAGATCAGGATCCGGGATATCTTTCGTATCAAGATAGGATTCATATTTCTCTTCGGTAATCTCCTCTGCCGAAATACCATCCTGCCACATTTTCTTCATTCCACGAATCATTTCATCTCTTGCTCCATAATTAATGGCAATCTGTAAATTCAGTCCCGTATTATGGGCAGATTCTCTTTCCAATACAGCAATCTGCCGCTGGAATTTATCATCCAGCCGGCTGGTATCTCCGATTACACGGACTCTCATATTATTCTTGTCCGCCGTCTTTATACAGTTCTTAAGATAACTGCTCAAAAGCTTCATCAAAGCATCTACTTCATTCTGTGGACGGTTCCAGTTCTCTGTGGAAAATGCATACATGGTTACATATTCTATGCCCAGATCATGCGCTGCTTTACAGATAACTTCAACATTCTTTGCCCCCATAGTATGTCCATAGTTTCTTGGCATTCCTCTTTTCTTTGCCCAGCGTCCGTTTCCATCCAGAATAATTGCAACATGTTTTGGAATCTTCATCTTTGTTCTCCTTTTCACAGATGTTTACAACATAAAAGGGGACACGGCAATCGCGCTATGTCCCCATATGTGTCGTACATGGATAAGATTATACCGTAAGGATTTCCTTTGTCTTTTCCTCTACTGCACCATCAATTTTTGCAATATATTTATCCGTAATTTTCTGAGTATCGTTTTCTAATTCCTTTAATTCATCCTCAGATACTTCATTTGCTTTGTTCTGTTTCTTGAATGCATCATTGGCATCCCTTCTGATATTACGGATTGCCACCTTGGCATTCTCACCTTTTTTCTTAATATCCTTTGCCAGTTCTTTACGTCTTTCCTCGGTAAGCTCCGGGAATACAAGACGGATTACTTTACCATCGTTGGTTGGATTTAAGCCTAAATCAGATGTTAAAATTGCTTTTTCAATCTCTTTTACAAGGGATGCTTCCCAAGGCTGAATCTGAATCATTCTTGGCTCCGGAACATTGATATTTGCAACCTGCTGTAACGGGGTCGGTGTTCCATAATAATCTACAGTAATTCTGTCTAAGATATGCGGATTCGCTCTTCCTGCCCGGATAGTTGCATATTCTTCCACAAGATTCTCGTATGATTTCTGCATTTTCTCTTCATATGGGTTTAATCTGCTATCCATAAATAATCTCCTTTATTATACAGTCACTTTCGTGCCGTTAAATTTTCCGCTCATTGCATTTACAATGCTGTCCGGCTCATTTAATCCGAATACATACATTGGCATTTTATTTTCCATACACATAATAGATGCGGTTAAATCTACTACTGCAAGCTTCTTATCAATCACTTCCTGAATGGATACCTCATCATATTTCTTTGCTGCCGGATTTACCTTCGGGTCACTGTCATAGACACCGTCAATGGCTTTTGCCAGGAAAATGCCCTCTGCATCCATTTCAATGGCACGGAGTACAATTCCGGTATCTGTTGAAAAATAAGGATGTCCTGTTCCACCTGCAAAAAATACTACCATTCCTTTTTCAAAATATTTATTGGCACGGTCTTTTGAGAAAAGTTTGGTCATGCTTCCACACTCAAACGGAGTCAGAATCTGTGTCATCATTCCAACAGAACGGAAGATTTCAGATACATAAATACAGTTCATAATCGTTGCCAGCATACCAATCTGGTCTGCTTTGGTACGGTCGATAGTCTCGCTGGAACGTCCTCTCCAGAAATTACCGCCACCAATTACAATTCCAACCTGGCATCCGCCATCTACAATCTGTTTTACCTGGCGGGCAACTTCTGTTACGGTCGGCTCATCAAAACCTGTTTTCTTTTCTCCTGCAAGTGCTTCTCCACTTAATTTTAAAAATACTCTCTTCATTATTTATTCTCTCCAAAAAGACTTTCCACATCAATATCAGCATAGCACTGGGAACAGAAACCTTCGATAACTGCACCATTGTTAATCTGAACAGAACGGGATTTGATGTTACCCATAACAACTGCAGAAGTATCTACAACTACAGGTCCCTGAACATCGATATCGCCCTTGATTGCTCCTGCGATAACTGCAGAGCTTGCGGTAATATTTCCAATAATGACAGAACCAAGTCCGATTTTAACAGTTCCGGTGCTTACTACTTCACCTTCTACTTTTGCAGCATCAGCGAAGAATTCAGCAGAATTGCTGTTTCCATTGATAGTTCCGGTAACAACCAGCTTGCCATTACACTGAACATCACCATTAATATTTCCACGGATATCTAAAGAACCAGTAGATGCCATATTACCGGTAATGGATGTTCCTTCTGTGATTACAGATACTTCATCTGAAACTTCATCTGATGTCTGAACCGGAGCAAAATGCGCCGGAGTTGCCGGCTGTACCGGTGTTACTGTCTCTTCTGGCATTGTCATGGTTTCATTTGCTGTTGTCTCACTCATTTTACTTTCCTCCTGAATATGTAAATCTTCTTTTTCTTCTGCAGCTGGTGTCTCTACTTTTGTTTCTGTTTCCTGTGCCGGTGCTTCCTTCTCTACCGGAGCATTGGCATCCTTGGTAACCTTTTCTAAAAGTCCGTCCAATTTGGATAATTCAGACTCCACATCCAGTTCATCTTCCAATGTATTGACTACTACATCGTTATCCTGCTCTGCTGCCTCTGTTGTGTCTTCACCCGGTACCAGTTCGTTCACTGCCTGTGATAAATCCTCTTTAAAATCTTTAAAAAAGCTCATTCTTAAAATCCTCCATTTTTTCTATTGAACACTGTCTGCACTAATATGCTGTATTACAGTTGTATCCTCAGTAATCGGAAGTAACTCTACTCCCTGTGCCTGTAGTGCCTCAATCATCGGACCTAAGGCTTCCACCGTTGTCTCCTTCGTATTTGCATCATGAAGTAACACAACCGATGTTTTATATTTTACCACATCCTCTAACACATTATCTACCAGCTCGTCCGCTGTATATGCCTGTGATGTAGCATCACCACTGGTTACATTCCAGTCAAAATAAGTAACATCCTGATCATTCAGATATTTTATAAACTCTTTCATATCTGTATTACTGACCTGATTGCTGCTTCCACCCGGGAAACGATAATAATGGCAATCCTCTCCGGTTATATCATAAAGATAATTTTGTATTTTGGTAAAATCATCCTCAAAATTTTCAAGCGAATCGTAAATCACACTGTATTTATGGGAATAAGAATGCATTCCCAGTGTGTGCCCCTCATTTACAATTCTTTTATACATCTCCTGGGACTCTTCATCTTCTTTTCCCACAACAAAAAATGTTGCTTTCACATTATACTGCGCCAATGTATCAAGAATAGCTGCCGTATTGGAACTTGGTCCATCATCAAAGGTAAGATATACTTTAAGCTGATCTCCCGGCTGTGCCTTGTTGCTTTCATCCTCTGCCACCAATGGCTGGACAATCGAACTGTCTGCATTCTGATCCTGATATTCTGTGTCTGTCTGTAATTCCGTTCCAGTAGACATTTCTCCTTTCGACTGGTTCTCATCCTGCTGTACCTTTCCGGAAACAATACCGCTTGATACCAGCCTGTCTATCTGGTTCTGTAAAGAAATTACCCGGCACAACAATACCACGCACAAAATAATCGATATCAGCATCCAGGCGAAGATAGATGTTATAATCCCCGTCTTCATGCGATTAATGCGTTTTCGCCTTTCCCGCTGTTCCTTTAACCCCTTCGTGGTCTTCTCTTCCATGTAGTGACCTCCCGGTCATAAAATCTCTTTTCTATTGTAACACACTTTAACAAAATATCACTATAAAAAATAATTTTAATTGAATTACTTCTTGAGATTTTTCTTTCTTTTGTCAGAAAATTCCCCTGCAGAAATCACTCTACAGGGGAATTTTATATACTTTTACAATTTGTGCTAAGCTTTTGCTTAGTTTCCTGCTATCTGAGCAGCAACTTCTGCAGCAAAGTCTTCATTTTTCTTCTCCAAACCTTCACCTGTTTCGAAACGTACAAACTTCTTAACAGATACAGGAGCACCAACTTCTTTGGAAACCTGCTCTAAGTATTTTCCAACTGTCTGTTTTCCATCTTCTGCTTTTACATATACCTGATCTACTAAGCAGATTTCTTTTAACTCTTTGCTGATACGTCCTTCAATCATTCCATGGATAACCTTTTCCGGTTTCTGGGACTCTTTCGGATCATTCATAATCTGAGCTAAGAGAATTTCTTTCTCATGTGCGATGTAATCTGCACTTACTTCATCTCTGGAAACATATTTTGGATTTAAAGCTGCTATCTGCATTGCAATGTTGGTTAATGCTTCTTTTACTGCATCATTTACAACAGTTGTGTCAGCATCAACGATAACACCGATTCTTCCGCCGCCATGGATATAAGATACTACACAACCATTCTCAGCTACAACCTTTTCGAATCTACGAATCTTTAAGTTCTCTCCGATAACTGCAACTTTCTCTACTAATGCATCTTTTACTGTCTTGCTTTCATCTGCATTCCATTTTTCTTCCATGAATGCATCCATGTCTGCTGCGTCAGAGTTTACTGCCTGTGTTGCAACAGCCTCTACAAACTCACGGAATGTATCATTTTTAGCAACGAAGTCTGTTTCAGAGTTAACTTCAACAACTGCTGCTGTCTTATCATCTTTTACTACAACAGTACAAAGACCTTCTGCTGCAATTCTTCCAGCTTTCTTCTCAGCTTTTGCCTGTCCGTTTTTTCTTAAATATTCAACAGCCTCATCCATGTTGCCGTCTGTTTCACCTAATGCTTTTTTACAATCCATCATTCCTGCGCCGGTTAATTCACGCAGTTCTTTTACCATTGCTGCTGTAATAGCCATCTTCATTTTCCTCCATTTATTTTTTCTAAAGGTAAGGACAGGCAATTACTGTCTGTCCTGTTTTATACACACGTTGTGTGTTTCTTATCGTTTAAAATACTGTTCTTATGCCTCTACAGCTTCTTCTGCATCCTCTGCAGCTTCAGTGTCAACATCAACAGTTCCCTGATTTGCTTCGATAACAGCATCTGCCATTTTAGAAACGATTAATTTAACGGCTCTGATTGCATCATCGTTACCAGGAATTACATAATCTAACTCTTCCGGATCACAGTTTGTATCTGCAATACCAATAAGTGGAATTCCTAAGGAATGAGCTTCCTGAACGCAGATTCTTTCTTTCTTAGGATCTACGATAAAGATAGCATCTGGAATCTTCTTCATTTCTTTAATTCCGCCTAAGTTCTTCTGTAATTTGTCTAATTCTTTCTTTAATTTGATAACTTCTTTCTTAGGAAGAACATCAAATGTTCCATCCTCTTCCATAGTTTCGATTGCTTTTAATCTTGCAATACGGCTCTGGATTGTCTTGAAGTTAGTAAGCATACCACCTAACCATCTCTCGTTTACATAGAACATGTTACAACGCTCTGCTTCTGTTTTGATAGCATCCTGAGCCTGTTTCTTTGTTCCTACGAAAAGAATAGTACCACCATCTGCAGCGATATCTGCCATAGCTTTGTAAGCCTCATCAACTTTACCTACAGATTTCTGCAGGTCAATGATGTAGATACCATTTCTCTCTGTGTAGATATATGGAGCCATTTTAGGATTCCATCTTCTGGTCTGATGTCCAAAATGAACACCTGCTTCTAATAACTGTTTCATTGAAATAACGCTCATTGTTTTTCCTCCATTTGGTTATTCTTCCATATACTTCTTATTATCAGACAACCTTGCGGCACCAATCTGACAATCGGTATATGTGTAAATTTATCGCAACGCATGGATTATATCATACTCAGCCATGCTATGCAACCTTTTTTTAATGATGAATCGTTTTATCCGTAAGTATTCCGGCAATTTCTTCATAGCCAGCCCCTTCCGGAATCGTTACGGTTCCGGGCAGGACAAAATTGGCATAATTATTATCTACCATATATTTATTAAATGCTTCTGCATTGTCCACAAGACCTTCTTCCTGCAGACGCTGCGAAACCGCATTAGAAGAATCTCCTACTTCTACGGTAAATTCCTTCTGTACCATATTGCTTCCATCCTGTGACGGTGGTACGGCATCCGCTCCATCTGTTCCCACATCCTGCGATATCTCCCCTGAATCAGTTGTTCCCGGCTGCATATCTGTCTGTTCTGTATTAAAACCGTCTTCCGTGCTCTTTGGAATCTCATCTTCTGTTTCTGTAGCTTTTGGTATGGTGTCCTTTCCGGTATCTTCCATTACCATTCCAAGTTCTTTTGCCCTTGCAATGATTTCATCATCTGAAAGGTCATTTTTCTTCATTGCAAATGATATGGATAAGATAATCGTGCTTATCAGAATACCAATTCCCAAGCCTCTCAGATAATACTTAAACTTCACTTGTATCTACTCCTTTATACAATCCTACAACCAGTCTCACTTCACCCTGTCCAAGGCCCAGTTCCTTTGCTATCTCTACATACGATTTTCCCTGACTGTATAAGGCAAGGATTTTTTCGTTATGATTCGTCTGCTCCGGCTGTTCTTCCATCTCTCCGGTTGCCGGTTCCGCTTCTGTCTCCACCGGTTCCTCTGTGGCTTTTACTTCTTCTGTTTCTTTAACTACAGACTCTTTCGCCTCTTCTAAGCTCTCACCGATTTCGGCTGACATCTCGCCAATTTGTCCTGCAAGCTTTGTCAGTTCTGTGTGCTTGTCATTTAGCATGCTGTATAAAAACATAATCTCATTATGGGTCTGATTCATCTTCTCCATAACGGTATCCGAATATTCACCGATTGCCAGCATTTTTTCATTGGTCTCTTTATCCAGTGCCCGCTCCACCTTATCTGTGGAATCTTCAATTGCATGGTCAATCTGGTCTTCTATCGCAGCTTCTGCATCTTTCAACTTGTTTTCCAGTATTTTTTTTATCTCATTCTGACTCAGTTCCGCAATACGGTCTAATTCTGCACCGGATAGCTTTTCTGTTACCATAAAGCTTCCTATCATCATAACCAGACCAGCCAGAATCAGGATGATTTCCACGCCTGTCATCTGTCAGATACACTCCTTTTTATATTTTAACATCAAAGCCGCCAATTGCACCTTTGATAACCACACGGTCTTCTTTCTGTTTCTTTTTCCGTTGTTCCTGCCGCTGGTACTGACCCTTTCCCTCTTCCTTTGCATCAAAACGATGTTCTTCCATCTGGGAATCATCTTTCCTGGTCACCTGCTCTGATTGGCGGTATTCTTCTCTTTGCACTTCCATCTGTATATTTTGCTGATCCACCATAGGTTTCATATCCTGCTGTTGTTTCAGTGTTCCAACATCCTGTGTTCTCTGAATAACTCCATTCATATCTACCGGACGAATTGACATATCCACACACCTCCAGCCTGTCTCAACCATATGTCATTACATATTTGAGATTTTTACTTCACCCTCATCCTTATAAAGCTGGCAGAAACTTCTGTCATCCTTTACAACAAGGCTTACATCGGTAATATTTACAATTACTCCCGCATACAGTATCTTTGATACTTTCACCCTTGCATTGCTACTGCCATTTAATATACTCTGCAGCCTTTCATATTCATGCTCTAATGATGTACGCTGAGCTTCCTTCTCCTTAAAAGCACGCATAAGCTGTTCAATATACTGGATTTTTCCCTGATCCAGTTTTTCTTTATTCTTAAGCTTCTCTCCATAGGTAGTAAGAATCGTCCGAATCTGTTCAATGGTCTTATTCAGCTGAAGCAGTTCTTCCTGCACTTTCACATAACGTTCTTTCTTTTCCGGATCCACACCAACTTCAATACGTGTTCCTGCTCCAAGGCTGGAACCAATGGTCTGGGCTTCTACCAGACTGCCTGCCCGGATAACACCACCTGTTATGAATCCGTTCTTACCACTTACGCGAACCTCCGTTGCTGCAGATACCTTACTATGTAAAATAGAATCTGTTTCAACATAACCTCCGGAAATGATGGTTGCATTTTCAATAAACTTGCAGATAACATTTCCCTGTGCCTGAAGTATTCCTTTGGTCATTCCATGAATTCCGCGTTTTACAATGATCTGACCACCCGCCTGTATCAGCGCATCTTCTACCACGCCTTCTACTACTACATCACCTTTTGCAATAATTGAAAAACCACCTTTTACATTACCTCTTACGGTAACGTTTCCCGGATAATCAATATTACCGGTGGAATTATCCACATCAGCCGGCACTTCATAGACATCTGATACAAATACTTTACCATTTACCAGACTTGCATGTCCGGTTACTTCAGAGTACAGTTCTGTTTTGTCTTCCGATACCCGGATATTATTTCCATATTCTAACTGAAGGGAGCGTACCTGTTTTGGTTTAATTTCTTTTCCCTGTACATCATATCCTTTGATTCCATGATCTTCCGGAAATAATTTTGCCAGAAGGTCTCCTTCTTTGATATGGCTGATTACATTCAGTTCACGGTAATCTACCGAACCATCTTCATTTTTCTTCGGCTTTAAATTAACATCTGTATTAAAATAATATTCAATTCTGGCATCCTGACCATCTACCGGTTTCTTTCCTTTTGCCAGCACAAAATCGGTACAGTATGCCCTATCCTGGAAAAATTTCAAAATTTCATCCTGATCAACCCCTGCTTTGACACCTTTTGCAGTTAAATCCCTTAAGATTTCCTGTGCATTCATATTCGTGCCGCCTGCAGCCGGATAAAATCTGCACACCGCCTCCATGGCATCTGCTGATACTGTTACGGACATCTCTTCATTTATCTGAATCGGATAAATATCTCCGACCATAATCTCTGTCATCTCATTGCTGTTAATTGCTGCAACCAGTTCCTTTAAATTATAATCCGGGCAGCCATGCCTTTCCAGATACTCTGTCAGTTCACCAATTTCAATAACATTTCCTTCCAGAGCTGCCGGGAAAAGCTTAATATAAGTCGCATGTTCCTTTATCACAAATTGAAAATAAGCATTTGCCTGTCCCATAGCTTCCCTCCTTTTAACTTTCATCAACCAATATATCCATATAACTTCCCATTTTCTTTTTCATCTTTGCCAGAGCCCTGGTATGAAGCTGGGATATTCTTGATTCAGATACTTCAAGAATACTGCTGATTTCCTTCAAGGTAAGTTCTTCATAATAATAAAGTTCAATTACCCTGCGTTCCTTTTCCGTCAAGGTCTCAAGGCTTTGTGCCAAAACTTCTTTCAGTTCGCTTTCTGCCACCACATCTTCCGGTTGTGCAAAATGGGAATTTTTTGTCGCATCCATCGCAGGCTCTGTTCCCTGCTCCACAAACTCATTTAAAGAAACAACATTGGTAACTTTTAACTGGGACTGCCAGTTCAGGTATTCATCCTCTGATACCCCGAGTTCGCTTGCAATCTCTTCATCCAATGCCGTCTTTCCTGTCTTCATTTCTATATTTTTTATTGCTTCGTCAATCTTTTTCTGTTTTTGGCGAACAGCCCTCGGTATCCAGTCCATTTTACGAATCTGGTCTAATATTGCCCCACGGATTCGAAGGCTTGCATATGTCTCAAATTTAACATCCTTGCTTCGGTCAAATTTATCAATTGCATCAATCAGTCCAAAGATTCCATAGCTGACCAAATCTTCATATTCTACATTATATCCAAGATACATACTCAATCTGCCCGCTACTAATTTAACTAACGGAGCATATTCTATGATAATCTGTTCCCGTATTTCAGATACTGGATTTTTCTGATAGCTTTCCCACAGTTTTTCCCTGTCGACTGTTTTCATGCCATAGCCTCCGGTTTCTTATAATTACTCTTCTTTCGCTCTTTTCTCTTCCTCTTTTTCTAATGTATCTTCTTTTTTCTCATCAGCAGACTCTTCTGCATCACCATCTGCTTTTTCTTCTGTACTGCTTTCTTCATCCTTTGCAGCTTTAAAATTCTTTTCCAAAATATACGCTGCAATGCCCCCAAGCAGATAGAATATAATCAGTACCAGCAATAATGTCTTTGTAAAGGCAAGCAATTCCATTTTCTGAAAAATTGCCACAATACAGGTAATAAATCCTGCGGTCAACATTACAATTGCAGGAATCGGTTTTGTCTTCATCTTTACATCCTCAATCTAAATAATTTTCAATTCTTTTCCAACAGATTTAATATAGAATTCTCCGGTATCGCAATGTAATTCTACGGTACGTCCATAATTCAGCCCGGTATCCTCTGCCAGAAGCGGAATACCAAGCTCCTTCAGTTTCTGTCTGGAAGCTTCTGCATTTCTTGCTCCAATATTTCCCACTTCAGAGTTACCACTTACCTCGAACATTCTGGCTCCGCCTGCAATCTTTGCTACAAGCCTGCTCTTTGCCGCCCCTGCTTCTGTCATCCGGCGAACCAGCTCTACAATTCCTGTATCTGCGAATTTTGCTATATTCGAATTATTTTTCATCTTTGTACTGTCTGGCAGCATAATATGTGCAAGTCCGCCAATCTTTGTAACCGGGTCTAGCAATGCTATTCCTATACAGGAACCCAGTCCTAATGTGGTAATTGTATCCGGAGCCTTGCAAATATTTAAGTCTGCCATACCAACTTTTATTACTTCACCCATTGATACCCTTCTCCTTATAAGGTAATTCCCAGAGATTTCAGAATCTTCTCATAAGACTCAAGGTCAGGTAACAGAATAAAATATCCTTCTATCATCACTTCATCTCCGAATTCTGTCGTAATCATAAGTGCATTGTCTCCAATTTTACCAAACTGTATTGCCGGAACACTTAAAATAGCTCCCGCCATATCAATTGCAATATAAGGAACCGATGGTGCAATAGTAAGCTGCGTCATGGCAGAAAGCGCGTTCAGATAAGAACCGGCAATGATATTTCCTATTTCTTTTAATGCAGACATATCCATCTCATCAAAATCTTCCGCATAATCTGCCGGACGTCCCATTAGTTTATTTACCAGATAATGTGCAGAATCAAGTTTCATAAGAAACATCATGCTGCCGGTAATATCATCTGTCACTTCCAGATAGATTCCTACGATTGACTCATCTTCCGGGCAAATTGCAGAACCCAGTTCCTGAAAGGTCAGTAATTCAACTCTTGGTACATCCATATTAATCCGGATATTCAACATATTTGCCATTGCAGTTGTTGCATTTCCGGCACCAATATTTCCAATTTCTTTTAAGACATCCACATACATGTCATTTACCTGGTTCAAAGTATAATCCGCCAATTTTATCCTCCTGCTGTCATTTCAAGATATAGAATATAGTGAGGCATTTGCCTCACTATATCTATAACAATTACGCATTTTCTTTTTCTTCTATAATAGAATGAATATCCAGAAGGGAAATTAATTCATCTCCGTTTTTACCGATTCCATCGATAAAGGATACCTTGGCATTCTTCATATCGCCACTCACTTTATCAATTTCATTGGTTCCTAATGTAACAACTTCTTTTACTTCATCCACGATTATTCCCAGTGCACTCTGCTGTTCAATTTTTAAAATTATAATACGGCTGGCATTGGTAAATACATCTTCTTCCAGTTCCATACGTATTCTGAGACTCATAACCGGTACGATTTCTCCACGAAGATTGATAATTCCTTTAAAGAAATTCTGTACTCTAGGTACTCTTGTAATCTTCTGCATACGGACAATATTGTCTACATAACTGATATCGATTCCGTACTGCTCATTTCCGATTTTTACAACAATATACTGTTTTCTGATATTTTCTACTGTTTCAAGTTGCTCTGCCACTCTGCACACCCCCTGTTAAATCAATGTATTTGCATCCAGGATTAATGCGACTTCGCCATCACCCAGAATTGTTGCACCGCTGATTGTCTTATTATTATTAATATACTTACCAAGTGATTTAATTACGATTTCCTGCTGTCCAAGAAGATTGTCTACAACAAGTCCTGCATAACGGTCGCCTTTTCTTACGATAACAACAGTAAGGCTTTCTACTTCTTCATCCTTCGGTGGAATATCAAGTATCTGATCCAGCCGGATGATTGGAATAACAGAACCACGTAAATTAATTACTTCCTTGGATTCTACATATTTAATATCTTCAACCGGAATATCCTCGATAGTCTGAATTGCGCCTAACGCAATTGCATATTTTTCATCGCGGATTTCTACCATCAACGCCTGAATGATTGCCAGTGTAAGTGGCAGTCTTACTACGAATTTGGTTCCAACGCCAAGTTTGCTCTTTACCTCAACATCTCCGCCTAATGCTTCAATATTGGATTTAACAACGTCAAGACCTACACCACGTCCGGAAATATCGGTAATCTGTTTTGCCATAGAGAAACTCGGCATAAATAAGAAATCGATAATTTCTTTCTGGCTCAGCTTTTCTGCCTGTTCCGGTGTTACCAGACCACGCTCTACTGCTTTTGCTTTAACCTTCTCTGTATCAATTCCGTTACCATCATCACTTACTTCAATGATTACATTATTTCCTTCCTGGAATGCATTCAGATTAATGGTTCCTGTTTCTGGCTTACCGCGTTCCTTACGAACTTCTGCACTCTCAAGGCCATGGTCAGCAGAGTTACGAAGCAGATGCTGCAACGGGTCGCCAATCTGGTCAACTACAGTACGATCAAGCTCTGTATCTTCACCGGTCATGCACAATTCCATCTTCTTATTCAATCTTCTGGAAAGGTCACGAATCATACGTGGGAATTTGTTTACAACGCTCTCAATTGGAACCATCCGCACTTTCATAACCGATTCATGAAGACTGGTTGTAATTCTTTCCAGATACTCAATCTGCTCATGGAATGACTGATTCTGGAAATTGCCTCCTTCCTGGGAGCCAATGGATACCAGACTGTTTTTTGCAATAATCAGCTCACTCACCTGGTTCATCAGTGCATCCAGTTTTTCGATATCCACACGCACGGTACGGTTTGTAACCGGTTTGCCTGCCGGTTTTGACTTAGTCTGTGCCGGTTTATTCTCTTTATGTACTGCCTGCTCTGCCGGCTTTGCTGCTGATGTATTTGCCGGAAGATTTTCCTGTATATTTTCCTCATGGAATAGAGTTGCCGTCTTCACTTCTTCACCAACAGCATCCGCAATTTCAGATACATTTTTAACTGCTTTTAAAATATCATCTAATGCAGCATTGGATGATAAGAACAAACTGAAGTCCAGTTCAAAACGTTCATCCTCAATATCCTGGGAGCTTGGACTGTAAACAACAATCTGTCCAAACTCTTCTACTGCTTTAAATACAAGGAATGCTCTTGCCGCTTTCAAAAGGCAGTCTTTCTGTACTTCTACTGTAATTCCGTAAATTTTGTTTCCACTTTCTTCAGCTGCTTTTAACGCATCTTTATCTTTGGAAGAAAATTCTACGCCTAAGTATTTCTTTTTACCATCACCGTTTGCCGGTTCTTCTGCTTTCTTTTCTTCTTTTTTCTCTTCCTTTGCAGGTGCGGCTGCTCCGCCGTTCTCTGCATTCTCTAAGAATTTGTTCAAAGCTGTAATCAGTGCTTCGTTGTCTTCTGTACCTTCATCTGATGTACTCTTGATCGTATCGAGGTAACTTTCAATTGCATCCAGACACTGGAAAAGAATATCAATCATTTCACTGGTGACTTTTACTTTGTCACTACGAACTTCCTGGAATACATTTTCCATATCATGAGTCAGATGCTGCATTCTCTTAAAGCCCATGGTTCCTGCCATTCCCTTTAAAGAGTGTGCTGCACGGAAAATTTCATTAATGGTATCTTTGTTTTCCGGCTCCTTTTCCAAAGTCATAATGCAATCATTCAGGCTCTGGATATGCTCACTTGTCTCATCAATAAAAATTTCTAGATACTGGCTTACATCCATCTTTAATTTACCCCCACATTCTTTAGAATTGTGTCCGCAACACTTTCTAATGGTACTATTTCATCAACAAGTCCTGTCTCTGCAATTGCCTTTGGCATTCCATATACCACAGATGTTTCTTCATCCTGAGCAATTACGTATACATTTTTTTCTTTCTGGAGTTCTGAAATTCCCTTTGTTCCATCAGCACCCATTCCGGTAAGAACTACACAGGTAATTTCATCATAGCCGCTGTCCATCAAAGACTCATACATCAGATTGGCACATGGTCTTAATCCACCAATTGCCGGTGCATCACTTAAAACAATACAGTGCGTTCCATCTGCTAACCGCTGTACCAGTAAATGTTTTCCTCCCGGTGCCACATAAACATGTCCTTTTTCCAAGACATCACCTTCGTTTGCCTCTTTCACATCCAGCGGGCTGAGTTCATTCAGCCGGGCTGCCATGGATTTTGTAAAACCAGCCGGCATATGCTGAACCACAAGAACCGGTGCATCCATATTGGATTTCAGCAATGGAATCACACTCTGTAAGGATTTTGGACCGCCTGTGGAACATGCAATTGCAACAATCTTGCTCCGGGCTGCATCCTTCGTTCTAATCTTCCGGACAGCTGCCGGTTTTACCACATTCGTAATTACTTTTTTCTGATACGTCTGTGTGCTTCCTGCTGCAGTTATTGTTGCAAGAACTTTTATCAGTTTTTCCCGGAAACGCTGTCCCTTTGTCTCTATTAGATTATTTGGTTTCTCGATAAAGTCAATTGCACCACGTTCCATTGCCTTGAGTGTAACTTCAGCTCCATCTGTCGTTAATGTACTGACCATTACTACTGTTGCTTTTATATTTTCTTTTTGTAATCTTTCAAGTAGTTCCAGTCCGTTCATTCTTGGCATATTTACATCTAAAACAACTGCGTCATATGCTTTCTGACACAATTTTTCATATGCTTCCAAGCCATCTCTGCATGTATCCGTTGCCTGAAAACCACTATCTGAATTAATTATATCACAGATAACTCTTCTCATGAGTGCTGAGTCATCAACAACCAGAATATTCTTTTTCATTCTATTAATTTAACCCTATCCTTTTCCTCTCTGTCTTGCTTTTCTTTCTTCTGCAAAAATATACCTGATAATTTCTTCCCTTATTTTATCATCACGAATAATAAATTTCAGTCGGTTTTCATACATATTATCACGATTTAACAGCTTCGTACTTCGCAGGATATATCCTGGAAGATAATATTGTTTTTCACCGGTCTGCGTCTGTAGCATCACAATAATCAGAACAGCTTTTCCCTCTTCTAACTGCTCATTCGTTACAAAGCGTACACCACCTCCACTGATATCAACAATAGTGCCCTTTTTCTGCTTTTTATAAAAATCATCATCCCTGAGACTTGCGATGATGTCTTCCGTCTGTTCCATTTCCGCTTCTTCGTCTGTCAGATGGAAATACCCCATATCAAGGACACATTCCATACGGTAATATTCCCGTCTCTGATATTTGCTCAGTGGTGTATTTAATACAATCCGGAGCAGGTAGCGGTTCTCCGTCTTATAACGTTCCCAGATCTGACCAATGCTTTTATACAATCCATTCGGTGTATAGAATACAAATTCATAGCGAAGTCCCAGTGGAAGTAATATCAGTTTTCCACTCTGAATCGGCATCATTATCTCCATTTCACCATTTTCAAACAGTTCAAAAATCTGACTCTTGTAAACTGGTGCAGCCTTTTCTGCAGATTCTGGCCTTTCCGTCTGGTTCACTATATGAATATCAATTTTCATTCCTTCCCGTAAAACATTTGAAATCATTCTATCACCTATCTGTTATTAAAAAATTCAGCAAACAACTGGGCAAAGCCCCGCTTCATCAACGGAATATCATGCGCACCTTCTATAAGATTATTTGCAAGTATCTCAAATGCTTTTGCCGACTTGGTCTCCGGTGCATATAAAGATACTGTCTGCTGCTGGCGTATTGCTTTTTCAAACATGGAATCCTGCGGTATCATGCCGAGATATTCAAGATTACCATTTAAAAACTGTGACACAACGGTATTTAATTTATCATATACTGCCTGTCCATCTTCCACAGAATTTACACGGTTGGCAACCACATGAATCTGCGTTCCGCTTTTGGCAAAATTCGGATTCCGGTGCAGTGCCTTTAACAGAGAATAGGAATCGGTCAGTGAGCTTGGTTCCGGTGTTGATACCAGAAGGACCTCCGGACAAGCCATAACAAATTCCAATACGCTGTCTGCAATTCCTGCTCCGGTATCCACCAGTACAATATCAGCCATTTCATCTAACTGTGCCAGATTACGTACTAAAAAAGTAATCTGATCCTTGGACAGATTATTCATTCCCACAATGCCGGAGCCGCCTGAGATAAAGCTTACTCCTGCCGGTCCCTCTGTTATAATCTGCCGCATATCCATTCCCCGGTATATAACATCACTCAAATTATGTTTTGGTATTGCTCCAAGCATAACTTCTACATTTGCCAGTCCCAAATCAGCATCAAAAATAATAACTTTCTTATTCATTTTCTGAAGCTGGATTGCCAGATTAACTGTAACGCTGGATTTTCCCACGCCGCCTTTTCCACTGGTAACCGTAATTACTCTTGCTTTCTGGGGAAGCTTCTGGTTCTTTAATTTAATTACATTGCGCAGCTTTTCTGCCTGATCCATATTATTATCTGCCTCCCAATAACTGTTTTACAATTTTCTGTGACTGGAAAATTTCAATATCATCTGGCACATTCTGCCCTGTTGTCACATAGGAAACATCCGCACCAGAATACATGCGAATATTTAACAGACTACCATAACTACTGGTTTCATCTAATTTAGTAAAAATAATCTTATAATCCGATATCTCATGGTATTTATCTACAATTTCCATCAAATCGCGGTATTTTGTAGTTGCGCTTAATACCAGATAAACATCCTTCTCATATTTGTCATCCAGACTTTCTATGAGGTTTCTCATATCTTTTCTCTGATCTTCATTCTTATAAGAGAATCCTGCGGTATCTACCAGAACGAGATCATAATCCTTTACACGCTCTATGGCTGCATTCATTTCTTCCGATGAATAAATAACTGTCAGCGGTGTATCTAAGATATTCGCATAAGTACGTAACTGTTCTGCCGCAGCAATCCGATAAGTATCTGCTGTTAAAAGTGCTACTTTTTTGCCATAATCCACTTTAAATCTGGAAGCCACTTTTGCAATGGTTGTTGTCTTGCCAACACCGGTTGGTCCAATAAAAAATACGATTTTAGGCTGTCCCGGTACCAGTTCAATCTTTTGAGGCTGTCCGAATTTTAATACCATTTTCTGGTAAACATTGGATAAGATAATGTCCATGCTTGCACTGCCTCTTAAATTCTTCTCCACATCATCTAATATCTGGTTGACATATCTTTCATTCACTTCATTATCCAGTAATGTTTCATAAATCATGCGGATACAACGGAAAGTCTCAGACTGCTGATGCTTCATATCCTTTGGAGCATCAGTTTCCTTTTCCGGCTTTTCCTCTTCTTTTGGTTCTTCTTCTTTTTCCGGTTTTAACTTCTTTTCTAATAAATTAGAAAGACTTTCTATCTTTTCTTCCAAATCATGACTGCTTTCCGGATGAATGGCTGCTGGTTCCGGTGCCGGAATTTCAATTTTTTCATTTGCTGCAAAATTTATGCTGTCATGCATCTTTAATGGAGCATGTAACGCAGGAAGAGGATTAACTGTCTGTTCCTTTTCCTCTAATGCTGCCGTCACTTCATAAGTTGTGCTCTTTAATGCCCGGAATAAACCCTTCGGTTTGATTTCCTTTACATTCATAATCACAACTGCTTCTCCCATTTCCTTTTTCGCCTTATCAACTGCCTCTTCTCTTGTTCTGCCCTGAAATTTATTAATCGTCATTTTATGCTGTCACCATCCCTACTGATTGTAATTCCACATTTGATTCCACTTCATTATAAGACACCACAATGAGGTCTTTGAAATAGTCCTCGGTGAGTTTCTTAAAATACATCCGCACAATTGGCGAAGTAATGACAATCGGATTCTTTCCAATATTCTCTAACTTCGCCACTTCCTGCTTCAAGGATTCCATAATATTCTTGGTCTTCTCCGGATCTAAAGTCAGATAAGCCCCCTGCTCAGTCTGTTTTACAGAACCCATGATTTCCTGTTCCACCTTCGGATCTAATGTTACCACGCTGGTTGTCTCATTTGCCGGAAAGTATTTACTTGAAATTGCACGTTTTAATCCCTGACGCACATATTCTGTCAATACATCGGTATCCCTGGTTGTTACCGCATGGTCTGCTAAATTTTCAAAAATCGTAAGCAGATCACGGATAGAAATGCCCTCCTGTAAAAGATTCTGTAAGACTTTCTGAATCTCACCAATACTAAGGAGCTTCGGTGTAAGCTCGTCCACAAGTGCAGGATTGTTTTCCTTGATATTACTAATAAGATTAGATACATCCTGTCTGGTAAGAAGTTCTGCAATGTGGGAACGGATTACCTCTGTCAGATGGGTGGCAATAATAGATGGCGGATCTACTACGGTATAGCCAAGACTCTCCGCACGCTCTCTCTGTCCCTCTGTAATCCAGATTGCCGGCAGATGGAAGGATGGCTCAAAGGTCGGAATACCGGTGATTTCCTCTTCCACATATCCCGGATTCATTGCCATATAGTGGTCAAAAAGGATTTCCCCTTCTGTTACCTGAATTCCCTTTATCTTAATAATATACTGGTTAGGATTTAACTGAATATTGTCACGCAGACGAATAATCGGAACCACTGTTCCAAGTTCCAGTGCAATCTGTCTGCGGATCATTACTACACGGTCCAAAAGGTCTCCACCCTGATTTACATCTGCCAGTGGAATAATACCATAACCAAACTCCAGTTCAATAGGATCAACCTGAAGCAGTGAAACCACATTCTCCGGCCGCCGGATTTCTTCTGCCGCCGTTTCATCTGCATTGGTTTCCTCTTCGATTTCTTCCACCTTTACATCCTTTTGTATCTTCCGTCCGGCAGCTAAAAATGCAATGCCAAGCGCACAGAAAAGTACCGGATTCAGCGGAGTTGCAATTCCAAGAAAGGTTATCGTTGCACCTACAATATACAATACCTTGGGAATTCCAAAAAGCTGTTTTACCAGCATGGATCCAAAATCCGCTTCACTGGATGCTTTTGTTACCAGAATACCTGTTGCCAGCGAAATCAAAAGAGACGGAACCTGGCTGACCAGTCCATCACCAATGGTTAATATACCATATTTCTGAAGTGCCTCCATGGCAGACAGTCCGCCATTCATGACTCCCATAATTGTTCCACCAATCAGGTTGATGAATGTAATAATAAGGCCGGCCGTTGCATCTCCTTTTACATACTTGGTTGCACCATCCATAGAACCAAAGAAGTTAGATTCCTGCTGAATCTTAGTTCTCCGTTCTCTTGCTTCCTTCTCTGTGATGGCACCAGTATTTAAATCTGCGTCAATTGCCATCTGTTTTCCAGGCATTGCATCCAATGTAAAACGTGCAGTTACCTCAGATACACGCTCAGAACCTTTATTGATAACGATAAACTGTATCAGAATCAGGACAATAAATACAATTGCTCCGATTACAAGATTACCACCACCTACAAAGCCCCCAAAGGTCTCTACTACATTTCCTGGTTCACCGGTAGATAAAATCAATCGGGTGGAAGAAACATTTAATGAGATTCGGAATATGGTGGTAAACAATAACAGTGTCGGGAAAAATGACATATCCAGCACTTCTTTTGCAAATAATGCATTAAAAAGAATAATCATTGCCAGTGAAATATTAATCGCCAGCATGACATCCAATAAAATAGAAGGAATCGGAATAATAAAGAATATGACTGCAGCAAGAAGATAGATTGCTACACCAAAATCCGCTTTTTTCATTCCGGTTTCCTCCTTTCATTTAAATTCGTATTAATTTCTGCCTTTTAGATTGTAAACCATCGCAAGCACTTCTGCAACTGCCTGATACAATTCTGGTGGAATTTCTGCTCCGACATTTACATTTGCATAAAGCATACGCGCCAACGGTTTATTCTCTACAATTTCCACCTGATTTTCTCTTGCCACTTCCTTAATCTTTGCAGCCAGAAAATCTTCACCCTTTGCAACCACAACCGGTGCTTTGGATACTTCCGCATCATACCTTATCGCAACTGCATAATGGGTCGGGTTCGTAATGACTACGTCTGCCTTCGGCACATCCTGCATCATTCGGCGCTGCGATGCCTCACGCATTCTCTGACGCTGTCTTCCCTTAATCTGTGGGTCTCCTTCAGTATTTTTATACTCGTCCTTTACCTCCTGTTTGGTCATCTTCATTTCTTCTTTGAATTTATGTTTCTGATAAATCAAATCAGTGATTCCGACAATCAGGTAAACCAGACTTATTTTTAAACCCACATCCACAATAAGTCCGGCAATCAATGCAACTGCCTGCAACAGTTCCATATCATAGATAACAAATAATTCTCCCTGCCTGTCCCTAATCTCGGAATACGCCACATACATGACCAGTGCCACTTTGACAATAGACTTTACAAGTTCAAACAGAGAATCTTTGGAAAACATCCGTTTAAAACCATTGATAGGATTAAACTTTGATAATTCCGGTTTTAATGGCTTCCCGCTTATTTTCCAGCCCACCTGAAGCACGCTGACTAAAAACGTTACCACCATTCCGATTAAAAGAAACGGTATCATGGCCTTTATCATTTCAATCACAGCCTGCGACATTAGCATATGGCTGGATTTTACTGTCATGCCCGTCTTATTTTCTAATAAAATATCCGGGATTTTCCGATAGAAACCTGAAAACTCATTCATTAAGTTTTCTGAAACATAGCTTCCAAAAATCTTCAATCCCAGGAATAAAACAATTAAATCTACTGCTCCGGAAAATTCCTTGCTTTTTGCAACTTTTCCTTCTTCTCTTGCATCTTTTAATTTTTTTGCAGTTGCCGGCTCTGTCTTTTCGCCGCCAGGTCCCTCTTTTGCGAACCACTGCAGATTATATTTCAGAAGTAAATCTCTTTCCTCCATATAAATCTCCTATTCATGTACCAGCTTATCCATGCATTCCTGATGCAATTCCGGTAACCATCCGTTTCATCTCAGTAAACACAAAATCGGATACATACGGAAGCAGCTGTATCGTCAAAAACAAAACCAGAAATCCAAGCAATATCTTAAGCTGGATACCAACAGAAAACATATTCATCTGTGGTGCAATCTTTGCCATGATTCCAAGAATACAGTTCAATATCATTAACACTGCAAAAACAGGAAGTGCCACCCGGAAACCAAGCACCATGGAATCCGTCATATAAGAAACCATGGTCTGAAGCAGGGAATCCCACATAAAATTCTGACCATTTACCGGAATCAGAGTGAAAGAATCAACAATTGCCTGTAAGATATACTGATACATTCCACTGGACATGAGCAATAACATGACCAGATAATTATAAAAATTACCTGTTATCGGAGAATTTGTTTTACTTACCGGATCATACTCGGTCGCCATGGACAAGCCCATATTTAAATCCATAATATTACCCGCAAATAAAACAATGGAATTACAAATATTTGCTCCAAAACCAATCAGCAATCCTGTAATTCCCTCTTTCACGACAATTGTGGCATATTCAATTACTCCTCCATATTCTATCGTGCTTTCAGGTAATACTCCAATCAACAGGATGGATACAAATACTGAGAAACCAATTTTGACTCTTCCCGGAGTATTCGACATGCTAAAAAATGGAGCCGAAAAAACAAAAGAAGTAATCCTCACCAGAACCAGCAAAAAATATTCAAATGTAAGCAGTGAGAAACTATAATTAACCATGTTTTATCTCTACCTGTATATCAACTGATATATAAACTAAAATCAGACCACAATCTCGTCATAAAATCAGTCATATTATTCAGCATCCACGCTCCAAAGAGAAGCATTCCTGCAAATACAGCCAGAATCTTCGGTACAAAGGTAAGCGTCTGTTCCTGAATAGATGTAACCGTCTGAAAAATACTAATAATCAAGCCTACGATAAGTGATATTAAAAGCAATGGAGCCGAAGTTAAAATAATATTATAAATAGCATCCCTTGCAATATCTAAAACTTCTCCCTGTGTGATCAATTTCTACACCTCTTTCATCAGTAAAATGTCTCTACCAGTTCCCTGATAACAAGATTCCATCCATCAGCAAGCACAAACAGCAGAATCTTAAACGGAAGAGAAATCGTAGTTGGCGGAAGCATCATCATACCCATCGACATAAGGACAGATGCTACTACCATGTCAATTACAATAAACGGAATATATATAACAAATCCAATAATAAATGCCTGTCTCAGCTCACTTAAAATAAAGCTCGGAATCAGCACAGTATTGGATATATCATCCTGTGTCTCATAAGTCACGCCGGCAATGTCACAAAATGTATTGATATCCTTTGCCTGTGTCTGTTTAAACATAAATTCACGGATTGGCTCCATTCCTGCCTCAAAGGCCTGTTCCTGCGTGATTTCACCGGCATCCAGCGGTTTCAATGCATTTTCATTAATCTGTGAGAAAACCGGGTTCATAATAAACAGGGTAAGGAACAACGCCAGTCCAATCAACACCTGATTTGGCGGAACAGTCTGCGTTCCAATTGCTGCTCTTACAAAATGAAGCACAATAATAATTCTGGTAAAGGAAGTCAGCATAATAAGAATAGATGGTGCTAACGCAATTACAGTCAGTACCAGAAAAATCCGAACTGTCCCGGATAAATTTCCCTCTCCATTATTAATATTAACAGAAAGTCCATTATTACCAGAGGATGCTGTTCCATCTGGACCATTGCCATTTTCAGTTGACTGATTACTATTACTGCTGTCAGTTACCCCAGGTATATTTACAGATGCCGCATACGCTTTCTGTGGTACAAATGCCACCAGTGTAACAACAACTGCAATAACCGCAAATATAAAAGATACCAGACAGTATTTCTTCTTAAAATTACTCATCCTTATGCCTGCTCTTCGGTAAATGTTCTTTGAACTGTTTCATAATGTTAGAGAAACTTTCTCCTGTATTCTGATATTTCACCGTATCTTCCAGCGAAACATCATTTAACTGTTCCCTTGTAAGCTGTGCTAACATCGTCACTTCATCTTTTCCGATTCCGATTACGAGATAGGTCTCTCCCACCTCTATAATCTGAATATACTTATTTGTAGTGAGTTTCATAGTCTCCACTACCCGCATATTCTTCTGAAAATTATGTTGCTTCTGATATCCGGCAATCCATTTTGTTACATAATATGTAATTGCAAGCACAAAAACAAATATCAGCAATACACCTATCAATTGGAAAAAGCTTTGTACACCCGATGTTCTGCTACTCAGTAATATCATATTAACCCACTACTTTTTTTACTGCTTCAAGAACACGTTCTGCCTGAAATGGTTTTACAATAAAATCCTTTGCACCAGACTGGATTGCTTCAATAACCATTGCCTGCTGGCCCATTGCAGAACACATAATTACACATGCACTTGCATCTGCTTCTTTAATCTTTTTTAATGCCTGAATTCCGTCCATCTCCGGCATGGTAATATCCATCAGTACCAGGTCTGGATGTACTTCATTATATTTTTCGATTGCCTTTACTCCATTTTCTGCTTCTCCGGCAACTGTATATCCATTTTTGGTAAGGATATCCTTAATCATCATTCTCATAAAAGCTGCATCATCACAAATTAAAATACTCTTTGCCATATTAGTTATCTCCTTGCTAATTATTTAATAATCTCTGTAATTCTTACACCAAAGCTTTCTTCAATTACAACTACTTCACCTTTTGCAACGTACTTTCCATTTACCAGTACATCAATTGGTTCTCCAGCAATCTTATTCAATTCAATGATTGTTCCCGGAGCAAAATCCAATATATCATGAATGGATTTACTGGTTCTTCCCAGTTCCACGGTTACTTCCAATGGTACATCCATAATAAGATCAATATTTTCCTTTGGAAATACCCCATTCATATCTCCAGTAAAATTTTGGAACTGAGCCGGCTGTACATTTACCTGCTGGTTTGCATACATTGCCGACATATCTACAGGTTGTCCCATCATTGGCTGCCCCATCATCGGCTGTCCCATCATTGGCTGCTGATTTATCATTGGCTGAGGCTGTGGTGCTGGCTGGCTTGCCTGTGGTTGTGGTGCAGGAGCCGGTGCCGGCTGTGGTGTTGCTTCCTGTATTGGTTCATTTCCACCTGTCATGGTCTCCGTAATACTTTTACACATCTCTCTCGCAAAAGATACCGGATACAGCTGCATGATTTCACTGTCCACAAGATCACCAATTTCCATTTTAAAAGAGATTTTCACAAATGGCTGTGTCAGGAAATCATCAATTGCTCCCTCATCAATATTTCCTGTCAGATCAATCAAATCTGCAACAGGCGGGCTGATATCAATCTTTTTATTCAGCATGGATGATAATGATGTAGCTGCAGAACCCATCATCTGATTCATTGCTTCACTGATTGCGCTTAAATGAAGCTCTCCCAGTTCCACGTCTGTATTGGTTCCGTCTCCTCCCATCATAAGATCTGTAATGACCTTAACATCATGCTCCTTTAATATCAGGATATTGCTTCCATCCAATCCAACGGTGAATCCGATTCGTATAAATACACACGGACGCTCATACGCCTTTACCACGTCGTCCCAGTTTGCCATGGTAACAACCGGTGTGGATATTTCCACTTTACGGTTCACCAGCGAAAACAATGTCGTTGCTGCGGTACCCATACTGATATTAGCAATTTCACCGATTGTGTCTTTTTCTGAATCACTCAGCTGTCCATCTGCCGTATCTGATGATGCACCCGGATTATTTAGCAGGGCATTGATTTCTTCTTGCGATAGTACTCCATCCATCACTTACTGCTCCTCTCTAATTACTGACATTACTCTTACTGCATAGTCATCACCCGAAGCTCCCGGCAATGCAGTAAACTTACGAATGTTTCCAACGTAAACATCCAGCTCCTGGTCCACTTTCGTGTCCAATCTAACTATATCACCCACCTGTAAATTCATGAAGTCGTTTACCGATATGGTGCTGTTACCTAAAATTGCTTTTACAGGTATCGGTGCTTTTGAAATCAAAGTTTCAATTGCTTCCGTATAACGCTGTTCATCTTTTTCCTGCATGGTAGAATACCAGTATTTTGTATTCAACTTGTCCATAACAGGTTCCAAAGTAAGATACGGAAGGCAGATATTCATCAGACCTTCAACATCTCCTATTTTTACATTAATTGTAACAATTGCAATCATTTCACTCGGAGAAATAATCTGGGCAAACTGCGAATTTGTTTCAATACGTTCCAGTCTTGGATGTAAATCCACAACATTTTCCCACGGTTCCCGGAGCAGGTCGACGCAAACTCCCATAATTCTTTCTATAATCAGCAACTCTATTTCTGAAAAGTCACGGACTTTCGCTAATGGTTCTCCGCTTCCACCAAGCATACGATCCACCATGGCATATGCAAGATTTGAAGCAATCTCCAGAATAACCGAACCTTTCAATGGAGAAAAATTAACAATACCAAGAACCACCGGATTAGAAAGTGCATTTGAAAACTCAGAATAGGTAACTGCTTCAGAGTTCATCACCTCAACCTGAATATTTTTTCTTAGATAAACCGGAAGATTTGTGGATATCAGTCTGCCATAATGTTCAAACACAATCTCCAGTGTTCTTAAGTGTTCTTTTGAAAACTTGGAAGGTCTGGCGAAATCATAATTCTTAATCTGCTTCTCGCCATTGTCCTTCATTTCTTCTACATCCAGCTCGCCGCTGCTCAATGCCTGAAGCAGGTTATCTATCTCATTCTGAGATAAAACTTCGCTCACGGACTCTCACCACCTTATATTTCATGCTTACTATTTTTAATCCTATACTACAGTTACTTCCGAGAAGTTGACTGCAATGATAAAATCTGAACCAAACTGCTTCTGTAGTTCTGCCAGTATAGCGTCTTTAACCGCCTGCCGATCCGCATTAAATTCATCCATTGTATAGGTATTAATTACGCTATTAATGGTATCTTTTAAAATTGTTTCACGATCAGCCATATCTTCGCCATAGGTTTTATATCCATCGTTCTTGCTGTCCATGGAAATGGATGCTGTAAGCTTTACATAATGAGTTTCGCCATCTGCACCTGTTTTTAAATTGATTGTCATGGCATCTTCAATTTTATAGGTCACAATCTGGTCCATTGGAATGCTGGCAGACTCAGTTCCATCCCCACTCTCCAGCTCCAGATCAATTGCACTGCATACCTTGTTTACCAGCTCATTGGATTTCTTTGTTTGCGGCAGGATTGTTATTGTAAGTATTCCTGTCAAAATCAGGTTCACCAGAACCAGTGCCAAAATAAGCACTGACATAAGGTTCTTCTTCATCTTATTTCCTCCTATTCTGTAGCGCCGCCGGAATTATATGAATTATATACCTTAATTTCAACACGACGGTTTCTTGCTCTGCCTTCCTCTGTAGTATTATCTGCTACAGGAACATATTCCCCTCTTCCTGAGGATTTAATCAGTGCCGGATCCAATGTGGTATTATCCCGGATAAAATCCGCCACAGAAAGTGCCCGGTACATGGACAGTACATTATTGTTTTCATATTTTGACGAATGGATTGGCACATTGTCGGTATGTCCTTCAATTTCAATCACATTGCTGTCATAGTTTTCCAGGATAGTTCCTATTTTAGCAATCAGCGGCTGGGCATCTTCCCGGATATTTGCCTTTGCCGAATCAAATAATATTGCTCCATTTAATGTAAGTTTTACATACTCGGCATTAAAATCTACTTCCACCTGATTCTGTAATCCCCCCGCCTCTATCTGCTGCTCGATTTGTTCTGCCATTTGTTCTGATTCCGACAATGCCTGTTCTTTATACTGCTCTGCTACATCTGTCTCAGTCTCAGTCTCTTCTGTTTTGCCACCCTGGGAATCCCCATCCTCTCCTGAGGACGTTTCAAAAAAAACATCAATATTCGGCAACTGGCTGATTCCGTTGCCCACCATTTCTCCCTCGCCAATACTCATACTGCCTGCCGGCATAATACTTAAGCTGCTCTGCAGCGAGGCTATCACCATCTGAAACTTCTCTGCATCAACGGTAGACATGGAAAAAAGCAACACGAAAAAGCACAGCAACAGATTCATCAAATCACTAAAGGTGGTTATCCAGCCAGCCGCCGGCTTTGCTTCCGGTTCCCGCTTCTTTCTCGCCATTATTCTTCACCTCCGGCTTCATCTTGTGCATTATAAGCCTCTCTTGCCTGTGGTGACAGGAATGATTTCAGTTTTTCTTCTATTACACGAGGGTTTTCTCCTGCCTGAATAGACAAAAGTCCCTCAACGGTAACCTCTTTCATTATAATTTCTCTGGCATTATTATCTGACATCTTTGATGCAATTGGATTACAGATCCAGTTAGATATCAGCGAACCATACAATGTTGTAATCAGGGCAACTGCCATATTAGGTCCGATGGAAGATGCATCCTGTAAATCCTTCAACATATTAATCAGACCAATCAGGGTACCAATCATACCCCAGGCCGGAGCTAATTCTCCCCACTTTTCCCAGAAGCCGATTACTTTCTTATGCCGGTCCTCAATGCAGCCCAAATCTGTTTCCAGAATTCCACGCACCAGTTCCGGGTCAGTTCCATCTACTACCAGCATAACTCCTTTTTTCAGAAAGTCATCATCAATATCATTCGCTGCTTCTTCCAATGCAAGAAGCCCCTCTTTTCTGGCAATATTTGAAAGATTAATGATATTTCCAATAATCTCACTCGGGTCATTCTTATGTAACTTAAAAGCATTTCCCGCTGACTTAAAGCCATTAATGAAATCTGCCATACTGTTACATGCCAGAACACCAGCAATAGATCCTCCAATCGTAATAACAGCGGATGGGAAGTCCATATATGTATTCCATATTGCCGATACACCTGCACTTTGAATAATTCCAAATAAAACCATTGCAAGTCCCATCAAGGTACCAATAAGTGATGCTATATCCAATTTATCCACCTACATTTCTATAAAATTATGGGAACACCATTCTTTTGAAAATGGTCCTTGTTACCCACCTTTTTGTATTTTCATTTTCATTTCTATATAATCTTACTAAACTTTCAGCAAAATGTCTACTTTTTTTACAATTATTTTAGAAACAATTCCATTTTCTATTATACCATATATAGGGGAACTATCAAATATAGTCCCCCTATATGTACTGTTTTTATATTATTTTTCGCTATATCTGACTATTTTTATTATCGTTTCAGATTAATCAACTCCTCAAGAAGCGTATCGGATGTAGTAATTACTCTTGAGTTTGCCTGGAAACCTCTCTGCGTGGTAATCATCTCGGTAAATTCAGAAGCCAGGTCTACGTTGGACATTTCCAGTTCTCCGGAATTCATGGTACTTCCGTTTGAAGTAATTTCGACACCAATTCCATCAAATTCACCGGAGTTTAAAGTAGTACGGTAGCAGTTATCTCCTACTTTTTCAAGTCCGGCTGCATTTGCAAAGCGGGCAGATGCAATCTGGCCCAAAAGAACAGTATTACCATTATCGTAAGAACCGTAAATTTTACCATTGGTATCTACAAATACACCGGTTAATGCTCCAAGCTTCTTACCTGTTCCGGTTGTTCCATCAATTGCTCCCGCATCCATTCCAACAGTAGATGTTCCACCATTATTAGAATTCTTACACTGTGTAAAATCAATGGAAATATTTTCAAACTGGTCGCCTAACTGTTTCATGTTCAATGTGACTGAGCCGTTAGTGCTGTCACCCACGGAAACAAATTTACCTTTTCCAGTACCAGTATCAAACTTCAGTTCGTAATTTACTGCTGTTGCTTCAATAGTAGGTGGATTACCATCAGTAATGCTGTTGATGGTTGCACCAGGCTGTAACCCGGTATAAATATCAGAAAGTGATACGTCCGTTACTGCTTCGTATCCTTTTACTATACCACCGGCTGAAGTAATTGCACGATATACTTTGCTGTCATACTGTCCGGTAGCGGCATTCTGTGTTGTATTGATATAGTACATTTCACCACTGCTGTTACGGAACTGATGATATGTATTTCCGCCAAAGGAATTAGATGCTCCGGTATCTGTCCACTCTGTACTGATTGCATTGTAAGCAGTCTGTGCATTAGTAATTCCACCGCTGGCATTTGCTCCGAATACATCAGAAAGATTTCCACCATTTGCCAAAAACTCCTCTAAGATATTCTTATTGGAAGAATCATAAATAGCACTCAACTCAACGGTATAAGTTCCGGCATCGGTATCTACACCTTTGACTGCAAATTTTGCGGTATAGGAATATCCCAATGCATCGAAGAAATTCAAATTCATGGCATATCCACTTTCACTGGTTATTTCTGTACTGTTTTTATCTACAATACCACCACAAACTGCATTCGTTGTTGCTTCTGCCGGAGAAGTAAGATTGCTTTCCTGCATGATACGAAGTGCAGATACCTGGTCTTTTTTAATCTGTCCGGTGGTCGGGTCTACCTGCCATCCCATAACATTGTATCCGGTAGATGTCATGGCAAGATTTCCTGAGCCATCGATATAGAAAGAACCTGCTCTGGTAAAAAGATTTTCAGTACCGTTGCTTACAACAAAGAAACTTGTTGTATTACCCTTATCTGTAATTCTTAAGTCAAATGCTTTTCCGGTTGTCTGGGCTGCCCCACCGGAAGTAATGTCGATGGAAGTAGAACCTGTTGTTACACCAAGACCAATCTGCTTGGCATTAATTCCACCGGTTCCGGTTGTTGCATTTGCTCCGGATGCACCGGAAATTGTCTGATACATAATCTCGCTGAATGTTACACTGGACTCTTTAAATGCCACGGTATTTACATTGGCAATATTGTTACCGATAACGTCCATCTTTGTCTGATGTGTCTTAAGTCCCGACACAGCAGAATACATTGATCTCATCATAATGAAATGACCTCCTAAATTTGATGTCTGACGCAGAACCCATCTGTCAGTCAGGGTTCTCACAGCCTCCATAAGGTCCGGCTATGCTATTACTGCACCATCAATATTTGTAAAAACATTATTTTCTGATTCATTCTGGTCCATTGCTGTTACAACTGTCCTGCTCGGTACATTTACAATGAATGCCAGCGAATCAACTACTACTAAGGATTCTTTGATTCCTTTCTTCTCAGCCATCTCCACACCCGCTTCCAAGCGTTCACTCTGCTGGTCTGAAAGACTGATATTCCGGGTAGACAACCGCATGCTTGCATGCTTCGAAAATTTCACTTCGGAAACATCTGCTGCTTTTTGCTTTTCTTTTAATACCTCCGCAAAAGAAGCTCCCTGCTCCGGCTGCGTTTTATTACTCTTCGAAGGATTGAGATACTGGTCTGCTACCTGTTCAATGGAAGTGAATTGATTTGCTATCTTATTCATGCTTTCATCTCCCTAATAACCTTCCGTGGTTTACTCTGCTTTCCCTGTTTCTTCTGTATCTTTTTTGTCTTCTGTACCACCGTTACCTTCTGTCTTATCACCGTTTTCTCCTGCGGCAGCCTGTAACTGTTTCATTTTCTCTTCCAGTTTTACAAGTTTATCGATATCACTCTGTTTAATGAATGACTTCTGATAACTGGTCATGCTGTCATATGCTTTCCGAAGGTTGGTCAGTGTACCTGCATTATCCAGTGTAAGTTCATCTGCTGAAGGTAATGATGCAATTGCAAGTGAAAATGATTTTGCAAGGCTGATTGCATCCATGTAACTGTCGTCCATAACAGAATATAAATCGTCAATGGAGTAAAGGTTGTTATTTACCATAAGATAAGTCTTATTGTTCTCATGGATTACACTGTCTACTGTTCCGGTAACATCGGATGTCTCGCCTGTTGCAGAAGATGTAACACGAAGTACTACCTGTTTTCCCACCAGTGAATTTGCTTCCATCTCCTGTAAGGATGCCTGCATATTCTGGGTTTCCTCTAACTGTGAGAATGTTGCCAACTGTGAAATATACTCTGTATTATCTGTTGGTTCCAATGGATCCTGATATTTCATCTGTGCTACTAACAGTTGTAAAAACGCATCTTTATCCAGACTACCTCCGGATTTTTTGGAAGTAGAGGATGAGGAATTTGATTCTGCACTGGTATCCACAACCTCTCCATTTTTTATAAGCTGTGTTATCATTTTGTGCTCCTTTCTACGCTGTTACATCCATGGTATTTCCATGGTCTTTCATAATCTGGGCTGCCAATGCTTCTTCTTCATTCATAAGCCCGGATAACTCGTCCAATTCTCCACGGAACAATCTTCTTCCGGCTGTTCTTCCAGATTCTTCTCTCTGACTGCCCTGCTGTTCTTCTCCAGATGCATTCTGCTCCAAGTTCCGTTCAAATTCATGACTTGCTATTGTAACTTCGACTGCATCTACTTTGATTCCCTGCTGGTTTAAACTGGTTCGAAGATCTGCAATCTGTGCTTCCAAAGCGGTCTTTACTGTTTCACTGCTTACTGCCAGTTCTGCAGTTATATTTCCTTCTTTGGTTGCTGCAATGTGTAAATATACTTTTCCGAGATTTTCCGGATTCAGCTGCATCTCAATGGATGAATTTTCTGGGGAGAGATTCACTTTTGCGAATTCTGTAATCTGGTTCATAATATCCTGCACATCAATGGTTGTACGGGATGCCACCTTATTTACCTCTTCCGGTGCTACAGTCTGCTGTTCTGCTCTTACCTGAAATTCCATATTCTGCGCATGTTCATTTACACTGCTCTCTTTCGTTTTCTGTGACTGGGCTGCTGGCTCGCCCATTTCACCGGACGCATTCTCTGATACATTGTTTTCAGTCTGTGCATCCTCTGACGCATTCACCTGAATTACCGGCGCTGCATCTTCTGTCTCTTCTTCCGGCTGTACATTCTGTGTTTCTTCTGTAGTATGGGTCATCTGAACTGTAGCTGCCATTACTGTTGTATCCTGTGAAGTAATTGTCGCATCAGTCTGTGGAGCAATTTCCTGCACGCCGCCATCTGCCATATCCACTGTTTCGTTAAAATCCGCTGTCAGTTCTGCCAACTGATTCTGTAATGCTACCCACTCATCCTTAGAAATTCCAAGTGTCTCACTTAAGCTCTGAACCAACGCATCTGTATTCTGCATAATATTTGTGAATTCTTCACTCATAAGCAGTGAACAGACATCCTCAGTTCCTGTCAGTTGTGTCACAAGCTGTGAAAGGCTTGCCGGGTTCAGTAAATCCATCCACTGCAATCCCAGTATAGACATAGCATCTTCTACCTGCTCATCCGAAACGCCAAGTTCATCTTTCAGAATTTCTTTTACACCAGTTTCAAATGCATCCTTTGTGTCTTCCAGTTGATTCTGCAGCTCTTCCACTTTCTGTGTAGGAGAATTCTCCTTTACATTCAGTTTCTTTGCGCTGTCTGCTACAGCTGCCGGCTGTGTGGTTGTTGCTGCAGGTTCTTTTCCTACCGGATTTTCACTGGTAAGCTGCTGGTTTCCATAACCGGATGTTTTCTGTTCCATCACAGAAGCAAAGCTTGCCTGTGCAGTTGCACATAACCCTTTTTCCACAGTGCCCGTCACTTTGGAAAGTCCTGTGTCTAAAGTTCCAGGGGTTGATACCATTCCCGAAATCTTTGCACTCGTCATGTATTCTTCCTCCTTTCTTCTTTATTCAATTTTATTTATTCTGAAGGATTCATGATTTCTGTCACCTTTGCGGCTGTATCAGAATTCATTTTCCCTAGAATATCAGCTCTTGACTGCGCATCCATATTTTCCAATATCTGTGCCACCAGATTCAGATTATCTGTCATGGTGTCAAATATGGCTGCTGCTTCCTTCGGTTTCATCTGGGAATAGCCCTTAACATAATCAGATATCTTACTGTCTGTCTGCTGCTGTTCCACTACCTGTTTATACAAAAGTTCCGCATTATCCGGATCAATGCTCTCATAATATTCCTTATATTGTTCTATATCGGGTGCCTGGTTCGAAAAAACAACCTCATTATAAAATTTTTCTTTTTCTTCTTCAAAAGCAGCCTCATTTGCTTCATATTCTTTCAGCTTCTGGGACTGTGCTTCCAAATCCGCGATATAAGCACTGTTTTCACTGCTCCCCTGCTGTGCCTGTGCCAGTTCCTGCTCCAGTTCTTTTATGTAAGCTACCGCTTCATCCATGTTCTTATATGGATAATCCTCTTCCGTAGAAAGATCGTCCTCAGAGTCCGGTAAAATCCGGTTGACATACGGAATATCTTTTAATAGTGGACGCATTACCGTAGAGCCAAATCCTCCAACATCCCATTTAATCAGCAGTGCCAGTATTGCCAGCCATACAATAATGATGACCAATGTTACCAGAGCAACTGCCAGTTTTGAAGAACTGCCTTCCTCTTCTTCTGTATTTTCCAAATCAGTTTCCATGTTCTTTGCAGCCTTTTTTTCTGCCTTCTTTCTTGCCTTCTCCGCTTTCTTTGCTGCTTTCTTATCCATTTCTTCTGCCATCGTTACACCACCTGTCTATTTTTTCGGTCTGCCATAGCTATAGCTTACCAGTTCGTCTACTACCTTGTTATCTTCCTGCGCCAGTTGTTGTTTGAAATCTTCAAAATCCTTTTCCCGTAGTTTTTCCTGCGTCTTTCGCTCTTTCATAACTTCTTCCAGTTTCTGCCTGGCGGCTTCCACATTTTTCTCTGCTACCTGCACCTGCATCATCTGTCTTCGAATCAACACCTTCATGCTTTCAATTGCCTGTCTGCATTTTTTTATTTCCAGCAAATCTATTTTGCCTTCAACCAACTCTTTTGCCCGGTTATCATATGCATTCTTCCGCTCAAAGAGTTTTAAAAGCTTTGCCTCTTCTTCCCGGAGTGCTGCATTTGCCTGGCTGTATGCAATCTTTGCCTGACTTTCCAGTTTTAATTTAATATCTAAAATATTCTGCATTCGGTAAATAAATTTTGCCATATCTCATTCCTACTTGAATACATCTTCCAACAATGTCAATTCTTCTTCAAATGTAAATTTTTCATCAGTCCTCTGACACAGAAACTCATTGACCGCTTTTATCTTAGAAACCGCATAATCAATTTCTTCATTGGAGCCGCTCTTATAAGCGCCAATATTAATCAAATCTTCTGCTTCCTGATAGGTTGCCAGTACATTTTTCAGCTTTCCTGCCACCGCCTTATGCTCCGCCGAAACAATGGAACTCATTACACGGGAAATACTCTGCAAAATATCGATTGCCGGATAATGATTCTTATGTCCTAATTTTCTGGATAACACAATATGTCCATCCAGAATACTTCTTGCTGTATCGGTAATCGGCTCATTAAAATCGTCACCGTCTACCAGCACCGTATAAAGTCCGGTAATAGAACCTCTTTCTGCTGTTCCTGCCCGCTCTAATAATTTCGGCATTTCCGAATACACGCTTGGCGGATATCCACGGGTAACCGGTGGTTCCCCGGTAGCAAGTCCGATTTCTCTTTGTGCCATGGAGAATCGGGTCAGTGAATCCATCATCAGCAGTACATCTTTTCCCTGATCCCTGAAATATTCCGCTACAGCTGTTGCAGTTTTGGCTGCTTTATTACGAATCAATGCCGGTTTATCTGAAGTTGCCACAATTACTACCGAACGGCGCATACCTTCTTCGCCAAGGTCCCGTTCAATAAATTCTCTCACCTCTCTGCCCCGCTCTCCAATCAGGGCAATTACATTGATATCCGCTTTGGTATTTCTTGCAAACATACCAAGCAGGGTACTCTTACCAACTCCGGAACCCGCAAAAATTCCAATACGCTGTCCCTTCCCAATGGTAATTAATCCATCCACTGCTTTAACTCCCAGTGGTAATACCTCACTGATGATTTCACGCTTCATCGGATCTGGTGGTGGGGCTTCAATCGGATATTCCTTATCGGTATGAAGCTCATCCACATCTGTCGGTCGTCCAATTCCATCCAGAATATGGCCTAAAACCTCATCTCCCACCAAAACAGACAAAGGATGTCCCGTATTTGCTACGATACATCCAACACCCAGACCTTCAATACTGTCAAAAGGCATCAATAACAGCCGGTTATCCTTAAAACCGACTACCTCTGCCATGACATATTCTTTTTGCTCTCTATCCCGATATATTTTACACAAGTCATTCAGTTTTGCTTCCGGTCCGATAGATTCAATGGTAAGACCTACTACCTTAGACACTCTTCCAAGGCAGGTATAATATGTCTTATCCGAAAGTAACTGATATTTTTCCAAATCACATGTCACTCTTTTTTCCTCACATACACAATGACTGTATATCACGAATCAGATTATCCAGCTGTACATCCATTCCACACTCAAACACTCCTGTATCTGTCTCTATGATACATTCTCCTTCAGTCATGGAATGAATGGTAACTAAATCCAAAGTTGCATTCTGTCCCACGCATTCTAACAGCTCCTGTTTATGTTCTTCCAGATATGCTGCCTGTTTCGGACCTGCTTTGATTGTAAATTCTTTCGGTCCGTCAATGGATTCCATTGCCCGTTTTACAAGATAAAGTACAATCTCATCCTTATCATGGAACTGCACATGGAAAACATGGGAAACCACATCTGTAATTGTATGTACAAGCTTCGGTTCCAGTTCCCGCATCTGTTCCAGATAAGAATCCTGCAGCTGCTGTTCCCTTTTTCCAATGCTCTCTAACTTTGCATCATAAACCGCAGCACCTTCCTGCATTCCCTGTTCCAAACCTTCTGCCTGTCCCTGTTCCTGTGCCTGCTTACGAATTTCGTCTGCTTCCTCCCGGGCTGCTTTTCGGATTTCGTCTGCTTCGGCATTTGCCTGTGCTAAAATTTCTTCTGCTTTTTCCTTTGCCTCTGCTTCATAATCAATTGTTTCCACCTGTGGTGCAGCAATTCCTTCTACAAATCCACCTGACTCTGCCTGTGGCTGTTCCGGTTCTCTTGTCTTTGCAAGAGCCCGGGACTGTTCTTCTAAAATACGATACGCCAGCGTATTGGAATTAATCACGCGGCTCTCAGATTCATTCGTGATAAAACGCTGTTTATATAAATTAGACAATAATCTCATCACCTCCGCCACGGGAAATTACAATTTCTGCGGAGTCTTCCAGTTTACGAATAATACCAACAATCTTCTGCTGTGCTTCTTCTACATCCTTCATTCTTACCGGACCCATGAATTCCATATCTTCACGAATCATGGCAGCAAGACGTTTGGACAGGTTCTTAAAGATAACATTCTGAACCTCTTCGTTGGCACCCTTCAGTGCAACAGCAAGGTCATTGTTGTCCACATCACGCAGCACACGCTGGATTGCACGGTCGTCCAGCAACAGGATGTCTTCGAACACAAACATCTTCTTGCGGATTTCGTCTGCAAGTTCCGGCTCTTCGATTTCTAAGGATTCCATAATATGTTTCTCTGTTCCACGGTCTACCGTATTCAAGATACCAACGATAGCATCTACACCACCCACAATTGTGTAATCCTGATTGATCAGGGAAGAAAGTTTTCTCTCTAACACACGCTCTACCTCTTTGATTACATCTGGTGAAGTCCTGTCCATCTTGGCAATACGTTTTGCAACATCTGCCTGTTTCTCCGGTGTCAGGGCTCCTAAAATCATTGCAGACTGTGCTGGTGACAGATATGACAAAATCATGGCTATGGTCTGTGGATGCTCGTCCTGAATAAAGTTCAACACCTGACTCGGATCTGTCTTTCGTACAAATTCGAACGGACGAACCTGAAGGGATGCTGTCAGTTTTGTAATAACCTCCTGTGCCTTGTCGCTGCCTAATGCCTTATCCAGGAGCTCTTTGGCATAGCCAATACCGCCTTCTGCAATATACTGCTGTGCAAGGCATACCTGATAGAATTCGTTTAATACGCTTTCTTTGGTCTGTGGTGACACACTTCTGGTATTTGCAATCTCCAGTGTCAGTTCTTCTATTTCATCTTCTTTTAAATGTTTGAAAATACTGGCCGACTTCTCCGGTCCTAATGCTATCAGCAATATCGCCGCTTTCTGAATGCCATTATATTCTTCTGTTCCCATTTATTCCCACTCCTCATTCAGCCAGTTACGAAGCAACGACGCAACAGCCTCCGGATTTTCATCTACGAATTTTTCAATCAGGACACGAATCTCTGACTTCTCATTGTAACCAATATCTTCCAAATCTTCCTGTTCTGCCTGCTTGGTTGTCTCAAGCAACGATTCTACAGAAAGCTCCGGTTCAATTTCAGTTTCTTTTTCTTTTCTGGTACTGCGGAATACCACATATCCTAACAGTGCAAAAATCAGAACCGCAAGAATAATCTGCAGGTAATCCTGAAAGCCCCTGCCGCTGCCCTTAGAATATTCAAACATCGGAATATCATAGCTGACAATCGAAATATTAGATGCCGGGATACCGGTTGCATTGGATACCATAGTATAAAGATCCTGATCTACCGTTCCCTTTACCCGGTTGTTATTCTGTGTTACAAATTCATCAAAGGTCATATTGTCCAGAGTACCATCTGCTTTTAAGGTATCCTCATTATAAGTCACATAACGGGCTACCGTTACAGATATGGATGACTGGTCATATTCTATATCTCCTACAGAGCCAATGGTCTGGGTGTTCTTTTCATCCAGTGCACGGTCAATGGAATCATCTGTAATAGAGCTTTCTGATGTGCTTCCATCCGGAAGTACATAAGTTGTTCCATCTCCATTAGAGTCTGTTCCCGGTGTTCCCGACGTACCACCGGTTGAGTCTGACTGATAACGGTCCTCATGGGTAATCAGTCCTTCATCCCTGTCTCCCTGCGCAGAATAATTTGTCTCATTAGTCGTAACCTGATCAAAATTCAGCTTTAAATTTAATCCTACATCAATCGTATCATAAAGGTCTGTTCCCTTAATCACATCTGTAACAGCCTTCTTCACCTGTGTTTCTTTCTTTGTCTGATAACTGAGCTGTGTGCTGGCAGTTCCGATTGCTGTACTCTCTTCTCCACCCGCAAATAAAAGGTTGGAATTAGAGTCAATAATCGTAATATTATCCGTGGAAGAATTGCCAATCTCAGTTGCTATATATCTTGCTAAAGATGCCGCCTGGTCTTCGGACATCTCTCCGTTCAGTTCCAGCTTAACGCTGGCATAGGACTCCTGATTTCTTGTAACTAAGGTTCCATCATCTTCCGGAATATTTAAGTTAACATCTGCCGACTTAATCAAATCCATATTTTCCAGTTCTTTTGCAAATTTATCTTCCAAAAAAACCTGATACCGTTTACTCTTATCAGCTTCCGTTGTGCTGATACTGCCGCTTAATGCATCATCAATGGTAAATCCGTTGGTCGGAATACTGTTTGAACCAAGCAAAATATTTGCATCTGCCTGATTCTTTGCATTTACCGAAAAAGTCATTCCATCAGAAGAAACCTCATAATCTATGCTGTTTCCATCCAAAAGGTCTTTTACAGACGATGCCTGCGTTGCATCCTCACAGGTTATCAGCTGAACCATCGTAGGTTTCGTCATCACGACAGCCAGTATCACCAATGCAAGAATTACTACAGCCGTAATACTGATAAGAAGCGTCTTCTGCTTTGTTGTAAACTTCAGCCACCACTCTTTTATTTTTTCTAATATTGCTTTCAATCTGTCTGGCATAATCTACTCATCCTACCTATACTAAATCTGCATGTTCATAATTTCTTTATAAGCATCTATTACTTTATCCCTTACTGCAACTGTATAGGATAATGCAATGTTTGCCTTTTCCTGCGCCACAAGCAATTCATGGGTATTGGTTGATTCTCCCAATGCAAATTTAATTTCCTCTTCCTCTGCATTGTTCTGATAATTATTTGTTTCCTTCACCATGTTCATTGCCGTTGCAAGAATATTATCAAAGCTTTCCGCACTGTTTGACTGCTGTGTTGCAGCTGCATTCTGTGTATTAAAAACATCTGACGAAACTCCTGTTAATACATTAACATTCATCGTTTATCTCACCTTTCCAAATATCTTTTATAATTTACCAATCTGTAATCCTGCCTGTGCAATCTGTTTGCTTGCATCAAAAGCTGTTACGTTCGCCTCATATGCTCTGCTGGCATCAATAAGATTCGTCATTTCTGTTACTATATTCACATTCGGATATGACACATAACCATTTTCATCCGCATCTGGATTGGATGGGTCATATTCCATAGTAAAATCAGTAGAGTAATCTTCTGTCACTGAAGAAACCTTTACTCCGTTTCCCACATAGCCTTCCCGGGAATCAGAAAGCACTTTGCTGAACGGAGTTACACCTTTTTCCGAAAAAGTTACAATTTTTCTGCGGTATGGTGTTCCATTCTCTGTACTGGTTGTATTTACATTTGCTACGTTCTCAGAAATGGTATCCATACGAAAACGCTGCGCCGTCATACCGGACGCACTGATATCAAACGACTGAAATAATGCCATTCTTTATTCCTCCCACACAATTTTATTTAATAACGGTTTTATACCGTGATATTTCCTGACTGATACTGTTGGTCAATCCCAGATAACGGATTGTTTCTGAGGCAAGCTCTACATTCTCCTGCTCCGGGTCAACATTGTTGCCGTCCAGACGGTAAGAATAAGAGGCATTGTCGATATATGTCTTTGCATTCAGATGGTCCATATGGATATTTGCCACCTTGTCATCCAGTGAAACATATTTGCTTTTGCCCAGTTCGGATTCCAATGTACTTTCAAAATCCAAATCCCGGCGTTTATATCCAGGTGTATCAGCATTTGCAATATTATTTGATATTAACTGTTCTCTTTCCCAGCTCGCACTTGCGGCCTTATTCAGCACATTCATATAGTCAAACGCATTTGAACTTATCATACTGCACCTCCATAGTTATCCATATTGTTATCGCATCATATTTTATTATAAATAATCTTGTAAAAAACACAAGTATTTTTTTCTTATTTTTACATTATCTAGTGTTTTTTTCCAATTGGCCACACAATATAAAAGGGATTTACAGCTTTTTCCCACTATAAATCCCTTTATCCGATGCACCATCCGTGTGCTCTTCTTTATATCCTGTTTGTTTATATTTCTATGGTTAATCTGCCTTTCGTATTCTGGCAAGTTCATCAAACACCACATCATTTACAACTTTGATATAAGTTCCCTTCATTCCGGAAGAACGGGATTCGATGACTCCTGCACTTTCGAACTTACGCAATGCATTTACAATAACGGAACGTGTAATTCCTACACGATCTGCAATCTTGCTGGCTACAAGAATACCTTCTGTTCCGTTTAACTCATCAAAAATATGAGTAATTGCCTCTAACTCTGAAAAAGAAAGTGTGCTGATTGCTGAACGCACAATCTGTACTTTTCTGGTCTCTTCCGCATTTTCCTCATTCACAGAACGCATCATTTCCAGTCCGACAACTGTTGTTCCATATTCACTGAGAATAATATCATCAATGTCATACTGGTTATCATAACGATATACAAACAATGTTCCTAACCGCTCACCAGCAATATCAATCGGTGTAATAATTGCAGAATATTTCTTAATATCTGATTCAAATCCTAATGTTTCCAGATTGACGTTTTCCTTTGTGGAAAGAATTCCAAGCAGTCTTTCATTCAGCATAGAATCAATAAACCCGCCTACTTCATCAACAATCAGTTCATGAATCTCATCAATTCCACGGCACTGGCTGCTTCCGAGTACCTTTCCTTTTTTACTGATAACAAGGATATTGGAATCCAATATCTCTGTCAAAACCTCACAGATATCATTGAACACAACCTTTGACGAATTATTATTGTGCAAAAGCTTATTTATTTTTCTTGTTTTATCCAACAGCTGAACGCTCATACTTATATCCTCCACGTTATATTCAGAATAACTAGACTGTTTAATATTTTATCATGTTTATTCTGATAATTCAAGGATTTGAATTGTACTTTTAATTCTTTTCATCCTTTTTTGGTTTTTCCTCTGAAAAGCCACACTGCTCATTGGCACAGGCAAGCTTATTGCCCTTTTCTACCATATAACTTCCGCACTTCGGACATTTCTCAGATGACGGCTTTGCCCATGACATGAAATCACATTCCGGATTATTCTCACATCCGTAATATCTTCTGCCTTTCTTGGTTTTACGTAGTACAATATCTTTGCCGCATTTCGGGCAGGCAACACCAATCTTCTCAAAATACGGTTTGGTATTACGGCACTCCGGGAATCCAGGACACGCCAAGAATTTACCATGCGGACCGTATTTGATTACCATATTTCTGCCGCACTCTTCACAAATTACATCGGTCACTTCATCCGCTATCTGCACTTTTTCCAGATCTTTTTCTGCCTGCTTTACTGCCGCATCCAAATCCGGATAGAAATTGCTTACTACAGTCTTCCAGTTTACGGTTCCTTCTTCCACGCTATCCAGCAGCGACTCCATATTAGCGGTAAAATGTTCGTCCACGATACTGGAAAATGCTTCTGTCATAATGGAATTTACTGCTTCACCAAGCTCGGTAACATAAAGGTTTTTATTTTCCTTAATCACATATCTTCTGGCAAGAATGGTGGTTATGGTCGGAGAATAGGTACTTGGTCTTCCAATTCCACGTTCCTCCAATGCCTTTACCAAAGATGCCTCGGTATAATGAGCAGGCGGCTGTGTAAAATGCTGTTTTTCATCCCATGCATCAAAACTTAATTCTGTATCCTTATCAATGGACTTAAGCATTACATTCTGTGTGCCCTTTTCTTCATCTTCATTGGTGTATACAGACATAAATCCTTCAAATACAAGCTTGGATGCTGCTACGGTAAAACAGTATTTTCCAGCACCGATTTTTACGGATGTTGTCTCATATTTTGCATCACTCATACGGCTTGCGGTAAAACGGTTCCATATTAACTGGTACAGGCGGAACTGGTCTCTGGATAAAGATTCCTTTACCATTACCGGTGTTCTTGTAATATCAGACGGACGGATTGCTTCATGAGCATCCTGAATCTTGTTACTGCTCTTCTTTTCCTGTACATGGGAAGAAACATAATTCTCGCCATACTGCACTGCGATAAAGCTGCGTGCCATAGCATCTGCTTCTTCTGAAATACGGACAGAATCTGTTCTCAGGTAAGTAATCAGACCAACCGTTCCGATTCCCTTTACATCCACACCTTCATATAACTGCTGTGCTAAGCGCATGGTTTTCTGTGTGGAGAAATTCAATACCTTGGATGCTTCCTGCTGTAAGGTACTGGTGATAAACGGCTGTGGAGCCTTTTTATTACGTTCCCCTTTTTTCACATCTGTTACGGCGAATTTTTCTTTTTCAAGCTCTGCCATAATAGCATCTGCCTGTTCTCTTGAGGTGATATTCATTTTTTCTTTTTCTGTTCCGTAAAACTTTGCAGTTAGTGGTTTCTTCTCACCTTTTACTTTCAGGCTTGCATCTAAGGTCCAGTATTCTTCCGGTATAAATGCATTGATTTCACTTTCACGATCGCAGATCAAACGCAATGCCACAGACTGTACACGTCCTGCACTTAAGCCTCTTTTTACCTTTGCCCATAATAACGGGCTGATCCGGTAACCCACCATACGGTCTAACATGCGGCGCGCCTGCTGGGCATTCACTAAATCCATATCGATGTCTCTCGGTTTTTTTAAAGAAGTTTTTACTGCATTCTTGGTAATCTCATTGAAACTGATCCGGTAAACCTTTTTATCAGAATTTGCCAGATTCAGTGCCTGATATAAATGCCAGGAAATTGCTTCTCCCTCACGGTCAGGGTCTGTTGCAAGATAAATGACATCTGCTTTTTTTACTTCTTTTCTTAATTTTGCAAGTACATCACCTTTTCCCCTGATGGTAATATACTTTGGTTCAAATCCATGCTCTGCATCAAATCCTAAGGTACTCTTCGGTAAATCACGCACATGTCCATTGGATGCATCCACTTCATAATTTTTCCCAAGAAATTTTTTAATTGTTTTAACTTTTGCCGGTGACTCAACAATAACAAGATATTTAGCCATAACCCTGCTCCTTTATTTTGTTCTCTTTATGCGGTTATTCATATATTTTTATATAATAATTCTTATATACTTCCCTGATAAAACCTGCATTTTCCAGTATCAGCAGTATCTCACACATCCGGTCTACCGGAAGCTTTGTTTCTTCCAAAATCTGCTGGGCACTTTTCGGTTGCAAATCGAGAACACTATACACCACCCCTTCATCTTTTTCAAGTACCTTTTTTGAAAAAGCATTGGGAACTACTATATTGGCAAGGTCAATTTCAAGATCCTTAAGCCATTCCTCCGGAGACACAATGATGCCCGCCCCCTGCCGTATCAGGCGGTTACAGCCTCCACTTAACACATCTCCAACACGCCCCGGAAGTGCATAAATATCTTTTCCCTGCTCTAAGGCAAAGTCTGCCGTAATCAATGAACCGCTCCGCTCCTTTGCTTCTATTACAACTACCACATCTGAAAGCCCGCTGATTAACCGGTTCCGTTGCGGGAACAACTTTCCCAAAGGTTTTGTCTGTGGCATATATTCAGATAGAATTCCGCCTTTTTGTGTCATAGTCTGATAAAGACTCTGATTCTGTCTGGGATAACAGTAATCTGCCCCGCATCCCATAACAGCATAAGTTTCTCCCTCTGCCGCCATGGCACCACTGTGGGCTGCTCCATCAATTCCTGCAGCCAGTCCACTGATTATAATGCAGCCTGCTTTTACTGCCAGTTCCGCCAGATGTTTTGCATAGTAACGACCGTATTCACTGCATCTTCTTGCTCCCACAATAGCAATACTTTTCTTATCTTCCGGTGGCAGACTGCCCCTATAAAAAATTCCATAAGGTGGCTTATTGATATATAAAAGACGTTTCGGATAGTTTTCATCCTCTCTTGTTACAAGATACAGTCCGCTTCTTTTTAAATTCTCCCATGCTTCTTCTAAGTTCCATGCTTTTTTATAGGTAAGAACAGACTTCACATCTGCTTCGGTAATGCCCGGAATCTGCATGAATTCCTTTTCTGACATGTCATATAAGACTCCTGCACTTCCGGCAAAACGAAACAGTTTTTCCACTTTTCCGGTTCCAATGTTTTCTGCCATCTGTGCCATACACGCCAGCCAGTATTTATATTTCATTCCATTTATCCCTCCCAGAATTTCTTATCTACATTCCGATAACAGACCGCCTCACTTAAATGTCTGGTTAGGATTTCATCTGAACCGTCCATATCTGCAATGGTTCTCGCCACCCGCAAAATCCTATGATAAGATCTGGCTGTCAATTCCAGCTTCTGATAAATGCTTTCCATATACTGTTTTTGTTTTGTCGATAATCTGCAATATTTTGTCAGTAATGCCGCCGGAATTCTACTGTTATAGCGAATGTTAGTTCCGGTAAACCTTTGCTGCTGCCGCTCCATAGCTGCAACCACCCTTTTTCTAATTTCTGCCGAAGTCTCCTGATGCGGATTTTCTTTAATTAAATCCTGATATTCCACACGCTTTGTCTCTACACAGATATCAATTCTGTCCAATAAAGGCTGACTGATTTTCTTTAAATACTGTTCCACCATTCCTTTCGTGCAATGACAGCGGTTCAAATCCGGATAATATCCACACCGGCAGGGATTCATGGCAGCCACCAGCATAAAATCCGACGGAAATTCATAATTTCCGGCAAGCCTTGCAAGCTTTACACAGTGTTCTTCCATAGGCTGTCTTAAAATTTCCAAGGTTTCCCGCCGGAACTCCGCCAGCTCATCTAAAAAGAGTACACCATGGTGGGCGAGACTGATTTCTCCCGGTCCCGGAACCATTCCACCACCTGCCAGTCCCTGTGGTGTTATGGTATGATGTGGATTACGGAAAGGACGTTCCGCCATCCATGCTTCACTTTCCGTCAGAAGTCCCCTTACACTGTATATTTTTGTTACCTCCAGGGCCTCCTCTTCTGTCATCTCCGGTAAAATACCCGGAATTCTCCTTGCAATCATTGTCTTTCCTGCGCCTGGTGGTCCAATCATCAGGAGATTATGTCTGCCGCTTACCGCAATCTCACAGGCTCTTTTCACAAACTGTTGTCCATTAATTTCTGAAAAATCCGGTACTTCTTTTCTCTTAACCTTTTTCTCATGCCCGATTTCTTCTTTCTCAGGCTCCCAGAATTTTATTTCATCATTAAAGCCTTTTATCACTTCTTCCAGTGTGTTTACACCAAACAGACGGATTCCTTTTACCAATGCAGCTTCTTTGGCATTTTCCACCGGCACCATACAGGCGTCCATCCGCTCCTGTGCAGCCTTTGTCACAATGGGCAATACTCCATGAATCGGTTTTATTCTTCCATCCAGTCCTACTTCTCCTACAATCAGAAGCTGTTCCAGCCTGTCTTTCGGAATAATCCCCATTGCAGCAAGCACTGCCACTGCTACCGGCAAATCAAAGGACGAACCGGATTTTCTTACATATGCCGGTGAGAGATTAATCGTAATCCGTTTTGGTGGGAGACGGTATCCACAATTTTTAAGGGCTGTCCGCACCCGCTCTCTTGCCTCCCGCACTTCTGCCGATAAAAATCCTACCATTTCAAACACTGGCATACCATCCGTCACATCTGCTTCCACGCGGATAGGAATGCTCTCAATGCCACGCACGATTGCCGTTGATACAATACTGTACATTAAATTTCACCTTTCTGTTTTGCAATTATTCTGTTTTTTGTAATTATTTCATTTTCTCTGTTCATTTTGTTTGTCCGGGATTTTTCTGCAGAAGAACTCTGCAATTTACATGAGCAGCCCCAAGATGGGCTATTCATCATTTATTTCGATAAAAAAGATGGACTCATCATATCATGAAATCCATCCTTTTCAAATACCAATTTAACACATTATAAAAATTTAATAATTGTAACCTTTTTCAAAATAAGCTTTCAGCTTCTCCAATGCCCTTTTTTCAATTCGTGAAACATAGGATCTCGAGATATTTAAATTTTTTGCAATCTCCTTTTGTGTCACCGGACAGTCCGTTTTCAAACCATAGCGCAGGTTTATGATAATCTGTTCCCGCCTGTTTAGTACCTGGGGCAGTATTTCATATAATGTCTTCACATTTCTGTCATACTCCATCTGCTCCACCACATCCGGTTCGTTATGCTCTACAATATCCAGTAAATGTATCTGGTTTCCCTCTTTATCTGTTCCGATTGGCTCATAAAGAGACACTTCCCTGGCAATTTTACGCTTACTGCGCAGATACATCAGAAGTTCATTTTCAATGCATCTCGCTGCATAAGTTGCCAGCTTATTTCCTTTTTCTACCCGGAAGGTATCGATTGCTTTAATCAATCCAATGGTTCCAATCGATATCAGATCTTCCATATCCTCTTCCACATTCTGATATTTTTTTACCACATGCGCTACCAGACGCATATTATGTTCTATCAGAATATGTTTTGCTTCAAGGCTGCCTTCCCCAAGCTGTTTTAAATATTGCTTCTCTTCCTGTATAGTCAATGGAGATAAAAATGTTTTCAATACAGCACCCTTAAAAAGCGATTTATTATATTCTATGCGTCTGCCAGATTCTTCGTGCCTTTCCTCTTTTTTTATCTCTATCCTTTTCTTCTGTGTCTTTTTCCTTTATAATTATCCTTATGAAGCGAATATTAGACTATACCATAACAAATGAATACAAAAACTATACGATAAGAGAATTTCTTACGGAAAAAGGATACCCGAAAGGGCTCCGGGCACATCTTTTCCGCACCGAAAATGTTCTTTTCCGAAACGGTGATACCGGGCACAGCAGTGACCGGCTGAAGGTTTCTGATAAATTAAAGATTATTTTAGAAGAATCTATGCCGGAAAACTATCCTGCACCGGAAAACATTCCCCTTTCCATCCTCTATGAAGACGAAGATATTCTTGTTATCAATAAACCGGCACACATGCCTGTCCACCCATCCATGACACATTACGAACATACCCTCGCCAATGCTGTCTTTTATTATCTGGGCAGCAAAAACGAAGCCGGTCCTTTCCGCTGCATCAACCGGCTGGATAAGGATACTACCGGTATCACAATCCTTGCAAAGAACAGTCTCAGCGGCGGTATCTTAGGCAGACAGATGAACGAACGGAAAATCCACCGCACCTATCTTGCCATTGTCCGTGGTATTACCCCGGAATCCGGTACCATTACTGCGCCAATCGGCAGAAAGGAAGGTTCTGTATTAGAGCGTCAGGTAGATTTTGGGCAAGGTGAATACGCCTGCACCCATTACCGCAGACTAGCTGTGAAAGAAATTTTTTCAAAAAATACTTTTTCAGGGGAGCCTCTTTCACCGGATGCACTCTCCCTTATTGCTTTGCGGCTTGACACCGGCAGAACCCACCAGATCCGTGTCCATATGAGCTACCTCGGCTACCCTTTAATCGGAGATTTTCTTTATTATCCGGATTTTTCCATGTTAAAAAGGCAGGCTCTTCATGCCTGCCAGTTAAAATTCGAACATCCAATCACAAAGGAACAGCTCTGCTTTACGGCTCCACTTCCTGCCGATATGCAAATGCTGTTCCCTGAATTTCATGTTCCAAATCTGGACAATCTATTTTCGGATTAACGGATTCTTTCGGTAAGTCCGACTTTCTTCTGCACCTTACGCAAGGTCTTATTAGAATAATAAGCTGCTTTTTCGTCATTCTTTTTAATCATACTGTCAAGATAGGTCTTGTCTGCCATCAGTTCCCCATAACGTTTCTGCAATGGCTCTAACTCTGCAGCAACTGCTTCTCCTACTGCCAGTTTGAAATCACCGTAGCCTTTTCCGTCAAATTCTTTTTCGGTTTCTTCTCTTGTCTTACCGGTTACACAACCATAAATATCAATCAGATTACTAATGCCCGGTTTATCTTCACGATATACAATTTCACTGCCGGAGTCGGTTACTGCACGTTTAAATTTGCGGATAATGGTATCTTTATCATCTAAAAGGCGGATAGTTGCATTCGGATTCTCATCGGACTTTGACATCTTTTTCTCCGGCTCCTGCAGACTCATAATCTTTGCACCTGCTTTTCCGATATATGCCTCCGGAATTGTAAATACATCTCCGTAAATAGCATTAAAACGCTGTGCAATGTTTCTGGTAATCTCAAGATGCTGCTTCTGGTCTACTCCAACCGGAACCACATCTGCCTGATACAATAAAATATCAGCCGCCATTAATACCGGATAGGTATAAAGACCTGCATTGATATTATCTGCATGCTTTGCAGCCTTGTCCTTAAACTGTGTCATACGGTTTAACTCTCCCATATAAGTAAAGCAGCCTAATATCCAGCTTAATTCTGCATGTCCGGATACATGGGACTGATAATAAATACAGTTTTTCTCCGGATCTAATCCTGCCGCTACATATAATGCATAAAGAGAACGGGCATTTTTACGGAACTCTGCCGGCACCTGTCTTAAGGTAAGGGAATGTAAATCCATAACACCATAGATACATTCATATTCATCTGTAAGATTTACCCAGTTTTTCAATGCTCCCAAATAATTTCCAAGGGTAAGGGTTCCTGTTGCCTGCATTCCACTATATAAAATCTTCTTTCCATCTAACATTTATTTATCCTTCTTTCTTTTATTTTTCAATACTTCATATCGAATATATGCATAAGTCTCTTCTTCGCCGCATTCTGCCAGCATATGAAGAAGGCACTCTAAAAGTTCTCTTGATTCCTCATGAATAATATGATACTGCTTTCCATGTTCGTAATAAGCCAGAGGACTTTCGTCGGTATATTTTTCTCTCTGGTAATTCCTGCTTGCTGCCACCCGGTCAATAAACATCTCAACAACATATTTTGTCGGCATCTTCATTCCAGTAATTCCGGTGCATTTATCCGGTCCGTAATCAATCCAGTATTCCATATGATGCTTGTTTCTGCCCTTATGGTGCAGCCAGGCTGCGGAATACCCCTTATCCTCACGTTCGGCATTGTTGGGACTCATATTTCCCTGAAAATACTTACAGCCCACTAAAAATTCCGTTGGTGAATATTTCGACAAATCATGCAATAAACCCTGGCGGTAAAGTCCTACTTTAAAACAGCCTTTCATGACCAACATCTTGTGATGATTAATTGTGCAAAAATGTTTCCATGCTTTCATCTTACTTTATTTCCCTATTAATATCTGAATGGACATCCCGGCAATTTCTACCTGGACTGCATCCATTATCATTTCTTTCTCCAGAAAACCATTTTCATTTCCTGTATCCATTACTTTATACCATTTTTTGCTTTTTGGCAATTTCGGAAGTGCAAGGAACTGTTTTCCGGTGTGAAAATTATATGCCACATAAATCATTTCCTCACAATCCGCATACAGTCCGCAATAAAGCATCCCAACCGACTGGCGGTTCGGGCTAAATCCCACAGTCCATGCACTATCGCAGTGAAAAGAAAGATCCGGATATCCCAGTCCCTTATAATCATTCATCCGCATCGGCTCTTCCATCCGAAGAACCGGGTGTGCCTTACGAAAGGCTGCCATTTTCTTTACAAACTGTTGTAAGGAAGCATATTTCTTATCATTTTTCCAGTTTACCCAGCCAACTGCATTATCCTGGCAATAAGCATTATTATTTCCCCTCTGGGAATTACCAATCTCATCACCGGCAGCAAGCAGTGGAATACCCTGTGCTAAAAATACTGCCGTAATCGCATTTCGAAGCTGTTTTTTACGCAGGCTTTCTATATATTTTTTGCGGGTTGGTCCTTCAATGCCATAGTTGTCACTGTAATTCCAGTCATTTCCATCAGCATTGTTTTCCCCATTTGCTTCATTATGTTTCTCACTGTACATAAATACATCTGCCAGTGTAAAACCATCATTAGATGCTGCATAATTCACAAATCCGGCATATTTCTTCTGCTTACGCATCTGGTTTACAAAATCGGTAAGACAGATTTCCTTATGATTTAACATTTTCCGCAACGGATAATAAAATTCATCCCGGTAAACAAATAAATGCGGATATGCATAATCCTGTTCCAGCAAATCCTCCGGAATCGTATCTGCAAACAGCTTACTGCGGCACAAAATCAAATCCTGTGCCATAGCACGAATCGGAAGATTTGCTCCCATCAGTCGGAATCCATCCACATGATATTCCATCACCCAGAAGCGCAGGGCTTCTAACATCAGATTCTGATTGATGGTATCAGGAAAATAAATTTCCATAATACATTCCATGTCATTTTTATGCAATGCCTTAATTAATGATTTCAAGGCATGCTCCGGCTGTCTGCTTCTGGTAAATGCAGCCTTCGGTGCAAAATAATTGCCCTCAGTATACCCCCAGCAATTTATCTTCTCAACTTCCGGCAGCTTCTTTGTATCCGTCTTCTGTTCTTCCTTCCAGGTCACATAATCCGGCAGTTCACAGGTTGCCGGTATCATCAGTTCTTCAAATTCATAAAAAGGCATAAATTCAACGGTTGTAACGCCCATATCACGAAGATATCCTATCCGGTTCTCTACCGCTTCAAAAGTACCTTTTCTTGCGCCGTCATTACTACCCTCCATGGTAAAATTTCTCACATGAAGTTTGTACATGACCATATCCTTTTTGGCAATTTCCGGTGCCACATCCTCTTCCCAGTCAAAAACATCTGTGGAGAAACCGCTTTTCACCTGATAATCCATACCAAAGCGTTCCTTTTCTCCCCACTTTTCCCTGCCTACAATTCTTCTGGCATATGGATCTGTCATAACCTTACCGTCTATTTCAAAATTATAATCAAAAGAAGCCGGTTCAATGCCCATTACCATAATTGAGCGCAGTGCACCCACATAGTAAGTATCCGGAACCGGTATTTTCTCAATTTTCCCTGTTTTCTTTTCATACAGTACAATACTGCATTTCTGCTCTTTTCTCCCCTCAAAGGTAAATACAACCCCATCACTATGCACAACTGCTCCCATGGTTCTGTAATCGCCTTCCCGAACATTGTATTTCATTTCATCATCCTGCACTTTCCTATATTCAAGTCTCTTGAAAAGATTATAACACGATTCATTGACAATTGATATGTAAATTTTTATAATTATAGTGTAGTGTATTGTTAATTAGTGATATAAGAGGTATATTCATGCATACAGTTGCAACAAAGGATTTACAACCTGGCATGGTGACTGCCGCTCCTGTCATGAGCAGGCATGGGCAGATGATTGTAGAAGAACACAAAATGCTGACAACCCAGATGATTGCGCACCTTGAGTTTTATGGAATTGAGAGTGCCAGAATAATAGACGGTGTTCTGCCTGTTGATGCCATTCAGTCAATGGCTGAAGAAAAGGAAGCAGTTGACCGGTATTCTGAACGGGTAAGAAACAGTAAAGAATTCAAAGTTTTTAAAGCAAATTACGAAAAAAAAGTACCTTTTTTAGAAAAATCCATCAATGATTTTGTCACAAAAAACATTCCTTTAGATCAGGAGGCTCTTTTATCCTGCGCTTTAGATCTTTTTGCCAGACATTCCACTACAATTTCCATGTTCGATATGCTGCACAATATGCGCAAAATTACCGATTCCACTTATGCCCACAGTCTGAATGTTTCTTTAATCAGCCGAATGATTGGTATGTGGCAGAATTATAATGCAGATGATTTAGAAACTCTGACTCTGGGTGGTCTCTTACACGATATAGGAAAAAGTAAAATTCCACCTGAAATCATTAACAAGCCAGGGCGCCTGACCCCGGAAGAATATGAACTGGTGAAAAAACATTCCGAATATGGTTATGAACTGCTGAAAAATCAGAATGTATCTGTCCGCATCAAAAAAATTGCTCTCACCCATCATGAACGCTGTGATGGAAGCGGCTATCCAATCGGACTTATCGGAGATGATATTGATGATTTTGCCAATATCGTTGCTATTGCAGATGTCTACGATGCCATGACTGCTGACCGCTGTTATCGCCGCGGCGTCTGCCCGTTTGAGGTCATTGCCACTTTTGAGCGGGAGGGTCTGGGTAAATACAAACCCCAGTTTATTACCAGCTTCCTGGAGCATATTGCCAATACATATATTAACAATGATGTCATGTTAAGTAATGGCATGACCGGTAAAATTGTGCTGATTAACAAGCATCGCCTGACTCGTCCGGTGGTTCGGTTAGAAGACAATATATTTATCAATCTGGAAAAACGTCCGGAACTCTACGTTCAGACAATTATATAAAGAAAGAGGTATTTTATGGAAAACAAACAGTTAAAAGATGAAGACGATATCATGGTGACATTAAATTTAGACAATGGGCAGGATGTGGAATGCAAAATTCTTACTATCTTTGAAGCAGGAAAACAGGATTATATTGCGCTGATGCCCTTAGATGAAAAGGGAAATGAAAATGCAGATGGTGAAGTATATATCTATCGTTACTCCGAGGATGAGGATGGAAATCCTTCTTTAGATAATATTGACAGTGACGAAGAATACGAAGTTGTCTCCGACCGTTTTGATGAATTATTAGATGAAGCAGAATTTGACGCAATGGACAACTAATCATCCATTACGTTTCCTGCAATTCTTTTAAGAACCGGGATGGTTCTGCACTGTGATTATTCAACAGCTCTACCGAGAAGAGGTAGAGCTGTTTTTTTGCTCTGGTCATCCCCACATAGAACATTCTGCGTTCCTCTTCCAGATCCGCATCTAAAACAGCTTTCTTATAGGGCATGATTTTCTCATTTACATCAATCAAAAATACCACATCATACTCTAATCCCTTCGAGCTATGTAGGGTTGATAAGACAACGCCCTCTCCCTTCGTCCGCTGCTTCTCCATGGCACGCTGTAATTCTTTTAAATATTTCTCTTTCTGTTTCTGCCAGTCATCAAAGCTATCGAACTCTTTGGTCATATCGGTAAGCTGTTCTAGAATATCCAAAAGTTCTTCCTCATTCATACCTCTCTGATCTGCATATTCTTTGATATAGTCATCGTAGCCGATTCCCTTGCGGATATAATTCACCGCTGCAAAAGGCTTCATTCCGGCTAACATTTTGCAGTCATGATAAAGCCGGTCGATTCTTCGTGCAATCCAGGACTGCTCCATTTTATCATAATAATCTGCCCAGACATCAAATGCTACAGTATCCTCTTCCAGGCTGTCCCGCCCAATATAACGGTTCGGCCGGTTCATAATCTGTAAGAAGTCTGCCCTTCTTCTGCTTCCATGGGCAATCCGAAGATAACTTTCCATATCTTTTGCAATCCAATGCTCATAAATATTAGGAATATTATCCCTTGTACGGAAAGGAATATTATATTCCATCAACTGCTGCATCAGAAGTCTTGGCTGTGTATTAGTGCGAAACAGCACCGCTGCGTCCGACCAGTCACCACCAGCTGCGGTATATTCCTTAAGTGCATGAATCAATCCTAAATTTTCTTCCCGCTGCGTCCGGTAAGTCTTACATACTACCGCTTCCTTTGCCGGATGAAATGCCTTAATATCCTTTGCAAACCGCCCTGTATTGTGGGCAATCAGTCTTCCTGCCGCTGCCACAATATTTCCATCGGAACGATAATTATAATTTAATACAATCCGCTTTGCATCAGCATAATCCTTCTCAAAGTTCAGCATAATCTCCGGTCTTGCCTGGCGGAACCTGTAAATAGACTGGTCATCATCCCCTACCACAAAGAGATTATTTTCCGGTGCTGCAAGCATCCTTATAATCTCATATTGCAATCCATTGATATCCTGAAACTCATCAATCAAAATATACCGGAACTTCTTCTGCCAGAGTGCTAAGATATCCTTCCGCTGGCTGAAAAGTTCATAGGTATAAACTAACATATCATCAAAATCAATCAGCCGGTTCTTCTGCAGCATCTTCTGATAATTCATAAATACATCCCGGAATGTATGCTCTGGAAAATTAGAAGAATAATAATGTTCAATGGGAATGTTCGAATTCTTTACACCGCTGATTTCAGATAACAGAGTCTGGATGCATTCATTTTCATCTTCATAGTCAATCGGAAAATGACGTAAAAGATTCCGGATAAATACCACCTTCTGCTCATCTCTTATAATATTTTCTGCCCGATAATGATAAGCATACTTTAATACCGTAAAAAACACCGCATGAAAAGTACCAAAAGTAGCCGTTGTGGATGTCTGATTCGTTAGCGAAAGAAAACGCTCCTTCATCTCCATAGCGGCTGCTTTTGTAAATGTCACCACCAGAATCTCTGATGGTGACACCCCATATTTTTCTATTAAATTTTTCGTTCGATGGGTAATTACGGCAGTTTTGCCTGAACCGGGCCCCGCCAGTGTAAGGCAGGGACCCTGATAAAAATCAACAGCTTCCTGTTGTGCTTCATTAAATTGCATGAAATGCCTCGTAACTTTTATTTCTCAAGTGCTTTCGTAAGAAGTGTAATTCCGGTACGGATACGTTTTAAGGACTCCTCCTTACCAATAATTTCCATAATCTCAGTTGCACCTGCCGGTGTCATCTGTTTACCGGAAACCGCTGTACGAACCGGCCATAATACATAACCATTCTTGCAGCCCTTCTCTGCCACAAAATCACAAAGTGTCTGATACAGTGCATCATTACTGTAATCCTGTTGAGCCTCTAATACCGGAAGAATCTCTGTCAAGACTTCCAAAGAGCTCTCTTCTGTGGTCTTCATCTTCTTATGGGTATACATTGCGGTATCATACTCCGGAAGTTCCTCAAAGAAGTCAATCAGATTCTCAATATCCGGGAAGATTTCAATTCTGGTCTTCACCATCTCCGCAATCTTGCGGATATCATAATCCCTGGTAATTACTTTCCGGATATATGGCTCTGCCATTTCAAAGTACGAATCAAAATCCATTGCCTTGATGTATTCGCCATTCATCCATTTCAGCTTTGTATAGTCAAATACAGCCGGTGATTTACTCATATGATGATAATCAAAGGCTTTTACCAGCTCCTCTAAAGAAAAGATTTCCCGGTTATCTGCCGGACTCCACCCCAGTAATGCCACAAAGTTTACAACTGCCTCTGTTAAAAATCCCTGTTCAATCAAATCTTCGTAGGAAGAATGTCCGCAACGTTTACTTAACTTCTGATGCTCTTCGTTGGTAATTAACGGACAGTGTACATACACTGGCACATCCCAGCCAAAAGCTTCATACAGACGGTTATACTTTGGAGAAGAAGAAAGATATTCATTTCCTCTTACTACATGTGTAATTCCCATCAAATGGTCATCTACTACGTTGGCAAAGTTATAAGTCGGATATCCGTCTGATTTAATCAGAATCATATCGTCCAGCTCCGCATTATCAACGGTAATATCTCCATAGATTTCATCATGGAAGGTTGTTGTTCCTGTCTGAGGATTGTTCTGACGGATAACGTATGGAACACCTGCAGCAAGCTTTTCTTCTATTTCTTCCTTGCTTAAATGCAGGCAATGCTTATCGTAAACAATAATCTCTTTACCTGCAACAGTCTGACGCAGACTCTCTAAACGCTCCTTATCACAGAAACAATAGTATGCTTCTCCTTTTTCAATGAGTTTCTTCGCATACTCCAGATAAATTCCCTGTGCCTGACGTTCACTCTGCACATATGGGCCAACACCGCCATCCTTGTCCGGACCTTCATCATGTAACAATCCAGTCTTCTCAAGGGTACGGTAGATAATATCTACCGCTCCCTCAACATAACGTTCCTGGTCTGTATCTTCAATTCTTAAAATAAAATCTCCGCCCTCATGCTTTGCAATTAAATATGCATAAAGTGCTGTACGCAGATTTCCTACATGCATTCTTCCTGTAGGACTTGGTGCAAATCTGGTTCTAACCTTGCTCATTCTATTAACCCGCTTTCTTACTATTAATTTAATTCGATTTCCCGTAATTCCTTTGGAGGAAGCTGCTTGGTAGAAGCTTTCTTAATCTTCTCGATTTCCTGTTTTGCTTTCGGAATCGGAAGAATAGTTCCTGCTCCGGCGATACATCCGCCAGGACATCCCATTCCTTCAATCATACATCCATTCATCTTACCAGCCTTGGCAAGCATCAGCATCTTCTTACATTCAGCAAGACCTTCTGCATGTTCAATCTTAACATCCACATCCGGATAATATTCATGTACACATTTTTCAATGGCATCTGCAACACCACCGGCACATGCATATCCACGACCTGCAGCAGTTGCATCATGCATGGAGCTTTCACCCTCTGTCTGGTTCGGATCAATTCCTTTTGCTGCAAACATAGCGTCTAACTCTTCAAATGTGATTACAAAATCAACATCGCTTCGTACAGTTCTTCTGCTTGCTTCCAGTTTTTTAGCAGCACACGGTCCGATAAATACTACTTTTGCATTCGGATGTTCTTTCTTAATGCTTCTTGCTGTAGCAACCATAGGTGTAAGCTCAGAAGATACGCTCCCGATTAAATCCGGGAACTGTGTCTTTGCAAGCATGGACCATGCAGGACAGCAGGAAGTAAGTAAGAACGGAAGCTCTCCTGTTGCAACATGATTTGCATAGTGATGTGCTTCTGCTACTGCACCGATATCAGCTCCAAGTGCAACCTCTACAACCTCTGAAAAACCAAGTTCTAATAAAGCTGCCTTTACATGCTTTGGAGTAGCTCCAGGTCCGAACTGACCTACAAATGCAGGTGCAATTTCAGCGATAACTTCTCCGCCTTCTTTCATACAACGGATCAACTGGAAAATCTGTGATTTATCTGCAATTGCTCCGAATGGGCAGCTTACCATACACTGACCACAGGATACACATTTATCTGCATCAATCTTTGCTCTTCCGTATTCATCTGTTCCAATTGCTCCAATTCCACAAGCCATGGAACAAGGTCTTTCTTTCTTGGAAATTGCATCATATGGGCAGGCTGCTTTACATCTTCCACATTTGATACATTTCTCCTGGTCGATTACAGATTTGCCATCTACCTGGGAGATTGCTCCCTTTGGACATACCTCCATACATGGATGTGCAATACATCCCTGGCACATATTGGATACTTCATATTTCTTTTCTTCGCACAGATTACATGCAGATGGAATTACCTGCATAAGAGGTGGCTCATAATATTTTTCTGCCACATTGCTCTCTTCGAGGCCACTGGTAACATGTACCGGTTTATCCTGTGGCCGTAAAGACATACCCATAGCAAGTCTTACTCTTTCTGCTGCAATCGCACGTTCTCTATAAATACTTTCACGGTATGTAGGAACATCTCCAGGGCAAACTGTATATGGAACTGCCTCAACGGCATCGTTCAGGTTTGCACTGTCTGCTTCATAAGCAATTTTTGCTACCTCCGTAAAAATGCTTTTTCTCAAATCTGATACTGGTGTACGTAGTCCTCTCATCGTTTCCTCCTAGAAAAAAATTGTATTATATCATTGTTCATAACCACGCACAGTATTATCAATATATAACACTATGCTAACAATAATCTAGCACACCACTTTCAATAATACAAGTAGCCTGCTCCTATGTTCTAAAATAAATACTTTTTACTACTTTTTCCTCCGGGAACATTCTTTGCAGACCGCATCCGTATCTGTCCTTCCACTACATCCGCTGCAGCCAATGCAGCCTCCCTCTTTTTTCTTTTTCATCATAGCATATACCGCAAAGGCGCACCAGCAAAGAATCAGTAATAACAAAATAATATCATTAACGCCCATAATATCTGCCTCCTAAAAAATCAGGCTGCCAATCTGAAAGACAACAAATGCTGCAATCCATGCAACCACGCACTGCATTACCACAACACCAAGTGCCTGAAGCTTTGAACCCATCTCCCGTCTGATTGCTGCAATCGCTGCTACACATGGTGTATAAAGTAACGTAAATACCAGGAAGCTGACTGCTGATACCGGTGTAAACAGAGTTCCAAGGCTGTTGCCCAAAGCAGTCACACTGGTTCCAAGAAGTACACTCATGGTACTGATTACTGCTTCTTTGGCAGTAAATCCGGTAATCAAAGAAGTGGATACTCTCCAGTCCCCAAATCCAAGCGGAGCAAAAACTGGTGCAATCACACGGCCGATTAATGCCAGCAGGCTGTCTGCGCTGTCAGATACTACATTCAGTCTGGTATCAAAAGACTGTAAAAACCAGATAATAATCGTTGCAAGGAAAATAACGGTAAATGCCCTCTCTAAGAAATCCTTTGCCTTGTCCCACATCAGGAGTACCACGCTCTTTAAAGATGGCAGCCGGTAATTCGGAAGCTCCATGACAAAAGGCATCGGTTTTCCACGGAATGCGGAATGCTTGAATAAAAGTGCCACCAGAATTCCCATTACCATTCCACCAACATAAAGTGCAATCATAACAAGTGCCTGATACTTTTTAAAAAATGCTGCTGTAAACACCGCATAAATCGGTATTTTCGCCGAACAGCTGATAAATGGTGTCAGCATAATGGTCATTTTCCGGTCTCTTTCGGATGCTAAAGTTCTGCTTGACATTACTGCCGGAACCGTACAACCAAATCCAATCAGCATTGGAACAAAACTTCGTCCGGAAAGTCCAATCTTACGCAGCAGTTTATCCATAACAAAGGCAACTCTTGCCATATAACCGGAATCTTCCAGAATAGACAGGAAGAAAAATAAAACCACAATAATCGGCAGGAAGCTTAACACACTTCCTACTCCGGCAAATACACCATCAATAATCAGGCTGTGAACCACCGGGTTAATTCCATAAGCAGTCAGCCCCTTGTCTGCAAGATTCGTTATGTATGCAATAAAAACAGCCAGATAATCGCTCAAAAATGCTCCGATCACACCGAAGGTCAGCCAGAATACAAGCAGCATAATCAGAAGAAACAACGGAATAGCAAGATATTTATTCGTTAATACATTGTCTATCTTCACACTACGAATATGTTCTTTGCTCTCATGGCACTTTGTTACTGATTTACTGCACACCTTTTCAATAAAGGTATATCTCATATCCGCCAGAGCGGCATTTCTGTCCATATGATGGTCTGTTTCCATTTCTTCAATACTGTGTTCCATCATATCCAGTTCGTTCTGGCTCAGCTTCAGTCTGTCAATAATGTCTGTATCCTGTTCTACAATCTTCGTTGCTGCAAAACGTGGTGACATTCCGATATTCTGTGCATGGTCTTCTACCTGATGGGATACCGCATGAATGCAGCGGTGCACAGGACCTTTCTCGCAAAAATCCGTTACCTTTGGATATATCTTCTGTCCTGCCACCTTCATGGCGCTGTGTACCAGGTCTTCCACTCCCTCTCCCTTTACCGCACTGATTGGAATGACCGGAATTCCCAGTTCTAAAGACATCTGTTTTACATCAATACTTCCGCCGTTGTTACGCACCTCATCCATCATATTCAGAGCTAATACCATCGGAATATGCATTTCTAACAACTGCAGGGTCAGATAGAGATTTCGCTCAATATTTGTTGCATCTACAATATTGATAATTCCATCCGGCTTTTCATTTAAAATAAAGTCTCTTGTTACAATCTCCTCACTGGTATATGGACGCAGAGAATAGATTCCCGGCAGGTCAACTACCGACGCATCCTTATGTTCTCTGATTTCTCCCATTTTCTGGTCAACCGTTACACCCGGAAAATTTCCAACATGCTGGTTGGAACCGGTGAGCTGATTAAATAATGTGGTCTTACCACAGTTCTGGTTTCCTACTAATGCAAATATCATTCTAGTTCTCCTCCGGTTCTACTTCAATTTTTCCGGCATCTTCTTTTCGTATGGTCAGTTCATATCCACGAATCCGGAGTTCAATCGGGTCTCCCATAGGTGCTACTTTACGCACCTGCACCTTTGTCTTTGGAATCAGCCCCATATCTAAAAATCTACACCGCAGTGCTCCTTCTCCCCCTACTTTGGTTATTACCGCTTCTCTTCCAATTTCAAGTTCATCCAGTGTCATCTATTTTCCTCTTCTCTTGTTATTGATATTTTTTCTCAATTAAGTATTTTACCGCAGGATTCTTTTTTTCACAATATAAAATCTCACATTCCTTTTCATCTGCACATATATTAATATGAATATTTTTATTGAGGTCAGCATATGAACAACTGTAATTGTCAGCCACAAAGCAGCCGTCCGGCTGTTCCGACACCTTATACGAAACAGTTTGCCTGTAATCAGGAACTTGCCATGGCTTATGTTCCATGGCAGCAGTTCGGCAATCTGTACGAACCTGACCAGGCTCTGCGTAATGGCACAGTCTTTCAGGATTTAAATAAGCCTTTCCATGGTTCCATGAAAGGAGGCAGATTCTGATGAACAATATGCCAATGAACCAGTCCCAGCTTTTAGACTGGATTAATCAGGTCAGCTTTGTAGCTTATGATACTGCCCTTTACCTTGACACCCATCCTTATGATGAAGAAGCACTTTCCTTCTATAACCACTACCGTACCCTGCGGTTAAAAGCAGTGAAAATGTATGAAGAAAAATATGGTCCCCTGACTTTAGACGGTGCCGACACAGACGGTCACTGGAGCTGGGGAAGCATGAGAAATCCATGGGAAGGGGGAAATTGTTAAATGTGGCAGTATGAAAAAAGACTGGAATATCCGGTCAACATCAAACAGACCGATCCGAAAACCGCACAGTATATCTTAAGCCAGTACGGAGGTCCTGACGGAGAAATCAACGCATCCTTACGTTATCTCTCCCAGCGCTATTCCATTCCTTACCGTGAAGTAGCCGGACTGCTTACCGATATTGCAACAGAAGAAATTGCCCATTTTGAGATGATTGCAACCATCGTACACCAGCTTACCAGAGACCTGACTCCGGAGGAAATCAAAGCCTCTAACTTCGGTCCTTACTATATTGACCACACCCTTGCCGTATGGCCACAGGCTGCCGGTGGTGTTCCACAGAATGCCTGTGAATTCCAGTCCAAAGGCGATCCGATTACTGACCTTATGGAAGATATGGCTGCAGAGCAGAAAGCCCGCACCACTTACGATAACATTCTTCGTGTCGTAAAAGACCCGGACGTTGTAGATCCGATTCGTTTCCTGCGTGCCAGGGAGGTCGTACACTTCCAGCGTTTTGGCGAAGCACTCCGGATGGTACAGGAACACCTTGACTCCAAGAACTTCTATGCATGTAACCCGGCTTTCGATAAGAGCTGCGGCTGCAAATAAAACCGTGATAGAAAAGAATGTGCCTTGGCACATTCTCGCGCCTGCGGCGGTTGCTTGCGACATCTACCTTATACGCCGCAGTGTGCATCCTCGCGGAGCGTTTTTTACTTTACAGGAAAGCAATTTCCTGTAAAGTAAAAAATAGCGTATCACCGATATTTTCTATCGATGATACGCTATTTTCATTCTCCGGTTCCGCAGAGCCGGTCCACAGAATTAATAATCTCACGGACTTCCGGGATTTCCTCATGATACTCTTTCATGAGTTTTTCAATTTCTTCCTTCTGTTCTAATACTACATCCATGTTATATTCAATGGATGCCCGGATTTTCTGCCGCCGGCTCAATAATTCATGCTTGATTTCCACCATTTCACGCTTATCTACCAGTGCATTGGGCTGACTAATCCAGACCTTTGCATCATAAAGTTCATATTTTTGCAGCATGCGTACTAACTTTCCATTAAAATATTCCAAGTCATCACTGTTCCGTTCAAATTTCTCTCTTTCCCGCTTGGCTTCTAAGTACTGCTCCCAAAGATAGGTCAGTTCATAGGAATTATGCACATGGTATTTCTCACAGGCATAATCCACTGCATTCGTAGAATTTACATACTTTATTTTAGTACGGTTCAAAAGAGTAATGGCATGATTCATGTTCACTTCTGCCCGCTTGATTTCTCTTGTATTATTCTGATTCCGGAACAGCATAAAGAATCCACTGGCTGCCGCAGCTACCATCAGAATCGTAAATAGAATCCGTACATCCATTTCCAATGCCACATGAAGAACCAATATAACTGCAAGGAATGCCAGTACCATGCCAAATACTACATAGGATGCCTTCCGCAGAATCTTCTGTTCTTCCATTAACTCTTCCCGGTAATAGGCCCATTCATTCTTCTCCCCTTCCAGGTAATTCATATCACGCTTTACGGCCGCCTGATACATCTCATTTGCCTGCAGGGTCCGGATGGATTCCGTCAGAGTCTCCTCTTCCTGTTCCATCTGTGCATACTGCGTATCTGTCAGCTTCTTGGTTGCTTTCAGATAATCGGAACGGGACTGATCCAGTGTAAGAATACTGTTTGCAGTATCTCTTAAAGCAGCTGCCTCATCTTCCGGCAGTTCTTCAATAATCTGGATATCCTTTAAATAAGAAGTCACCACACGATATTCAGACTTTTCATTTTCCAGGGTCTTTGTGGTGTCAATCATCTGTTCACAGTGACCCAGAACATAATGTTGTACTTTATGTTCATCCTTCCGGTCTTCTTCCGATAACGTATCCTCTGTGATACATTCTAAGACCTCTTCGATTGTTTTCTTTGGTTTCCTTTTTCTTCTAAAAAATTTTATCAATGTTATGCCCACCGTCCATTGCTTTCGTAAATATATTTTTTCTTATCCAGCACATCTCGAAATGCTTCCAGTACTTCTTCCTCATCATTCCATTGCTTATGAATATCCTCTAATGTCTTTTGCAGTTCTTCTGATACTTCATAAACCTGTTCCTTTTCATCCGGTGCTGCCATCCGCCATGCTTCTTCCATCTCCCGCATACATGCCGGATTGTTATTATAGTCATAAGCTTTCTTAAAGCATCGTGCCGCATCCCGGTACAGGAATAATCCGGTATGTGCAACTCCAATATTATTCCATATATTTCCTATGACAGAAGCAGCCAGCTTCCCCGCCTCTTCCTTCTGCAGCAGACGCATATATTCCCTGATAGCCATGACATACCGATGATTCATAAGGCTTCTGTCTGCCCTGATTTTCATACATTCAATTTCTGATTTATTTTCTACTTCTGCCAGTGCATATTCGATTTCATCTTTTTCTTTCTTTGTGCAAAAGCCGCAGGCATCCATCAGAAGTCGGACTTTCTTTGCCAGCGTTATTTTCTTTCGGACAGCCTCTTTTAACTGCCCGGCTAACTCCCGGTCTTTTAACTCCTCTGCAATCCAGCTGATTAAATCATCCGACACAAAAGAATCGTCAAGATATTCCGTGTGGTTTAAAATATACCAGTTCAATTCCTCCAGGGAATAGATATTTATCATATTCTGTTCTAAATAATATGGCACATCGGTTTCTTTCCGATTGCATAAAATCAATTCTCCCATGAAGTCTCCTCCTACAGTTCCATTTTATATTCCCACACTTTTTCAGAGCTTTTATAAATCTCTCCAAATCCAAGGTCCCGTATGGTAACCTTTACAGCGGAATCCGACAGTGCTTCTGTCATAATAGAAAGTCTGGTCATACGTTCCGGCCGTTTTGGAATATCCGTAAGCTCTAAGGATTCTATCTTTGCTTCCCTGCTGTCCGGAAGCTGCAGCCAGAAATCAACGGTATTCGTACCTGCCAGTAAAATCTCGCACTGATTCTTTGCTTCATACCAGTTTTCTCCTGCACTTACCAGTGTATGGAAAATAAGTTCTTCCCGGTCTTTTACTTTAAGGCTGATATTTACCTTCATCTCATTCTCGCCAATATAGACAAACTGCCATGGCTGCATTCCGGTATGGATGCAGGATGCATAACAGGCTCCCTTAGCATAAAGATTTTTGCCTAAGAAAACATGCCTTCCGTTGCAGAGAAATTTTAAGGATTCTCTCATCCATTCTCCATCAAAACCATCCCCGGTCAGATATACCGAAGAATAGATTTTACGGGAAACGGCATCTGTTACTACATCTAAAAACGCAGTGTCTCTATTGCCAATCAAAGGACCATAATCTTTCAGATAAATATGAACCAGCTGTGGTGTGGAATTCAGATTACGCTCCATGTAATAAAAACGCATACTGTTCTTGGAATAATCAAAGAGAACTGCATCATGCAGCCACAGTTCTTCCTTCTGGCTTAAAGCATAATAATAAAAGCTTTCTGCATAATCGATGACATGACACTGCTCTTTTGTCCACTTCATCCGTCCGGCTATTTTTTCAATCAGTTCCATCTTCTCCCGGTTTAAAGTATCCATGGTAATGGTAATTCTTGCCAGCTTCATGGATGTGCCGAATTTCTGCGGTACCGTAAGAATTTTACGGACAAAGAGACTTAACAGTTCTACCGTATCATAAGTTTCCCCTTCCACGGTAACCTGTTCGCCTGCCAGTGCCCGGCTGAAGAGCCGGTCACAGCCGCTTCCTTCGCCATTTTTCATGACAGTCTCCGCTTCTTTTCCGTAATACCACTGTCCGATTCCTCTCCGCTTACAAAGGCTTAATGGAATCTGGTACAATTCACTGCCTGCCACGGTACTGATGGTATCCGGCTCTGACATATCGGATGTACAATATGATACTAATGCGTATTTTTTTCCAAAATCCAGTCCTATTGAAAGGCTTTTTTCCTTCATACCATCACCCTGTTATTGTTTTCCCTGTTATTACATCAGTTGAAAACGTTCTTCATTCCTTTTCTTCATACTGTCATATTTCCGTAAAAGACGTTCTAATTTTTCATAATCCTTTAAGGTATATTCTAATTCCATTTCATTCAGCATATCGTAGGTGCTTCCGTTTTCCCTGCCACAGACATCCTTACAGGAAAGCCGTCCACTCTCAGTCACAACGGACTCCCGTGGTGCTTCCTCTGAAATATAATACGGAATTTCTTCTCCAAAGAATACGATAAATTCTTTTACGAAAATGCCCTCATACATCTCATTCATATCTTCATCCACATAGGATTCACCTTTCTGATAGTGAATCACTACACGCTTGCTCGGATTTGTCCGGTATTCCACAAACTTCCGGTCGTAAAAATGAAATCGATAGCGAATCTCTTCCGGCATCTGCTGATAAAATGCGAAATAAAGATTCTGAACCAGCTGCTCCTGTAGAAGCTGCTCTGTCATCTCCATTACACCTTTTTCTTCTATGGACAAATCCCTCTTCGCAACAGCATAAAGCAGCGCCAGCTTCATCACCTGGCTTAATTCTTCCCGTTCCTCATAATTTTTCTTTAAACCTCTGATGACATTTTCCGGTACAATGCCCTGATGCACAAAATAGAAATGTGCAAAATAATTTACATATGCTTTCCGCAGAAGATGTGGTGCTCCGTGTGACACAAAGCTTTCATAAATGCTCTGCACCTGCTCCACAAATTCTGCCGTATATAACATCTGCATCAATAACCGTTCTTCCAAGTCTCTGGTATCTATATCAAAGGTCTGCGCTGCTGACCAGACCGCCGCCATTACACGGGTCGGACCGCAGTAGAACTGTGCTAAATACTGCAGCATCTCTTTACTGTATTTCTTCGCCTGAAAAGTCACTGCACAAAGTGCCAGCAGGAAATCATCACTTTCATAATCCGCTTCTTCTATTTCATAAGTCAGAAGTGCCGTCAGTTTCTCCAGACGGATGCCTTCCCAGCCAAATTCCCGTATATCCGGATATGCAATCTCATATAACCGGTATTCCAACATCAGATTCAAAAGATAGGCTCTGTCATCCCGCTTCATAGAAGAAATCGGTGCATGACGCAGACACTCTTCCACCAGTTCCTGATTATCTTCCTGCTCATAGAAATGTACTGCCTTTGCATAAAGCTCTGCCCGGTAACTTTCCCGCAATGCTTCCTCTTTTAAAAAGATGCGTAAATACTCACTGTCCTCCGGCATAAATGCACGGTGGGTATCCCTGGATGTAAAATGATACAAAAGATACGAAATCTCATATGGTGCATATTCCATGCAGGTACGGTAAAAGGCACCAGGCCTCATCAGCTTTTCCAGCTGGTATGAAATCTCACTGCCATACCGGTATCCCTTCGTATCCTCAAATACAATGACATAGTCCTTGCTGTATAACTCAAAATAAGCACTGCCATTTACAATCGGCACACACTGCACTTTTCGCAGCTGGTCATGCAAAACATACATCCGCACAATATTCGGTGCAAAACAGTTCATTTTATGGGTAAAGAGAATCTTCGCCAGTGGTCCTGCCATCTCTTTTTGTATCATGCCTTTATTTAATAAATCAGAATAGATAATCGCCAGATTATCATCGATATGACCTTCTTCTATCTGGGCAATTGCGAATTCTTCCATCCGCTTCCGGTAACTGGAATATACCTCCGGCTCTTTCTCCTTTAACGCTACTACATTTGCAAGCAGAGCCGCCTTCTGTTTGTATGGAATGCTGCTGTTATACTGAAAATACATCTGTATCATCCGTGGAATTTTCTTAATGGCAAGTAAATCCATGGACATTAAATATGCTTCATTTAATCCTGCCAGCCGCAAATCTTCTTCCACGCCACGTTCAAACCAGATATGATAATGCAATCCAAAACGCTGTCCTCTTATCAGGTAAGCACAGATTGCTGACAACATCTGATTATTCTGAAATTTATCATATGCCACGCACATAGTCTTATAAAGCAGCGGATGAAATACCCGTTTTTCCGATACCAGCGTCGTAATCTGCATGGCAAGGTCACTGGTCAACACACCTTTTTTTGCCGCCCAGTAAAGAATGCGGATTTCAAAATCAGTAAGTCTCGTTAAAAGATACGGATTCTGCCAGTATAAATAGAATCCTTCGATATAGAAAAACGGACTGTTACAGCCGTCTAACATCTGGCTCTCAATTGCCCGGATTTTTCTGGTATCATTTTCGCAATATTCTTTCTTTAAGAAAAGCAGCATCCAGAACACCCGGATATCATCTGTTTTCTGATAAATTTCTTCAATCTCTGCAGTCAGCCGGTTCACATAGGATTCTTCCCGCTCCCACAACGTACGGAGATAGAGGAAATATGCATAAAGCGGTGTATCTTTTGCTTCCTCTTTCCGCCGGAACTCATCAAATAACCACTCTGCTTCCTGCTTCTGTCCGCTTACCAGTAATGCCTGTATTTTCATCAGAAGATACCAGTCATTTTCCGGCCGCATTGCAATCAGATGATTCAGTGCATCTAACATTCCTGATGCAAAAAGTCCTGCGCCAATCTTTTTCATACGATAATTGAGATAGATTCCGGTGATATGTGCAAGTGTTCTCTGCTCTTCCAGATAATCGATATGCTCCTGTTCTCTGCGCTCCGGCGTCCTGATTATGGTAATCTCATAAGTAAGATGCTGATAAATATTTTCTAAAGTAATTCTTCCATAATTTTTTCCGGTATGAAGTTCTGCCGGGTCAATATAATAAATAAGGTCGCAGATACTTCCGGTAAAATCATCTGAAGTATAAACATTCTTTTCCAGTTTTAAGAAGCTGCTGTCTGTCTGTGCTTCAAAGCTTATATACCCCCAGCCATTCTTCTGCACAAAAAGCGTTTCCTTCTGCTCCTCTTTGATATCCTGATAGGTAATTTCCTGTTCTTTTAACGCAAGCTCAATGCGTGGCTTGGCATTGATTGTAACCAAGAACTCCTCCATACCGGAAATCAATGCTCCCGGTCCGCCAAAGCCGGCATACCATAATAGTTCTTTTCCTTTTTCTTCTTTTAATACATGTTGAAAGCCCTGGGAAGCAAACAGGCGGTAAGCTTCCATATAATCCGTCTGTGCCAGTTTGATAAAATCACTGAGATTTCGGATTCTTCCGGTAGACGCATTTCCATAAGGCCGGATTATAGACACAACAAAAGAAAGGCTGTATTCCAACTGATTACAAATAATACAGAATTCACCCTTTTGTATATCACCAACCCGGAAACCCTCACTATGGAACTGAAATCCGATTCGGACTTCTTCCCCTTCAAATTCCGGTGTCAGACATTCCATATATGGATTAGAGGAATAAATCAGCCCCTTTACCGGAACATGGTTGGATACTTCAATTACAAATTCTCCCGTATAATCCTGTCCCTCTAATACCTCAATTTCAATCTTCTCTTCCGAAAGAGATAAAACCGGCTGTTCCTGTTCAAATTTTCCTGCTGCAAGTCTCTGAATCCGTCTACGCAAAATGTCACCTGCTTTTCCTTCTCCGATATGAGATTTTGTTGCTTTTTCTCTCATTACAGTTATAATAGATTATAAACTATTTAAAACACACATGCAACTTTCTTTCCGTTGTATTTTAACAGGAGGTCTTTTTCATGATAACACCAAAAGAACATTTTCACGGAAGTGATTTAGAGAAAATAGAAGCCGTTTACGGTATCAAAAAAGAGGATATTACAAGCTTTTCCGCCAATGTCAATCCCTTAGGCGTATCTCCGCTGCTGCGAAGTACTTTGGCTTCCCATATTGATGCCATTACATCCTACCCGGACCGGGAATATACTTCTTTACGAGAATGCATCGCCGCTTATACCGGCACCGATGCCAGCCAGGTCATTGTAGGAAATGGTTCCACGGAATTAATCTCTCTTTTTATTCAGATTGAGCATCCGAAAAAAGCCATGATTCTCGGTCCGACTTATTCGGAATATGAGCGCGAAATTTCCTTAGGCGGTGGTACTACACTCTACTATCCACTCCGTGAAAAGGACGATTTCGTCCTTGATGTGGATGATTTTACCGCTCACTTAAATGAAAGCATCGACCTTTTAGTACTCTGCAATCCCAATAACCCTACCTCATCCTGTATCAACCGGACGGATATGCGCCGGATTTTAGATATCTGCAAGCAATATGATATCTTTGTCATGGTGGATGAGACTTATGTGGAATTTGCCGATAACATGGATGAAATTACCGCAGTTCCACTGACCCACTACTATAACAATATTATTATCCTGCGTGGAACATCCAAATTCTTTGCTGCTCCTGGGCTCCGCCTTGGCTATGCTATCAGCGGCAATCAGGATTTAATCAAATCCATCAATACCAGAAAAAATCCATGGACCATTAACTCTCTTGCCGTAATTGCCGGAGAATTGATGTTTACCGATGAGGAATACATCCAGCAGACAAAATTTCTTATTTCTTCAGAGCGTGCCCGGATTTATGAAATATTTAAAAATCACCCGGATTTCAAACCATACAAGCCATCCGGCAACTTCATGCTTCTTAAAATCTTAAGGGAGGACATTACTTCTGCGGATTTATTTGATAAAGCAATCCGGAAGAATATGATGATTCGCGACTGCTCTACTTTTCCTTTCTTAGATAACAAATACATCCGCTTCTGCTTTATGATGCCGGAGATGAATGATAAGCTGATTGACTGTCTTCTTTCGAAGTAATTTCTTATTTTTCTCCGCTAATCTATGCCAGCCGAAACTGCCACTGGCAGTTTCTATGGAATTCATGGCGACGTAAAAAGGCGAAACCAGTCTATTTTTGATTGGTCCCGCCTTTTCTTATATACAAATAGTTTTCTCATTTACTCCAGATTTAATTTCTTATGGGTAATCACTGCTGTTATGATATAGCATACAATTGATACCCCGATGGAAAGTATCATGCTCTTTGAAAATATATTTCCATACATATTTGCAATGGTCAGGGTAAAGAAGCTGTCATCTCCCATTGCAGCCTGTTTCTCAACAAATCCATTTGCTGAATTAATGGATATCACAAAAGATATAATCTGAAGAATCGCATAAAGCACACCATACATCACAATCGACATTGCAACTTTGTGGCGGAACAACTGACCGATTGCCATGCTGGCATATACCATAAGCATAGCGGAAAACGCAGAAATCACACTATATAATATTGCCCAGCCAAAGAGTGCCGGAATCGGAATTCCTATCATATCTCCCAGCTGCTGCAGCAATTCTCCCAGTTTGATTCTTTCCCCTTCATTACCCAGATTCAATCCTGCTGTCACGATCAATGAAAATGCCGAAACATAAACAAGTATTGTCGTAATTGCATGCCAGAATACCGCCACCAAAAGCTTTCCGTTAATCAAGGAAAAAGTGGTTACCGGAAGGGTATGTGACAAATAACCTTCTGCACCATACATGCTGTGGTAAAACCGAACCAGCAGAAAAATAAATGCCGTAACGCTCAATGCAATCAGCCCAATGATATACAAAAGAAGCATTGCCAGCCCGACCAAGGCTCCTATATCTGTTTCGAAAACCTGCATTTTCATCATCAGCATGCCAATTAACGTAACGCCGACCAAAACCATTGCCAGTGGAAATAATACTTTCCAGGTTGCTTTCATTTCATGTTTCATTACTTTTCCTAACATCTAAACACCTCCCGGAACAAAGCATCCACCGATTTACCCTGATTAATTCTAATATCATCTACTGATGAAGTCAGGCTGATTGTTCCATTCTGAATAAAGACTACCTCATCTAATACATTCTCAACATCTGCAATCAGATGGGTTGAAATCAGAATCGTTGCATTCTCATCATAGTTGGTAAGAATCGTCCGCAATATATAATCTCTTGCCGCCGGGTCTACTCCCGCAATCGGCTCATCCAGAACATATAAGTCCGCACGACGGCTCATTACTAAAATAAGCTGCACCTTTTCTTTGGTTCCCTTGGACATGGATTTTAATTTATCATTGGGATTAATAGATAATTTTGCCAGCATATCATAAGCTCTTACCACATCAAAATCCTGATAAAAATCTTCAAAATAATCTAAAATATCACGTACCCGCATCCCCATGTTAAGATACGTATGATCTGGCAGATAAGAAACCACCTTCTTTGTCTCTACACCAATCTTCATTCCTTCCACCAAAATCTCGCCCTCATCCGGAGTAAGGATTCCGTTAATCAGCTTAATCAGTGTTGTCTTTCCACTTCCGTTCGGTCCTAAGAGGCCAACAATATGTCCGCTCTCTAAAGTCAGGTTCAGATGGTCAAGCGCAGTTTTCTTTCCATATCGCTTGCATACATCTTTTACTTCCAATAATGTACTCATGCCTGCTCTCCCTCCAAAATCTCCTGAATCAAAGATAAGGTTTCTGATTTCTTATAGCCAAGCTTGCTCATATTTTCCAAAAATTCCTTAATCTGTTCCTGTGCCAGATTATTCTTCAACTCCTCAATCATTTTTGCATCCTCCGTTATAAATCTCCCGCTTGTACGCTGGGAATACACAAGTCCTGTCCGCTCTAACTCTGTCAGTGCTTTCTGCATCGTATTCGGATTTACTGCAGCTACCGCCGCCAGATCCCTGACAGAAGGTAACTTATCTCCCGGACTGTATTTACCGGATATTATTTCCATCTGAATCCGCTCCACAATCTGAATAAAAATAGGACGATCCGAATCCAATTCCCATGCCATGCAATCACCTCTTTCCGTATTTTTGTACTATCTAAGTAATACAATATATTCTTACGACGGATTTGTCAAGAGGATTTTCATTACCAATCCTTAATTTATTCCTCATGTCAGAAATAGTGGCCACCAGGTGGACACCAGTAACCAATAAGGTGGTCACTTAGTAACCTGCTTAAAACAAAGAATGTGCCTTGGCACATTCTCGCGCCTGCGGCGGTCGCTTGCGACATCTACCTTATACGCCGCAGTGCGCATCCTCGCGGAGCGTTTTTTACTTTACAGGAAAGCAATTTCCTGTAAAGTAAAAAAGGGACGCAGAAAAATCCTGCGTCCCTTAAGCTATATTATTATGCTTTATTTATTGCGTAAGAATTCATCAATTCCCTTTGCTGCAGTTTTTCCTGCACCCATGGCAAGGATAACGGTTGCTGCTCCGGTTACTGCATCTCCACCGGCGTATACGCCATCTTTGGAGGTTGCTCCGGTCTCTTCTTCTGCAATGATACATTTTCTGCGGTTGATGTCCAGACCCTTGGTAGTGGATGAAATCAATGGGTTTGGAGAGGTACCAAGAGACATGATTACGGTATCTGCCTCGATTTCGTATTCAGAACCTGGAATCTCTACCGGGCTTCTTCTTCCGGATGCGTCCGGCTCACCTAATTCCATCTTAATGACACGACAGCCTTTTACCCAGCCGTCTTCGTCTACTAAGATTTCAGTAGGATTCTGCAGAAGGTCAAAGATAATGCCTTCTTCTTTTGCATGATGTACTTCTTCTTTTCTTGCCGGAAGCTCTTCCTCGCCACGACGGTATACGATATGTACCTCTGCACCGAGACGTTTTGCGGTACGGGCTGCATCCATTGCAACGTTACCACCACCAACTACAACAACTTTTTTTCCGGCTTTAATTGGCGTATCATAGTCATCACGGAATGCTTTCATCAGGTTATTTCTGGTTAAGAATTCGTTTGCAGAGAATACTCCCATTGCCTGCTCGCCAGGGATTCCCATAAATCTTGGAAGTCCTGCACCGGAACCGATAAATACAGCTTCGAATCCTTCTTTTTCCATTAATTCATCAATGGTAACTGCTTTACCAATGACAACGTTGGTCTCAATCTTAACGCCTAAAGCTTTTACATTTTCTACTTCTGCTGCAACTACTTTTGACTTTGGAAGACGGAATTCCGGAATACCATAGATTAATACTCCACCTGCTTCATGTAATGCTTCAAAAATAGTAACATCATAGCCAAGCTTTGCCAAATCGCCGGCACAGGTAAGACCTGCAGGGCCGGAACCGATAACTGCTACTTTATGTCCATTTAATTTTTCTGCTTTCTTAGGCTTGATTCCATGCTCTCTTGCCCAGTCAGCTACGAAACGCTCTAATTTACCGATTGCAACCGGCTCACCTTTGATACCACGGATACATTTTCCTTCACACTGGCTCTCCTGTGGACATACACGGCCACATACAGCAGGAAGTGCAGATGATTCACTGATAATATGATAAGCTTCTTCGAAGTTGCCTTCTTTTACCTGTGCAATAAATGCCGGAATATTAATGGAAACCGGACATCCTTTCATACACTGTGCATTTTTACAGTTTAAGCAGCGTTTTGCTTCTGCTACTGCTTCTTCTTCATTATAGCCAAGACAAACTTCTTCAAAGTTTGCTGCACGTACCTCTGGCTCCTGTTCACGTACAGGTACTCTTGTTAATCCTTCCATTATTTGTCACCTCCGCACTGACCGCATCCGCCATGATGGGTATCGCCTTCCTGCAATTTTAACATTGCACGGCCTTCTTCTGTCTTATACTGAAGCTGTCTCTTCATTGCCTGGTCGAAATCTACCTGATGTCCGTCAAATTCCGGTCCATCCACGCATGCGAATTTTACTTCGCCGCCAACCATAAGACGACATGCTCCACACATTCCGGTTCCGTCTACCATAATCGGATTCATGGATACAATAGTTGGAATGCCAAGCTCCTTGGTCAGTTTACAAACAAATTTCATCATAATCATTGGTCCGATAGCAACACAATGGTCGTAACGGACACCTTTATCCCATAATTCCTGTAACTGGTTGGTTCCCATTCCATGGAAGCCATAAGTACCATCATCGGTTGTTACATAAAGATTGGTTGCAACCTTACGCATTTCTTCTACCAGAATCAAAAGGTCTTTTGTCTTAGAACCCATAATAACGTCACAGTCCACCCCATGTTCATGTAACCATTTTACCTGTGGGTAAACCGGTGCTGTTCCAACACCTCCGGCGATAAATACGATTTTCTTTTTCTTTAACTCTTCTATATCTTCCTCAATAAGGTCGGATGGACAGCCCAGTGGTCCAACGAAATCCTGGAATGCATCTCCTTCCTCTAAATATGCCATACGCTCTGTGGAAGCTCCAACTGTCTGGAATACAATTGTTACAGTTCCTGCTTTTTCATCATAATCACAGATAGTAAGCGGAATACGCTCACCTTCTTCATCGATTTTCACGATTACAAATTGTCCTGGCTTTGCAGACTTTGCAACACGCTCTGCTTTGACATCCATAAGATAAATCTTATCTGCCAGCTTTTCCTTTTTTATAATAGGATACATACTATACCTCCATACTTTGTTTACATCAACTCGTGGAATTCCAGACCACTAGATTTAATCATATAGGAAAAGTGTCAGAAAATCAACATTTTCCGACACTTGTTTCTTAAAAAAAATTTACCAATTTCAATTTTTACTGTGCAGACATCAATATTCTGTCATTGTCAAGACGCTTTCCTGCCTGGATGCGGAACTGCTCCAAAAGGCTGTCTACCGTCATTTTCTTCTTCTCTTCATCCTTTAAATCAAGGACAATATTTCCGGAATCCATCATCAGAATCCGGTTGCCAAGCTCTAGTGCCTGATGCATATTATGGGTTACCATAAGACAGGTAATATGATGCTCTGCAATAATTTTTTTCGTCAGTTCCAATACTTTCTCTGCGGTTGCAGGGTCAAGTGCTGCCGTATGCTCATCCAAAAGAAGAATCTTCGGGGTCACCATCGTTGCCATCAGAAGGGTAAGTGCCTGCCTCTGACCGCCGGATAACAATCCCACCGGCTGCTTCATTCTGTCTTCCAGACCCATATCAAGCTGGGATAACAGTTCTCTGAATTTTTCTTTATCGGATTTACGGATTCTGCTGAAAAATGCATTTTCTTTTCCGGATGCACGAAGATATGCCAGTGCCATATTTTCTTCAATGGTCATATGTGGTGCTGTTCCCTTTAACGGGTCCTGAAACAGATGACCAATGACTTTACTGCGCAAAAATTCTTTCTTATATGTAATATCCTCTCCATCTAGAATAATCTGTCCTTCGTCTACATAGAACGCACCTGTGATTGCATTAAATGTAGTTGATTTTCCTGCTCCGTTGCTTCCTACGATTGTAGCAAAATCTCCATCTTCAAGAACCAGATTCAAATCACACAATGCTTTCTTTTCATTTACGGTTCCCGGATTAAACGTCTTAGATACATGCTTCATTTCTAACATTATCGGTCACCTCCCATTTCCTTTGCATTTGCTTCTTCCAGACGCATATTGTCTTTTAATTTCTTCTGTGCTGTGCTCTTCTGTCTGACAAACGCTGCCTTCTTTTTCAGGAACGGGAATGCAATTGCAATTGCTACGATAATTGCAGAAACCAGTTTCAGTGCCTCTGCCGGAACATTCAGTCTTAATGCAACGGCTACTAAGAAACGGTACAGGCAGCTTCCTAATACAACGCCTAATACTCTGCGAAACATGGAGCCTTTTCCGATAATGGATTCTCCGATAATCAGGCTGGCAAGTGCGATGGTTACCATACCGGTTCCAAGGTTGATATCGCAGGATTTCTGGTACTGTGCTAATACACCGCCGGATAATGCAGTCATTGCATTGGCTACACAAAGACCTACGGTAATCGTAAAGGATGGATTAATGCTGGAGGCTTTTACCATGTCAGCATTATCACCGGTTGCCCGGATGGAAAGACCTAATCTGGTATTTAAAAATGCGGATAAAATCACGCCGATTACCAGTACGATTAATGCTGCCACAATCAGTTTATACCAGCCACCACCAATGGCATTTTTTGCCATGGTAAATATGGTATTGCAATTAAACAGGTTCACCTGGGAAGCAAATCCCATGACTGCAATATTAATGGTATAGAGCCCCGTATTTACAATGATTCCTGCCAGAATTGATTCAATTCCAAGCTTTGTCTGCAGAAATGCTGTGATAAATCCGGAACATACACCGGCTAACATTGCTGCTGCCAGTGCCAGAATCGGATGACCCTGTATCGTTACCATGGCACATACGGCACAGCCTAAGGTAAAGCAGCCATCGGTTGACAAATCTGCAATATTTAATATGGAAAATGAAACAAACAATGCCAGTGCAACCAGGGCGTATATACACCCTAGCTCTAATGCACTTTGTAAAATGGATATTGTAAATATGGAGCCCATTCTTTAATCCCCCTGACTATCTTATCATACTATCGTTTTATCTTTTTATTCAAACTCTTCTGCGGTCTGAATCTCTACTACTTTTTCACACATACCGTCAAATACGCTGTAATCAATTCCAAGCTGGCTTGCCACATCTGTATTTACAGTTGCGATTCCGTTGCTCATGGTCTGTACTGCTGTTGTTGCAGGATCTTTCCCATTTACTAAAATATCTACTACAATGTCTGCTGTTGCAGTACCAAGGTCAACATAGTTTACACCGAATCCACAGAAAGCTCCGTTTAATGCGAAAGAGTCAGCTCCTGCATAATGTGGAATGCCTGCTTCTGCAAATTTCTCATAAATTGCAAGTTCTGCTGTCATTACGGTGTTATCGGTCGGTGTAAATACGGCATCTACACCGGCTGCAACTAATGCATCTGCTGCAAGAGAGATTTCATCATTGGTTGTTCCTGTTTTTTCTACATATTCAACGCCTTTTTTATCAAGATAATCTTTTGCGTCCTGAATTGGAACAGTGGAAGAATCCTGACTCTTATTATATAAAAGACCTACTTTTTTAATGTCTTTATTTGCTGCAAACATTAAGTCCATTACAGCTTCTGTATTTAATGCATCCGATGTTCCGGTGATATTGGAACCAGGTTTATCCATACTTTCAACAAGTCCTGCAGTAACCGGATCACTGACTGCAGAGAATACAACCGGAATCTGATTTTCTTCTGTTGCTGCCTGCATAATCATTGCGGTTGGTGTTGCGATTGGAATAATCACATCTACATCTTCTGCAACCAGGTCTGTTGCAATCTGGTTTAAGGTAGAAGAATCTGCCTGACCATTGTAAGTATAATCTTTATAATCAAAAGTAACACCGAGCTCTTTTGCTTTTGCATCCAGCTCTGCTTCTACTGCTTTCTCAATCTGATTTAAAGAAGCATCATCTACATACTGTACGATACCTACTTTATAAACTTTACCATCTGCTGCAGCCTTCTCTGTTGTTGCTGCATCATTGGATGCACTGTTGCTTCCGCATCCTGCCATTGCTGCTACTGCCATAGCCATTGTTAATACTGCTGCCATCATTTTCTTCTTCATAATTACTACCTCTTCTTTCTTATATGATTTATTGTTGTTCATAAGAGAAAGCGCTTTTACTGTTTTCCAACAGTAAAAAACCGCCTCAAGCTTATGCTTGAGACGGTAATAAAATCTTATTATCGCGGTACCACTCATATTGACGAATTGTCCACTCATTCATGTACGAATCATACATGCCGGATTGGTAACGGGTTCGGTTCCCGGTGACGCCTACTGTTAATTCAGGCCACCCTCGAAAGTCCATTCAGCAAAATCTTCCATACTGCAATTCCACCACCTGCAGCTCTCTTTGATTTCCAATCAAGCTTACTACTCTTTCTCAACGGTTTCTCTTATTGAAGTTAGAATAATACTTTTTGTTCGTATTGTCAACACTTTTTTATGAGAAATATACCAGTTCATCTTCCGGCTTTTCTGCCGGCTCAATGGATACCGGATAAAGGACAGGTCCCTTTCCTCTGTATTCCTTGGCAAATTCAACATGAACTTCTGCGGTAATATTTATCCATGATTTGTGACCGATTTCTTCCGACTTCGGATATTTGCATTTGAATCCTAAGAACTGGACATCCTCTACACAACAGGTCATGGCAAAACGTCCCGGCACGAACATGCCCTTCCTGCTCATCTTTTCCGGATTATATACCAACGCAAGGAATTTGATTTTCTTGCCATCGTATTTCTTCGGATTATCCTGTGCATCCATATACCAGATTGCATAATCTGCATCCGTAATATCAATGACATCTGCATTGATGTCAAATGGCAGTTCTTCATCGGCACTCTCATCAATCGTTCCATCGGCACGCTCGTATACAATCTGTGCCGGACGGTTCTGTGCTTTTACTGCACGACGGAACTTGCCCTTTGGTGTATTGTCATCACAACGGTTAAAGATTACTACGTCTGCCTTAAATAACTGCTCCATAATCATGGCACGCATATTGGCAAGATACATTTCAAATGTAGTGGCATCTACGGTTGCCAAAGACTGTACGATTACCCAGCCATCCGGCATCTTTGTCTCAAGCAACGTAGCAATATCCCAGGTACCGTTATACTCAATAAAAATCTGCTCCGGTTTGTATGTCTCCTGAATCTTCTGCAAGGTTTCTGTTGTAAAATCTTCCTGCTCCTCAATCATCGCAACCTTCGCATTAATGGTATTTAATTTTGCTTCATCATATTCTTCATCACCGTCTTCACAGACAATAATTACCGTACGGTTGTCCCCGCCGAAATCATTTTCAAAAAGTGTTTCTTTGATTAATGTGGTCTTACCGCTATCCATAAATCCGGTAAATAAATATACTGGAATCTCCTGCATGGTTTCCCCTTTCCTATCTGACGGACATTATGCAATGCCGAATAATTCTTCAATCTTGTGTTCGTCAATCTTAGAACCGATGACACAGAGTCTTCCGGTGTAATCCGGCTCTCCATCTCTTAATTCATACTCGCCTGGAACCATATCAAAGTAAATCCAGGAACCATTGACATCCTCTACCATTCCTTTTGCACGGAGAATCATACCATACTCTTCGCTCTCGGATAAGGTCTTTAATACCTCTTCAATCTTCTCACGGGTAAATTTATGCGGAGTCTCTTTGCCCCAGCTTGTAAATACCTCATCTGCATGATGGTGATGATGATGTTCGTGGTCATGGTCATGGCATCCGCAGGTGCAGTTCTCGCCATGCTCATGATGATGCTCATGCTCCTCATGGTCGTGATCGTGTTGGTGTTCATGCTCCTCGTGGTCATGGTCATGATGGTGCTCATGCTCCTCATGGTCGTGGTCATGATGGTGCTCGTGCTCATGTTCTTCCTCTTCTGCTTTGTGATGTGCTTCCGCAAGAAGTTTCATTTCAAGAGAATCCTGTCCTTCCATAACTTTAAGAATCTGTTCTCCCTTAATTGCATCCCAAGGTGTTGTAATGATAGCAGCCTTGCTGTTGAGTTCCTGCATCTGTTTTACACAAAGTTCCAACTGTTCCGGTGTTGTATTCTGGGTTCTGCTCAGAACGATTGTCGTTGCAAATTCAATCTGGTTATTGAAGAATTCACCAAAGGCTTTCATCTGTTTGGATGCTTTCTTTGCATTTACAACTGTAACCAGTGCATTTAATTTCACATCCTGCTCTTTTTCCACATCAATAACAGATTTCATTACGTCAGAAAGTTTACCAACTCCTGACGGCTCGATTAAGATACGGTCCGGATGGAATTTAGTAATTACTTCATTTAAATTCTTTCCAAAGTCTCCTACCAAGGAACAGCAGATACATCCTGAGTTCATCTCGGTAATCTCAATGCCGGAATCCTTTAAGAATCCGCCGTCGATACCAACTTCACCAAATTCATTTTCAATCAGTACCAGCTTCTCACCAACAAAAGCCTCTTCTATCATTTTCTTGATAAATGTGGTCTTTCCAGCTCCTAAGAAGCCTGAAATAATATCAATTTTTGTCATTTTAACATCCTTCTTTCTAATATTTAAAGTGCATTTCACACTGAATTGATTTGTCTACCTATTGCAATATAGCAGAAAATTTAAAATTTCTCAACCCGGCAGCCGGAACTTCATACAAATTTTATAAATAGATTTTTCTCAAAAATCAATGGGTATGATACAATCCGGCATAAATTCCATTCCGCGCAAGCAGTTCCTCATGGGTTCCTTCTTCTTCGATTCCCTGTTCTGTCAGCACCAGAATACGCCCTGCATTTTCTATCGTAGAAAGCCTGTGGGCAATTACAAATGTTGTCCGGTTCTTCGCCAGCTTCTCTAGTGATTCCTGTACCACTTTTTCACTTTCATTATCCAGTGCCGATGTTGCTTCATCAAAAATAAGAATCGGCGGATTTTTTAAAAATACCCGGGCAATGGAGAGCCGCTGTTTCTGACCGCCGGAAAGTTTTACACCCCGCTGTCCGATATCTGTATCATAACCATCCGGCAGTGATAAAATAAATTCATGGGCATTGGCATTCTTTGCTGCCTCAATGACTTCTTGTCTTGTTGCATCCGGTTTGCCATAAGCAATATTTTCAAAAATGGTTCCGGCAAACAAATAAACATCCTGCTGGACAATGCCAATGTGGTCTCTTAAACTTTTTAATTTATAGTGGCGGATATCACAGCCATCAATTAAAATTCTGCCTTCTGACACATCATAAAATCTTGGTATCAGGCTGCAAAGGGTTGTCTTTCCGGCACCTGAAGTTCCCACCAGTGCCACATAGCTTCCAGCCGGAACTTTCAGATTTATATGCCTTAAAACGCGGCTTAAATGTTCTTCATACCGGAAGGAAACATCCTGAAATTCTACCTCTCCCCGCACATTTTCCATGACAATGGCATTTTCCTCATCCGAAATATCCGGTTCAATGGAAAGAATCTCCATAAACCGTTCAAAACCGGAATATCCATTCTGGAACTGCTCGGTAAAATCAATCAGTGTCTTAACCGGCTCGGTAAATACATTGATATATAAAAGAAACGTAATCAAATCCGTAATGCTCACACTGCCGCCCGGAATCCACAGTGCTCCGGTAATCACCACTACTACGGTAATCAACGTGGTAAATGCAGTCAGTCCCGCCTGATAACCACCCATAAAGAGATAGCTGTTCTTCTTGGCATCTAAGAAGCCTTTGTTTCCGCGGCTGAATTTTTCCTGTTCGACTTCTTCATTAGCAAAGGATTTTACTACGCGGATACCGGAAAGGTTGTCCTCTATCTGGCTGTTGATATCCGCTATCTTAATACGGTTCTGCCGGAATGCCTTTTTCATACGCTTATTAAAGAAATATGCATACGCTATCATAAACGGTACCAGTGCAAATGCCGCCACTGTAAGCTTCGGACTGATTCCCATCATAATAACAAATGCACCAATTATCTTAATCAGGGAAATCACAATATTTTCCGGTCCATGGTGTAGCAGTTCGCTGATATCAAAAAGGTCCGTGGTAATTCTCGCCATCAGTTGTCCGACCTTCTGATTATCATAAAATGCAAAGGACAGTTTCTGATAATGTGCAAATATTTCTGCCCGCATATCATATTCTATTTTGGCACCCATTACATGACCGTTATTAGAAATATAATAATTGCTGTAACACTGAATAGCTACCAACGCCACCATAAACAAAGCAAGCTTTCCGATTGTCTTTACTGCATCCTGCTCCGGCAAATATACCACTGTTGAAGTGATATAACGCACAATCAGCGGAATCACCAGTGCCGCCACTGCTGCTAACAGTGCAAAAAACATATCGGTAAAAAATACGCCAAGATATGGTTTATAATAAGAAATCATTTTCTTTAAATTCTGCTTCATCTGTCTATCCCTCTTGCCTTTACCAGCTTATTTTTCATCACAACTGTCCATCTTATACTGTTTCTTTTGCAAATGCAAGTTTCTTTATGCTACAATGACTTTTATAAACGTGGCGGATTGACACTATATAATCCTTGTTAAAATAATCCTGTTATCCAAAGGATATTTGTTTTGGATATAAAATACCGTAGTTCTAAGCTGCATATTTTGCTTTTACCTGTAAAAACCGTCTTTCCAATGTTTGACAGTCTATCTGTACCGTCCGTCGAAGTGCGGATGCCTAAGAAGGGCTGTTAGGGGCACTTGGAATTTCGTCCGGCAACAGGCAACGCTGGCACATGGACGTGCCAGCGAGGTGCATATGAACATGGATGTGAATTTGCACCGGTTGCCGGACAAAATATTTTGCCTGCCGAAATTCCTAGTGCCCCTTACAGGTCTTATACCGCATCCGCACCCGGCGGACAGTGCAGATATCCGGTCAAAGCAAGCGGAAAGACAGTTTATCATCAAGCAAAACATGCAGCTAAGAACAACTGGCATTTTCCATCCCATAAACAAATATCCTCCGGATAACCGAAATTATTTTATGCAAGCATTTTGTCAATCCGTGCCTTCTATAAATTAATTGTAAGGAGAAGAAAACATGACACATGTACTTCTTGTAGATGATGATACAAGTATTGTTTCCAGTTTACGCACTTTCCTGAATCAGGAGGGTTTTCAGGTTACTTCTGCGAATAACCAAAAGGAAACCATCGATTTATTAGATTCCGGGCAGTATCACTTTGACTTAGCGCTGCTTGATGTCTCCCTGCCGGATGGAAGCGGCTTTTCTTTGTGCAGTGCCATCAAGGCAAACTCTGATATTCCTGTCATTTTTCTGACAGCATCGGATGATGAATATAGTGTGGTTGCCGGGCTTGACCTTGGTGCCGACGATTATATTTCCAAGCCCTTTCGGCCGAGAGAACTGATTTCCAGAATGAACAGTGTTCTCCGCCGCTATCACCGTGGCAGCCAGCCGCTGGAATATCATGAACTAAAAGCTGATACCGTACGTGGACTGGTCTATAAAAATAATATGGAACTAACGCTTTCTGCTTTGGAATACCGGCTGCTCCTACTCTTTCTTTCCAACCAGGGCATCGTCCTAACACGAAGCCGGCTCTTAGATGAACTCTGGGATATGGCAGGGGAATTTGTAAATGATAATACTCTTACTGTCTACATCAAAAGGCTCCGGGAAAAAATCGAAGCCGACCCGGCACACCCGGAATATATCAAAACCATCCGCGGACTGGGTTATAAGCTTGGTGACTAATTGAACTGCAGAAAACGCCTGTTATAAATTTGAGTACCATAATAACCGAAGAAAATGTATTTTCCCAAAGGAGTCTTTATGAAATTTTTACGCAATCCCGAAATCAAAAAATGCCTGTTTCTGCAACTGCTTGTATGCTTTATCTTTGCAGGCATCGGATTTTATTTTGATATCATCTGTGGTGTAATCATCCTTTTTGCATCACTTATTTTCATTCTTATTTTTATGATATTCACCAAAAAGCGATACCGGAAAGTGGAATCCTTAAGCCAGCAGTTAGATGCGATGCTGCACAGTAACAGCAGTGGTGATTTCAGCGACTATATGGAAGGTGAACTTGCAATTTTACAAAATGAGCTTGCCAAGCTGACCAGACGCCTTGCGGAACAGAATCAGGCACTTGAAAACGATAAAAAATATCTTGCGGATGCCATGGCTGATATTTCCCATCAGCTCCGCTCTCCCCTTACTTCCATCCGTCTTTTGCTGACTCTCTTAAAAGAGCCGGCTCTTTCCGATGAGAAGCGAAGGGAATCCCTGCGGGAATTATCCATGCTAATTGACCGGATGGACTGGCTCATTGAAACTTTGCTGAAATTATCTTCCATGGACGCAGGAACCATTACTTTTCACCAGACCGAAACCTCTGTCAAAGAACTGCTCTCCGCTGCGGCTGCACCTTTGCTCATTCCACTAGAGCTTCGCGACATCCAGTATCATGAAACCATAGAGCCGAAGGATTTTTCTTTTTCTACGGATTTACGATGGACGGCGGAAGCCCTTGGAAATATCTTAAAGAACTGCATGGAGCACACGCCTTCCGGTGGCAGGATTGATGTTACGGTTACCGACAATCCAATCTATGTTTCTATCGTGATTGAAGACAATGGAAGTGGTTTTCTGCCAGAAGATATTCCGCATCTTTTTGAACGCTTTTACAAAGGAAAAAATGCCACCGGCCAGAGCATTGGCATCGGTCTTTCCCTCTCCCGTATGATTGTTTCCAAAGAAAACGGAACCTTAAAAGCAGAAAACCGTAAAGAAGGCGGTGCACGTTTTATCCTGAAATTCTATAAAAAGTGACAGAACTGTCACTGAAAAGTCATGCTCCTGTCATCCGGGATGCTTATACTTCTCATTAGAATCGCATCAAATGGAAAGGAGTTACTTATGGAAATCTTACGAGCTGAAAATCTTACCAAAATCTATGGAACAGGAGAAAATCAGGTGGTTGCCCTAGACCACGTTTCTTTTTCTGTCAACAAAGGCGAATTTCTCGCTATCATCGGGCCATCCGGTTCCGGCAAATCCACACTGCTTCACATTTTAGGCGGTGTGGATACACCAACCTCCGGCAAAGTCTATATGGAGGGCACTGATGTCTACGCACAAAAGGAGGAACAGCTTGCCATCTTCCGCAGACGGCAGGTCGGGCTGATTTATCAGTTCTATAATCTGATTCCGGTACTGAATGTCGTTGAAAATATGACACTTCCTGTCCGCATGGATGGACGCCCGGTCAACAAAGAGCATTTAAATGAACTGCTGGAAATTCTCTCTTTAAAAGGACGGGAAAATCATCTTCCAAACCAGCTTTCCGGTGGTCAGCAGCAGCGTGTCTCCATCGGCCGTGCTTTAATGAACGCTCCTGCTGTGGTTTTAGCTGATGAGCCTACCGGCAACTTAGATTCCAAAAACAGCCAGGAAATTGTGGAACTCTTAAAATATTCCAACCAGAAATTTAACCAGACCTTAATTGTCATTACCCATGATGAAAACATTGCCCTTCAGGCAGACCGCATCATTGCCATTGAAGACGGCAAAATTACACGGGATGAGGTGATTCGTGCATGAATATCTTCCACAAAATCACACTCACCAACTTAAAGAAGAATAAAACCCGTACCATCGTCACGATTATCGGAATTATTCTTTCTACTGCCATGTTTACCGCAGTTACCAGCAGCATCAGCTCTCTTCATGCATTTATGAAGGAATATACCATTGATACCGAAGGAAGCTGGCAGGGTGCCGCTTTTCGTGTCACCCCATCAGAAGCAAAAGATTTCCTCTCCCATGACGAAATCGAGTCTTCTGTTTCTTTAAAATATATTGGATATGCCGATCTTAAAGATTCCGCCAACCAATACAAACCATACCTTTATATCTGCGGTGTAACGGATGATGTTACTACTCTTCTTCCGGTACACATCACGAAAGGACGGATGCCTGAAAATGATTCTGAGCTTCTGCTTCCTGAGCACCTTACCTATGTTATTACAGCGTAGCTTTTGTCTTAGTTCATAGAGTGCCGTAAAGTGCCTATTTACAGGCTTTTCACGGGTTTTATGAATTTATCATATTTCATCAAAAATCGTCAATATACAAAAAATTGGTGTCAAAATTGGTGTCAAATAACCTTAATTTGAGATTTTGATGAGCAACACATCAGTATAAAAAATTGAATATTTTATAGATTATGGAACGCCTAAAATGACGTTCCTTTTCTATTTCCAGCCGTTCTTATTGGACGGCTATTTTATTACCCAAAATGAAAGGAGCATTAGATTTATGAAAAAGACATGGAAACGATTGTGTACGGGCTTCTTAGTTCTTGCAACTGTCGTTACTGCTTTACCGATTACACCTGTCCATGCAGAAAGTAAGCAATACTGGACGGAAAGTGCAGAGCGTGTCGGTATCATTGAAAAAGTAATGAATGACGGTTCTATCGGTTCGACATTCAATGAGGGCTATATGAAAGTCGAGGGCGAAACTGCCTATTGTATCGACATCAATACAGATTTTAAGAATGGCTACAAGACCAGAGCTGACGCAAGCTCACGCATGAGTGCCGACCAGATTTCAGATGTGGCGTTATCCTTAGAGTATGTCAAACAGTATGGCGAAACTCACAAGGAATTGAACTACAAGCAAGTCTATCTGTTGGAACAATGTGTAGTCTGGCAGAGATTGAGCGTACATCTTGGCTGGCAATGTGATAACGTGCGAGCTTCTTATGATGAAATTCCAAAGGCAACGCAGGACGAAGTTTTCTCTGGTGCAAGAGCCTTTGTCAAAGAAAATAAAGGACGCTATGAATGTGGCGGTTATATCTACTCTGGCGAGGGGCAGGAATTGGGACAATTCTGGGCGAAGCTGAATGTCGGAAATGCGAAATTACAAAAGACTTCCAGTAATACTAGCATTACAGACGGTAACGGGAATTACTCTATTGCAGGTGCAACCTATGGTGTCTTTTCTGATAAGGACTGCACGAAACAGCTTGCTCCCCTTACGACTGATGAAAACGGAAATACAGATATTGTAGAGGTAAAAGCAGGCACAGTCTATATCAAGGAATTATCCGCACCAGCAGGATATAAAGTGGATAAAACTGTATATTCCTTAAAGGTTGAAGCTGGAAAGACAGCAACATTGAAAGTATCTGATACGCCAAAAGTAACGGACACTTTGATTGAGCTTTTCAAGATTGATATGGAAACACAGAAAGACAATCCGCAAGGGAGCGCTTCTTTAGCAGGTGCGGAATTTACATGGAAGTATTATGCAGGCTTCTATAATAAAGACAATCTCCCTGCCGAAGCTACTCGTACATGGGTTACAAAGACAATCGCTGAAACAGACAGCAACGGGACAACCCACTACATCACAAAATTAGCGGACGCATACAAGGTATCTGGCGACAGCTTCTATATGCAGGACGGTAAGGCGGTTCTTCCACTTGGGACGCTAACCGTAGAAGAAACAAAAGCTCCAAACGGCTACTTGTTAGAGGGTGCATATATGCAGGCTGGCGATAAGTCCGAACAGATTAAGGGCTTATATGTAACACAGATTACCGAGGACGGCGACCTTGCCGTATTATCTGGAAGTAACCAGTTTTCCGTATCAGACAAGGTTATCCGTGGCGGTATCAAAATTCAGAAACGAGATTTAGAAACGGGCGATACAAAGCCACAAGGAAGTGCCACTTTGAAAGATACTGCCTTTGACATCATTTCCTTAAATGATAATTCTGTTTTGGTTGAGGGCAAGCTATACAAGAAAAATGAAGTGGTAAAGACAATTCGTACAGATATTGAGGGTATCGCTTCTACTTCTTCTGACCTTTTACCTTATGGAAAATTCCGTATTGTTGAGAGTGAAGCTCCCGACGGTTACTTAACTGACGGTGCAAAACCGATTGATTTTACAATCACAGAAAATGGAAAAATCGTGGACTTAACCGACGAAGCTCATTCTATCTACAATCAGATTAAGCGTGGAGATATTGAGGGTGTAAAAATCGGTGCAGGTACACACAAGCGTCTTGCTAATGTTCCCTTTAGGATCACAAGCAAGACGACGGGTGAAAATCATGTAGTGGTAACTGATGATAACGGGCAATTCTCCACTTCTGCTGAATGGGCTTCTCATAAGCACAATACAAACGCAGGAAAGACCAGTGAGGACGGTGTGTGGTTTGGGACTTCTGAACCAGACGACAGCAAGGGTGCATTACTTTATGATACTTACATCATTGAAGAATTACGCTCTGATAGTAACAAAGGCTTTGAACTTATCCCACCTTTTGAAATCGTGGTATCAAGAAATAATCTTGTGATTGATTTAGGAACGCTGACTGATGAATACGAAAAAGAAATCTCTATCCATACCACAGCGACCAGCAAGGACGGCGAAAAGACTATCCTTGCAGGAAAAGAGGTTACAATCGTTGATACGGTCAAATTAGACGGACTTACAAAAGGCACAAAATATCAGCTCAAAGGCTGGCAGATGTTAAAGGAAGAAAACGCCGAGCTTATCATTGACGGGAAACGTGTAGAAAACGATTATACCTTTGTCGCTGATGAGGAAGAAATGAAAGTGGAAATTTCCTATACGTTCAATGCGTCTGCTTTAGGTGGCAAAAACCTTGTTACCTTTGAAGAATTGTATGATTTCAGCAATCCAGACGAACCCGTAAAAGTTGCAGAACACAAAGACATTGAGGACGACGGGCAGACCGTACTTATCACAGAGCGTATCATCAAAATTCATACGACTGCTACGGATAAGGACGGCAACAAAGAGCTTGAAGCTGGAAAAGACGTTACAATCATTGATACCGTAACCTTAGAGGGCTTAGAAGTCGGTACACAGTACAAACTTGTGGGCTGGCAGATGTTGAAAGAAGAAAGTGCAGAGCTTCTTATCAATGGAAAGCGTGTGGAAAGTGATTATATGTTTACCGCTGACAGCGAAACTATGAAAGTGGAAGTTGCTTTTACCTTTGACGCTACTTCCCTTGACGGCAAACAGCTTGTAACTTTTGAAGAATTGTACGATTTGAGCAATCCAGACGAACCGAAGAAAGTTACCGAACATAAGGATATTGAGGATAAGGGACAGACGATTACCTTTAAGGAAAAGCCAGAAAAACCCGAAACACCACCGACACCAGAAAAGCCTAACAGACCTAGCGACAGTCCCAAAACGGGCGACAGTACAAATGTAATGGCATTTGTCGTGATGTTGCTTGTGTCTGCTGGTGGACTGGCTGGAACATATCTTTACAAACGCTGTAAAATAAAGAAATCATAAGGCGGTAACGATATGAAAAAAGGAAAATCACGCTCTCCGCCGAAGCTGTCAAAGGCAGACTTCCGCTTATTCTGGCTTGTCTGCCACTTACCTGCAAGAACACGGATAGTCAAGGGTGCGTAAGCATTTATTTTACCCTTTACTATCGGTGGGATTGCTGGTACTTCCCGAACCGCCAGAATAAGAAATCACAATCAAAAAACTTATCAAATATCGAAAGAAACGAGGTAAAACAATATGGAAATGAAATATGTCGTGCCAGATATGGCACAGTCTTTTGGAACTCTTGAATTTGCAGGCGAAAGCGACCATGTTTTTGATAGAGATAAAGATAACCGCAGATTTTTCGCAAGAAGAAGTTACAACCTTTATTCTGACGTACAGAAAGGCGAAAATGTTGTGGTGGAAATTCCCGTGCAGGCTGGCGAAAAGCATTTCAAGTATGAACAGAAAGTAAAACTTGTCAATCCGAAGCTATACGGCAGAGGTTACGCAATCGGGGATATGGGACATACCGATTATGTGTTGCTTGCTGATGATATTGTAGCAGTTGAAGAAAAGTAAAGGAGTGAAAATACTATGAGATTATCAAACGGATTTGTTATTGACAAAGAGAAAACATTTGGAGAATTAAAATTTACAGCGGTGCGTGATGTGTTCTTGCAGAATGAGGACGGGACACCGAGTACCCAGCTAAAAAAGCGTATCTATGATTTGAAGTGCAGTCTGCATGGTGGAATTATCCCCGTGTCTGTACCGTCAGAAGTACCGTTAAGGGAATTTCCGTACAATGCAGTTGTGGAGCTTGTCAATCCCGTAGCCGATACGGTATCAAAAAAGACGTTTGGTGGTGCAGAGGTGGACTGGTATGTAAAGGCAGAGGATATTGTGTTGAAGAATAAAGGCAACCAGAACGCAGGCAATCCACAGAATAATAACACGCAGGGACAGCTGAAAAAATAAAATTAGAGATTAGATTTTTATTGTGAGGTAATTCGTTGAATGATATAATTAGGATAAATTGTGAGGTGCTTATCTATGAAAGTATTAGTTAGTTCATGTATCATGGGAAAGAACTGCAAATATAACGGTGGGAATAATCTCAATCCGAAAGTTGTAGAGTTTCTAAAAGATAAAGAGGTTATCGAAATTTGTCCAGAATTATTAGCGAATATGCCTACACCACGTCCTAGTGCGGAAATAGTAAATGGTATTGTCATGGATATAAATGGAAATATTGTTGATGAGGAATATCGTCATGCGGTACAGTTGGCTTTAAATGAAATAAGAAGTATGGAAATAGATTTAGTTATTCTGCAATCAAGAAGCCCAACTTGTGCAGTCAAGAATATTTATGATGGTAGTTTTACGGGAAAATTGATAAAAGGTCAAGGTCTATTTGCACAAGCGTTAATTGAGGCTGGATATAAAGTGTTGGACTCAGAAGATTTTTAATGAATGGTAATGAAAAAGCAGTTAGTCTTAGGATTGACTGCTTTTTTCATACCCAGAAAGGAGTGATTGATTTATGCGTATGATTTGGAACAAAGGACACCGTATCAGAGCCAGCGACAAGCACCTTGTCTACCATTTTTCCATAGGGACGCTTCTGTTTATATTCGTGGCGGTTCTATTGCTACTGAATATCAAACAGCTCATGCGTACCGACTGGGAGCATTTCAGCTTGTTAGAGAACGGCTTGACGCTTTCCACTTACAACTTCATAACCATACTGATAGCGACTGGTGTTTGTGCATTGGTCGCTTTTCTATATTATCGCTTCTGTTACGATAGTTTCAAGAAACTCCTGCACCGTCAAAAGTTGGCAAGAATGGTACTGGAAAATAAGTGGTATGAAGCCGATACCGTACAAGACAGCGGTTTTTTTACTGACCTGCAAAGCAGATCAAGGGAAAAAATCGTCTGGTTTCCAAAGATTTATTATCAAATGGAAAAGGGACTGCTTCATATCCGCTGTGAAATCACGCTGGGAAAATATCAAGACCAGCTTTTACGGTTAGAGGATAAATTGGAAAGTGGCTTGTATTGTGAGCTGACTGACAAGACCTTACATGACGGCTATATCGAATATACCCTGCTTTATGATATGATAGCGAACCGCATTACCATTGATGAAGTACAGGCAGAGAACGGCTGTCTTAGGCTGATGAAAAATCTAGTCTGGGAGTATGACGCACTCCCTCACGCTCTGATTGCTGGTGGTACGGGTGGCGGTAAAACATACTTTTTGCTGACGCTCATTGAAGCCCTACTGCATACCAACGCTGTCCTTTACGTCTTAGACCCGAAGAATAGCGACCTTGCGGACTTAGGAACGGTCATGCCAAACGTCTACCATACCAAAGAAGAAATGATTGATTGCGTCAATGCCTTTTATGAGGGCATGGTACAGCGAAGTGAGGAAATGAAGCGACACCCGAACTATAAGACGGGCAAAAACTACGCCTATCTGGGACTGCCACCCTGCTTTCTTATCTTTGATGAATATGTGGCATTTTTTGAAATGCTGGGGACGAAAGAAAGCGTGAGCTTACTTAGCCAGTTAAAGAAAATCGTTATGTTGGGACGACAAGCAGGATATTTCCTTATCGTTGCCTGTCAGCGTCCAGACGCAAAGTATTTCTCGGACGGTATCAGAGATAACTTCAATTTCCGTGTGGGACTTGGACGTATCAGCGAATTAGGTTACGGTATGCTGTTTGGTTCAGATGTGAAAAAGCAGTTTTTCCAGAAGCGTATCAAGGGGCGTGGCTATTGTGATGTGGGAACAAGCGTCATCAGTGAATTTTACACGCCGTTAGTGCCGAAAGGACATGATTTTTTGCAGACTATCGGCTCTCTTGCACAAGCAAGGCAGGACGGGACGGCGACGTGCGAAGCGAAAGGCGACGGCACGGACTAGCCGTTGCTGGTGTGGCGTTAGCCACGCCAGCAGGTAAAACCCCTCGGTATCTAACAGAGGGGTACGTTTGCAAATAGACAATAGACAAAAAACATAGGAAACATAAGGCTTCTGGCATGGTTTTCTAGCAAAAATCGGCTGTGAAGTTGCCTTAAAAAACTTCACACTTTACAGATTGGGGGTATGGTTCTGAATGAAGAACAATGGATAAAAGAATTACGGGAGAAACGAATTGCTTACGGTATTTCACAAGGCAGGCTGGCGGTGGCTTCTGGTATCACAAGGGAATATCTCAACAAGATAGAAAGCGGAAAAATGAAGCCGTCAAAGGAGCTTCTGGAAACTCTGCATAAAGAACTGGCAAGGTTCAATCCAGAAGCACCGCTTACCATGCTGTTTGATTATGTAAAAATTCGTTTTCCCACGCTGGATATACAGCACATCATCAAAGATATATTAAAACTGAATATCAATTATATGCTCCATGAAGATTACGGACATTACAGCTATACGGAGCATTATTCTCTTGGGGACATCTTTATCTATACGTCGGCTGACGAAGAAAAAGGTGTCCTTTTAGAGTTAAAAGGGCGTGGTTGCAGGCAGTTTGAAAGTTACCTGCTGGCACAGCAAAGAAGCTGGTATGACTTTCTCATGGACGCACTTGTAGACGGTGGCGTGATGAAGCGTATCGACCTTGCTATCAACGACCATACGGGTATTTTGGATATTCCAGAGCTTGCGGAAAAATGCAGGAAACGGGAATATATCGGAAAGTCCAGAAGCTATAAGTTTTACCAGTCGGGTGAGCTTATCAAGCACAGAGAGGACGACAGAGAATATATGGGACGTACCCTTTATCTTGGGTCGCTGAAATCAGATGTGTATTTCTGTATCTATGAAAAGGACTACGAGCAGTACGTCAAACTGGGGACACCTCTGGGAGAAGCCGATATTATCAACCGTTTTGAGATACGACTTCGCAATGAACGTGCCTATTATGCAGTACGAGATTTGCTGACTTATTATGACGCAGAGCAGACCGCTTTTTCTATCATCAACCAGTATGTGCGGTTTGTTGATGAAGAACCAGACAAGCGAAAAAATGACTGGAAGCTCAATGACCGCTGGGCTTGGTTTATCGGCGATAACAGACAGAGCTTGAAGCTGACGACAAAGCCAGAGCCTTACACCTTAGACCGTACATTGCGTTGGGTACAAAGGCAGGTAGCACCGACCTTGAAAATGCTGAAAAAGATTGATAAAGGAAACGGTACAGACTACATGGAAACAATCGAACAGCAGGCAAAACTCACAGAAAAGCATGAAATGATAATCAAACAGCAGACGACCCCTGCAAAAGATTTAGTAGAAAGTTAGGAGTGATAAAAAATGTGGGTATTATTAAAAGACTTCCTGCTGGTATCTATGGGAATGGGTATCGGCGTAGTCTTGATGTGTATTTTGAATGTCGGCAAAGAAGTTGACTATGAAATGAAACAATCAGAAGAAAGCGAGGACAATTAAATGAATTTCGGACAAAATTTGTATCAATGGTTTTTATCAAACGCACAGAGCTTAGTGCTTATGGCGATTGTGGTTATCGGTATCTACTTAGGGTTCAAGCGTGAGTTTTCCAAACTTATCGGCTTCTTGGTAGTTGCCTTAATTGCTGTCGGCTTGGTATTCAACGCTGGCGGTGTGAAAGATGTACTGTTAGAGCTGTTTAATAAGATTATCGGTGCATAGCAATTTATATTGCAGCACATATATGGGAATGATATAATGTGGATATGAAGAAAACGGCAAGTTAGAAGTTAAAGGAGAGAGCGATTATGTTTAGATGTCAAAAATGTAGAAAATGGTTAAAAAGTATTACAACAGAAACTGATGTAGTTTATAATGGCACAACATATCATGCCACAAATGTACCAGCAAAAATATGTCCTGAATGTGGGAAAATAACTATATATGAAATAATTGAAGAACGAATTGTTCAATATGCCACTCAAAGAAATTGTTGATCAGCACATTATAATATGCCATTTTCAGAAAAATAAATAGTGCAGAAATAATACGGGGATCTTCCATCCCCGAACCCCTGGAATCCTTGTTATAACAGTAATAGAAAAAATTATTACCGTTATAACAAGGCTAAAAATGGGATGTTTTAATTTTCCGAATTCTGCAAATTATGGCATCAAATAAAATGCGTTGTAACAAGAAATGTAAAAAATATTGATTATGCAGAATGTGAGAATGAAGAAGCTTCTGCCTCTCAATTAATATTGTGAATTTCCATTTTAAAAATTCCATATCCCTACACACAAAGCAGTTAGTCTTAGGATTGACTGCTTTTTTCTTACCTAAAATCAGATTGGAGTGATGACATGAACGATATTTTTAAGGATATGCAGGCAAAAGTCGGCTGTGATTATCTTTCCGACCTGCCCTCTTACAAGCGTAAGGTGTGGCATGAAATGAAACGGCTGAACCTTGCTGACTATGAAGAAAGACAGTTAGAAGATTTTTCAAAGTATGTGTTTGGTATGTCGTACCAGACCATAAAAGATGTGATGAAACAACAGAAAGGACGTGAGGAACAATGCAGGAAACAAGGGTGCTGGTGGAAACGAAAGGAACAACTGGCGAAGAAACAACATCATACTGGTTCGACCTGCCGATAGATGTTGCAGAGTTTGAAGAAAAGTTAGGTATCGGTGCAGAAAGTGGGGATTACCGCATTATCGAAAAGGTGTTGCCTTATGCTGATGAAGTTCACGAACATACAAGCGTGTATCAGCTTAACGAATTAGATTTTATGTACCGCCAGCTTTCAAGTGATATGCAGGAAGAATATGTATCACTACTTACGGTGTTTGAGAATTTAGAAGCACTTTATATTTGCAGGAACGTGATTACGATTTATCCCGACTGCAAAAGCATGATAGATGTTGCAAAGCAAAAGCTGATGAACGACCCGACATTTAAGCATTTATCCGAGGACTGTCAAGAATATTACTTTGACTTTGAAGCCTACGCTTCTCACTTGCAGGAACACGGGAAATTTTTAGTAACGGAACACGGTATCTTTGAACTGCCAGAGTAGGAAATGAGGTGGTACTTATGATTGATGATATGGCGGTTTATATCGCTAATCTTGGCAAATACAATGAGGGCTATTTAGTCGGTGCTTGGTTTACATTTCCCATTGACGAGGAAGATGTAAAAGAAAAAATCGGCTTGAATGAACAGTATGAGGAATACGCTATCCATGATACTGACAACTTCCCCATTGCGATTGGCGAGTATGTTTCCATTGAAGAACTCAATGAGATGTATGAAATGATAGAGGAACTTCCCGACTATATCGTAGAATGTCTGGACGAATTTATCAGCCACTACGGGACGCTGGAAGAAGTCGTGGAACATAAGGACGATATTTATTATTATCCCGACTGTGAAACCATGACAGACGTTGCCTACTACTACATAGACGAATTGCAGGCACTGGGGGATATTCCACCCAGCTTGCAGAACTACATTGACTATGAAGCCTACGGGCGAGATTTGGATATGGGCGGTTGCTTTATTGAAACAAGCCGAGGTATGTGCGAGATACCATATTAACGCTGGACGATCAGCGACAAGCATTGTTGCTACTGACAGCGTATTTCTCTTTTAAGGGACAGTCTGAAAATGGCTGTCCTTTTCTATTTTGAAAGGAGCTGAAAGAACTTGAAAAAGATTAAATCTTATACGGGTATCTGGAACGTGGAAAAAGTCTTGTATGCAATCAATGACTTTAACTTGCCTTTTCCCGTTACCTTTACACAGATTACATGGTTTGTGATTACGGAATTTATCATCATTCTGTTTGGGGATATTCCCCCACTTTCCATGATTGAGGGAGCATTTCTCAAATACTTCGGTATTCCCGTTGCTCTCACTTGGTTTATGTCGCAGAAAACCTTTGACGGAAAGAAGCCGTACAGCTTTTTGAAATCACAGATAACCTATGCCCTGCGACCAAAAATCACTTATGCAGGAAAAGCCGTAAAACTGCATAAGCAGACCTTAAATGAAACAATCACGGCAGTAAGGAGTGTGAACTATGTTCCCGATAAAATATATTGACAACAACCTTGTCTGGAACAAGGACAATGAGGTGTTCGCCTACTATGAGCTGATACCGTACAACTATTCTTTCTTATCCGCAGAGCAGAAATTTATCGTGCATGACAGCTTTCGACAGCTCATTGCACAGTCCCGTGAGGGTAAAATTCATGCGTTGCAGATTGCCACAGAAAGCTCAATACGAAGTATGCAGGAGCAGTCAAAGAAACTGGTAACGGGAAAATTAAAGGAAGTTGCCTACCAGAAGATAGACGAACAGACCGAAGCGTTAGTATCTATGATTGGGGACAATCAAGTGGACTACCGCTTTTTTCTTGGCTTTAAGCTCATGGTTACAGAAGAACAGCTCAATCTGAAGAACATGAAAAAATCGGCGTGGCTGACGTTTGCAGAATTTCTCCATGAAGTGAACCACACGCTGATGAACGACTTTGTTTCCATGCCGAATGATGAAATCAACCGTTACATGAAAATGGAAAAGTTACTGGAAAATAAAATCTCCCGTCGCTTTAAGGTGCGTCGCTTGGAAATCAATGATTTTGGGTATCTCATGGAACATCTTTACGGCAGGGACGGTATCGCCTATGAAGATTATGAGTACCAGCTACCAAAGAAGAACTTGCAGAAAGAAACGCTGATAAAATACTACGACCTTATCCGTCCGACAAGATGTGTGATTGAGGAAAGCCAGCGATATTTACGCTTGGAACATGAGGATAAGGAAAGCTATGTGTCCTATTTTACCGTCAATGCGATTGTAGGCGAGCTTGATTTTCCGTCAAGCGAAATTTTCTATTTCCAGCAACAGCAATTCACATTCCCCGTTGATACTTCCATGAATGTAGAAATCGTGGAGAACCGAAAAGCATTAACAACCGTCCGCAACAAGAAAAAGGAATTGAAAGACCTTGACAATCACGCCTATCAAGCTGGAAGTGAAACCAGCTCAAATGTGGTGGACGCTTTAGACAGCGTGGACGAGCTGGAAACAGACTTAGACCAGAGCAAAGAAAGTATGTATAAGTTAAGCTACGTTATTCGGGTGTCTGCACCCGATCTTGACGAGCTGAAACGCCGTTGTGATGAAGTCAAGGACTTTTACGATGACCTCAATGTAAAGCTGGTGCGTCCTGCTGGGGATATGCTGGGGCTTCATTCTGAATTTTTACCAGCCAGCAAGCGATATATCAATGACTATGTGCAGTATGTAAAATCAGATTTTCTAGCAGGGCTTGGTTTTGGTGCGACACAGCAGTTAGGAGAAACTACGGGTATCTATATGGGCTATTCTGTTGATACGGGAAGAAATGTGTACCTGCAACCGTCCCTTGCCAGTCAAGGTGTAAAAGGTACAGTTACCAACGCTTTAGCGTCTGCTTTTGTCGGTTCGCTTGGCGGTGGGAAATCGTTCTGTAACAATCTTCTGGTGTATTATGCGGTGCTGTTTGGCGGTCAAGCACTTCTGTTAGACCCTAAAAGTGAGCGTGGCAACTGGAAAGAAACGCTCCCAGAAATCGCCCATGAAATCAATATCGTAAATCTAACCAGCGACAAGGACAATGCAGGACTTCTTGACCCGTTTGTGATAATGAAAAATGTCAAAGACGCTGAAAGTCTGGCAATCGACATCTTGACATTCCTTACGGGTATTTCCTCTAGGGACGGCGAAAAATTCCCCGTACTTCGTAAGGCGGTTCGCTCTGTTACCCAGAGCGACAGTCGGGGCTTGCTCCATGTGATAGATGAGCTACGCCGTGAAGAAACACCAATAGCAAGAAATATCGCAGACCATATCGACAGCTTCACGGACTACGACTTTGCACATCTGCTGTTTTCGGACGGTACGGTGGAAAATGCTATCAGTCTTGACAACCAGCTCAATATCATTCAAGTAGCCGACCTTGTACTGCCAGATAAGGACACGACTTTTGAGGAATACACGACCATTGAATTATTGTCGGTGTCTATGCTGATTGTGATTAGTACCTTTGCCCTTGATTTTATCCATTCGGACAGAAGTATTTTTAAGATTGTAGACCTTGATGAAGCGTGGGCGTTCTTAAATGTGGCACAAGGCGAAACCTTATCAAATAAGCTGGTGCGTGCTGGACGAGCTATGCAGGCAGGCGTTTATTTCGTTACACAATCCTCTGACGATGTATCAAAGGAAAGTCTGAAAAACAATATCGGCTTGAAATTTGCCTTTCGTTCTACTGACATTAACGAGATAAAACAGACCTTAGAATTTTTCGGTATCGACAAGGACGACGAAAACAACCAGAAACGCTTGCGTGATTTGGAGAACGGACAATGCTTATTGCAGGACTTATACGGGCGTGTCGGTGTAGTACAGATACACCCCGTCTTTGAAGAACTGCTACACGCCTTTGATACCAGACCGCCCGTACAGAGAAATGAGGTGGAGTGATGAAAGAAAGGATAAAAGGTGCGTTCACTAAAAAGAAGATACTACACTTTCTAAAAATAGCTCTGTTCGTGGTGGCACTCTCCCTTATCCTGCTTTCACTTTTGGGGACGGTGGCTCATGCGACGGGACTTGTGGACGATACCATAAACGCAGAAAATCTTTACTCAAAATATCCGTTGTCGAATTATCAGCTTGATTTTTATGTGGATAATAGCTGGTCGTGGTTGCCGTGGAACTGGCTGGACGGGATTGGAAAATCGGTACAGTATGGGCTTTATTGCATTACCAACTTTGTCTGGACTATCAGTTTATATTTGAGTAATGCAACGGGCTATGTGGTGCAGGAAGCCTACAAACTTGATTTTATTAACGATATGGCAGACAGTATCGGAAAAAGCATACAGACCTTAGCAGGCGTAACGCAGAACGGTTTTTCCAGCTCTGGCTTTTATGTTGGTTTCCTGCTTCTCATTATCTTAGTGGTGGGACTTTATGTTGCCTATACGGGACTTATCAAACGGGAAACCAGCAAGGCACTTCATGCCGTTATCAACTTTGTTGTGGTGTTCGTGCTGTCGGCTTCTTTTATTGCCTATGCTCCCGATTACATCAAGAAGATAAATGAGTTTTCATCAGACATCAGTACCGCTTCTTTGGACTTGGGAACAAAAATCATGCTCCCCAACTCTGACAGCGAGGGCAAGGACAGCGTGGACTTGATACGGGACAGCTTATTTTCTATTCAAGTGGAACAGCCGTGGCTACTCTTACAATTCGGGAACAGCAACGCAGAGGAAATCGGAACAGACCGTGTGGTCGCTCTGGTATCGGCAAGCCCAGAGGACGAGGACGGGAAAACCAGAGAAGAAGTCGTGAAAACAGAAATTGAGGACAATGACAACAACAATCTGACGATACCGCAGGTCGTGAACCGTTTAGGCATGGTGTTCTTCCTATTGTTCTTCAATTTAGGGATAACGATATTTGTATTCTTGCTTACGGGCATGATGTTGTTTAGCCAGATACTTTTTATTATCTTTTCAATGTTTTTACCTATCAGTTTTCTTCTTTCTATGATACCCAGTCAAGAAAATCTGGCAAAGCAGGCAATCGTGAGGGTGTTTAATACCATAATGACACGGGCAGGAATAACGCTCATTGTAACGGTGGCGTTCAGCATTTCCAGTATGTTTTATAACATATCCACGGACTATCCTTTCTTTATGGTAGCGTTCTTACAGATAGTGTGTTTCGCTGGTATCTACATGAAGCTGGGCGACTTAATGAGTATGTTCTCTTTGAACGCTAACGACAGTCAAAGCATGGGACGAAGAATTTTCCGCAGACCATATCTGTTTATGCGACATAGGGCTAGAAGAATGGAGCGACGCATGGCTAGAGCTGTTAGTCATGGAAGTATGGTTGGAGCTGGCACAGGTGCGGTTACGGGAGCTATGCTATCGGGTAATGGTTCTTCAAGGAGTAATCCTCAAAAAGATAAACGTACTTTTTCACGAAGCAACACTTCTTCCAGTTTTGGAAATCGTGCTGGTTCTGCTGTCGGTGCTGTCTTAGATACGAAAAATAAAGTAAAAGACAAGGCAAATGCTGTCAAAGAGAATATCAAGGATATGCCGACACAGACCGCTTATGCGGTGTATTCCGCAAAGGAAAAGGCAAAGTCCAGCGTGTCCGACTTTAAGCGTGGCATGGTGCAGGAACAGCAGTCCAGACAGACGGGACGTTTGGAAAAGCAGGAACAGCATAAGAAAAATATCGCTGACAAACGTATGGAGCTTCAAAAGGCACAAGAAGCAAAGCAGGTACAGCGAAAGGCTGACGGATCAGCGACAACGGGAGCTACCCGTCCCCATGAGCGACCAGCCACAGCTTCAACCATTCCAAAGCCGAGTGCGGAAAAAATGCAGGAAGTCAAACGCCCTGCCACAGCGACCACTTCAAAAGCAAGCGAGCCAGTCAAGACAAGCGTTATCAAAGAGCGTCCGCTATCTTCTGGTGCTTCTGATAGAAAAGCAACCCAGCTTACACAGCAAGTACATAGGCAGAATGTAGAAAAAGTAGTATTGCAGGAAACACGCCAGAATTACACCAAAGACCGCAGGAAAAAGGTTCAGCAGACCCATAGCGTCCAGAAGAACCAACAGACCATAGAGAAAAGCCGTAATCTTGTAACGAAGAAAGGACAGAAGAAAAAATGAAACTGAAACATATCGCTATCATTGGCAGTCTGTTTCCTATCCTCTTTTCTCTGGTGCTTTTCTTTGGTGTCCTCATTAGTGCGGACAGCGACGATGAGAACAGCAATTTTTCTTCTGGCATTACGGGTATGAACCTATCCGCAGAAGTCTTGAAACATCAGCCTATGGTGGAAAAGTACGCCAGAGAAAACGGTATCTCCGAGTATGTCAATGTGCTACTTGCTATCATTCAAGTAGAAAGTGGCGGTACGGCAGAAGATGTTATGCAGAGTTCGGAAAGTCTGGGTTTACCGCCCAACTCTTTAGATACGGAAAGCTCAATCAAGCAGGGATGTAAGTATTTTGCGTCCCTGCTTTCTTCCTGCAAAAATCAAGGTATCGACGACTTGAATGTAGCAATACAGTCTTATAACTATGGCGGTGGCTATGTGGGATATGTGGCAGGAAAAGGAAAAAAACACACTTTTAATCTTGCAGAGAGCTTCGCCCGTGAGAAATCGGGTGGAAAGAAAGTAACCTACACCAACCCGATAGCCGTTGCTAAGAACGGGGGCTGGCGGTATGGCTATGGAAATATGTTCTATGTGGAAGTAGTCAATCAGTATTTAGCAGTTCCGCAGGTATCGGGAGAACTGGCACAAAAGGTAATGAATGAAGCGTTGAAATATCAAGGCTGGAAGTATGTGTATGGTGGCAGTAACCCGAATACTTCCTTTGATTGTTCGGGGCTGACGCAATGGTGCTATGGAAAAGCTGGTGTTTCCTTACCGAGAACAGCACAAGCACAGTATGACGCCACCCAACATCTTCCACTCTCGCAGGCAAAGGCTGGGGACTTGGTATTTTTCCATTCTACCTATAACGCTGGAAGTTATGTAACACACGTCGGTATTCTTGTTTCGCCGACGCAGATGTACCACGCAGGAAATCCGATAGGATATGCAGACCTAAATAATAGTTACTGGCAACAGCACTTAATCGGTGCAGGACGAGTAAAACAATAGAAAGTGAGGATAACATTATGTTTAAGAAGAATAAGAAACAGACAGAAAATGTCAAAGAAAAAAAGGTGCGTACTGTCAAGGTAGGCACACATCAGAAAACCGTGATTGCGTTGTGGGTGGTGCTTCTCGCAAGCGTGAGCTTTGGGGTATATAAAAATTTTACCGCTATCGACCAGCACACCACCCATGAAAAAGAAATCATTGAACTTCGCTTGCAGGACACCAACGGGATAGAAAATTTCGTGAAGAACTTTGCGAAGTCCTATTACACATGGAATAACAGCAAAGAAGCGATTGAAGCAAGAACGCAGGCAATCAACGGTTATCTGACAAAGGAATTGCAGGACTTGAATGTTGATACAATCAGAACCGACATACCGACCAGCTCCACAGTTACAGATGTGATTGTATGGCATATCGAGCAATCGGGAACGGACACTTTTTCTGCTACCTACGAAGTAGATCAGCAGATAAAAGAGGGAGAACAGACAAGCAATGTCAAGGCAACCTATACCGTAAAAGTCCATGTGGACGCTGACGGGGATATGGTAATCGTTCAGAACCCTACCCTTGCACCAGCAATCGAAAAATCAGACTATGAGCCTAAGACACCAGAAGCAGACGCAAGCGTGGACGCTGATACCGTAAACGACGCTACCGCATTTCTGGAAACATTCTTTAAGCTGTACCCAACAGCCACAGAAAAAGAGCTTGCCTACTATGTAGCTGGAAATGTGATTGAACCTATCGGCAGGGACTACCTTTATTCTGAATTGGTAAACCCTATCTTTACAAAGGACGGGGACAATGTGAAAGTCAAGGTTGCTGTGAAATTCCTTGATAATCAGACAAAGGCAACGCAGGTATCGCAGTATGAGCTTGTGTTACAAAAAGATAGTAACTGGAAGATTGTAGGATAAATGATATAAAAAGACCGTAGCCTGTAATACACATTTATGTGCCTTACAGCTACGGTTATTTTTGAAATTGATTGCGTATATCCTTGTCTTTACGAAACGCTATTTTAGCGGACTTCATTAAATCTACTAAGAAACGTACTTCGTATTCATCACAGTCTGAAAAAATATCTTTTGCTTCTTTTTCAAAAATGATTTTAGAAGCAATCACATTATCGCATAAAAGAGTATCGACTGATACAGAAAGTGCATTGGCAATCGCAATCAAGGTTGGTAAACTGACTTTTGTTTTTCCTGTTTCTACATTACTCATGTGAGCTGGTGTAATGTCTATAAGGTCGGCAACGGTTTCTTGTGTTACGCCCTTTTTAATTCTTGCAATTTTAATACGCTGTCCGATTGCTTTGTAATCAACTTCCACAGTTTCCTCTCCTTTCCTGCTTTTTTATATTGTAACCATTCACAGAGTGTAATATAATACTCTGTGTAAATGAACAATTCTTTCAGTATATATCCAGGCTAAAAAGTTTAAAATATGGAAGAATATAAATGCAAAGGGGGTATGTCTATATGTTAAGATTTCGTAAAAAGGATAGCAAAGAGCTTATAAAAAGAATGGCTAAAACAAATGGCTGTTCGGTATCTGAAATTCGCAGAGAAATGCAGTATGCTATTGATGAAGCTAGAAATAGTAATGACCCAAACAAGCAAGCGGAATTTCAACGTTTATTTGGAAATAAGATACCCAGTCCAGAAGAATTTATTTGTGTAGTTAGCAAGAATTTAAAATTTTAGTAAATACGGAGCGTGAACAATGAAAAAAGCAGAAACGCAGGAACAGGAATTTTTGGAAGTTTGTTCTTCTTACGACTATGACCTTTTAACTGGAAAGAGAGAAATGACATTAAAAGACTATGAACGAATTACTTATTTAGTGGGTTCTCTTGGATATAGTCAATATCTTCAAATCCTTATTGGAAAATATATGGACTTAGCACAAGCTGACGAAGAACGAGAAGAAAGAGAACATGAAATATATTTAGAATACCCAGAGTATTATGAGGACGAGGGAATTTTGGAAGAAGAAGAAAAATGGCTGGAAGAATTTTTAAATCAACTTCCAGAGAAGAAAAGAGAATATTTTGAAAAACTTATAAAAGAGAGTTAAAGCTACTAAAAAAAGTTACTGTATTCAGATGTTCTGATCACAGTAACTTTTTATCATTATACAAGGGAAAACAAATGCTAATAGACAAAATATTTTTTTCGTAACTTACATTTTCAATTTTACCGTCAATCTTTTTCAGCAATTCCTTTACAATATACAAGCCCAGACCAGAACTTCCTTTGGTGCGTGATTTATCAACAGTATAAAACTTGTTAAATAATAAGTTTACATCAATATCATCAAGGGATTTTGTTGAATTTTTAATTGTGAACACTCCTTTTTGATTGATAGAAACTTCAATGTAATTATCTGAATAACGAAGTGCATTTACAATTAAATTTTCAATAATTCGTTTACAGATAAGGTTATTTCCATATATCCATACAGGAGTATTTTCTGTTTGAATGGTTGGTTGGATTTCTCCAAATTCATAATACTTTTCAATTAAGCAATCTGTAACAATTCTATTTATGTCAACACGCTCACATTCAACATCAACTTGCTCATTTTCTATCACAGATAAATCATAAAACTCTTGTACTAAATCCGTGAGATAATCTGTTTTTGCCTTAATGATTTTAATGTATTGTCCTTGTTCCTGTTTATCTTCACATTCTTGCAGAAGTGTTAAATAGCCTTGTATAGATGTCAAAGGTGTTCTTAAATCGTGGCTTATATTAGATATAGACTGTTTTAACTGTTCTTCTTCCTGCTTAATTTGAACCTGTAATTTTTTATGTAGATTATCTTTTTGATTGATTGCATAAGCTAATTCTTCAATGTCCCTATTTGATAAAGATACTCGTATTTTCCGTTGTTGCTTTATTTGCTTATTTATGTTGCGAATTGTTCTGATAATAGAGAATAAGGAAAATGCTAATATGAAGATAAAGCAAATCAATAAGAAATATAACATATTCGCATTTCCCCTTTCTGTTATGATTAGCGTATTTCTTGCTTTCTTAGTATAAATGCTGAAACAAGAAATGTAATAATTACAGTTCCCACGAAATAAATCAAAATATTGATTTCTAAATTATTTATCATATTATAAGAACAGGTATTCATCCAGTAATACATAGGATTTATTTTTAAGTATGTTAGAACTCTCCATGATTGAGTTGACATATTATCCCATGTCATCATATAGATAAGCGGTCCGCTAAATGTAAACAATGACATAGCACCTACAACGATTGCCGTATGTTTGAATATTACACATAACATAAGTGTAATTCCGATAAACGCTCCCATAATCATACAATTTAGTCCTGCAATTTTCAGCATTGGAAACAGTTGTATTGGAATATTAAATTTCGCACATTCTATTATAAATGCAATCATAATAAATGAAAAGTATAGAAATATACTGGTAATCGAAATCACAATATATTTCGCAACAAAAAACTTAATTCGGCTTTGTCCGCTTGCGATTGCAATTTTAATTGTTGAATCCGTATATTCTCTTGAAAAGAAAATAACAGAAAATATAAGAACAATCAGCCAGAAAAATACAGTATAAGATGTGGCTGTCCTTATTATTTCTTCAATCAATGGGTGTGCTGTATCGCTATAAGCACGAGCAAGAAATCCAACAGTTTCTCCTATTTTCCATGTTTCGTCTAAACTTGAACTTGATGCCACAAATTGTTGCTGACCGCCTATGGAGAAAATTCCAAAGACTGCTAAAATCAAAGCAAAGGTTAAGTACAATGCCTTTGTATGAAATAACTTATAAAATTCTGCTCTTATTTGATTAAACATTTTTTCGTCCCCCTATTAGATTTTCAAAGTATGTTTCCAAATTTTCTCCTTGCACAGAAATTTCATCAATAATAACTCCATTACTGGATAGTAATTTAGAAATCATTCTTACATTATCTAAGCACTCGTATATCCGAATAGAATTATCGGGGTAAACGGAGTAATTGTTAATATTTCCCTTTTGCTCTAATAAAAGAGTGGTTTTTTGGATATTATCAGTCCTTAAACAAATATGGCGTTTACATTCTTCGTTCAATTCTTCGGCAGAAATTTGTTTCAAAAGTTCTCCTTTATGAAGAAATCCGTAACAGGTAGCAAGCTGATGTAATTCACTTAATATATGGCTGGATATTAAAATCGTTACCTCTCGTTCTTTTACTAATTTTTTAAGAAGTTCTCTTAATTCAATAATTCCCGTTGGATCAAGTCCGTTGACGGGTTCGTCCAAAATCAAAAATTCTGGCTCACCTAATAATGCAACACCTAAAGCAAGCCTTTGTTTCATTCCTAAAGAAAAGTTTGCCACTCTTTTTTTGCCAGCATTGGATAAACCTATCAACTCTAAAGTATCGGCAATACACTCTTTGTTTGGAATACCACGCTGTATTCTTTGCACCTCTAAATTTTGTGAAGCTGTCATATCCTTGTATAATGCAGGCATTTCAATCGTGCAACCGATTTTTGTCCTTTCATATTGCAGATTATCTGTATGTCCAAACAGGATTATTTCTCCCTCACTCTTAAAATTAAGTCCCGTTAATAATCGGATTAGAGTTGTTTTTCCTGCCCCATTTTCGCCTACAAGACCGTAGATTTCTCCTTTTGGAATAGTTAAGTTCACATTCTTTAAAGCATAGAAATCTTTATATTTTTTGCTTAGATTTTTTGTTTCGCATATAAATTTTGTCATTCTAAACACTCCTTTCTATGCCACTATATCTGATAAGTCTAAAGAAAATCTAAAGTCATTTAATTTTATAACCGATTCCCCAAATGGTTTGTATATAATCTTCATTTGTAATTGCCTTGATTTTTTTACGAATATGACTAATATGGGTATTTATCGTATCATCATCATAAGCATAAGTTTCATTCCAAATGGATTCATATAAATTTTGCTTTGAAAAAATTTTTTGCGGATATTGCAATAATAGTCTTAAAATCTTTAACTCGGTTGATGTAAAAGATACTAATACCTCTTTGATATAAACTAGAGAGTTATTGATTTCGATATCTCTATATGTCAAAGTATCATTTTGGCAGGACGTATTTGAAGTCCTTTTCAAATTTGCCTTAATACGAGCAAGAAGCTCATGCAGGTCAAAAGGCTTAGTCATATAATCATCAGCACCTAATTTTAATAAATCTATTTTTGTCTGTACCATTGTTTTTGCGGAAACAACAATGACAGGAGCATTTGTAAATTTACGCAATCGCTGCAATACATCATTTCCATTTAACTTCGGTAACATAATATCAAGTATTATTAAATCTGGAACAAGCGATTTACATAATTCTATTCCCTCTGCACCATTCAAGGCATAATGAACGATATATTTATTATTTTCTAAGAATTTTGCAATCATATTGCAAATGTCTATATCATCTTCAATAATAGCAATTTTATTCATGTGATTTCATCTCCTTTAATTAGATATTGTACCATAAGGTTTTTATGCTATCCACATGAAACAAAGAAGTCTATGGTACATTTAGAAATTATTTAGAAATATACTTTATGATTTTGGAAAATAATTTTGATGTGTAAATTAGGGAGTATGTTTCATGGAATGTTTTAAAGAAATTTATCGGCTATAAATGGAAAAAGCAATCAATAAAATCGTTAATTAGATATATAAATTCATTTGCTCGTGCAAACAGTCTGTTTTGTGCGGGCTTTTTTCATTCTGGAAAAATTTTGGCTTTTTTGAGTTCTCAACTTAACAAATCACACCTGCCGTTCCCTATATGGTGTGGAAAGAGGGATAACCACTTTTCACGTCGTAACGGAAAGGGGGTGAGATTGATGAAACCGTCTGACTTCCAGAAAACAGTTCAATGCCGTTTTGAAAGTTGTTTGAAGAAAGTTGTCCGACATGTTGTTAAGGACTATCAGAAGAAATTAAAACGACGACAAAAGGAAGAAACACTCTTTTGTGAACTTCCAGAAATCGTTGTAGAAAATCTGGCTGTCTGGGACGACTATGATACGGACTATACGATTTTCAACGTATGCGGTAATGATATTCGTGTCTATGATGATGAATTGGCAGAAGCCTTGAAACAGTTGTCCGAGCGTAACCGTGAAACTTTGCTGATGTATTACTTCTTGGAAATGAACAACGAAGAAATTGCAAAAAAGCAGAATATTTCCAGAAGCGGTGTATTCCAAAATCGACATAATTCATTGGCACTTATGAAAAAATTACTAAAGGAGAAACAGTAAAATGAAGCAAACATTTAAGAAGCCGTCCTACTATTTGCTTTCACAAGCAATGGGCGGGGACGAAAAAGCGATTGAAAAGATACTGGCATTTTATGACCCGTACATATCAAAGTGCTGTCTGCGTCCACTCTATGATGAATACGGCAATGTTTATATTGTTGTAGATATGGAGTTAAAGGGACTTATCAGAGAAGCACTTATTAAAATGATTTTAGGGTTTGATATTGCCTTAGAAATCGAAGAAGAATAACAAGCAGTAACCGCAGAGCATGATTTGTTCAATCCCCCTCTTTCCTGCTCTGCACCTGCTTTTACATGAAAGCAACACGCTTTCGCCACAGCTCTTTGACAACTGAATAAAGCAGACAGATACGTTTGTGAGATAGCGAGCCACGGGGACTGTACGCCACGACCTTTTCAAAAGAAAGCGAGCGACCCACGCAGTGATCCGAGAGCGACTGTTGGAAAAGTCGTTTTGCCACGACCTATCCTCACAGAATAATGATACGTCCGCATGGTGCGGTTCTGCCCACAAGAATGGGAATAGTTGAGATACTAACGGAGCTTTCCAAAGCCGTCTGCCTGCTTCTGTAACTTATAAATAGACACACAATAAAGGGGGTGTTACATTATGTTAAAGACTGATGTGTTAAATGATGTGATGTTCCAGCGAGGTAAGGTGTTGGAATATGAATAAAACGAAAATAAGAGCAACGGAACAACCGATTGCTGTTGATATAGAGGGACTGTCTGCTATGTTATCTTGTGGTCGTGCTACTGCAAGAAAGATTGGCGAGCAGGCAGGAGCAAAAATTGTGATAGGTCGCAGGGTTCTTTATTCCATAGAAAAAGTCAAGAAATACTTGCTATATTTGGAAGAATAGAACGATTTTCTATTTATGTTCTCTGGCGTGTGTAGTATAATAAGAAAGGACAAAGCACGCTGTGAGAACAAGAAAAGAGGCTTTTTCAGAAAGGAATGGTTCTCATGGCAATTAGTAGAAAAGACCCAAAAGGAAGAAAATTAAGAGAGGGCGAAAACTGGCGTAATGATGGAAGATACAGTTATCGTTATACAGATGTAAGAACAGGCAAGAGATTGACAGTCTATGCACAAGATTTACCAGAGCTTCGAGAAAAAGAGAAGCAGATTGCAAAAGATATGGAAGATAATATATTGACAGACGGAGCAATCAAAAAAATGACGCTTAACACGTTGTTTGAGCGTTATATGGCAACTCGTGAGCTGGCTGATACTACAAGAGTTAGTTATGTTCGTGCTTGGGAAAACAGAGTAAAAGACGAGATTGGAAATATTAAAGTTGTTCAACTTTTACCCTCACATATTAAAGCGTATTATGCGAAACTTTCCAAAGCTGGATATGCTTATTCTACAATCAAGTATATTCACAACCTGCTTTATCCTGCATTAGAAATGGCTGTTGATGATGATATTATCCGAAAGAACCCTGCAAAAAGTTCCATTAGCGATTATGGAAAACCAGCAGAGGAAAAAGAAGCCTTAACTGTTTCTCAACAAGAAAAGTTTATGGAGTTTGTAAAACAGAGCAATGTCTATAACACATATTATCCCATGTTTACCATAATGATTGGTACGGGGTTAAGGTGTGGGGAGCTTATTGGTCTTACATGGAAAGATATAAACATCAAGGCAAAAACGGTTAATGTAGACCACCAGCTCATTTATAAGAATTTAGGCGACGGTTGCAAGTTCCATATCTCAACACCAAAAACGGAGTCGGGTATTCGTATTATACCTATGACACAAGAAGTTGCAAAAGCCTTTGAGGAACAAAGGAAAATCAATTTTATGCTTGCAAAGGATAAGAGCATTGAGGTGGACGGGTATTCAGGGTTTGTCTTTACAGCGAAATCGGGCAGACCGCTTATGCCGAATGGCGTAAATAGTGTTTTATATAACATTGTAGACGCATATAACAAAACCGAAGTAGAGAGAGCAAAAAAAGAGCATAGGAAAGCAGAACTGTTACCGAAGTTTTCAGCTCATGTAATGCGTCACACAGCTTGTACCAGAATGGCAGAGTGCCGTATGGACGTAAAAGTTCTTCAATATATTATGGGACACGCCCATATAGATGTAACAATGGAAGTGTATAACCATATTGGAGAGCTGACAAGGATTGAAAATGAGATTGCAAGGCTGGATAATATGGTGTTAAATGCTTGACACCCTAAAAAGAAAAATTGGTGTCAAATTGGTGTCAAAACAGAAAAAATCACAATTTCAAAAGAAATAAGATACTGCAAACCATTGATTTTAAAGGGTTTGCAAAAAAATAACAAAAATATTAGCACTCACCTCTTGACGGTGGCATTGCTTATAACTTAAATGATGAAATTACACTGGATGTGGGAGAACGTGTCGATGAAGATGGTTCTATTTTAGATAATAACACTTCACTGCTTGGTAATAAGTCAGAAAAAACAAAAGACGGAAAAGTAATTCCGTTAGAATCCATTACAAATACGGAGTCAAAAACTTATCAGGTGGTAGGTTTTTACAGCAGACCTTCCTTTGAAAGCTTTCAGGCTCCGGGTTATACAGCACTGACTCTCTCTTCTGCCCGGACATCCTATCAGGATATTTACTTCTGTCTTCATAACAGCAAGGATGTATCCAGTTTTTTAGAGCAGAATGCACCATATTCTTATACCATGAACTATGATTTACTGCGGCTTGACGGAGCATCCATGGAGGATTCCTTAAACCGCACCGTCACCAGTCTTGCGGTTATTTTGATTGCAATTATCGTACTTGGGTCTATCTCACTGATTTATAATGCATTTTCCATTTCTATCAGCGAACGAACCAGACAATTTGGTCTGCTTTCATCCCTTGGTGCAACCAGACACCAGATGATTCACAGCATCCTGTTTGAAGCGGCTTTCCTGTGTCTTATCGGTATTCCGCTTGGAATCTTCTTCGGTTTAGTTGGCATTGGCATTACCTTCTATTTCACTGGTGATACTCTTGCCATGCTGTACCGAAGCGAAACCACACTGCACCTGACCCTGCAGCCATCCGTTGCCGGAATTGTGATTGCCGTCACCCTCGCTTTTATTACGGTATTGATTTCTGCTTACCTGCCAGCACGGAAATCCATGAAGTTATCTGCCTTAGAAGCCATCCGGCAGACCAGTGATATTAACATCCGTTCCAAAAAAGTGCATACATTTCCACTTACGGAAAAATTATTTGGCTTTGAAGGAATGCTTGCTGCCAAAAACTATAAACGAAGCCGCAGCAAATACCGTGCTACTGTTATCTCACTTTTCTTAAGTATTGTACTGTTTATTTCTGCCAGCAGCTTTTGTGCTTATCTGACACATTCTGCCGGCAGTATTTACAACGGAAACGGTTATGAGCTTTCCTGCACCATATATTCCGAAAAGAATTATGACCCGGATGCTCTTTTAACAAAAATCCGTGCTTTAGATGGCATAGATAAGGCTTCTTACGGTGCCAGCTTCGCTGCTGGCTTTACGGTAGCCAAAGAAGACTGTTCGAAAGAATTTGAAAGTTTCTATTCTGATTATGAACAGGCTTATTACAGCAATACACTCCTGGCAGATGACTCCTGTGAGCTTACCACTTTGATTTATTTCGTGGAGGATCATTTATTTGAAGATTATTTAAAAGAAATCGGGGAAAATCCTTCCGATTATCAGAATTCTGATCATCCAACGGGTGTATTGATTGACCGGCTTCATGTATTCAATGACAAATACTATGACATTAATATTTTCGCCAATCCTTCTTCGCAGGATATTGTATTATCCGCTTTAGACGAAGATGTGAAAAATACCTGCACCGTCACCGCTGGTGCTTTCAGTGATACCATTCCTTTCGGTGTCAGTGCTCCTTCCGATAATGCGAAATTTATTTTTCCATATTCCTGTAAGGATGCTCTCTGGCAGGCACTCAGCCAGAACCCGGATAGTTCACTGGAAAATTCATACTATATAAAAACAGATAATCACAAACAGGTACAGACCGACTTAAATACACTCTTTGACAACGAAAATATTTCTGCTGATATCTATGATTATATGGATTCCATTGAAAATGAGCGTGCCATGATTACCGTTATCAATATTTTTTCCTATGGATTTATTACACTAATTTCCCTGATAGCGGCAGCCAATGTATTTAACACGATTTCTACCAATATTATTTTACGAAAACGTGAATTTGCCATGTTAAAGTCCATCGGTCTTTCTCCGAAGGGCTTCCGAAAAATGATGCAGTTTGAATGTCTGCTCTATGGCTGCAAGGGACTCCTTTACGGACTTCCGGCTTCTATTGGAATCACCTGGCTTATTTATCGGGCAGTCAGTGATGGAATCGACTTTGGATTCTTTATTCCATGGTATAGCTTTGTCATTGCCATTGGCAGTGTGTTTGTCGTCGTTGCTGCAACCATGATTTATTCCATGCGTAAGCTTTCTTCTGAAAATATCATGGATGCATTAAAAAATGAAAATTTATAAAATCTCTTTTTCTTTCAGATTATAAAAGGTAAAATCACCGGTATTTAAAAGCATTCCATTGGCATCTGTAATTTCAAATGCTACTACTGTGAGGTTCCTTCCGGGTTTTACCACTTTGGCGGTGCATGTAACATATTCTGTTGCACGCGCCGCTTTTAAATAGCGGATCTGTCCGTCCACAGTAGTCACATAATATCCATAGGTTCCTGCCGCAATTCCGCATATGGTATCCACTGCCGAATACAGTACTCCGCCGTGCAAATCTCCATAGATATTTGTAAACTCTTTTTTGAATGGCAGTTCTGCCTTTACCCTTCCAAGTTCTGCCTCTGTTATCTTCATCTGCAGCAGACTTCCAAAGGGATTCTGCTCTAATAATTTCTGGCATTCTTCTATTGTAATTTTATTTTGCATTTGGTTCCTCTTTTCTTACATGTATCTTTTATCCTTTATTTGTACCCATTTTGTGCTCATTTATGTTTTTTGTCAATGAAACAATCTATCTGACTTTTCGGATTGCCAAATCCCCATCCTATGATGTAATATATTTTGTATGGTGTATATTAAGAATTTTTCTCACCATACACTTACGCATCAAGGAGGTATCTTTATGGATCCAAAGAAACAATTTTATGAAACACTCGCTACGTCCATGATTGAAAAATTCAAGAAAAGACAGATTGACGCATATTACTGTGCCACCAAAGAAGAAGCCGTTGCACTTGCCACTTCCATGCTGCCGACACAGGCAACCGTTGGTTTTGGCGGTTCCATGACTTTAACCGAAAGTGGTATGATGGCTGCTCTGCAAAATAAGACTGACATCACTCTTTATGACAGAAGCAAAGCTGCCACACCGGAAGAAACAACTGCAATTTATCATCAGTGTCTGAATGCAGATTATTATTTTATGAGTTCCAATGCAATCACTTCTGACGGACAGCTTGTCAATATTGACGGAAATGGCAACCGGGTTGCAGCACTCATCTATGGCCCGAAGGAAGTCATCGTTATGGCCGGTATGAATAAGGTTGTAAAAACAGTTGACGACGCTCTTGACCGGGTACATAATACTGCTACTCCTGCCAACTGCATCCGCCTTAGCAAGAAAACGCCATGTGCACTCACCGGAACATGTGCCGACTGCCTCTCACCGGAGTGTATCTGTAATCAGGTTGTTATCACCAGAAGAAGTGGTATTCCGGGAAGAATCAAAGTAATTCTCATCGGAGAGGAATTAGGATATTAATACGATTTCATAAAAAAATCCGCATACCAGATATACTCTGATATGCGGATTTTTATTTTATCCTATGCTCCGGCTGTAAATGTCGGTAGTTTCTCAATGACTTCCTGCAACGGACTCCAGTTCATCAGTTCTTCCTTTTCATCCTCTCTCTTGAAAGAAATCCCATTTTCCTTTTTCTGCTTTCTCTTTTCTGCACTTTCCTGAGTTCCCGGCAGTCTGCTATAGGCACCGGATTTATGGAATTCATCTGACACCCTGTTTACTGCTGCTACAATATATTCCTTATCCGGATCATTGTCCGATATACCGGAAACAGCGGTGGATACAATACGGTTTGCTTCTTCTTTGCTCTTTGCAGTTTTCAGCTCGTTCTCCACTTCCTCTGCAATCATCTGAATCCGTATCGCATGGGCATATGCAATGGGGTCATTTCTTTGAAGCCATGAAAGTTCTTCTTTGGTCAGCTTCTTTCCAGCCTCTAATTTCCGTTTGATTTTCGCCATTTTTTCCTGTTTTGCTTCTTCACTTTCTTCTGCCACATTATTATCATAAATGCATTTCAGCATATACTGCGGCAATTCCTCCACCGTAGATACCTTCTTTGTATCCTGCTCCGTATTGGAAAATAAATTCAGTCTGACTGCCATCGCATTTCCTCCTGATTTCGTAATTTGTTCCTTGCATTTTATCTTACACTTATATATCGGAATATTTCTTCTTTTTCCATAGTCATTTGAAAATGCTTGACAGCAAGTAGCGAGAAACACGCTTTGCGAGTTTCTCGAGTAAAAAAAGACATCCGCACCGGCATTTTCCCGGATACGAATGTCTTTTCTGGTTACTTTTCATGATACTTTTCTATTTCTTTATTTCCAAGTTCCTTTTCAACTTCCTATCTGTCCCACTTATCTGCCAGAGAATTAATCTGGTCAGCAAATTTGGCAAGGTCCTTATTTGGGATACCTTCATTCTTCTGAATGACACTAAGCAGCCTCTGACCCGCCGCCAGCAGTCTTGCAAACACATTAGAGGATGCCTTTGCCGGTTTGTCTTTCTTCTTTTCAACCAGTTCACGGCTTCCTTCATGAACACAGACATTTTCTAATAAGTCATAGGTATCACCACTATATGGTGCAACCGCCTGATAGCCTAATTCCGTATGCAGATGCTCTGCAAATTCATCACAGACCTTATCCTCACCATGTACCACAAAGACACGCTTTGGTGGATTTTTAAATGCAGATGCCCATTTTGTCAGCATATCACGGTCTGCATGGCCACTGATACCAGGAAGATTTAAAATTTCTGCATGTACCTGAATATTTTCACCGAAAAGTTTTACTTCTTTGGCTCCATTCAAAAGTGCATGACCCAAGGTTCCAGGTACCTGATATCCTACAAACAGAATCGTGCTTTCCGGTCTCCACAAATTATGTTTTAAATGATGGCGGATACGGCCAGCCTCACACATACCGGAAGCAGAAATGATAACCAATGGTTTCTTGCTGAAGTTAATCATTTTGGATTCATCACTGGTAACAGACGTTTTCAGTCCCGGGAATCCAATCGGATTAATACCCTGCTCCACTAATTTCTTTGCCTCATCAGAGAAGCAGTCTTCTACACTCTTATGGAAAATATTTGTTGCTTCCACAGCCAGCGGGCTGTCGATATAGGCCTCAAAATCTTCAAACTCCGGCAGCAGATGTTCTGTCTTAATCCGTCGCAGATGATATAGCATTTCCTGTGTACGACCTACAGAAAATGCCGGAATGACAAGATTACCACCTCTTGCAAATGTCCGCTTAATTACTGCCGCAAGTTCCGGTGCATAATCCGGCGGATCTGCATGTATCCGGTCACCATAAGTGGATTCAATCAATACATAATCTGCTTCATCGATAAACTGCGGATTTTTAATCAATGGCTTATTGCCATGACCGATATCTCCGGAAAATACAATTTTCACAGTCTTATCTTCTTCCGTCAGCCATACCTCAATGCTGGATGAACCAAGAAGATGTCCGGCATCTACAAACCGGATTTTTACTCCATTACAGATTTCAATGATTTTATTGTAATCACATGATACAAAATGCTCTAAAACCCCCTGTGCATCATCCATATCGTAAAGAGGCACTACTTCCGGTAATCCGGCTCTCCTAGCCTTACGGTTTCTCCACTCTGCTTCAAACATCTGGATGTGTGCACTGTCCTTTAACATGATATTACAAAGTTCGCTGGTTGCTGTTGTCGCAAATATCTGTCCCCGGAATCCATGACTATACAGCAATGGAAGTAAGCCTGAATGGTCGATATGGGCATGTGTTACAAACACATAATCAATATTAGATGCATTCACCGGAATCTCCTGATTCACATATAAATCCGGTCCCTGCTCCATACCACAATCCACCAGTATCCGCTTATCCTGACATTGCAGAAAATGACAACTTCCAGTTACTTCATGTGCAGCCCCTAAAAACTCCAATAACATAATACCATCTCCTCGCCATCTCTTTATTGTCGAACTTATGATAGTATTATTTTATCATATTGGACAAAAAATGTATACATTTTCTTTCTTTTTTATTCAAATCGCACAATTTCTTTCTTCAATCGTTTCATAATCTTTTTCTCCAGCCTGGAAATATAAGACTGGGAAATTCCTAATAAATCTGCCACCTCTTTCTGGGTCAGTTCATTACCGTTTTTCGAATTGATGCCAAACCGCAGTTCAATAATTGTCCGCTCCCTGCCGTTTAAATGCTCAATTGCTTTATTCAAAAGCTTCTTTTCAACCTCAGTCTCAATATCCCGGTAAATGACATCTTCATCTGTTCCTAAAATATCCGAAAGTAGTAATTCATTTCCGTCCCAGTCCACATTTAACGGCTCATCAATGGATACCTCTAATTTCGTCTTATTATTTCTACGCAGATACATCAGAATTTCATTTTCAATACATCGGGAGGCATAGGTTGCAAGCTTGATATTTTTTTCCGGATTAAAAGTATTAATTGCCTTGATTAATCCGATGGTTCCAATAGAAATCAAATCCTCCACTCCTACTCCCGTATTGTCAAATTTCTTCGCTATGTATACTACAAGTCTCAGATTATGCTCGATTAATTTCTTTCTTGCAGTCTCACTCTGCTCTTTCACCAATTGTCCGATACATTCCATTTCCTCTTTCGCCGGAAGCGGTGGCGGCAGCACCTCTGCCCCTCCGATATAGTGAATCTCCGTCTCCTTACGAAGCAGCATATCTTTTAAACTACGCACAATGCGAAACTGAAAATGCTCCGGTATATCTACTTTTAAATACATTACAACTCCTCTTTCCTCTCTTATTCACATTCCATCCTATAGCAGATGGCAATTTAAAATCATCTGATATTCCTTCTTTTGAAACAACGATGGACTTCCAAGTGCAATCACCGCCTGTAAAATCTGCCGCTCTTTTTTTCCTTCTTTAATATAAAGTTCTTCTACGGTAAGTGCTTCTACCAAGCCGTTTTTCTCTCCCATACTGCTAAATGGCAACAGTCGTACTACCGGCTCATCTTCCCGGAAAATCGGCATCAGAAGCTCTTTATCTATGATACTGACCGGTTTTCCCACATAGGGGTCGATCAGCAGATTTCCGGTATCATAATAGGCTTCTAACAGCAATTCATGTTCATGATAGCAAAGACGCACCTGATAAAGATGCCGGCTTCTCTCCTTTCTGCTGCGCCATATTATGGATGCTGACACAGCAATTCCCGCCGTCAGCACCATTGCCAGATAAAAATGCTGCCCATAAAAAAGGCTCTTATTGAGCCACTGCATGCAGCCTCCTGTCAGAATCGAAAACAAAAAACAGCCAAGCCAGTTTTTTATCAGAAAAGCGACTCTTTGTGTCGTATGTTTCCTCGTAAAAAATGCAATCATAACCATGCCAAGCGGAACCGGTACATACATAATCAGCCGATACAATCTATAGGATGAAAGCATCAGAAAACAAATGACTCCCATACCACTTCCAAATAAGGCAGCAAGCAGTATCCTGCCCTTATGTATGAGATTCCGCAAAAATATGCCTGTCAGGAACAGATTCAGCACATCCATCAGGAAACTATTGACAAAAAGAACATCTAAATATATCTCATAAATACATGCCACCTCCCTTCCTTTCCTGCATTATACAAACTTTCCTCTGCATATTTTGTCAAAACAGATGCAGCCATTCTTTCATTTCATTGACAGAATCCGACTGCCCGGCAGGGAAGTTGCAAAAGAAACGTAATGCACTCTGCAAATCTTACCGTAAGAAGCTGCCACCGGCAGCTTCTTACGGATGCCTGACAACGAAAAAAACGCTTAGAACAATGGCTGTCACCAGTATCTGGTACATTTCAAATGTTCTAAGCGTCGTATCATATAGGAACTTCAAATTCCTTTTCTACTCTTACACTATAATTTTATTGCTATCCTTTTCAAAATGATAGTTCTTATTTTTTGGTACTCTTTAAGAACTCCGGAATTTTAATATCCTTCTCATGAACAGTACTTTCCGGTCTCTTTGGTTTGGTAATTCCAATAAATGGAGAAGCTGTCGGAGCTGGCTGCTGTGCAGCAGTCTGTCCCAGAGTAGATGTTGCTCCGAAACTGCTGTTGGTTGTAACATTAGCAGTACGGTTTACAAGTCCGGAATTAATGACCGGTCTGGTGGTTGCTGCTGTATTTGGATATTTCAATCCGGACATAAGATTAGAAGATGCAGTGGTTTTTGCTGCATTCTCTTCCAGTCCTGTTGCAATTACAGTAATCGTTGCAGCATCTGTCATAGTCTCATCATATTTTGCACCAAAGATAATATTTGCATTATCGCCGGCAAGATCTTCTACATAGCTTGCTGCATCATTGGCATCCATAAGAGAAATATCACCGGAAATATTGATAATAACATGGCTTGCTCCATTGATAGTTGTCTCAAGCAATGGACTGGTAACAGCCAGTTTGACTGCCTCAATTGCCTTATCATCACCCTTAGCCATACCGATACCGATATGTGCAAGACCCTTGTCCTTCATAACAGTCTGAACATCTGCGAAATCAAGGTTAATCAATGCCGGCATATTAATCAGATCTGTGATTCCCTGAACCGCCTGCTGAAGCACCTCATCTGCTTTCTTTAATGCATCCGGGAAGGTTGTTCTGCGGTCTACAATCTCTAATAATTTATCATTTGGAATTACAATCAAGGTATCTACATTCTCACGAAGCTTGTCAACACCGCTTAAAGCATTTACCATTCTTGCTTTTGCTTCAAATTTAAACGGCTTAGTTACAACACCAACGGTAAGAATTCCCTGATCCTTTGCAATCTTTGCCACAACAGGAGCTGCTCCTGTACCGGTTCCGCCACCCATACCACAGGTTACGAATACCATATCTGCACCTTCAATAGCTGCTGACAACTCTTCCATACTCTCTTCTGCAGCTTTGGCTCCAACCTCCGGCTGTGCTCCTGCTCCAAGTCCTTTGGTAAGCTTCTCACCAATCTGAATCAACGTAGGTGCTTTACATAAAAGTAATGCCTGTTTATCGGTATTTACTCCAACAAACTCAACACCACCAATATTTTCATCAATCATTCTATTTACTGCATTATTACCTGCACCACCAACACCAATTACAATAATTTTAGCACTGGATTCTGCTTCTGTTGTTTTAATTTCAAGCAAGGTAGTTCCTCCTTCTCTCCCTCATTCTATATGTAATCTATGAGAAATCTGCTTTACAGATTTCTCATAAAAAGTATGCCTTTATTTACTCATATACTCTATCATATAATTTTTCGTAAAAATAATCAACCTATATTTTCTGTTTTTTTGAAAAAATTACGCCGTCTTTTCAAAAGTAATATCTGTGGTATCTTCTGTCCAGTCTTCCAGATGAAGAATGCCTGTAAGTCCTTCCAGATTTGGCATAATTTTCTCCATACGAACTACTTTTTCCGTAAGGCTGGTTGCCTGTCCAAGATTCACCGTAATCGTTCCGTACTGCAGGGTCACGTTTCCCTGGTCATCATAATTGATGGTATCCGGAACCAGATTATACTTCTTTAAGGTCTGGGTTACTGCCAGCAAATCCTTTAGGGTATCTTTTCCGCTTACGTCAAGTTTTTCATAAAGTACTGCTTCCCCACAAGCCAGTCCGGTAATCTGCGGTACTCCTTCGATGACATCTGTAGACATTTCCACTACAAAGCCATCTTTGTCAAAATAGACATTCTGTCCCAGGGAATCCATATATAAGTAGCCCAGCAGTCCTTTTTCATATACTTCTACATGAAGGGTATGCGGTGATTTGACACTCACCTCCATCGTATCAATAAACGGAACTTCCTGTGTATCAAAGAAACGATATTTAAAATATACATATAATGTATTCCAGGAATAGTCATCATTTAAGACCCATTCCTTAATCTGCTCATCACTGTATAATTTATTGCCTTCTACTTCGACATTTTTTACGGTAAATACCTTGATTACAATGAGTGCTGCCAGTGCCAGAATCAACAGTGTAGTCAGAAATCCAATCAGGATATGTTTTCTTCTTCTCTTCTTTCTGCGTTCTTCTCGTATCATATCCTATCCCTCCAACTGAATTCCTCTGGAAACACTTAACGCAAGTCCCATTTCTGCTAAGAGGAATGATGCCGAAGTACCACCATAACTGATAAAAGGAAGTGTGATACCGGTATTTGGAATACTGTTGGTTACAACGGCGATATTAAGGATTACCTGAATGGCAATGTGAGCCATAATACCAACCACCAGCAATGCACCATATAAATCTTTCGCATTATTGGCAATTACCATAAAACGCCACAGCATTAAGATAAACAGCAAAATCAGGCAGATTGCTCCGAATAATCCAAGCTCCTCACAGATGATGGAAAATACCATATCATTCTGCGCTTCCGGTACGAACCCAAGCTTCTGCATACTGGCACCAAGTCCTTTTCCAAAAAGTCCTCCAGAACCAATGGCATATAAGCCCTGCATGGTCTGATAACCTTTATCATAATTCTCCGGATGGAGCCAGATTTTGATACGTTCTGCACGATAGCTTGCCAGTACAATAAAGACTGCTCCGAAAGCGAATACTGCGATTGCCATTCCCACAAACTGCGCATATTTCGGGCTTGCCACGAACGCCATTGCCACTGCGATACCCACAATGATAATCGCGGTACTTAAGTTCGTATAAGCAACCGGTCCAACCAGCGGAAGCAGTAAAACCATTACCTTCATCAGTTCCTTCAGATCGCCAATCTTCTTTTGCATGCGGCTGATTACCGTTGCAAGAAAAATAATGACAGCAAGCTTTGCAAACTCAGATGGCTGGAAAGAAAGCGGACCAAGGCGGAACCATCTGGTAGAACCATTTCCATTCGATCCTAAAAAGATAACGGAAACGCACAGTAAAAATGCGCCTATGTATGCCACACCATACAGTCTCTTCCACACATGATAATCAATCTTGGAAATCACAAACATGGCAGCAAATCCAAGGCAGCATGCAAATGCCTGCCGCTTTAGATAATGAGTTCCATCGCCATACTCAATCTGTGCATTATAAGAACTGGTGCTGTACAGCATAACCAGACCAAAACACACTAAGAAAATAATAACAAACAAAAGTGTATAGTCAAAATATTTAATTGTCTTTTCTTTTGTGCCTGATTTTCTTCCCGGTCTGCGGCCCATAAATCACTACTCCTTTAAATTGCGCACCAAATCCTTAAATATTCTTCCTCGTTCTTCGTAGCTTTTAAACATATCCCAGCTTGCACATGCCGGTGATAATAATACGGCATCACCGGAAACTGCATTGTCATAGCAGATATTTACGGCCTCTTCGAGACTGTCTGCGAATACATACTCTGTAAATCCATGTCTCTTTGCACAGTCTGCAATCTTCTCTTTTGTTACTCCGATTAATACTAATTTCTTTACTTTACCATCGAAGCTTTCTATCCATTCATCATATTCAGACTGCTTATCATAGCCACCGCCAATGAGAAGTGTCGGACGGTTCATTGCCTGAATTCCCTTAATCGCTGCATCCGGGTTTGTTCCCTTGGAATCGTTATAGAATTTTACGCCACGTTTCTCCGTAACATATTCAATTCTATGCTCTACTGCCTGGAACTCACGCAGTGTTTTTACAATGACATCCATCGGTACTCCGATACTTATGGTCATGGCAACTGCCGCCATAACATTTTCATAATTATGGGTTCCAAGAATATTTAGCTCATTGACATCAATGACTTCTTCCTCTTTGCCCTCAGAGACATAAATAATCTTCTCACCATTTAAATAACATCCATTCTGTACCGGCTTTTTACTGTCAAACCAGAGCACTTTCATGGATAAGGATTCCCCAAATTTGCGAAGTACTTCATCCTCATAATTTAAGACGCAGACATCGTTTGCTTTCTGATTCTTTGTAATGTCCTCTTTTGCCTTAATATAATTTTCCATGGTATGATGACGGTTCAGATGATCCGGTGTAATATTTAAAATAGCAGATACATCCGGAGCAAAATCTACAATTGTCTCTAACTGGAAACTGCTGATTTCTGCTGCTGTTACCGTTTCTTCTGTGGTATCTGCCGCTACCGATGTATATGGAATTCCAATATTTCCTACGACTTTTACATCCTTAAAGTAATTGGATAAAATTTCTCCCACCAGTGTAGTGGTTGTCGTCTTGCCATTCGTTCCTGTAATTGCAAGGATTTTTCCTTTTGCCACCTGATAAGCAAGCTCAATCTCACCAATAATCGTAATGTTCTTATCACGCATGGCATTTACCAATGGTAAATCGGTTGGAACACCCGGACTTAACACAACAAAATCCAGTTTATCCATCACTTCTTCCGGAAGGGTGCCCACATAGATTTCTGCCTTGGCAAAGCTCTCCGATTTTTCTTTGATTTCTGCTACACTCTGCTTTTCATTTCCTTCAAAAACGAAAATATTCGCATTCTGTTTTTCTAACAGCTCTGCTGCAGCAATTCCACTTTTCCCAGAGCCAAATACCAGTACATTTTTCTCCTGAAATTCCATTTTATTCACTCCTGTCTCTTTATAATCCAATCAATGCAACCAGACATAAGATTGCTGTTACAATTGAAAATACTGCCACTACCCTAGTCTCTGACCAGCCACCTAATTCAAAGTGGTGATGAATCGGAGCCATACGGAAAATTCTCTTTCCACCTGTTTTTTTAAAATAGGTTACCTGAATGATAACAGATAATACTTCTACCAGATAAATCAGTCCCACAATCAGAAGGAAAATTGGCATCTGAAGCATATATGCGGTAGCTGCCACAAATCCACCCAGTGCAAGAGAACCGGTATCTCCCATAAATACACTTGCCGGATATACATTAAACAGAAGGAATCCCATCAATGCACCTACTACAGCACAGGTAATCGGTTCGATTCCGCTGTTGGTTCCCACTGCAACTACAGTAAAGAAGGTTGCTACGATAATGGTTACGCTGGTAGCAAGACCATCTAAGCCATCGGTAAAGTTGACTCCGTTTACAGTTCCGATTACTGCAAAATACATGACCGGAATTGCAAGCCAGCCAATATTCCAGTATTTTCCACCGGAAAATGGAAGCAGCATTGTAAGGGAAACATCTGAAAACTTCACCATGTATACCACAAAAACAGTGGTCACTACAAGCTGGCATAACATTTTCTGCCATGCAAGCAGTCCATCCGACCGTCTCAGTACAACCTTCAAATAATCATCTAAAAATCCAATTACGCCAAATCCTACTACCATAAAGAGAATCGGAATAATCTTCGGATAATCTTTTACATAAATCAGACTGGTTACAATAATACTTGCGATAATCATCAATCCACCCATGGTAGGGGTTCCCATTTTCTTCTGATGGGATTCAAGCTCTTTCCGCTCCGTCTGACCAACTTTCAATCTTCTTAAAAAAGGAATTACGACCGGTCCTAGCAATGCACTCACTGCAAAAGCGATAATAACCGGAAGAATAACATGATACGTCATAACTGCACCTCTTTTTATTTTCTTTTTGTATATCATTTCAACTTATCTAGTATACGTTATTTAGAGATTTCCTGCAAGATATCTTCCCAAAGTTTCACGGATTTTCCTGAATTTCCGCATCTTCTGTAACCAGTGCCTGCTCAATGCCAAGATATGGCAGAATATTGGAAAACAAATCCCGGCAGACCGGTGCTGCTATGGTTCCACCATAATAAACGCCTTGTGGATTATTGATAATAATTAAGGCAAGTACCTGCGGATCGTCAGCCGGAGCAAAGCCTAAAAAAGAAGAAATATACCTTTTTTCACTACGTGGAAGCGTCTGGGACGTTGCGGTTTTGCCGCCAATAGAAAAGCCTTCAAGAGCCGCATTCTTTCCACTGCCCTCAGATACTACTTTTTCCAGCAAATAGCGCATGGTGGTGGAAGTTTCTTCGCTTACAATATGTTCCTTTTGTCCATAGACAAAAGTATGTGTCACTTCTCCTTCTGCATTTTTCGTCTCCACACCAAAATGCGGCGTCACACGGTTTCCTCCATTTATAATAGAGGAAACCGTAGTTGCAAGCTGAATCGGTGTAATCTGGAAGGACTGCCCAAAGGACATGGTTGCAAGCTCCACCTGACCGATATTTTCTCTTTTATGCATAATGGTGGATGCTTCCCCCGGTAAATCTATATTTGTCCTGGATAATAAACCAAACTGTTCAAAATAATCGCAGAAGCGGTCGGAACCGATACGAAGTCCGATTTCTATGAATACCGGGTTGCAGGAATTCATAATGCCATGGGTAAAATCCTCTGCCCCATGCCCTCCCACTTTATGGCAGCGGATTCTCCTGTCCTCCACAATCTTATATCCCGGACAGTTAAACTGGTCAGAAAGACTTACTTTTCCCTCCTCCAAGGCTGCGGATGCTGTTATTATCTTAAAAGTGGATCCCGGTTCATAAGTGTCATTGATGCACTGGTTTCTCCACATTTTATTTAAAGCATCCTGCTTCTCCTCTTCGCTCAATTCCGTGTCATTCTCCGTATTTAAGGCAAAAGGTTCATTGAGATTAAACTCCGGTTCATTTACCATAGCAAGAATTTCGCCGTTCTGTGGGTTCATCACAAGGATGCTGACACTATCTGCCTGTTTTTCCTCCCGCACCTTTACTGCCGCCTGCGCTGCATACATCTGGATATTATAATCAAGACTTAAATAAAGGTCATCTCCTTCTACCGGCTCACTCCGCCGCTCTCCGGCATTTTTGATCTCTACGCCTCTGGCATCTGTCAATGTAAGTATCTTTCCATTGATGCCCTCCAGATATTCATCATATTTTACTTCTATTCCGATAATTCCCTGATTGTCCCCGCCAGTAAATCCGATTACTTTAGAAGCCAGTTCATTATAAGGATAATACCGTTTATAATCTTCATCGATCTTCACGCCCGCCAGTTCATAAGATCGAATCGCATCTCCGGTTTCTTTCTCCACATTCGTCTTAATCCGTTCAATGGAACTAACCTTCTCTACCCGCTTCCGCACTGTCTCTTCTGACATGCCAAGCTCTTTTGTTAAAACTGCAATTACCTTTTCCGGGTCTTCTATCTGGCTGTGAATCACAGAAATCGTACATACCGTCTTATTTTCTGCTAAAACCACACCATTTCTGTCATAAATATTTCCTCTTGCCGCCTTGATATCCCTTTCTCTTTCATGGAGATTCTCCGCCCGGACCCCATAGTATTCTGAACAGAATATCATAAGATACACCAGTCGTCCCATCAGAAATACCATCAGCAGTAATGCTGCCACAAAAATAATCATAATTTTTCGTCGGTTAAAGGTTTTATTCCGATAGATGCAAAATCTGTTTTCTTCTTCCTCCTGCATTTTTTGCTGAAACATAAAAACATAACCTCATAAAAGCAGTTATTATAATCTATTACAACTTTTACAAGGTTATGTTGTTTTCTCTATTGTGCTACATCCTGTGGCTGTAAACCATCCTCCGGTGGTACTGTTTCCTCTGCAATATCCGGTGTCTGGTCTACCATAGAATCCTCCGGTGCAGAATCCGGAACATCTGTTGTTCCATCTGCCGGTGCTTCTGCCGGGTCTGTCTCTTCTGTTACAACAATGTCCTCATCCGGATAAATATTAAGATAAGGCAATGTCTCTTCGAAAATTCCCTTTGCGATTTCCTGTGCAAAGGTACTGTGAAACTCTTCTTCTGCGTTTGGTTCGTCTACTACTACATATACCAAAAGCTGCGGATTGTCTACTGGTGCAAAACCGATAAAGGAAACCAGATAATTTCCCTGTCCTCGAGGAAGCTTCTGTGCTGTTCCGGTCTTTCCACCCATAGAGTATCCCGGCACTTTTGCATATTTTCCGGTACCATCGGAAACCGTTGCATAAAGATACTGTTTTAATAATTCACTGGTAGATGAAGACACTGTTTTCTTTAACAAGGTTCCATTGTCTTCCTGTATGACATTCCCATTTTCATCTGTTATTTTCTTTACCACATGTGGCTGATAATAGTTACCACCATTAATAATGGAACAAAAAGCACTTGCCACCTGTATCATGGTAACATTAAAGTTCTGTCCAAAGGAATTGGTAGCCAGGTTAATGGTGCTTAGCTGGTCTTCGGTATAAATTAAGGAATCAGTTCTGGCCTCTCCCGGTAAATCAATGTTTGTCTTGGTACCAAAGCCGAAAATCTGCTGATACTTGGAGAAATTCTCAGGTCCGATATCATAAGACATCTGCATCAGGGCATCATTACAGGAATTCTTTAAGGCATCTTCTACTGTTTCAAGTCCATGTCCGTTGGTATTTACACAGTGAATGTCATGACCGGAAATCGTCTCGTATCCATCACAGATAAAAGTACGGTTCGGGTCTAAAGTTCCGGTATCCAGACCACAGGCTACGGTAAAAGGTTTTACGGTAGAGCCCGGTTCATAAGTATAAGTAATGCAGAAATTAGACCATAACTGGTTTAAAGCATCCAGTTCTGCATCGTCATCCATAGCATCAATTTCTTCCTGGGTATAATAGGCAGACAAATCCCTTGGATTACTACTGTCATAATTTGGATAATTTGCCATGGCAAGCACTTCAGCATTCTGGGGGTTCATTACAATAACTCCCACATGTTTACTTCCAGCACCTTCTCTTGCTGCATCCCTGTATTCTTCTTCAAATGCAGCAATCTTATCTTCTACGATTTTCTGGATATTTGCATCAATGGTCAGTGTAACATCATTACCATTCTGGGCATCGATTACTGTCTTCTCAAAATTACTGTCGGAATTCAGATAACCATATTCTCTTCCGTTGGTTCCATTCAAAACACTGTTATAGGAATTTTCCACTCCATTCATTCCCAGATTACCGCTGGTAGTAAATCCTACTACCGCACTGGCTAGAGAACCATATGGATATTCTCTCTGGTATTCTTTTTCAAACCAGACTCCATTAATTTTTCCTTTTTTCTCTGCATCGCCGCTCTTCTTATCGGAAGCTTCCTTTTCTGCCGCCTGCATATCTTCAAACGCCCGAATCTCTTCATAGCTTAATTTCTTTGCCAGAACATTGTACTGGCTCTTTGGCTTATCCGTAATCAGATTACGTAAATCGGTTTCATTCAGCTGTGGGAAACAGGTTATCAGTGCATCGATGGTCGGGTCAATATCTGCCGAATCACTGTTTAATACCTTACAGTCTAATATCACATTGTATACATCCACGCTGGTTGCAAGTATCGTTCCCTTGCAGTCTGTAATATTTCCACGCTGATAAGGAATGACCGTACTGTCATATTTCTGCTGGGATAATACTTTCTTTTCGTATTTCTTTCCACTGGTGTGTTCAATATACATCAATCTTACAATTAATCCCAACAAAAGTAGTGCTATTATTACAAACAGCACTACAAGTTTCTTTTGCATTTTCTTACTAAATTTTGCTATTTTCTTTCCGCCGCGTCTCTTTCCTGCCATTTTACCACCACGTTTGTTTCCTACTTATTCGGAATATCCTCAAACTGATTCATATAATCTTCTTTATCAACCGTATAATGTATAATCTGGTCCGGTCCCGCATAGCTCATGCCAAGCTGGTTCATTGCTATATCCTTGATGGTTGAAAGATCTACTGCTGTCTCGATTCTTTTTTCTGCCGCATCATTATCTGCCTTTAATTCAGCTACCTGGCTTTCTAATGCAGAAATTGTCTTTAAATGCGTTGTAATTCCAGACTGCAGACGAATATACAGTACTGCTGCCACACACATAACCAGCAGCGATACAGATAAAAATGCCACATAACCCAAATCCATATGTGCTGACTTCTCCTGATTCTTCTGCGCCATACGTCTGTTGCGCTGTCTGATTTCCTCCCGCTGCTTTTCTTCCTGTTCTCTGCGGTAATCCGGTGCAGCTTCTAATTTACGGACAGTGTTTCCATCTATGTAAGTCCGTGTTCGATAATTTCTTCTTGTCTTCTCCATTTTCACGTCTCTCCCTAGTCATTGATATGCCGTTCAAATACTCTTAATTTTGCGCTTTTTGCTCTCGGATTCTCTTCCATTTCAGATTTCGTTGGAAGAATCGGTTTTCTAGTGATTACTTTTCCTTTTGGTTTCTTGCCACATACACACACCGGAAATTCTTTCGGACAGGTACATGGATTTTCATTTTTGCGAAAGATGTTCTTTACAATTCTGTCTTCCAGGGAATGGAAGGTAATGATACAGATTCTTCCATCTTCCTCTAAAAGGTCTATCATCTCATCCAGGGTATCCGATAAGACTTCCAGCTCACGATTCAGTTCAATACGAATTGCCTGAAACGTTCTCTTTGCCGGATGTCCGCCAGTACTCTGTACTTTCATCGGTATGGATGCCCGGATAATTGCGGTCAGCTCTCCGGTTGTCTCAATTGGTTTCTTTGCCCGGGCTGCGACAATATGCTTTGCAATATTCTTTGCGAACCGGTCTTCCCCATAGTCTCTTATGATACGATACAACTCTGATTCACTGTAATCATTTACAATATCTTTTGCCGTTAATGTCTGACGCTGATCCATTCTCATGTCCAGTGGTGCATCTTCTTCCCGGTAGGTAAATCCACGCTCCGGTGTATCTAACTGAAAGGAAGATACTCCCAGATCAAGAAGAATTCCATTTACCTTCGTCACTCCGATACGGTTCAATTCTTCTTTCATATTGCAGTAATTGCTGCGGATTATGGTTACTTTATCAGAATAATCCTTTAACCGCTCACTGGCTGCTGCAATTGCATCTTCGTCCTGGTCAATTCCTATCAGCCTTCCGTTCTCATTCAGCCTTTTTACAATTTCGGAAGAATGTCCCGCTCCACCGAGCGTTCCGTCTACATAAATTCCGTCCGGGCGAATATTCAGATTGTCTATGGTCTCATGCAAGAGAACCGATGTGTGTTTAAATTCCATGTTCACTCCTTTAGATACTCAAGCCAAGTTCTGCCATGTGTTCTGCAACTTCATCCATGTCATCATAAGTATTGGTATCCTGCCATCTGTTCTTGTCCCAAATCTCAATTCGCTTTAAGACTCCGACTGATACGACTTCTTTCTCTAATCCGGCAAATTCTCTTAACACTGCCGGAAGAAGAATTCTTCCCTGCTTGTCCACTTCACAGGTTGTTGCTCCTGCAAAGAAGAAACGTGAGAATTTTCTTGCATCTTTTGAGGTAAGTGGTACGTTGCGGAATTTTTCTTCAATGTTCTGCCATTCTTCATTTGGGTACACAAAAAGACACCCATCCAAACCCTTCGTTACTACAAACTCATCACCGAGCTGTTCTCTGAATTTGGAAGGAACAATCATTCTGCCCTTGGCGTCTATGTTGTGACTGTACTCTCCCATGAACATTGTCAAACACCTCAGTCCGGTTGCTATTTATCCACAAAGTTATCAACTTATCCACCACTTTGTGCCATTTTCAACCACTTTCCTCCACTTATGAATACATATTACCCCACTTTTGGGAAAAAATCAATATACTACACATAAAAATGCACAAAAAAAAGAAGCACATTTCTCAATGTACTTCTTTCCACTTACTCTTTACTTTTATCTTATTGGTACAAGTTCTTTTTGCTCACATAGCGATACATAGTTCTCAATCAGTCTGTCCACTTCCAGGCTCAGGTCATAGCATTCATCCATACTTTTCGCTCGTTCCAGTGCTTCATCCAGTCGGATTCTTGCACGTTCAATCGCAATGCGAAGTGCTTCCCTTTCATCCATAAGCATTTCTCCTATGCTGTGTCCCATCTCTGTGTTGTTCTTTGTAAATTCATTTTACTCTGCTCATCACCAAAAATCAAACAAAATATAACATCTTTTTTCGTCAATATTCGACAGCAAGCGGCATTTTTTCCTTATGCTGTGTTTTATAAAACAAATCGGCAATGGCCTCCACCAGCATCCGGTTGGTTGCTACTATATTCCGAATATCTGTTTCTATATTAATTTTTCTTCCAAGATACTGTTTATGCCTCTCTAAAATATATTCATACAGTGCCTCTGCATCAGGAAAATCAGCCTGCACTTTTTCCCCTGCTTCCATATTCCGGCTCATGATATAATTTTTAAGGCTTCGCTTCAATTGTTCTTCATAGGAACAATGATCCTTTAAGTTTCCCGGATAAATCTTGTTATGCGGATAAGTAAAATAATCAGCTACATAATGCGTTACCTGCCCGAGATTCATATAATACCGGCGTTTACGGGTCAGTTTCCCCTGCTGTTTACCGAAAATCAATTGATTCACCATCTTTTTCACATCCGGAAACGTCCCATTGATTTCATGTTTCTTATATACAAAAGATGGTTTGCAATCCGGCAGGATGCTGCCAATATAAAAAGACAGTCTATGTTTCTTAAGTTCTTCATCCTCTGTATTCTTTGCAATATAACGTGCCAGCAAAATATGTGACTTTTTTCTCATTTGCTTCCTCCTGTTTACCATCTACACCTTACACATTACTTCTGCTTTATTTATGCTTCAATCACATTATACTTTCTTTCATCTCATTTACAATAGTATTTTTCTTAAGATTCTTCTAAATTTCTGTGTCCAATCTGTTAAGAGTAGACACAGAAATATTTTGCTAAAACTTACTGATATTCCACTTTTTAGGAACAACAGAAGCTGGCACACTCTGTTTCCATACAGGTACAGGCATTCGTTCCGGCTACCTGGATGTCTTTTGCATGACATTTTCTTCCTTCATTGAATTTACAGTTTACTGCCTCACAGGTAACATCGCTCATCTTCGGCGGTTTACCGGTCGAATTGGCACATCCACAGTTTTTCTTCTCTTCAAAACTTCCACAGCTTGTCTCGCTGTTGCGGTTTGCATGTGCACCCTCTACCGTAATATTTCCACGGCAACAGCAATCATCTTTCTGGAAACTGCAGCTTCTTACAGAACATTTTAATTCTGTCACAAAAATCATCTCCTTTCTTTCGTTACATGTTTAGTATCTCCAAAGGAAATCTTTTTATGTTACCAACTTCATGTAAAAAAGAATGTATCTTGACACATTCTCGTGCCTGCGGCGGCCGCTTTCCTGTAAAGCAAAAAAGACTGTTGTCCGGTGCAAATGCCAGCAACAGTCTTTTTAAATCCATATAAATAATAAAATTAAAAATTAGATTTTATTGCATTTTTATTTTTCTTCTGCAACTTCTTCCTTACGGATTTCCTTTGTACGAATCTCTTCGCAGATTGCATCAATGAATTCTCCTAAAGGTTTTACACCTTCATCTCCTGCAAAACGGCTTCTTACGGATACGGTTCCGTCCTCTGCCTCCTGCTGACCAACTACCAGCATGTACGGCAGCTTATCCAGTCTTGCTTCACGAATCTTGAATCCGATTTTCTCAGAACGGTTATCAACCGTTACATCTACATCATGAGCTGCTAATTCTTTTCTTACCTGCTCTGCATAGTCTGCATATTTTTCAGAAATCGGCAATACTCTTACCTGTTCCGGGCAAAGCCAGGTTGGGAATTTTCCTGCATAATGTTCAATCAGCCATGCAAGGGTACGCTCATAACATCCCATGGATGTACGATGGATAATCCAAGGAAGTACTTTCTCACCCTTCTCATCGATATAGTACATGCCAAACTTCTCTGCACTTGCACAGTCAAGCTGGATGGTAACCATGGTATCTTCTTTTCCATATACATTCTTTGCCTGAATATCAATCTTTGGTCCGTAGAATGCAGCTTCCCCATCTGCTTCTGTATACTTGATGCCATTCTTATCCATAACATCACGCAGATACTGCTGGGTACTGTTCCAATATGCTTCGTCGCCCAGATATTTTTCTTTGTTGTTCGGATCCCATTTGGACAGACGGTAAGTAACATCTCCATCGATACCAAGTGTAGTCATTACATAATGGCAAAGTTCAGTACATCTGGTAAGTTCTTCTTCCGCCTGTTCCGGGCAAAGAATAATATGTGCCTCTGTAATAGTAAACTGTCTGACACGGGTAAGTCCATGCATCTCTCCGGAGTCCTCATTCCGGAACAATGTAGAAGTCTCTGACATCCGATATGGCAGATCTCTGTAAGAGTGCTGTTCATTCATGTATACATAATACTGGAATGGACAGGTCATCGGACGCAGTGCCATTGTCTCTTTGTCGTCGCTGTCCTTATTTAAAATGAACATTCCATCCATGTAGTGATCCCAGTGTCCGGAAATCTTATAGAGGTCGCTCTTTGCCATCAGCGGAGTTCTGGTACGTACATAACCCCACTCTTTATCCTCTAAGTCTTCTATCCAACGCTGCAGTTTCATAATCATCTTGGTTCCCTTTGGTGTAAATAAAGGAAGTCCCTGTCCGATAACATCAACAGTGGTAAATAACCCCATTTCACGGCCAAGTTTGTTATGGTCACGGCGTTTGGCATCTTCTAATTTCTCTAAGTATTCTTTTAACTCTTCCTTCTTATTAAAAGCAGTACCATAAATTCTCTGTAATCTTGCTTTGTCAGAATTACCTCTCCAATATGCCATGGAAGATGATGTCAGCTTAAATGCCTTTACGCCCTTGGTTGTCATCAGATGTGGGCCAGCACATAAATCTACGAAGCCGCCCTGGTCATAGAAAGAAATTTCTTCTCCCTCTGGTAATTCTTCAATCAGTTCTACTTTGTATGGTTCATTACGTTCCTGCATGAATTTGATTGCTTCCTCTCTTGGAAGTGTGAATCGTTTTAATTCATGACCCTCCTTGATAATCTTCTTCATCTCTGCTTCCAGATTATCGAGGTCTTCTCTTGAAAATGGGGCATGATCAAAATCATAATAGAATCCATCTTCAATTGCCGGTCCGATCGTAATCTTGGCATCCGGGAATAATTTTTTTACCGCCTGAGCCAGCACATGGGATGCAGTATGGCGGATTACCTTTAATCCTTCTTCATCACTTGCTGTTATAATATTTAAATTGCAGTCCTTGTCAAGAACGGTTCGTAAATCCACCACTTCTCCGTCTACTTCACCGGCGCATGCAACTCTTGCAAGGCCTTCGCTGATATCTGCTGCAATATCATAGACTGATTTTGCTTCACTGTACTCTTTTACTGAGCCATCTTTTAATGTGATTTTCATGTTCAAGTCTCCTTTTCTTATTATATTAGTATTAATAACTGCAAAGTAAAAAATCCCTGATGCATAAAATTTATGCATCAGGGACGATACTCTATCGTGGTTCCACCCTGCTTGCTGTACTTATCGTACAACCGCTCATTCTGATGATAACGGAATCACCGGACCGGATTGGGGTCACTCAGAGCTGGTCTTCACATTACACTCCATCAGAATACTCTCACCAGATGTATTCCTCTCTTTGACTTCCTGTCATGCTACTCGTCTCTTCTTTGTTTTGTCCTTTTGACAAAAGCTATTGTATACTCTTTTTTCTGCTATGTAAAGAGTTTTTCTGTGAAATATTTTCCAAATGTTTTCCAAAATATTTTATTCTTATCTTCCGCAGCAGAATTTATATTTCTTTCCACTTCCACAAGGACACGGATCATTTCTTCCGACTTTCTTTCCAACTACAACAGTGCCGGATTTCTTCTGCTCTAAATAAAGCTTTCTCTTGGTATCTGCATCAAAAATTTCATCCCACTGTGGTAATTCATAGAGCCAGTCAGCTTTGGCATCTACCATGTTCTTGTATAATTTTTCTTTATCGAATGCAAGGCTTACCTTGGTATCCTCTTCCATAGTATCAATTGGGTTTGGTGTTACCAGGCTGTCATTGATTCCATCTAAGAATCCAGTCATATCCATAATGCTGAGGTCGTATTTCTCTGCCAGCTCTTTTACAGTTCCTTCTACCTTCTCATCCGGGTTTGCTAAAAGCTTCTCATATACGCCCTTCTCTAACATAAAATATCTCTGCCAGAACTTCTGTAATTTTCCTCTATCTGCCTGCTGATCATAAGCAATCTTCTGCCATTCTTCTAATAATGCCATTGTTCATATCCATCCTTTAATCCATATTTAGTCGTATAACGCTTGTTTCAGTATAGCATATTTTGTGCTTTTTTCAAGTATTTATCCTCTGCAACTTTACATTTTCTGATTGACTATCCGCTGTCAAATGTTAAAATAATGTATATTGCTTTTTTCTAAAAACAGGTCATCAAAGAAAGTTGAGGTCATATATGAAAAAGACAAAACAGATTCTTGCAATTATCGGTGTTGTACTCTTAGTTGCCCTCTATGTTTCCACTCTTGTTTTTGCATTGATTGGAAGCGATTTTGCCACAAACTGTCTTAAGGCTTCCATCTATGCCACTGTGGTTGTCCCGGTTCTTATCTGGGCTTATACCATGGTATACCGCTTACTTAAGAATCATTACTCTTTAAGAGAAGATTTGGATTCCATCAAAAAAGAAGCTTCCGGGCAGGATGCTTCCGCAAAAACTTCAAATGAACCAAACATCAAAAAAGAGGATTGCGAATAACCACAATCCTCTTTTATAACTTGTCCACTTCTTAAAACTAAGCAAGTTTTGTTTTTGCAAGCTCTGCCAATGTTGCAAATCCTTCTGCATCATTTACAGCCATCTCAGCTAACATTTTACGGTTCATATCAACACCAGCTAATTTTAAACCATACATAAATTTGCTGTAAGATAATCCATTCATTCTTGCTGCTGCGTTAATACGGGCAATCCATAACTGTCTGAACTGTCTCTTTCTCTGTTTTCTTCCTGCATAAGAACTTGTTAAGGCTCTCATGACAGACTGTTTTGCTACTCTATACTGTTTGGAGCGTGCTCCTCTGTAACCTTTAGCTAATTTTAATGTTCTATTATGTTTCTTTTTAGCGTTTAAGCCGCCTTTAATTCTTGCCATGTTCTATTCCTCCTTAACCAATTCTTATAAATATGGTAAAATCTTCTTCATATTCTTAACATTTGTTGCATCTGTCATTGCAGGTTTTCTAAGATTTCTCTTAGTCTTAGTTGTTTTCTTTGTTAAGATATGTCTCTTATAAGCCTTGTTTCTCTTTAATTTTCCTGTTCCTGTTAATTTGAAACGTTTTGCTGCTGCTCTGCTTGTTTTCTGTTTTGGCATAATTTATTCCTCCTTAAAATCATTATCTTTTCTCTGCCAGCACCATACCCATGCTTCTGCCTTCCAGCTTTGGTGCTTTCTCCACTACTGCAATATCTGCAAGTGCTTCTGCAAAATCATCCAGAATATGTTTGCTTGCCTGTACATGTGCCATTTCTCTGCCACGGAAACGAAGTGTAACTTTTACTTTATTTCCTTTGGAAATGAACTTTCTTGCGGCATTCATTTTGGTATTCAAATCATTGGTATCGATATTTGGAGAAAGACGAACTTCTTTTAATTCAACCGTTTTCTGTTTCTTACGTGCTTCCTTCTCTTTTCTTGCAAGCTCATATCTGTATTTACCGTAATCGATAATCTTACATACAGGTGGCTTTGCTCCAGGAGCAATCTTTACTAAATCAAGTTCTGCTTCCTGTGCCAGCTTATATGCTTCTCTTGCTGACATGATACCTAACTGTTCACCATCCGCGCCAATCAGGCGGACTTCCTTATCTCTGATTTGTTCATTGATCATTAACTCGCTAATGGTCGTACACCTCCAAAATTAAATTCACCACAGCTTTGCCAGACAACTTTCCGTTTATTTCCGCAAAAAAAGTGGATAGACAGACTATCCACTTCAAAATGATTCGCTCATTGCATACTCATTATAAACACTTAGTCACTTGATTGTGCTAAGGTGAGAGTGGATACTCTACTTTCTTCAACTTGCTTATAGTACCATATGTCATTTCGTTCGTCAAGCATTATTTTTACCGATATTCGCTTCTGATATTTTCCGCCCTCTCAATAATCGTTTCCGGGAACCCGGTAAAGGAAAGCAGGCGGATTGCATTCTGGGAATTTGCCGGTCCCTTCTGCAATTTATAATCAAATACAATATCCGCTTCTCCAAACTCTTCGGAAAAATGATAATTGTCATAACCAATTTTTTCAAGCTCCGTCAATTCCTTATCATGGGATGCCACAATTGCAATGCAGTTATGATGTGCCAGATATTCCATGATTGCTTTTGAAGCTGCAATACGCTCCTGGGTATTGGTTCCTCTTAAGATTTCATCAATAACACAGATAACCAGTTCATCCTCCGACAAAGCATCCAGGATACGTTTTAAATATTTAATCTCTTTGATAAAATAACTGTCACCGGATAAAATATCGTCTCTTACCGCCATGGAAGTAATCATTTTTGCATGAGGCAGGTGCATTCTTTTTGCGGTGCAGGTATGAATGCTCTGTGCCAGTATCACATTAACAGCTATGGTCTTGATAAAGGTTGACTTACCGGAAGCATTGGAGCCTGTGATAATGCAGTTATGCTGAAGTTCCATAGAATTGGTCACTGCTCCATGAAGCAGCGGATGATAAATTTCTTCCATCTCAAGCTGCTTTGCTTCCTCATATTCCGGTACTGTCACAAGAGGCAGACTCTTTCGGAAAGAGCCTGTGCTGACCGCTGCATCCAGTTCTCCTACCACCCGGTAAATCTTAAGATAAGCATCCTGGTTATCCATAAACTGATTCAATACTTTCATATAAGTAAGGATATGCCACTGGGTTACTCCCAGCAGGAAATCCTGCAGCATTTCAAACACATCTCCCATGGCATTTCTGCTCTGGATATTTAGCAGAAATGCCTTCTTATCCATTTTGGCAAATACCGGAAGCAGCGGTGCCAGTTCCTCACATATTTTGTCTTTCCGGTATTCCTGCTCCAGTTCTCGTGCTACCGTAATCAGGTATGCCGCCGTTCCCATCATATGAATCTCCTGGTCAAACTTCAGCCGGACCGTAAAGATATACACCGACAAATTCACAAGAAATACTACCACCAAAGCTGACAGAGCATATATATTATGAAATACGACTGCCGCCACAACAACTACCATCAGCAATATCCGGAGCATCTGATAAACCCAGAGATTTGAAATTGCAAAATCCTCTACTGTCTGGATAAAGGATGGAATATAGTAAGCCTCGTCTCTCTTTCCAAGCTTTGACAAAGTTTCTTCCAGATGATAGCGTTTTTCATCATCTGCTTCACAAAAAGCTATTCTTTTTTCTAAAAGCTCCTCTTCTTCCTTCGTCTGCTTCGCATAATGAAGCTTTGCATATAAAATTTCTTCTCCCATAGTGGAATCACAGTTGTTGATTCTCTGGTACACATCATCCATATTAAGGTCATTCCATGTGACCTCATCCACCTGCTGTGTTCCACCCACAGTATCCAGATAATTTCTTATCAGTTCTCTTTTAAATTCCTTTTTTTCAGGTTCTTTTCCATATTTTTCTTTCAGTGTCCGTTTGCAGCGGTTCTTCCAACTTTCTTTTGTCTTAATTGCTGAATAGGTAAATCCTGCAATCATAATTACTACAAGGATTGCTGCTTCCATTTCTCCGCCTTCCTACTGCATGATTCCAATGGTATCTATCCAGTAAATATTATCTTTATCCATAATTCCATTTACAGTAACGGTATCTCCCTCATGCAGGAAAATCAATTGTTCATTATCAGAAAACTTCTGCCAGTATACCATACCGTCGTCTCCTGCCAGATAAACATAGGTCTCTCCTGCAATCTCAACATACTGCATTTCACTGATTACAAAACTTCTTGTCTCTGTCTCACCTTCCGGAATTGTTTTTCCTTTGGCTGCTGTCTGTGCATTACCTGCAGTGCTGTTGCTGTCCCCGGAAGAATTTTCTGCCTCTTCCGGATTCCCAGTGTTTTCTGTACCGTCACTGCCTGTCATCTTACGATACTTTGCAAAGCACTCATCGAGACTGGCTGCTGTTGTTACCATATTATAAGATTCTACATTTACCATGCCATAAAGCTTCACTATGCCGCTGGCATCTTTTAATACCATGATATAAGTCGGCTGACCATCTACATTAATCAAAGACGGGAAAGATGCACGGTATCCTTTCTCCTGCACTTCTCCTTCTGCAGCAGCCATTGCAGAGCTTTCATCTGCTCCTGCAATACTGTAATAATGTGCTTCTGAAGTCCGCTCATTTACCAGTATAAACCCGATATTGGAGGCATCATCATTGACGGAAGTAACTCCGGTATAAATCCAGATATCCCCGTCTTTGGCAACATAGCCGAAGTTTGCTTCGTAAGATTCCTCATCTCCGTCTTCATCCTCTACTACCGTTTCCGTACATTTCTTACAGCCTTTTTTGCCGAAGATGCTGTTCATAAATCCATTAGATAATTCTCCATACCAGTTATACTGTTCCACCAGAAGATCCCCGTCAAAGACATCATCCATCCAGTTCGGCACTTCTGATGCATCATAATACTGACAGTCTCCGCTGATTGGGTCACAGCTGATTGCACCCTCAACAGTTTCTCCACCAAATAAACCGATGGTGTATTTGTATACACTGGCAATATAGTATGGTTTTCCATCTTCGTCCACTTCAAAATGAAGATTTCCGAAAAGTTTATCCGGGTAATTCATACGGATATGCCTTCTTAAATCCTTGCCAAAGTAAGCAGACGGAACATAAATCATTCCTTCCTTTACCGGAACATACTGTGCCTTCTGTCCTACCGGATCAACAGTTATATAACCCGGAACACCATTTTCCTTATTTCCCATATATTTAAAGAAGCCGGCATACTCTAATGCAGATACTTTCGTTGGTGCCCCCTGATAATCAATCTGTGTGTAGTCTTCCGATACATTATACTGGCTCACCACTTCTGAAAGGCTTCCGATTTCACGATTACCCAGCAGCACTGCACTGTCCGTATCCATTAACGCAATCTTTGATACAGAAGATGCTGTATTAATATCGCTGTTAAAATCACTGTCTTCGATGGTCAGGATATCTGCATATGCCTGTGCATGGAACATTTTGCTGCCATAAAATAAAAGAATCAGGAACAGAATTCCGATTACTCCAACTGCTGCAAAAATACCGTTTACCGGCTTTTCCAGCTTTCCTGCGGACTTACCTTCCGCCTTCCTGGCTGCCGATACCAACGCACCTATTATTCCTAACGGGAATAATATAACGCCTAATACAAACAGCCATAAACCTCTGGAATGAATATTCAGTGCTGGAAGCAGGAGATAATACATCACTGCTACCCATAAAATATAAATAACCGGAAGCACAATGGACAACCCCTTTACATGAGGCAGTTTTACCTGCATTGTTTCAAACTCCATTTTCTTCTTTTTCTTTGCCATACCTAATCTCCCTTTTCTTCTTTGCAATTATCATTGTATTATTTAATTAATACAATAACTCAATTTTAAAATAATGTCAAGTGAAAGCTTTCTTCAAATGGCTGGCAACTAAAAACAGCAGGACGACAAAATGTATTTTCATTTTCTATCGTCCTGCCTGCAATACTTATTTATATTATTTTTTTAAGCTCTTGCTGCTTTGCTATCACGCTTTTTATTCTGGATAACCATACATGCTACTGCAGCTGCGGTAACAGCCAGTGCCAGAATTCCCATTGGAAGATCTTTCTCACAGTCTCTCAAGAAAAACAGCACTGCCATAGCAATTACATATATAACAGCAATGATTCCATCTACTATTTTCATACTTTCTGCCTCCTGCCTTTATGCATTTCTCTTCTGACGAAGTACTGCCCTTACTACATTATATCCTGCAAATACAATCGTAAGAATCATCATAATCCAATGGATGATACAGTTATCTTCTCCCGCCGGATTTGCTGCCAGAGGAACTGCTTCATCTTCTAATGCAGTTACTTCCTGTTTTGCATTATCGTCCGTTACATTCGCCAGCGGAACCTCTTCATCTTCTAATACCACCGGTTCTTCTGCATCCTGTGGCTGTTGTGCTGCCTGCTGCTGTCTGACTGGTGTCTGTGCCACCTGGGTCTGTGTAACCGGAGTCTGTGCCTGGATTACCGGTGTCTGTGCTGCTGTCTCCGGCTGTGTATTGTTATCTGCCGGAGTTACTGCTGTTTCTGATGATGCTGGCTGGGCTGGATTTGCCGGCTGTGCCGGCTGGGTTGATTCGGCTGGCTGGGTTGGTTCGGTTGGCTCGGTCGGCTCAGTCGGTTCGGTTGGCTCAGTCGGTTCGATTGGCTCAGTCGGCTGGGTAGAGCCGTGTATTTATGCACAACATTAGATTTTCCTTTGTGTTGAGTAGGCAAGCCGTTAGATTGCCTTGTTCTCAATCACTCGGATAACGTTGTGGTTATTCTCAATGTAATCAATAATTCGCTGGTACTCGTCGGCAAAATTGAAGTCAACCGTTATTTCCCCGTTCTCATGCACCCAAACCGCTTTTACGAGTTCAACCATAATCCCGCGGTTAAGGCTCTGAATGTTTTTGTATTTCAGAAAGGCGGTTAGATACGGGTCGTCGGTTCCGATACCATCAGCCATTACCTGCATTTCCTCTTTCAGATAGGAGATGTTCGCTTCAAGCTGTTGTATCTGTTCTGCAATCTTGCCTTTCAAGCGGCGATATTCCTCTTTGGTAATCTCACCGCTTTTCCAATCAAGGTACAAGCTGTCGGAAGCGTCATTGTACTGTTTTAGCTGCTTTTCTGCCTGTTTCAAGGAATGGGATAATCTCTTGCTTTCCCGGTTGATAACAGGCGCGTTGTTAATCCGTTCAATTTCTTCTGCAAGCCGATCTACAAGGGCAATTTGCATTTGCAACGCTGCCAATACCGCGTTTTCCAACTTGTCTTGCCGGATAGAATGTTTGCTGCAAATCTTCTTATCGGTGTAGCTACGGCAAGAGTAGTAGGCAATATCACGGGCGGTTTTGCGCCGCATGGCCTTTTTGCAATCCGCGCAACGGACAAAGCCGGACATGAGATAGACTTCCTGTTTGCCGGGGGCTGTCCTTGTGTCGCGCTTATGTAGGGCTTGCGCTTTCTCGAATGTTTCCCTGTCAATAATCGCTTCGTGTGTGTTGGGGACGACAAACCATTCTTCTTCGGGGACGTTGATCTGCTTGTGTACTTTGTAGCTTATTACGCGGTTACGGCCTTGCACCATTACGCCCGTATAAACTTCATTTTGCAATATCCTTGCAATCGTGCTGGCAGACCACAAACCATCGTTTTTGTCGGAATTAGGGTTGTTATACTTAAAGCCTTTTTTCTTCTTATAGGCTTCGGGGTTCGGCTCTCCCATTTGGTTAAGCCGCTTTGCAATCCCCATTTTACTGTACCCCTCATTGACAAACCAATGGTAAATGCTTTTGACAACTTCCGCTGCTTCTTCATCTACAATCAAGCTGTTTTTGTCGTTTGGGTCTTTCTTGTAGCCATAAGGGGCAAACGCGCCTATGAACTCGCCGCGCTCCCGTTTCATCTTGAATGTTTTGCGGATTTCTTCGGAAGTGGTCGCGGCAAACTGCTCATTGAACATTCCCCTAATAGGTACTTCAAGACCGCTTGCAGAATGGGGGTTAGCGTAAGTGTCAATAAATGGCGTGCCTGTGCAAATAAACCTTGCGCCGTGAATGGGTATGAACTCCTCCAAAAACTTTTGTTGATCGGCAAGGTTGCGGAAACCGCGTGCAAGGGATTTGATAATCATGCAGTTTACTTCTTTGCGGACAATGCAGCCCTCAAGCCGTTTGAAGTTTGGTCGCGCTGTGTCGGTGCCTGTCAATCCGTCGTCGGCAAACACGTCTACAATCACATAGGTTCCCGGCTCAAAATAGCTGTCTACAAAGTCGCGGAGTATCTTTTCTTGGTTGATAACACTCTCGCTTTCGTCCTCGTTGTCGTCCTCTCTGGATAGTCGAATGTATAGCCCAATTTTCCAAAACGGCTCTGCATAACTGCGTGCCATTTTGTCTTTGCGTATGCGGGGCATTATACCTCCTTTCCCCCTATAATTACGAGTTAATTATACCATTTTCGCCCCGTAATCACAAGGTCTTTACCCGTAGAGTTAGGGAAAGTCGGCGGTTATTTCAGACTTAAAAAGTAATCACACAATGATTGCTTTAGCGTTCTATCCTCTGCGACAAACCGTATTCTTACGGGTGTATCACCACAAAGAAAACAGTATGGATTTACAATCTGCTCAAAGTAGCTTTGCATTTTCTTTGCTGCTGGCAAAGAACTGTCAATATGGATATTACGAATATCAACCAAAGTGCTGCGGTCAACCTGTGTAATATCAACATTTCTCATTTGTTGAAGTTGTAACTTGGTAATCATCTTCTTTCCCTCCCGGTTAGCGGCATAGTACAGAATATGCGCTCCGGCTTGTACGATATGAGAAATAAGGCTGAAACGGGCGGTTGTTAGCTGCAACCTCACGGGAGTTTCACCCCGGCCCATGCTTATGGGTGCGCCGCGCAATACTTTGAGGGTGTTCAACGCGGGAGTATCATTGTGCCGCCTTGTATGTCGTCGCCCACAAGCTGCTAAACCTGTTTTACGGCGCGGTAGTTGTCGCTCGACTTTTCCCCGTAGGGGAAAAGCTGTCATGGCGTACCCGCCGACTGGCTCGATACAGACGGAATGTACCCGTTGCCTGTTATGCTGCGCACCAAAGGTCGCTTTCTTTGTCAAGTTACAATAGGCTTTGTCGGCCTGCAAAAGCACATCAACAGCGGATATGCTTTTGCGGAACGACAAATAGCCCATAACGGGAATCGTGGAAAGGGGACACGCTCCCCGCATGGGCTAAAAGATTATCCTACATGAAAAGCAAGGGTGCGGGTAATAAGGCGCACTTGCAGCCTGTTACGCATTTCCTCGTCCACATAGGAATAGGTATTGCCCGCGTCGTCTTTCAGCGTGCGGGTACAAAGTTTCGCTATGTAACCCTCGTAATGCTTCAAGATCGCGCACATGGCGGTTGTGTCGCCGTTTGCCGCTGCGGAAATGACAGGGAACGGCAACAGATTTTCAGACTTCCTAACGGTATTCATCATCTGCTTTTCCCTCCAAATACTGTTTGATTTTCGCAAGCGCGGATTTCCTGTGCCGGAAAACCGTCGTGCGTACAACATTCAGCAGTTCGCCAATTTCCGCGTCGCTCATATCCAAGAAGTAGGACAAAAGGATAATGTCGCGTTTCCTTTCGGGCAAAGCGTTAAGGGCTTCGGCAAGCAGTTCATTTTTGACGAGTACATCAAAGCCGGACACTTGAAAACGGAAATAATCGCTTTCGTATTCGTCCGTTGTGAAAAGCTGCGCGAGTTCGCTTTCGCTCAAATCCGAAAAAGTAACTTCGCGTGCTGCGCGTTTCGCAAGAGTGCGGCGGTGGCTTTTCGCTTCGCCGACCAAAGTTTTCTTTGCTAATGCGTCGTACTGATGTTGTATTCTTTCCTTGTCGGAAGAAGATAGCTCCATAGAGTTCACCTCCTTCCCGCGTGGAGTAGAGGACGGGAGTTAAGGGCTTGTCCTCTCTGCCCCTTTCGCTCCGTACCCGTTCGGGAGATGGCTCTTGAGTGCGCTTTTCAGAAAAAAGTTGAAAAAAGCAAAATGCGCCCGTCCGCAAGACGCGGACGGGCGCAAAGGAAATGTAAGCAGTAGCTAAATGTATTGACAGTTCACATTCATAGCCGGAATATCCCGCTTGCGGAGCATAGCTTTTTTTGACCGCAAAGCATTAGGCGGGTTACAGTAAATAAAAATGGACACGGCGATACCTCCCCGATACCGCCGTATCCTTAAAAAAGGGCGACTTTAATACACTACCCGCAATCCATTCTATAATAGGGAACAGCGGCTTTTGCGCAATATTAAATAAAAAAGCCGATAACACATAGGTTTTTTGACCTAATGCGTTATCGGCTCTGCGTCTATGCGTCTGGCACTTTTAATCATTTTTTTTTGAATTTATTATATGTGTTAGCTAACTGTCCACAAGCCGCGTTAATCTCTCTGCCATGAGAAACTCTCATAGTAACTTCAAGTCCTGCTTGCTCTAATTGATGTTTGAATGCAACTATTTCCCGTTTCTGTGGTGCTTTAATTCTTGAATTGCTTGTTGGGTTGTATTGTAACACGTTAATCATAACTTTTTTGCCCCGAAACCATTTTGCAAGTTGTCTTACATCTGAGGGCCGGTCATTTATACCCGGTAAAAGCAAATACGCAAAGACAATTTTGCGATTATGCCTTTCAGAATAGGATAAGGCTTGCTTAACAACATCTTCAATAGCATATATGCGCATGTGAGGAATAATACGATTTCTTGCAGATTGTGTTGCTGCGTGTAAAGATATTGTCAACTGAATTTTAAGATGTTCCTCGCGCAATTTTTTTAATTGATCGACCGGACCAACTGTTGATATGGTAATGCCGTCGGTTGGAAAGTTGAGCCCATATCTATCTCGGAGAATATGGATTGCTTTTATCAAGTTGTCATAATTGAATAAAGGCTCTCCCATACCCATAAAAACGATACGGTTTACTTTTCGACGCAACAATATAATCTGTTGTACGATTTCTGACGATGTTAGATTACGAACAAAGCCATTTCGCCCGGACTCACAAAAAATACAACCAACAGGACAACCGACTTGTGTGCTCACGCAAACAGTTCCACCATCTCGCCGCTTGATAAAAACCGTTTCAATGTATTTGTTGTCTTTCAGTTCGTAAACATACTTTTCAGTATCACTGCTTTTGCAAATATTTTTTACCAACATTGATAGATTTTTTTTGCGTGGTAATTGCTTATATAATTCTTCATATAAGGCTTTTGCTTCATTCTCGCCAATAACTTCCGACATTTCTTTGTAAGTAAATCCGTATGGATCATTCCGTACTTCCGCAGGCGTATATTTAGGTAAACGTTTCATTTTTATATCCTTTCTTCTAAATAATAAAAGTTTGTTTTTCTGTATTTTTGATTACAATCTCTAATTTTTCTACATCAATGATATGCGTCAATTTGCATTTAGGGCAGAAAAGAGGAAAATCTTTTAATACAGTATTATGAAATACTTGAACTCTCGTCTTTCCGTTACAAATCGGACATTTTATCCAATATTTTTTAAGCATTATATTTCACTCGTCCTTTTTACACAAAAAATGCAGGTCAATCCTCAACATGAGCATTGACCTGCATTTATAATGCACAGAGCAGTACAACAAAACTAAGGCATAGCTTGCACTATATCTATACGTCGTTAGTTTTTTGTATAGCATCCGCAAAATAAGCATGACAAAAAAGCCCATGTTGAAAATGGGAAAATCCTTTTTTTCAATGCTTATCTAATACGCATGCTATGCAACATAAACGCCGCCTCCTTTTACATAAATTTTATTTTATCAGAAAATCAGTCTACTGTCAATACACAACAGGAAGTATTTAACCTAATGATATGAATTGTGTGGACATATCCAAAAAGAAAGGTGAACTGTAAAATGTAACAGGGTGAATGAAAATGGCAAAAAGACCCGTACCATTGTACGACTTTAAGGCTTTCGGGGCAGCTATAAAAGCCGCGAGAAATGAATACGGCGAGAGCCGCAAAAAGGTAAGCGACGAGTTATATATTTCCCCGCGCTACCTTGCGAATATCGAGAACAAGGGACAACAGCCGAGTTTACAGGTATTCTATGACCTTGTAACCCGGTATCATATTTCGGTAGATCAATTTTTCTTCCCGAACAGCAATGCGGAGAAATCCACCGGGCGGCGGCAGCTTGACGCGCTGCTGGACGGTATGAGCGATAAAGGCATACGGATTGTAACCGCAACAGCAAGGGAGATAACGGAAGTCGAAAAAGCAGAGGATTAACCTCACAATATGAGAAATCGGGAGATTGCAGCGCATGGCGGCTGCAATCTTTTTTTGCGTCCAAAATCAAGGGAATGCGCAACAAATACCGCCTTTCGGTAGGGGTATGGAGTAGATAGCAAGCACAGCAAACGAGTACCCGTTTGCGAAAAATGCTTGTTGGGATAATCCCAAACCCTTATACCGAAAGGCGGCGCGGAAATGGAAAACCGAAAGAGAAATATCCAAATGAAGTTTTACGTTACGGAAGAAGAAAAGCGGCTGATCGACGAGAAGATGAAGCAGCTTCCCATAAAGCAGTATGGGGCATACTTCCGCAAAATGGCGATTGACGGGTATATTCTTGTCGTTGACCGAAGCGACACAAAAGCATATATCCGGGAACTGCAAGCGGTGAGCCGGAACATCAACCAAATTGCAAAACGCGCCAATGCGACGGGGACGGTTTACAGGCAGGATATAGAGGACATTAAAAAGGCGGTGGACGAGATATGGCGGTTACAAAGACGCACCCTATTAAATCAACCTTAAAGGCTGCGATAGACTATATCTTAAATCCCGAAAAGACAGACGGGAAGCTGCTTGCGTCCTCTTTCGGCTGCGGGCTGGAAACCGCCGATATTGAGTTTGCATGGACGCGGGAAGCTGCCGGAGATCGCGGCACACATTTAGGGCGGCACTTGATACAATCCTTTGCGGTGGGAGAAACCACACCGGAAGAAGCGCACAAAATCGGCATGGAACTTGCCGGGGCGGTATTAGGCGGCAAGTATGAGTTTGTTTTGACAACTCACGTCGATAAAGACCATCTGCATAATCACTTGATTTTCAACGCGGTTAGCTTCGTTGACTACAAAAAGTACCATTCCAACAAGCAAAGCTATCACTTTATCCGGCGCACCAGCGACAGGATATGTAAAGAGCATGGGCTATCCGTCGTCGTACCGGGACAGGACAAGGGAAAAAGCTATGCAGAATACACCGCCGAAAAGCAAGGGACAAGCTACAAAGCAAAGCTGAAAACGGCGATAGATACTCTCATTCCCCAAGTGAAAGATTTTGACGAACTGCTGCGCCGCTTGCAGGAAATGGGGTATGAAATCAAACAGGGCAAATACATTTCCTTTCGCGCTGCCGGACAGGAACGGTTTACCCGCACAAAGACGCTCGGCGCGGCCTATACGGAAGAAGCGATAAAGGAGCGTATCAAGGGCGTGTATGTTGCCAAAACAAAAACGCTGCGGGAAGATAAGAAAATCCGGCTTGTCGTCGATCTTGAAAACAGTATCAAAGCCCAACAATCGGCGGGCTATGAACGGTGGGCGAAAATCCATAATCTGAAACAGGCTGCGAAAAGCATGAACTTCTTGACCGAAAACAAGATTGAATATTATAGCGACCTTGAAAGCAAAATTGCGGATATTATGACCGCCCATGACGCGGCGGCAAAGGCGGTTAAGGAAGTGGAACAGCGTATGTCTGATTTGTCGCTGCTTATCAAGCACACCACCACATACCGACAGTTAAAACCGATTTACGATGAATACCGAAAATCGCCGGACAAGGAAAAGTATCTGCGGGGGCATGAAAGCGAAATTATCCTGTTTGAAGCTGCGGCAAGGGCATTAAAGGAAATGCAGATAAAGAAGCTGCCCGATCTCGCCGCGCTGCGCAAGGAGTATAGAAGCTTAAACGACAGGAAAACCAAATTGTATGAAGATTATCGGCAAGCCAAGAAGCAAATGCAGGAATACGGCGTTGTCAAAAAGAACGTCGATAGTATTCTTTACCCGTCCCAAAGCAGGGCGCGGGAGCAGGAGCGATAAGGCGCAAAACATGGGGTGGCAAGTGGAATGTTAAGGGCTGAAAACGCCTGTGTTTCTGCGGCTTCCAGCGCATGAAAACGACATAGACGATAAAGTATATTCAAACCCGCAAAAACGGCTTTCTAATTGTCCACGCAAGGACAAAAAAAGAACAGGGGCGCGGTGCCGGAAATCGGCAACCGCGCCCCTGTTCTCTATGGGCTATTCCTCGTCGGTCAAGATAAACTCCCTTTCGGAAAACTCGCTGTCCGTCATGGCTTGCAGCTTGTTCACCGCTGCGGCGGCAAGCTGGCGCATATCCTCGTCCATGTAGGGCATGGCGGCAAGGATATTTTCAAGCGTTGTTTCCCGGCTGTCCTCGGCGTAGATCGCAACAATGTTTTCTTCCTCAATGGTAAAGCGGGTATTCATGCTATCAAACCTCCAAATCCTTTTTATGCTCTTTCTGTTTATCTTTCGGCTGCTGCGCCGCCTGTTTCTTGTATTCGTCCAGCTTCTTCAAAATGGACGGTTTTTTCTGCGGCTGTTCCCGTTTCTCGGCTTTTACCGCTTTTGCAAGGTCGGTAACGGAAATCGCTTCCCCCGCCTTTGCCCGCTGCTCAAAATCTGCAACGGTGGGCGTTTGCGGCGTATTGTTGATAAGCCCGTCAAAATTGTTGTCGTTCTGCTCTATGGTGTCCTCGACGTGCTTTAAGGGATTATCCCGCTGCGGCTGCTCGGCGGCTATGGCATAAGCCTGTGTGCCATTCCCCATAATGAGATACTTCCCGTCCTCCGACGCATGGTGAAAACCAAATCCCGCCGCTTCGATCTGTTCACGGCTCATATCGGTAATATGAAAATTGCCCCTCGGCGTTCTAACGGTTTCACCCGTCAAAAGGCTGTCGGGGGTCGCTTCCGGCTGCTGCTTTTCAAGCTGCCCGTCCTTGTAGGAATATCCTTGCGCCGCGATTGCTTCAAGGGTCTTGCCCGTAACGTCGCCATAAATCCGCTTGTCTGCGTCAACCAGCATTTGCAAAGTGTCTTGTACGGTGTCGGACAAGGCTTGCTGCTGTTCGGGCGGCAGCTTGTCAAATACGGGGGTCTGCTGCTCCTGCAAAAACTCCGGCACTTGCTGAAAACCGATACTGTCTACATAGTGGGCGGTGTCCTCGTCGTTCTGATGAAGCACAACAATGTCGGAAACGGAAAGGCTATGCCCCTTAAAGTCGGCGGGGTGGTCGATATTAAACCTTTCCCAAATGTCGCCCAGCGTCATATCCTTTGTAAGCGGTGCAGTATAGACGAGTTCATAATTTACCCGGTCAATGGTAAGTCCAGCCGCTTGCAGACGGTCATAAGGCTCAAAGCGCAAGTCCCTTGTTTCGTCCCCGCGCTTTAACTGATAAATGGAAAAGGTATCGCCCTGCTCCTGCTCGGCTTGCCGCTGCTGCTGCAACTCGGTAAAATGCCCCTCAATCTCGGTAATGAGTTCCTTTGCGGTGGTCTGTATTGTTTCAAGGGACGCTTTTAACTCGGTCATTTCCTTGCCGCTGCTCCAACCAGCCACATAGCCGAAAGAGTAATCGGAAGTATCAAGGCCGAAATGCTGGCAAACCGTATAAGCGACGCTTTCCGCTTCTACCTCGCAGGTATGGCGGTCAACGCGGTTTTGCTGCTCCGGCGGGGCGTTTAAGTCTACGTCGTGCAGCTTCGCATGGGCGATTTCGTGAATGGCGGTCTTTACCGCCTGTAATTCACTCACGCCCTCTTTGATTGCAATACGCTTGTCGGTCAAACTGAAATACCCATTTGCGCCGTTTGTGATCTGCTCAAATGCAATCGGGACGGGGGACGCTTTTTCAAGGGCGGCGAAAAAATCCTCGTACTGCTCCACATCGGCAAGCAGCGGTTTAACGGAAAGGTCGGGAAACTCCTTGCCCTCGGTCTGCGAAATATCAAAGACGGTTATAACCTTAAAGGCGGGGACGGTGATTTCCTTTTCTTCCTTTACCACTTTTCCCTCGCGGTCAAGCATGGGCTTTCTCGTTTCGGGGTCGATTTTATCAACCAGCTTTTTCACCTTGTAGGGCGCGGGGGCAAAGATTTTAATGCCTTTCTCGCCTTTCTTTACATGGCGGTCAAACTCCTTTTCCCATTGACGGAAGCCCATTACCAAATTGCCGCCCTGCATAGCAATTAGGATAGTGTTATTCAAACTATAATCATGGAACTTTGACATAGCGGTTAGAAACTCTTTGTAGCGGTCGCTGTCAAAAATCGCCTGTACGCCCTGTTCCAAACGCGCGGTGATCTCCTTTACCTTTTCGGCGGGCTTTTCGGAAGTAAGGATAATGGGGACGACGGGGCGGGGCTGCTGCGGCTCTGCGGCCTGTGCGTCTGCTTGCTGCGTTTCGGCTGCGTCCATATAGGCTTTGTCCTGTTCGCCGCGCTCCGGCTGCGGGTAACTCATAATGCGGTATTCTTCCGGCACTTCGCGCCCCTCAAACTGACGCTCCCACTCGTCGCCGCTTTCCACGATATAGCCGTACTCGGTAAACGCGCCTTTTTCCTGCGCGGCAGCGTTCCTGCCAAAAGTAGAAAGGTCAATGCCGCCTTTCCATTCTTCGGGCATTTGTACCATGCCGGATTGATTTAAGTAATAGTCGCCCAAATCGTGGTAGTTATGTACTTCGGGGATATGGACGTAAAAATCCACGTTGTAGGTGAAGTCAATTACCTGTCCAATATTTGCAAGCCCGTTTTTCTGCTGCAAAGCTGCGTTCAGCTTGCCAACCTCGGCGGGGTCAAGCTGTTCGAGCTGCGCCGCAAGAAAATTGAGTTCGTCCACGTCGGCGGCGCATACCATTTCATAAGGCAAAGCAATATGTTTCTCCGGGTCGTCGGAATAGCCGCGAATGGAAAAATCCTGCGGGTTGTCTGCGGTAATGCCTACGTTCCGCATAGCTTCGTGTAACTGCTCCTTTGTGGCAGGCATATCCAGCCAATAGCCGCTTGGGTCGCCCGCTTCAAAGCGGCTGCGGTTGCCTATCATAATAGAAAACTGTTCGCTCATGTGTTCACGCTCCTTTTCCTGCCCGGTATTTTCGGGGATAGCTGCCGCCTGTTGCTGCTGCGGGGGTTCTTCGCCCTCTATGGTGTAGTCCGGCATGAGCATACCGTTTACTTTGAAATAGTCGGCGTACTCCTGCGGGATAGGCGGGGAGATTTCCGTAAACAAGCGGTCATACGCTTTGATACGCCCATTCAGATACTTTTCCATAGCCGCCTTATCGGTGAAAACCTTTCTATCTTGTCCGGCAATCTTCGCTTGGGTTCTGCTTGGGCTGTTGGTGCGCACGCTCCATGTAAGCGTCCATGAATACGGGATAGATTTCTGCGCTTCTTTGTCATAGCGGGTATTCTCGTAAATGTAGTAATTCATCTGATATACCCGGTTGCTGCGGGTATATCGGTCATATTCATTTTTCTGCCACTCATTAGCGGTGTGCTGGACGTGCGGCGTTCTCACATATTCAAGTGCTTTATCCAGCAAAAGCGTTTTCCCCGCCTGTTCTTCCCATGCGGCGGCTTGCTCCTTTAAGCTGTCAAAAATCGCCTGTTCTGCCGCCGCGCTTTCGCTGCGCATGGAAAGTAGCTGCGCAATCGGCAAGGAAGCATAAGGGGCAATATCTCCGTCCTTTGCTTCAAAATATATCCGGCGTTCTATCCGCATGGTTTCGGCGGCTTCTAATTTGTCATGGTCGTATGAGGTGTACGGCATATTGTTTCATCACGTCCTTTCTCGGTCATATAAGGGTTTGGGACTATCCCAACAAGCAAAATGCCCGCGCCGTTCCAAGAGCAGCGCGGGCATTTCTCGCAAACGGGTACTCGTTTGCTGTGCTTGCTATGTAGTTGTTTTTATCCGTAAACGCCTGTTTCTCTCGCTTTCCGCTTTCTGCCTGCGGCGTATCTTTGCCGCACAATCGGGACAGTATTTCGCCCGATTGCTGCCCGCCGCAAACGTGCTGCCGCATACCGCGCAACGCTTCAAATCGGTTTCCCCGCTGCGGGTGATCTGTTCGCAAAGCTGCCTGTCTGCGGGTAAAACCGCTTCGCGGAAATAACGGCATAACAGCGAATAGCTGATACTCTGCACACACACGCAAGTTTCCCCGTCGTCCAATAGCAGACAGTTCCCGCAATCGTTGTTGGCGCACGCGGCGCGGGTCATTTTCTTAACGGCTCGATACTGCTTTTCATCAAGCCTAATCATTTTCGGTTCTGCTCGACGCGGAAGTTTACATACTTGCCGCCTGTGTCGGCAAGCAGCACAACCCCGTCAAAGGTCTTTCCCGTTTTGGTGGAGTACATACCCTTGATTTTTACCTTTCCGTCTTTCAAAAGGGCGGCGGCAATCGCCTTTGTGAAAGTCTTTTTGCGCTGCTGAAAGAACAAGTCATTTTTCCACATGACAAAGCTGCAAGCCCTGTCGGAACAGTAGTAGTTTTTCTTGCCCTCGTAAACCGTCGCGCCGCAACGGGGGCAAGTGCCGATTGCTTCCCGCTGCGGGGTAAACAGCTTCGCTTTATCTTCGGAAATCGCGGAATAGGTTTTGACAAGCCCCGCTGTCATTTCCTCAATGCTGCGCATGAAATCGTCCGGGCTGTCGCTGCCTTTGGCAATCCCGGTAAGGCGGGTTTCCCATTCTGCCGTAAGCTGCGGGGACGTAAGGACTTCGGGCAGGATAGCGGCAAGGTTATACCCGTCCTTTGTGGGGATTAGCTTTTTGCCCTTGCGCTCGGCAAAGCCCGCACTAATGAGTTTTTCAATGATACCCGCCCGCGTTGCGGTAGTGCCTAACCCTTTGCGCTCTGCGTCCTCCGGCGTTTCTTCCTTGCCCGCGTTCTCCATAGCGGACAGAAGCGTATCTTCGGTATATGCTTTCGGGGGCTGCGTGTAACACTCGGAGATCTCCGCTGCCGGATTGTCAAAGGTCTGCCCCTCGGCAAGCGGCGGCAAAACGGTTTCCGGCTCTGCGTCCTCGTCCTGTTCCTCGGACGCGGCGCGGGACAGCTTTTCAATCTCACGCCACCCCTCGCAAAGCGTCGTCTTTCCCTTTGCGGTAAAGGTATAACCGCCGCAAGAGATAACCGCCGTAACCGCTTCATATTCATAGGGCGCGGCTGCGGCGCAAAGCAGCTTCGCGCATACAAGGGTCATAAGTTTTGTTTCGCTGTCGGTAAGGGAAGAAAAGCCCGTTTTCAAAAACTCGGCTGTCGGCAAAATAGCGTGGTGGTCGGTTACTTTGCTGTTGTCGCAAACCCTTGTAAGGTCTGCTTGCAGCTTCACGTCCCGCATAAAGGGAAGCAGCGAACAAAGCCCGGTAATGAGTTCCTTTGTGCTGCCCTCCATATCGGAAGTGATATATTTACTGTCGGTGCGGGGATAGGTCAAAAGCCGTTTTTCATAGAGGGCTTGCGCATAGTCAAGGGTCTGTTTCGCCGTAAATCCAAATAGGCGGTTTGCTTCCCGCTGCAAAGAAGTAAGGTCAAACAGTTTCGGCGGGGCTGCGGTCTTTTTCTCTTTTTTAAGAGAAGTGCAAACGGCCTGCGATTTCTCGCAAGCCGCTTTCATCTGCCGCGCCGCCGCTTCGTCGTCCTGCCTTTCGGAAAGGGCGGCAACGCCGCCAACGTCCAGCCGGACGACATGATATTTCTCTTTCTTAAAGCTGCTGATTGCATAGTCGCGGTTTACCAGCATTGCAAGGGTGGGCGTTTGCACTCTGCCGACATTCAATGTTTTATGGTAGAGGATAGAGAAAAGGCGGGTCGCGTTAATGCCAATGAGCCAATCGGCCTTTGCTCTGCAAAGCGCGGATTGATACAGGTTGTCATAACCGCGCCCGTCTTTGAGGTTTGAAAAGCCCTCGCGGATTGCGCTTTCTTCCATGCTGCTAATCCAAAGGCGGGAAAAGGGCTTTTTGCAATTCGCCTGGTCATAGGCAAAACGGAAAATGAGTTCTCCCTCGCGCCCGCTGTCGCACGCATTGACAATCTCGGTAACGTCGCTGCGGTGCATAAGGTCTTTGAGAATAGAAAACTGCTGCTCCTTGCCGCTGGCAACGATAAACCGCCACTCCTGCGGGACAATGGGGAGATCGTCGTACTTCCATTTACGGTACTGCTCGTTGTAGGTCGCCGCGTCTGCAAGGCTAATCAAATGCCCGACACACCACGACACAAGGTAGCCGCCGCCCTCATAATATCCGCTGCACTTTTCATTTGCGCCAATAACGGCGGCAATCGCCGCCCCGACGCTCGGTTTTTCTGCAATTACCAATTTCATAGATTTTCGTCCTCCTGCTCGGTCTGTTCGGTTTCGACTTCTTCCGTTTCCTCGTCGTCCTCGTCAAAATCAAGGTCGTCAAGGTTGTTGCTGCCTTTCGCCGCGTCCTTTTTGGACTTCAAAATCTTAAAGTAGTAGAACGCGCCGCCGCCCGCTGCGGCAACAAGCAGCACGACAAGCAGAATAGCACCGCCCATGCCGCCGCCTTTATCTTCCTCCGGCTCCGGCTGCTCGGTTTCTTCCGGCTCCGGCTCGGCTTCCTTGCCCGCGCACTCGCTCATGTTGACGCTGCAAACGGGGCAATCGGTGTTGACGCTTCCGGGGGCGCATTTTTCAGTACAGCTACAAGCGGGGGTTTCGGTCTGTTCGTCCTCCATAAGCTGCAAAAGGTCTTTTTCATCAACTTGATTGAGGAAATGGACGGTGTTTTCTCCGTCCTCGGCGCGGTCAATGATGATGTAAAAATAGTTTCCGTTTTTCGTCACGACGGTAATAAACTGTTTATCGCCGGACGCTTCGCCCGTTATGTCGTCCACAAGGCTCATGTTGCCCTCCGGCGTTAAGGGCTGCGGCTCATAGCCGCCCGTCGTTTCTTCCGGCTCGGTTTCGGTTACGGGGGTAGGCGGCTCGTCGCTCACATCACCGCCGCCCGCAAAAGCGGTAACAGAAAAGCCGCCCATGAGTACAAGGGCGGCAAGCAAAGCGGTAACGCTGCGGAACAGTTTTTTATGCTTCATCTTCGGTTTCCTCCTGTTCGTCGGTATAGTCTGCGTCCGGCTGCGGCAAGGCAATTTCGCCGCTGGCGTAAGCGGAGAGGAACGCGGCAAGCTGCGCCCCGTCAAGATGTACCGCTTTCACCATTTGAACGATCTGCGCGTTTTCTTCCTCGATTTTCTGCGCTTCAAGGTCTTTCAGCCTTTTTTGGTATTCAAGGATTTTCGCCCTCGTTTTCTCAATATCCCTTTCGATACGGTCAAGTTTCGTGTTTGCCATAGAAATAAACTCCTTTCAAAGTCAGTTGTAATGTAGCCGCCCATAGGCGTAAAAATGGGATTGCCAATAGCTTGTATCAAGTTTTGTGTATTGTATCGGGTCGCCACAATGCAGCATGACGGGGCTTCCGTCCCCGTCCTCGCCAACGTAGATACCCACATGAGATACCCCCGGCGTGTCGTATGTACCCGTAAAGAAAACCAAATCCCCCGGCTGCGGGTTGGAAACGCGGGTTGAAATGTTGTAAAGCCCTTGCGCCCCAAGTCTGCCCGTATTGTATAAGCCGCTGTTCGTCAGCACATAGCTAACAAAACCGCTGCAATCAAAAGAGGTTTCCGGGCTACTGCCGCCCCACACATAAGGAAAACCGACATACTTTTCCGCTTCCTCAATGAGCCGCGCAAACTGTTCATCTTCCAGATAGGCGGGCGGGATTTCATAATCCGCTGGCGGGTTTTCATAGTATTTTGAGATATAGCCGGATTGTGGGAAAAGATCGGGTCTGTTCCCAAGCGACGACATATACATAGCGTACATGGATAGCTGTTCCTCGCCCATAATGTAAACGGGAACATGGGAGAGGTTGAAGTTTTCCAAATCCACATTGAGAATGTAATAGTTATAGGGTACTTCAACGTCGTATTCGTTGCCCTCGCTGTCCGTCCTCGTTTCGGTGCGGTAGCGTACCTCGACTTCTTCCGTAACCGTCAAGATATACTGTTTATCAAAGAGCATTTCAAGGGTGCTTTGCGCTTGATCGAGAGTAAACACGCCCTCATGCCAAGCGGAGAGGATAGAGATTAGCACATACGGGTCATGCTCGATCTCGTCAGCCGTTACCCGGTATTCGTCATAGCCGGGGTATTCGCTTTCGATGTTATCCAGCATATCCTGTAACTCGGCTTCCATAGCGGCATACGCGCTTTCTGCACCTGTAATATCCGCGTCCTCGGAGAGATAGGACGACGCAATCAAGCCGCTGCCGCTGTTGCCGCCAAACAGGGAACAAGAGGACAAGCCGCCGAAAAACAGAAGCACGATAAAGGCAATCCCGCCCACAATCAAACAGCCTTTCCAATGCCGGACGACAAAGAACGTCGCCCGTTTGGTTTCCTGCGCGGTTTTTTTCGCCGCCTTTGCGGTGGCTTCGGCGGTCTTTTTCACCTTGCCGCCCGTTTTCAACGCCTTTGCATACTGCTTTTTAATGCGCTGCTTTTGCCAAAACCGGGAAATCGGGTTGGAGTGCGCAAGGGCGGGGTTATCATGCAGCGCCTTTTGATAGAGAAAATCGGCGTTTGCCTTTGCTGCCTTTTTCTCGGCTGCTGCCGCTGCCCGGTAGGGTTTCAGCTTATGGCTGCGTATGCCGCGTTTTACCGCCCGCGTCGTCATGCCGCCCGTTTTCTCGCCCACAAGTTCTATCCTGTGTCCGCTTTCCACACCGACGTTTTCTTTCTCCACCTCATAGATTTTTCCATGTACGGCGGCGTCCAACTCCTGCGCCGGACGGGATAACGGGTTATGACGCAACTTGCCATTTGGGGGCTTATCCGTCTTTTCAAAAGCAAGGCGCGTCTTTGCTTTGCCTTTGGCTTCGTCAAAAACGCGCTCTTTTGTGATTTTCGTCTTTTTGGGGATAGCTGCCCGCGCTTTGTCTAAGCGGTCAGCCGCCGTATCGGATTTTTTGATTGCCTTTTGCAGTTCCGGCGTTGCCCGTTCCGCTTCGGAAAACTGCAAGCGGGACGTATGGGTTTTAAGCTGCGCTGCGTCAAGGGTCTTTTTCTCCGCGCCCTTTTCTAAATGGCGGCTAACCTCTGTGCCGATACGTTGGGTCGCTTTTTCCGCTGCTCCCGCTGCGGGGGCTGAATAGTTTTCCTCCGGCGGTCTTTCGCTGATACTCGTTGTTTCGCCCGTCGTAAGGTTTTCCGCAACCGCCCCGTTGCGGGTCATTTTCTGTGTTACCTTGTCGGGGGCTTTTAATTCCTTGCTCAATGTTCATCACCTCCAATACGCTGTTTTGCAAGGGTGCAGTATTCGGGGTTGATCTCTATACCGATATAGCGGCGGGAAAGGCTTTTTGCCGCCGCTGCGGTCGTGCCGCTGCCTAAAAACGGGTCAAGCACAATCCCGCCGACAGGACAGCCCGCCAAAATGCACGTTTCCGCAAGTTTGGGCGGGAACGCTGCAAAATGCCCGCCGCGATAGGAAGCTGTGTTGATCTGCCAAACGTTGCGGCGGCTGCGGACGGGGGAAATCATTTCGTCGGTGTATGCGCCTTTCCTGCGGGGACGGTTGATTTTCTGCGGCTGGTTTTGCCCCGGAACGGTAGCGGCATATTTGTTGCCTTTCCCAACTCCGCTTTTCAGCCGTACCGCCGTTGTGGGGGCTATCGGCTCGGCTACTGCTTGCCAATCGTAGTAATATTTCTTCGACTTGGTAAGCAGAAACACATATTCATAGCAGCGCGTCGGTCTGTCCCGCGTGCTTTCCGGCATGGCGTTCCCCTTATGCCAAATGATAGAACTGCGCAAATACCAACCGTCGCCCCGTAAGGCAAGGGCTACAAGCCACGGAATACCGATTAGGTCTTTCGGCTTGCAGCCGGGGGCGCGGTGGTTTACCGCCACTTGCTGCCCGTTTCTGCCTTTGGGATATTTCGGGTCTTGGTGGTCGGCTTTGCTGCCTGTACCGCAATAAGTGTCCGCGATATTCAGCCAACAAGTACCCTCCGGCGTAAGCACCCGCTTTACCTCGCGGAAAACCGCCGTAATGCGGGAAACATATTCCTCCGGCGTTGCTTCCCGCCCAATCTGCCCGTCTGTGCCGTAATCGCGCAAAGCGTAGTAGGGCGGGGACGTTACGCAACAATCCAAACAGTTGTCCGGCAAGGTTTGAAGCACCTGCAAGCTGTCGCCGCAATAGATTTTATCCGTTTCTATCCTCATGCTGACACCTCGCCGGGCTTGGTCGTCATCACGCAGTAGAGTTCCGTATCTTTCGGGAAACGGTCAATAAAGGGCAAAATCACGTTGCCATAGAAGATAAGTCCCTCGCCCGCTTCGGAATGGGTTACATAGGTCATTTGCTGCTGTGAAATGTTAAGCTGCTTGGCAAGGATTTCCCGGTCGCCCTGGGCTTGGTTGAGCATATAGACAAAATCGCTGTTTTCAAAAACATTTGAAACTTCTCTGCTCGTCAAAAGGTCTTTGACGTTCTGTGTGATACCTGTCGGAATACCGCCCCACTTCCTAAAACGCTTCCAAATCTCGACGCTGTATGCTGCGGTCTGTTCCTCTTTCAAGAGCAAATGAAACTCGTCGATGTAATACCGCGTCGCCTTGCCCTCGCTGCGGTTTACCGTTACTCTGTTCCATACTTGGTCTTGGACGATAAGCATACCGACTTTTTTAAGCTGCGTACCGAGTTCCTTAATATCAAAGCAGACAAGGCGGTTATGAATGTCAACGTTTGTCCTGTGGTTAAAAATGTTCAAGCTGCCGTTTACATAGAGTTCCAATGCCGCCGCGATACGCTGCGCTTCCTTTTCCGGCTGCTTCTTGATCTCGTCGTAGAGGTCGCCCAAAATCGGCATATTCTCCGGCTTCGGGTCGGCAAGGTAGTTGCGGTACACGCTGATAACGGCGCGGTCAATCAAGGTCTTTTCGACAGCTTCCAGCCCGTTTTTACCTCCCATAATCAACTCACAAAAGGAAAGGATAAAATCGCTCTTTAAGGCTATGGGCGTGTCGCCCTCGCTGTAATTGAGGTTAATATCCATAGGGTTAATGTACTGCGTGCTGTTCTGCGAAACCTTGATAACCTGTCCTTTCAAACGTCCGACAAGGGGGTAATATTCGGCTTCGGGGTCGCAAATGATTATGTCGTCGGACGTGATAAGAAAAGCGTTTGTGATTTCGCGTTTTGCAGAAAAACTTTTGCCGCTGCCCGGTGTGCCGAGTATCAAGCCGTTAGGATTTTTCAGCTTCTTTCGGTCGCACAAAATCATGTTGTTGGAAAGGGCATTTAAGCCGTAATACAATGCTTCGCCGCTTTGGAACAGCTCTTGCACCGTAAAGGGAACGAAAACGGCGGTGCTGCTGGTCGTCAAGCCACGCTGGATATGGATAAGGTTTTCCCCCAACGGGATAGAGGACATAAGCCCCTGTTCCTGCCGGTAGTCAAGGCGGGTCAAAATGCAGTTATATTTCTGTGCGATTGCCGCCGCCCCAAATACTTCGTTATCCAATTTCTGCTTGGTATCCGCAAAGTTTAAGACAAGCAGCGTGAGCAGAAACATTCTTTCGTTGCGGCTCTGCAAATCGCGGAGTAGGTTTTTGGCTTCCCCGCCGTAGGTGGCAAGGTCGGACGGAATAATATCCATGTCGTACCCGCTGCGGATTGCTTTCTTTTGCTCCTCAATCTTCATGCGGTCAAGGTCGGTGATCTTGCGCTTAATCGTCTTGATTGCTTCGTTGTGGTCAATACTCTGAATGTGCAGATTGACGATAATTCCGTTTTCTGCGTCCATGAAGTCGGCAAGCATACGGTCGGAGAGTTCCGGCGCGACGATCTGCAAAAAGGAAACCGCACCAAATTTGCCGCCCATTTGAAACATTCGCCCGTCGCCAAATCGGAAAGAGGACGGGGCGATAAAGTCCTTGACGGAAAGCCCGCTTGCGGGTAGCCATTCCCACGCAAAGTTAAAGCGTTCCCCGTCCGGGTGAAAAATCCCATGCAGCACTTCAAGACGCTGTTTCCCGTCCAACACCCGCGCCGCCGCGCCGATCACCTTAAAATGGTTGAGGGTGTCCGTTTCAATGCGGGCAAGACGCGCCCGCGCCGATCTAATGTCCTTTGCTTCAACGGTAAAGGTGAGAAACTTGGTTTTGATAAGCCCGTTGTTTCCGCGTTCAAGCTGCGTCCTAAGCATTTCGGTGTATTCTGCTCTGATACTGTCGAAGTCGTCATTCTGCGGTGCAATCGTGATACTGTTCTTAAAATCGTCCTTGTTCGCATGGCGGCTGATTAGGGAAAGCTGCACGCTGATAGAAGCGTCGAACGAGTTATACATATCGCAAAGGGCTTCAAAAATGGCGGTTTTGTCGTCCGGCTGCGCAAGCTGATAATTTATATCCTCAAACTCAATGCACTTGGAATACCGCCCGTTTGCAAGGCGGCAAATCCCGTCCTTATACATTCGCTCAAACGGTATGCTGTCCTGCGCCGTATGGGGCTTCCCGTCGCCCTTTGCCTGTCGGATAAGGGTATCTATCTGTTTTCTTTCCTGTCGGGAAAGTTTACGCTTTTCGTTTTGGGTGTTTTTCTTTTCCTTTGACAATCGCCCGTACCTCCTTATCTAATTGCTCTTGCCGCGCAAGGGCGGCATAAAAATTGTTGGTCTGATAAGGTCGCTCTTTGGGGCGAAGAAACTTCACTTCCACAAATTGCCGAATAATCACTTCCAGCGGTTGCCCGTTTTTCTCGTACATGGCAAGCAAAAACATAGGCAGCATGGCAAGCACCATGCACAATGCCGCTGTGGTTGTTCCAACGCTGTCTTTTACCAAAAAGAACAGCGGCAGTCCGATTGCTACCGCCGCGCTGAAACAAATTAGCTGTCGTTTCGTAAGGTTGAACATTACCTTGCTTTTGATTTTTGTTAAGTCCTTTGGGACGGTTACATACGCCATTTCAAACCTCCTTTCTGCCCGGAATGTAATCTTCAAAACGGGGGACAGCATAGAAAAGCCGTTTGTTATTTACCCACCGTTGCAAATGGCGGGTAACAGGCGGGGCGGTTGGACGCTCGTAAATCATCACATACGGGTCAAAGCCCATAGCCCGCAAGGTGTTCACGCGGTATAAATCCTGTTCGTGAGTGCTGCCGTAGTTGGTAAGAACATACACGCGCCGCTGGCGGCTGCTCTTAATGGCGGTCAAATCCAAAAAACGTTGGAAATACCCGGTTAAGTCCTCGTCGGGATTATCCCATGCAAAATGTACCGCTTTTATCCGTACCCGATTTAACAGGCTGACATTATCCCTGTTCACAAGGCGAATATCCAGCCCTTGCGAAAAATCCACCCATGCGCGGCTTCGTATAAGCTGCTCAATGAGATTTTCATGGTCGGGACAGGCAAGCAGATTAGCGTCCATGATTTTTATTTCCGGCTGCCATTTCCAAAACTCGGACAAATCCGCAACCTTAACACTTTTGCGTCCCTCTTTACTGCTGACAATGCAAAACCCGCAATTTCTCGGACAACCCCGGCTTAAAAAGCCGTAGGCAATCCCGAAAAACTGCGGGTAGATAGAATAATCCGGGTAACTGTGTTCCACTTCCGGCGGCAAGCGGTTTTTCGTGTCGTAGCCCGTACCGCCGAAAATAACTTGTTCCGCGTTGGTAACGGTTATCGTGTCTTTGGAATAGGTGTCCGTAAAGACGCGGCTTTTATATACAAGGTCGTACCGCCCCTTTGCGTTCCACCATTCCACCGTATGCCCCTTTGCTTTATGATACGCGGATAGCTTCATCAAGCAGAGGTTGGGGAAATTATGGCTGTCAACGTCGATTAAACCGATTTTCAAATCATAACTCACCCCCTTAATGTGCCGAAAAGACGCTCTTTGCAAGGCTTCCCGTTTTGAAAAGCGTAAAGCACAAGAGGACGGTATAGCCCATGCAAGCCCAGATCGCGCCGGAAATGTCGTCGGTCGCTGCGATTGTTTGTATCAACACCGCATAAATGCCGACACACACCAAGATCAGAAACGCCTGAAAACCAAGCGCAAGCAAAGATTTTAAGTAATTCTGTCCCATGCTGCCCCATTCGTGATTTACCATTGTTGCCATCGGGATAGGGGCAACGCTCGTTACAAGATATATTTCAATCATGCGCCCATACACCACAAGCATAATGCAGATTGACAGGGCTTTCATGGTAAGCCCTACAAAGAGGGATTGAAACCATAACCCCAAAAGACCGCCCACGCTCATAGCGTCGAGTTTTGCTTCAATGTCGGTAATGACGGTGGTAACGTCTATGCTTGTATCGGATATGATAACCCCCGCGCTCTGATTGACGACGCTCTGCGTAACGTCGAAAACTCCCATGACGATGTTCCAAGTGTTTGTTACCAGCAGCACCGCAACAAAGGTCTTAAAAATCCATTTGAAGAAAATCCAAGTGTCGAGATCGTGCAGATTGTTTTTTTCAATTACAAGCTGGATTAGTTCATAACACATGACAAAGGTAATGATAACGCCCGCAATCGGTACAATGACGTTTTCCGAAAGGCTGCGTATCATGTTGAATATGCCCGCGTTCCACCCGGCGGGGGTCGTGCCGACTTGTGTTGCGATTTCTCCAACCTCTGTATTTACGCTGTCAAACAAGCCGGAAAGGTTCGATAAAATCCCGTCTGTCAAAATGCCGCGAAACCAATCTTCAATCATCTGCCATATCAAAAGTTAATCCCTCCTTTCCCGCGCCCTCCCGTTTCCGAGAGGGC
>NZ_QTWP01000003.1:193806-360556 GCF_003461185.1 Roseburia sp. AF20-18LB
CAAAAAGTTGAGAAAGCAGGGGAACAAGGGTGCCGCCGATCAAAGCGACGCCGCCGCCCGCCATGAGCTGCTTCATGCCCTGGCTCTTTACTGATGTGCGATAAAGAAGTAATAGAAGTGTAAAAAATTTTGCCGTTCCTATCCGGCACTTGCGCATTGTGTCGGATAGGTCGGGCGGTTATTCGGGCAAGTCCACCTTGCCAACAAAAGAATAATAAATCTCAATGTCCTGTCTGCGGGTCTTGTTCTCGTCATAGCTGCACTCATGCACAACGATTTTCTCTACAAACTCCCGCAGCAGAGTAGGGGTAAGTTCTTCAAAGCTGGTATGCCGCCGGACAACATTCATAAACTTTTCTGCGTTCACGGTGGCTTCCTGTGCTTTGGAAAGCTCCGCTTGAATAGCAGCGGCTCTTTCTTTCAGCTCCCGTTGCTCTGCTTCATAGTCTGCCGACAGCTCTGTGAAACGCTCGTCTGATATGCGCCCGGTCACGCTGTCCTCATACAGCCGCTTGAAGATAGCGGATAACTCGGCTATGCGTTTCTCGGAGGCTTCCAGTTCCTTTTTCTTGGCGGCGTTCCTGCGTTTGCCCCCGTCCTCGTTCTGCTCAATCAAGAGTTTCATAAACCGGGCTTCATGCTTTGCCGCATAGCTGGTCACTTTCCGCAGATTGGAGAGTACACCAGCGGTCAAGAGGTCGGTGCGGATAAAGTGCGCCGTACAGTCATGGGTGCGTTTCTTGTAGTTGCCGCAGATATAACAGTCCTGCTTGCGCTTGTCCGTCTGGTATCGCTGCTGATACATCACGCTGCCGCAGTCCGCACAGAACAGTATGCCGGAGAACAAACCCACTTCATCATAGCGGTTTGGGCGTTTGCGCTGTTTGCGAAGCTCCTGCACCCGTTCCCATGTTTGGGTGTCTATGATAGGCTCGTGGTGGTTCTCGAAAATCACTTGCTTTTCCGGGGGATTTTCTACACTGTGCTTGACTTTGTAAGAAAGTTTTTCTGTCTTGAAATTTACCAGACAGCCTGTGTATTCCCGGTTTTCAAGGATATGCACTACGGTATTGGTCGCCCACTTGCACTCATAGCCGGGGTGGTAGCGGCGGGTGCTGCCCGTCCTGCGGTATTCAAGCGTTCCCGGCGTGGGGATTTGCTGCTCTGTGAGCATACGGGCTATCTTGGTCGGACCATTCCCGGCAAGACAGAGGTTGTATATCTGCTTGACTACGGGTGCAGCTTCCTCGTCAATAATGAAATTTTCATCCTCGTCCATGAGGTAGCCATACACAGGCTTGCTTGTGATGGGCTTGCCATTCATGCCTTTTGAGCGTTTTACTGCTTTGATTTTCTTGCTCGTATCTCTCACCAGCCATTCGTTAAAGATATTCCGCAGCGGGGCAAAGTCATTGTCGCCCTGTGCGCTGTCCACTCCGTCATTGATAGCGATGAAGCGGACACCTTTCTGTGGGAAAATCATTTCCGTGTACATTCCCACTTGCAGGTAGTTTCGCCCTAACCTCGACATATCCTTTACGATAACTGTCCCGACTTTTCCGGCTTCAATGTCCGCAAGCATGGCTTGAAAACCGGGTCTTTGAAAGTTCGCACCAGAATAACCGTCGTCCGTGTACCAGCGCAGATTGGAAAAGCCGTTCTGCTTTGCATAGGTTTCAAGGATACGCTTCTGATTGGAAATGGAATTGCTTTCGCCTTGCAGCTCGTCCTCATGGGATAGTCTTGGGTAAAGGGCGGTAATTGGTTGTTGGTTGGTCTGTCTTAACATAAAATCCTCCGTTTCCGACAGCCAGCCCCACTATTCCGTACCTTGATTGTACCACATGGGGCGGCTGTCTGTATAGCGGCAAAAGCGTCAAATCTGCTTCTTTATGGTCGGTCAAATCGCCGTTTTTTGTGTAGCAGCTTCCGCTTCCAGCACTTTCATCATCTTGTCGGCTGCGGTGTCGGTTGCGCCCTGCTTGAAGAAGCCGGAAACGGTAAGGACGGAGTTGCCCATGCGGATTTCCGTCACACAGTCCGGGCGGCGGTCTGTTTTGGTGGTGCTTGTCTGTTTCGTTTCTGTCATAGGCTCTCCTTTCGCTGCTTCATCAGTTGCTTTAAGCGTTCCAGCTTTTCCTGTGCGGTTTCCTTTCGGAAGTTGCTGCCCGTGAAGCGGACGGGGGCGCACATGGAAGTCAGCCTGTCATAGATACGGGCGTGGGGCGTGTCCTGCGGGTGCTGCAATTCCTCCAGCGTGAGGTTGGTCGTGGCGATCAGCGGCTTGCCGCTTCGGTAACGGCTGTCAATCACGCTGTAAACCTGTTCCAGCCCGTATTCTGTTCCTCGCTCCATACCGAAATCATCAAGTATCAGCAGAGGGTAGCTGCAAAGGCGGGAAATATATTCGTTCCTGCCCTCAAAGCTGGCGGCAAGGTCACCCAGTATCGTTGCAAAGTTTGTCATGCAGACGGCAACCTCTTTTTCCATAAGGGCGTTGGCGATACAGGCGGCAAGGTAGCTTTTTCCCGTCCCCACGCCGCCCCAAAACAGGTAGCCGATATTTTCAGCCTGCATGGTTTCCCAGCTCTCCACATAAAAGCGGGCGGTTTCGGTCTGCGGGTTTCTGCCGTTGTCATGCTCAAATGTCCAGTTCCGCATAGCAGGGTCGGTAAAGCCCCGGCGTTTCAAGTCCTCCACTTTTTCAAGGTGCTTCTGTCGGCTTTCGGCGGCTTGCTGCTTTTCACGGGCTGCCCGCTGGCAGTCGCACTCTGCCGGGTGGCGGTCACGCCCGAAACAAGTCTTTCCCTCTGCAAAATAGGCTTCTTTGGGCGTATGGCACTTACCGCAGTATAAAAGCCCGTCCTCGCCTGTGTAGTCCTCCGCTTCGGCGGTAGTGGCTGTAATGTCCGTAATCATAGCTTCAATTCCGTTTTTCATAAGCTCTCGCCCTCCTTGCATGAATAATCGGGTATGCCCTGTTTCGGGGCAGCCTTGCCTTTGGCAGCGTCCTCCTGCGCCCACTTGTAAATGGTGGCTGCATGGCTGTGGTACTGTTTCCCGGTGGAAGCGATATGGCAGGAAAGCCGGTCAATATAATACTCCCACTTGTCGGGCAACTCTGTTTTTAGCCCGGAAAGTTCTGTATCGGTCAGTATCACATTGTTGTATCTGCCATAAGCGGCGGGGGCGGGGTGTCCCGTTTCTCCCTCTCTCTCTTTTTCTATCTCTATCTCTTTCTCTAACTCTATCTCTATCTCTGGTGGACGAATGTCGGACAAATGTCCGCCTTTTGTCCGGGGCGGTAAAAGTGCCTTGTTTTCCAGTCTTGCAGCCCGTTTCCGCTCGGCTTCGGTAGAGGACTGTCCTATCATCAGCTCAATATCGGTCATATAAAAAGCCCCGCTGTCAAGCTGCTCCACAAGCCCCAACTGCCGGAAAATCTCTAAAGCCCTCTCAACCGTCCCTATCTGGTGGCGGGTCAGTGTCGCTATCATCTGCGCTGTGTAGGGGATATGCTCGTCAAGCTGCAATTTCCCGCCGTTTTTCAGCGATTTTAAGTACAGCTTCAAGAGGATATTGGAGTATAAAATCCCGTCTTTCATATCTTCCAGCAGCACAATGGAGTCGCTGTCAAAAAAGTTCTCTTTCAGCTTGAGGTAGTAATACTTGCGGTTATCTGCCATTGTCCCTGTCCTCCTTTTTCCGGCGTTTGGAGTAGTAGTGGGGGCAGAGTATGATAACCGCCCGGAAGCTCTGCTTGCAGCTATGGGTACAGCCCCGGCAGAGGTCGTTGTATGTGATACGGTCGCAGGTGGTATTCCCGACTTTTACTTGCCGCAGGAAAAAAGACCATTCCAGCCGCCGTTTCTTGCTCATTCTTGGCATGGGTGCGCTCCTTTCTGCCGTTTCCGCTGGTGTGGCGGTATCGGCGGTAATTCTGTATCATCTCGGTATCATTTTCGGGGTTTTTCTGCCCTGTAAGCCCGTTAAAAAATCCTTTGGTATTGCGGATAGGGTGCGGGGCAGCCCCCTTGTTCTGTATGGGTTCGGGTACATTTTGGGGCGGTTTTTATCGCTCCTGTTCCTGCCTTTTCACAGGCTTGCGTTCCCGGCGTAAAATCTGGTCGATATTGCCCTTGACAGTCTGTAAGCGGCGGTATTCCTCCCGTTTTGCCCGGTAATCGTTGTAGCCGCTGTTTTTCTCTTTGATAAGGCTTTCAATCTCTGCTTGCAGGGCTTTATAGCTCGGCAGCTTGGAAATGCCGTTCTCCCTGAAATAGCGGGCGGCTGCGTCTGCTATGATAAAGTCGCTTTCATGCTTCTGTCGGTAGGCTGCTTTTGCCTTGGCGTTTTTCTGCTGTTTCAGCCCGTCCCGGACAGGGCGGGTCTTGGAATAGGCAAGCACCTGCCGTTGCAGCTCCTTTTTCCCGTTCAGTGTCTTTTCCACCTGCTTCAGCTCTGTAAGGCTTTCCTGCATGGCGGCATAGGCGGCAGAACAGGCTTCGTCCAGTTCCTCCGGGGAAGAAAAGCCGTACTGCTGGTAGGCGGTAACGGTAGCTGCCATTTGCTTTAGATTGTGCTTTGACGCCCAGCGGTCATAGCCCACGCCCTTGCCCTCGGCTCGCTTGGCTTCCCGGTCAACCATGCGCTGCAAGGTGTTGTCTGCCGGGGTGGTTTTTGTGGTTTTTTCCCCTTGTAACGGCTTTTTAACTGCGGCAGGATATTCGGGTATGGCTTTGGTCTGTTCGGCGGCTCTGTGGGCGTTCTGCGTGAGCAGGGCAAGGACAGCAGCCTTGTCAAAATCGTCCCCCAGCTTCCGGGCTGTGATAGGCTTTGTCCTGTCCGGTGTGAGGTAGGAAAGCCGCCCCCGGCTCTCCTTGACGGTCACACCCTCCCGCAGCAAAAGGGAAGAAAACTCGTCAAAGCTGCCAGCTTGGGAAAGTGCCTGCCGTATCGTCCGGCGCAGCTTCGCCTTGTCCGTTTCAAACTTGGTGGGCTTGGTCGGCTGTCCTGCGGCTTCTCTGACAGCGTTCTCTTTATCAAGGGCAAGCTGTCCTTTCTTTGCCGCCCAGTATTCCCGTTCGGTTATCCGTTCCTTGCTGCCGCTTAGGAGGTCGATTTGGTAAAGCCCCTCCCGGTGGCACATCTCCATGACTTCACTCTTGAAATATTCCATAGCGGCGTTGGTGCAGCGGTGCTTGCAGCCCTCCCGTGTGTCGGCTGGTCTGTCCATGTAGGGCAGAAGCGGGACTTCATAAATCCGCAGGGAGTTGATGACGATATGCACATGGATATTGCCGCTGTGGTTATGCCCGTCCGGGTGGGTGCAGACTAAGGCTTGGTGTCCGGGGAAATGCTCTTTACAGAACTGCTCGCCCAGCTCCTGCGCCCGGTCTACGGTCAAGCCGTTGTCTGTCCCGTCCCGTGGGTCAAAGCTGATGATATAGTGGTGGCTTTTCACATCTTCCCGTTTTTGGTTTTTCTCATAGCGGAGATTAGCCCGCATACAGGCAACAGCGAAATCCTCGCCCCCACAGTTGAGGGAAGAAATGCGGTAATCCTCCCTCGGTATCAGCCGCCCGTTTTCATCAAGGGTGGGCTTCATGGTAAACTCGTCATGCTCAAATGTGAGATAGGCTTCCGCTGCGCCATAGTCCGCATTTTTAGAGCTGATATGTTTGAATGTTGCCAACAGCGTCACCCACTTTCTGCAAGACTTCAAACTTTAGGGCAGCAAGGTCGGAAACCGCCGCCCGTACCTCCCCGGCAAGCTGCGGGTAGGGGCTGTGCCACTCGTTCAGCGTCCGGGCTATCTGGTTTAAGTTGCCGCCGATCCTGCCGTATTCGGCGGTCAGCTTCCCGACAGCGGCAAGCAACTCGTCATTGACGGGGGAAACGGTTATGATGGGGCGTATGGCTGCCCCGGTTATGGCTTGCCGGATAAACTCGGCTTGGCTCATGTTGTAAGCAGAAAGCCTTTCCGCAAACTCGGCGTATTCTTCCTCGGTCATGCGTGTCTTGACTACCCGGCTGCGGTGCGGCGTGTTATATCGTTTTCGCATGGTAAAACCTCCTTCGGCTGTGCGTGGTGTCCTCTCACTAATAGGAGAAAAACAGGGTGTAAAGCGGAACTGTTTTTGAAAAATCCGAAAAATTATTTTGAGGGATTTTCCAGCGGCGTAAGCCGCATAAGCAGGGTTTGGGGAAGGCACTCCCCAACAAGATTCCCGCAGGGGCAAAATGAGCGATAAGCGAATTTTGGTACTGCGGTAGAATCTTGCTCTAAGAAACTGCCGGACTGCCGCTCACTTCCTACTGCCACTTTTTCGGGAAATCGCAACCAGCTTTTTTTCACACATAGAGCGTTGGGCTGGCTGCGTTTTGCCCGCTGTATGAAAAAATCAGCGGCTTTTTCCGGCTTCATTCCCTAATACAGAACATTTTGAAATTTGCCAAACGGACAACAAAAAAGCAGCAAATCTTTTTCGGATTTACTGCTTCATGTGCCGCTGCGTGGCGACGGTTATTCAGTTGTAAATAATAAAAGAGGGCGGTAGCACTTTGGGCTATCGTCCTCTTGGCTGCTTATCAGCAAAAACGGGCGAGGCTGTCAACGGTGGGCGAAGCCCACTTGCTTGCCGTTGACTGGCTCGGCTGGATTTGCTATCTGCTCGATAAACTGAAATTTGCTTAAAAGTCAACAGTAAAAATCACTTGGCAATTTTCTTTCAGTGCGTTTTCGTAAAAAGCAAGAATTTCTTCGCTCCAACCTAAAGTGTGTTCTAATCCATCATCGTTTTTATACATAAAATTTTCATCATCAATATTCCAAAAGTTCTTTTGTATTATTTCTTGCAATTTATTCTGATGAAGATATTCAACAATATCTCTGACATCTTGATGATTTTTTTTAAACTATTTAATACTAATGTCTTTTATAATAGCTTTTCATATATTATATAATCAATCTTTATAAGTCCTTTTATAAATTTCTTTTCTACCATTTTCGATAAATTCCTGTTTAATATTTTTAATTCCATAAACAATAGTTTCAATAGGATAATATTCTTCAACTATATCTTGATATTCTTTTGCTTTCTCAATATCTATATTTCCATACATTCTTAATATATCTTCTCCAAAATTTGTTCCTATTTCTTCTTCACTATCTTCAAGTAAGTATATAAAATCACAATATTCATCTATAATTCCAGAATCTCCAAAATCAATTATTCCAGTTAATCTATTATTGCCATCTAACAATAGATGATTACAACTAAAATCATTATGGCATAAACACTTTTTACCCTCAAAAACTGTTGTTGCATTTAGTCTTTCCATAAAACTTTCTATATAATCTTTTTCTATATCAGTTAAATCATTATAAATAGTTTCACGCAACAATATATACTCTTCTAATACATTTTGTTTATTATCAATAGTACATTCACTAATATCTGTATAATCTAAACCGTGCATTTGTCTTAAAAAACTGGCAATATCTCGTTTTAACAAATTTTGTTCTTCTTCTGACATAGTAGAATAAATTTCTGGTGTTAAAAAAGTTCCTTTAATTTCTTTATAACCTAGTATAGATAATTCATCACTAATATACGAATATTCAATATTAGGAATTTTTACATTAGTTTCTAAATTTGTATTTAAAAAATTATATATTGCTTTTTCTTTTGCATAACCTTTTTTCTTATTAGTACTAAATTTTGTTTTAAAAATGTATTCATTATTAACTAAATATGCCACACTATCATAACCACTACCGATTATTTCAATACTATCTACTTTGAAATTATCAAAGTAATGCTCAATTAAATATTTCATTGCCTTAACATTTGTGGCATTATCATCATATCTATATTCCATTAAATAACAATCTTCTTTTTTGCCCTCGTGTAATTCATGTTCTGGCAAATCTTCAATAATTCTAAAACCAGATTTTTGGTATGCCCTTATTGCTCTTGGATTATTTTTATGAGGGTCTAAAATAACTGCATTAGCATTTCTTTCTTTTTTCAAAAATTCAAAAATCAATTTAATATATCTTGTACCAATTCCTTTACTCCAATAATTTGGCTCTCCTATAAATTGATCCATACCATAGACTATCTCATCAGTTTTTGGATAATGATAATCAGTATATAACTCATCATACATTTTATATATTTGTCCATATCCAATAGGAACATTGTTATATTCAATAATTACTCTAAAAACTTCATCTTCCCAAGGCTCTGTATAATGTTTTTTTAATGATTCTAATGTATATTTTTTATCTCTACCACCATAAAATTCTAATACTCTTTCATCAGTTAACCATTTTAACATCAAAGGAAAATCATCATCTATTAAAGTTCTTATACATATTTCATTTTCAACTATATTCATTTATTTATCACCTTTTTCATAATCATATACATATACTATTTCATCTTTATAATCATTTTTACCACCTAATTTTTCATATACATGGCAAGCTCTAGGATTACCTTTATCAGTTATTAAAAACATTTCAGAACAACCAATCTCTTTAGAATATTCCTTAATAAAAGATAATAATTTTGAACCATAACCTTTGTCTTGATAGTTAGGTAACATTCCTATTGAGTGTAAATAAAACATTGTTTTTCCATCAGGTCTTAAAAGTGTATAGCAATATGCAAATCCTATAATTTTATTATTTTCTTCAATGTAATAATTTCATCATCCGTTTCTACCAAAACTTCTCCGCCAAAGACAATATTAGTCGGGATGCAATTATCTTCATTCCATTGTCCACCACCTAAGCAATACTGAATACCCTCCCATGCTTTATCTAATTCACAACTGCGCGGACTTCCGATTAAGGCTTCTTCTATTTCTTCCAACATATATTCATATCGTTCTTCTTCTGGCACAGAGCGAAGTTTTTTTACATCTTCTTCGTTCAGTGCATAAAGCATACCTAATCTTGACATATTGTTATCCTCCCATATCAATTCTTGTTTGTTGATTTGTTCATAATCATATTCTACCATACAGATTTTAAGAAATCTATTTATTTTCCCTTAATTTTAGGAATAGTGAGGGGCTGTTGTCTATTAAATTCTTGTGTGTTACTTTACCGCACATGAGCATTTGCGCCCGGATTGTCGTTGCCGTAACCCTCCATGAGGTTAATGGCACCCCAAATGCCAAGACCTGCGCCAAGCGCGATAACCAAAGTCTGCAATACACCAACTGCGCTGTTGAAAAACTCCATATAAACCTCGCTTTCTGCCGCTGTGCGGCTCAAAAAAAGTTGTTGAAAATGAAAATGCCGCCGTTATTCCTCGGCGGCTGCGTCCTCGTCGGACAAATCTATTTCGTATATGTCAAAGGCTTCATCGGGCTTTACGATTGCCGGACGGGTAGACATATACCGTTCCACGTCAAAAGCGTTTCTTTTGTCGAAGTCGGAAAGGTATTTGTAGTTCGGGTGTTTCGTGATGTCGTATTTGTCGCTTAAAAAGGGACGCACACCGCGTAGCTGCAAAATACATTTCCCACCGTCCATAACTGCTATTTCGTCCTGTGTCATCAGCTCCTTTCCTAATTTTTGATAAGTAAGTCCATGAGAAACCTGCGTGCCGCGATTTTCGGAAGTATTGAAACTGTCGATTGTTTCCCGTCCCAAGTTATCCGAAATATCCTTTGCATTTTTCCCACGTCCTCCCAAAAACAAGGTGCTGTCGGCATTATCAAGTATGATTTCTGCCGCGTCCTTGTAAATGGCTTTTAGTTGGCTCTGCGATTGCAGAATGATAGAAGCGGACATTTCCCTGCTGCGAATGGTCGCAATTAACTTATCAAAGCGGGGTATCTGCCCGATGTTGGCAAATTCATCAAGCAAAAACCGGACATGAATAGGCAATTTGCCGTTGTATTCGTTGTCCGCTTTATCACAAAGCAAATTGAAAAGCTGCGATTGCAGAATAGCGATAACAAAATTAAAGGTGTCGTCGGTATCGCTCATTATGAGGAAAAGCGCGGTTTTCCTGTCGCCCAATGTATCAAGTTCCAATTCATCATAGGACATGAGTTCCCGGAGTTCCTCTATATCAAAAGGGGCAAGACGCGCACCGCAAGAAATAAGGATTGATTTTGCCGTTTTGCCCGCCGCCAATTTGTATTTTTTATATTGCTTCACCGCGAAATGGTCGGGGCTGCGTTCTTCTAAATCGGCAAAGAGCAGATCAACGGGGCTTTGGTATTCCTCGTCGTCCTCGCGTGCTTCGCTTGCATTGATAAGTTCAAGCAGCGTTGTAAAGCTCATTTCCTCGGCGGGGGCTTCATACCAAATGTAGCCGATCAACGCGCAATATAATAATCTCTCGGCTTTCACCCAAAAATCTTCCGCGCTTTTTTCTCCCTCGCCTTTGGTATTGACAATAAGGGTATTGACAACCTTTAACACGTCCTTTTCGCTGCGGATATAGACAAAGGGGTTATAGTGCATACTTTTCCGAAAGTTTATCGTGTTCAGTACCTTAATGCGGTAGCCTGCCCGTTGCAGCAGCTTTCCGCACTCGATTAGGACGGTGCCTTTTGGGTCGGTCAAGACGTAGGAAGAATGAAGCTGCATTAAATTAGGCTTTACGAAAAACCTTGTCTTGCCGCTGCCGCTGCCGCCGATCACCACGACGTTTTTATTTCTCGCATATTTCGGCTGCTTCGGGCGGCTGTTCATGGTAAGGCGTTCGGTCTGCGTCAAAATGATGTTGTTCTGAAAATCCGGGTCGATGTAGGGCTTTATATCTTCGGCGTTGCCCCAACGTGCGCTGCCGTATTCTGCGCCCTTGCGGTATTTCTTTGCGTTTTTCCCTTTGACATAGACAATCAGACGAATAACCACCGCGCCGACAATGCCGATAAGCAAATCCAACGGGTGAACGCTCGGCAAGGCATTTGAAAACGCTTCGGAAAATCCCTGTGTGATATTGAGTATCTTTTCGGAAATATCCGCGCCGGGGGCAAGCCGCGTCGCCTGTCCTACTTTATCAAAGAGATAGACAAAGAACACATAGGGGATATTCGGGATTATCAGCTTTTTGTAGTTTATCTGCTTCATATCTCGCGCCCCCTGTCTATTTTCTTTACCTTGTCGCGGGCGGCGTTAAGCTGCTTCGCCTTGTCCTTTGCTGCGGCAAGGGCTTTGCGGATAGAGGGCTTTTTATCCCTGTTCAGCTTCTTTGCGGAAAACTCTTGAAACGCTGCGATCATAACGTCCGCGTCCCTGCCTTTGAAAAACACAAGGTAACGGGTCTGTTCGCCCTTAACCTTTTTCAGCGAAAAATCTATGTTGTACTTCTTCGCGGTACTCTCAAAGGCTTTGATATTGCTGTCGGTGATCTCGATGTTGGAAACGCCCGCGTTCTGCTTCATAAGCTGGCGCATGGTCTGTTTCCCATGCGCGGGCTTGCTTTTCTGCTCCAAAAACTTTCGGATTGCTTTCTGCAACGCCTGTTCGGTAAGCCGCGCCGCGCCTTTTCCCACTTTGACGTATAGGGCAATCGTTTTTTGGGTTACTTCCTCCTGCAAGGTATCAACTCCTTTCCCGGTAAAGTGTGGCTATGCTCATTCGCCGCCGTAAAAATCGTGATTGACAAGGGCGGTATAGTAGCTGTCAATGGTACTCGGCGCGTTGAACAGCACCGCTTTTAGATACTGCTTGATATTGCGCACTTTGGTTGTGTTTTCCCTCATGCAGTCCAAAACAAATTCAATATGGCTGCTGTTCAGCTTCAAAAACTTGGATTTGACAAGTTCGGCGGGGTAGTCGTCCCCGGCAATACGGATTGTCTTTCGGGCTGTGCAGACGGTTTCCAGCATAAGGTCAACAATCTCGTCCAAACGGTCTTTGTCAATTTTGCAGTTTTGAATGAGATGGTCGTATTCGATATTGTCCTTGATAATCTCCCTGTAAATCTCTACTGCGCTATTGCTTTTCGCTTCCGTTCTTTTCCTTTCCGGCGGCGTAGCCGCTTCGCCATGCGCAAAGGGCAAGGGGTTTAGGGAATGGAAAGGAATGGAATCGGTACTTGATAAATCAGTAATTGATTGTTCTTTACTTAATATATCTTTATTTAATTGCGTTGGATTTTCCAACGTAGGTTTTTCCTGCGTAGGTTTTTCCAACGTTGGATTATCCAATGTTGGATTTTCCAATGTAGGTAAATCCAATATAGGCGGCTGTCCGCCGCTGGTAGCTGCTTCCGGCTCTCGCGGCTGCGGCTGCTCGTATATGACGTAATCTGCGCCCCGCAAGCGTCCCTTTTCGTCGCGCTCCCGGCTGCGCACGATATATCCGGCTTTTTCGAGTTCCTTTACCGCTTCGCGGATTGCGTCGATCTTCTCCCGGTTGATATGGGATAAGCCCGCAAGGGTATAATCCCAATCTTCGGGCAAAGACAGCATTTGCGAAAGCAAGCCTTTTGCCTTTAAGGTGAGTTCCTTATTGCGCAAGTGGTGGTTGCTCATAACGGTATATCCCGTATTGCGTTCCACTCTGAAAACTGCCATGTTTCATCACTTCCTCTCTTGGTCTGCGTGGAATATTAGAAAGCCGTTTTCGGCGGTTTTGGTATTGCAGTATGCCTTTGCCGTTTTTGTGTCTGAAAAGCCTTGTATTGCAAGGGCTTTTTCGCGCCTAACGTTCCACGTTACCGCCTGTTTTCGGGCATAAAAAAACCGCAACTCTTTTCAAGCTGCGGCGACATATCCTACTCACTTAAAAACGCCATATCAAGGCTTGTCCAACCTTGCTACGGCGTTTTAGGTGTAATTATAGGGGTTGTTTAATTGTCTTTAATGTGCTGAAAGCCGCATGGTTACGGCATTTTCCTTGTTGTGCATATATTGACGGGGCAGTTGGTTCGGTTGGTCCAGTCGGTCCAACTGGCTCGGTCGGCTCAGTTCCTTTCTCCTTTTCATCAAAAGAAGCATACACTACGGTACTATCATTTAAATCTGCAACATTTACTTTACTGCCATCTTCTAAAGTCCAGCCGGTAAATTCATAGGTTGTTGTCTCTGTCTCTGCCTTTACAGGATCTGTTACAGAAACTTCCGTTCCCTTTACTTCACGTACTTCCTGATATGCATTTCCGTCTACCATAAAAGTAACGGTATAACTGTTATCAACAATTTCTCCATCAATATGCCAGGAATTCGGATTAATCATCCGGTACCATTCGACGCGGTAGAATCTTGCATCATCCCCTGCAATGCCACTGTTTGCTGCATATGCATCTAAAACAGATGCAAGTGTTACCGGCATCTTTCCATCATAATTCTTTTCTGCATCAAAAGAGGCTGGTGCAGTAAAACCAGACATATCCGTTGTCACTTTCAGCTGATTTAAAGAAACTGCTGCTCTTCCTATATAGTCATAATTTGCTGTTGCATCACCAACTGTTCCTTCCGGACGGACAGTTCCTGCTTTCCGGATGTAGAACTCTGCCTTCTGTGTAAATGTATCTGCTACTTTTACATATACGTTATAACCCTCTGTATTGCGGAAAAGTTTTGTATATGTTGTCACTACACCTGCATTTTCATCCTCTAAGATGAATCCATGGATTACGCTTTCCTCTGTGGTTGCATAATCTGCTGCTTCTTCTAATACAGCCGGGTCTAAAATACAGTTTCCACTTAACAGCAGCAGTTTTCCATTTCCATATTTGGCATATACTTTTGCACGAATCTTACTGATTCCAAAGCTTACATTTACAGTTCCACTATAGTTACCGGTAAAGGTTACGGTTGCCAGCGCAGTTCCCTCTTCTACATTATCTTTGTAATTACCAACAGTATAATCGGTTCCTGCTGTTAATACTTTTCCATTATAAGTTACAGTTACATCTTCCTCACTGAGTGTTACTGCTTTTCCGGTATAATATTTTTCCTTTGCAGTTGCAATCACGCTGTCATTTTCCACTTCTTTCGGAAGAATGGTATAGGTTGTATTTACCGTTCCTTTATAGTTACCGATTCCGGTAATTGCTGCTGATGTCTCTCCTGCATTTGGATTACTTCCACTGTATATTACAGTATAATCTTTTCCTTCTACTAATGTTTTGTCTCCATCCTTTACCACAACTGCAACTGTGCTTCCGGTATACTCAGTATCCTTTGCAGTTACCATTTCATTCGTCAACGTTTTCTGCCGGATAGTAAAGGTTGCTTCATTACTGTCTGCGGATTCAAATTTCTTTGCACTGGCTGTTGCAATTACCGTATAAGTTCCTGCATCCACCGGTGCTTTGCTTAATTTATTTCCTGCCTCATCAAAATAAGTATACGTGATGGAAATGCTTGGATTCTTCTCAATTCCCCAGCTGTATGCATTCGCATCACAGCTTAAGTTTTTCTCATCATTACTGCCATTATATTCAAAATCACTGGCTGTAAGATTTGCATACAATGCTTTTAAATAGGTTCTTACCGGTACAATAAATACCGTCTCTTTATAGTTCTCTGCTGCATTTCCTTCCGGCACAAATACTACATGATGGTCTACATCTTCAAAGATTGCAGTTCCAGTAGTATTAAACCACAGTGTCTCATCCGGGCTCTGCCACTCAAAATGGCCTTCCAGTTCCTGGTTCTCATCATTGACCGCTACTGCCATTCCGCCATTCAGATGGGACTCTCTCAGTTTTCCGGACATATGATTGATTGTTGCAGATGGTTTTTCCTTAATTACTGCCTCTGCCTTATTTACAGTTACCGTATAAGTCCTGCTTCCTGCCTCATATACATCTGTTGCCGGTGTTGTAATCGTATAAGTATAAGTTCCTGCATTTAAAATCTCTTTGTCACAGGTTCCAACAATACCACTCTTTGGACCATCCTTTACAAAGTTCTTTGCATTCAGTGTCTGGACTTTTCCGTTATAAGTCAGATTTGAAATGCTCTCTTCAAATACCGGAGTTCTCTTACTGATTTTAATGGTATATTTTTCTGTTTTCCATTGAAAGAGATAATTCTTATACTTGCACTTCAAGGTAACTGTTCCTGTCTTATCCGCAGTTACAGATACCTCTTTCTTATTTGTATTTTTTAATGTTACCTTATCTTTTCCACTGGTAACACTCCATTTGGTTTCGTAAGCAATCCATGCAGAACACTCGATTTTCTTCGTATCCTGCAGCTGCATCTTAATTGTACCATCCTTTTCGGCAGCTTTTACTGTCATCCCGGTTATTCCGGATAAGGACAATACCATCAATGCTGCCATTACAAAAGCTGTAATTCTTTTTCCCAACATTTTGGCTACTCTCATGTTTTTTCTCCTTTTATTCATTTTATCCATTTCCTGTTAATTTATGAATTGTATAACCAATCATAGCCTACTCTGTGTTATAAAAAGCGTTATATTTTTCTATTTTTTCTTTATTCTTCCGAATTGTACTTAAATCTTCCTGTTTGTATTGTATTTCTCCTCGTATCTACTCGTCTGTTCCATTCACCAATACTTTATGATATTTCACATATTTCTTTCCAGCCGTCCGTTCCATGTTGTCATTGATTCTTTCTATCACAAGTCCGCAATTTTCTTCTTCAATACCTATTAAAAGTATCAGATACTGGTTTGTGCTGTATCTGGTATACAGGTCACCGCTGCGCAGGGAGTTTTTCAATGCCTGCTCCAGTTCTGCCCGGATGTATTCGAAATGAACACCGCCTTCTGAAGCATACCCCTTCCCATCGGTAATGGTACTCATAAGAAGCCACGCACTCTTTCCCGTACGCTGCAAAACCCGTTTTGCAAAGCGGTAATTTTCAATGAAAACAGGATACGAACAGTAAAATGCTCCTTCCTCTCTCTCTTCTTCCAGCTTCTCCTGTATTGCCTGAATATGAGTGGCATCATCCTCCGTAACACAGCTGCTGATTCGTTTTAATTGTTCCAGCATAGACTTTGAAGGCTCACTGCCAAGCTCTGCCAGCAGCATTTCTTCTGTCTTATGATATAATGCCACCGCCTCTTTGGAACGCTTCATGGCAATCAATGCCTCCATCTGGTATACCTGCCAGTCATCCAGTGGATAAAGTACCGCTGCTTTTTCTGCTATCTCATATAATTTCTGATACTCCTGCTCATCCCGGTAAATTCCGCACAGTCTCTTTACACAGGACATATATAATTTCCGGTATTTCGTTGCCCAGAAAATTACCCATTCTGATGCTCCCAGTGCCGGCAAAAATTCTCCACGGTACAGCCTGACTGCTTCCTCTAATTCTGTTTTTCCAAAATCTTCCGCCTGTTTCAATGCATGCTCTGCCTTCTCTTCAAAAGAAATGCAATCACAATGATACGGAATTTCCGGCGTCCAGCAATAAACTCCCTTTCGGCTTATAATATAATCGCTCTCCGGCAGTCCCTGCTCCTTAAGCAGTTTCCGCACCCGGAAAAGAATTGCCCGGAAACTGTTGGATGGGTTTGCAACCTCCTCATTTTCCCAAAGTCTTCCCACCAGTTCTTCCCTTGTTACCCCTTCTGTACCCGCATGCAGAATGATCTGAAGCAGCCGGTTCGTCTTTGTCGTTGATTTCCGGTCTATGATAAAGGAATGATTTCCATATTGCATTCGAAATGTTCCAAGCATACTTACTTCTAAATTTTTTTTCATGCTTCCTGCCCCCTGCAGATTATTTTTCCTAATTGCAGTATATAGGACTTTGTTTTTATACGCAAAAGATTTTTCTCATTTCTTCCGGATTGTCAAAACGAAAGATTACTCTTATAATCATATTCATAAAAAATTCTAAAAAATAATTATTTCGAGCTGTTAGAAAGGATTATACCATGGAAACAGGATTTATTGATTTACATGTACATTCAACCTGCTCTGACGGAACTTTTACTCCATCTGAGCTGGTTCATGAAGCCATACGTCATTCGATATGTGCCTTTGCCCTTACTGACCACGACTGTATCGATGGTATTAAAGAAGCACAGGAAGAAACCTTGCGTCTTAACTCCCCGGATGCACCGGAAGTCATTGCCGGTGTTGAACTCTCTTGTGAACTGGATGACCGTGAAATCCATATGGTCGGGCTATATATTAACCCGGACGATAAAGTATTTAATGATAAATTAAATGCATTCCGTTCTTCCCGCACAGACCGCAACCGCCTGATGGTTGATAAACTGCAGCAGGAGGCACACCTTGCCATTGATTATGACAGTCTTATCAGAGAATTTCCGGATGCAGTCATTACAAGGGCACATATTGCAAGATACCTTGTAAATCATGGTCTTGCCAAAGATATGAATACAGTATTCAGTAAATATATCGGGGATGACTGTCCTTATTATGTAGACCGTCCTAAAATCTCTCCGCAGGAAGGTATTTCCCTGATTCATCATGCCGGTGGTCTTTCCATTTTAGCCCATCCGGTACTCTATCGCATGAATGCAGACCGATTGGACACTCTGGTTCAGACACTGGTAGAAGAAAGCCATTTAGATGGTATTGAAGCCGTCTATTCCAGCTACCAGCTTGGTGATGAACGAAACATTAAGAAGCTTGCGCAAAAATATCATCTGCTTATTTCCGGTGGCTCTGACTTCCACGGAAGTAACAAACCTTATATTTCCATGGGAAACGGAACGAGACATATGCCGATTCCTTATTATATTTTATCAGATATTAAAAATGCGCTGCATTGCAGATAGCTTACTACTCATGTACACCAAGAGGGACTGTCATTTTACAATTTCTGTAAAACAACAGTCCCTCTTTATAGATACTTTCTATTTTTTGTCTTTCACCTCGTCTAATGCATTTCGAAAGATTCGTTCAAATTCATTTTCGGAACATTTTTTCCGGCTGGATTCATCCGAATACCCTCTATTCTGCTGTCTTTCCTGCTCGTGAACGAGCAAAACAACCGGAACCTTAAAATAACCGTCATATCCGTATGCGACAATCCCCTCCCTGGAGCTTTATTTCAATGGTTTCACATTATATATCGGCAAAAGTGTCTGATTTCTTTAGTCCTCTACCGGTTCTGCCGGAATAAAAATACGGTCTTTTACCACATCTGCAGGCTTTGGTGCTGCTTCTTCTGCTTCCCTGCAGAACTGCAGCTGTGAATTCACCAGTACCTTTCCACGTTTGTCAACCTTTTCATAGGTGCCATCCTTCTGAAGGAGATGTGCTTTCGTATTATCTGCCAGTTCCACATCCAGAATATGCATTACTTTATGCTTTAACTCTTCATTTTCTACAGGGAAAATAATCTCTACACGGCGGTCTAAGTTACGCGGCATCCAGTCAGCACTTCCCATGTAAATTTCATCCTGTCCATCATTATAGAAATAGAAAATTCTGCTGTGCTCCAAGAAATTTCCTACAATGGAACGCACTCTGATATTTTCACTGATCTTTGGAATGCCTACCTTCAGGCAGCAGATTCCACGTACAACCAGATCAATCTGCACTCCCGCTGCTGATGCTTCATACAAAGCTGCAATAATATCACGGTCACAAAGAGAATTCATCTTGGCAACAATTTTGGCTGTCTTTCCCGCCCTGGCGTATTTTGTTTCACGCTCAATTAATTTCAAGAAACGCTTCCGCAGCCAGATTGGTGCTACCACCAGCCGGTTCCAGGACAGCGGTTCAGAATAACCGGATAACATATTAAATACTGCTGTTGCATCTTCTCCGATTGCTTCCGAACAGGTAAAGATACCACAGTCTGTGTACAGCTTTGCAGTGGAATCGTTATAGTTTCCGGTTCCAAGATGTACATAACGGCAGATGCCTTCTTCTTCTCTTCTTACGACCAGTGCAATCTTGCTGTGGGTCTTTAAACCCACCAGACCATAGATGACATGGCAGCCTGCTTTCTCTAATTTTTTTGCCCAGACAATGTTATTTTCCTCATCGAAACGGGCTTTTAATTCTACCAGAACAGATACCTGTTTGCCATTTTCTGCTGCCTGTGCCAGTGATGCAATAATCGGCGAATTGCCGCTGACACGGTAAAGTGTCTGTTTGATTGCCAGTACATCCGGATCTTTGGCTGCCTGACGGATAAATTCGACTACCGGATCAAAGGTCTGGTATGGATGATGCAGTAAAATATCACCCCTTTTTATCGCATCAAAGATACTCTCTCCCTGCTGGATCTGCGGCACCGGCTGTGGAGTATATGGTTTGTAACGTAAATCATCACAGCCTTCCAGTCCATACATCTTCATCAGGTAAGTCAAATCAATCGGTCCATTGATTTTAAAGATATCATCCTCTGACTCTACCCGAAGTTCATCCTTTAAAAATGCCAGCAGACGCTTATCAATGCCATATTCCACTTCCAGCCGGATAACTTCGCCCCACTGCCGTTTCTTTAAGGATTTTTCAATTTCTTTCAGTAAATCCTCTGCTTCGTCCTCATCAAAGGAAAGGTCCGCATTACGCATAATACGATACGGATAAGCACAGACCACTTTATGGCCTAAGAACAATTTGGAAATATTCTTCTCAATAATCTGCTCCAACAGGATAAAGGATTTCTCGCCTTCCTTTACGGATGGAATCGGAATCAGCCTTGGTAATACAGATGGCACCTGAACGGTTGCATATTCATAAATGGATCCGCCCTTCTTCCCCTCTGCCTTAAGCTTCTTCTCTTCTGCTTTGCCAAGGAGGTCATCCTTCTTCGGATTTTCTTCCAGTAAAGCTACAATGTTTAATGTCTTATTGCGAATCAACGGAAATGGTCTGGATGCATCCACTGCCATCGGTGTCAGTACCGGATATATATTTTCTTCAAAATAACGGTCTACATATTCTGCCTGAAAATTCTCCAAATCTTCATAGGCATCTACAATATAGATTCCTCTTGCATTCAATAGCGGAATCAGGGAACGGTTATAAGTAGAATACTGCAGTTCTACCAGTTCCCTGGTATCATGATTAATGGCTGCTAACTGTTCAGACGCTGTCATACCGGCAATATCTGTTTTCTTATAGCCCGCATGTACCATATCCTTTAAAGAAGCCACACGTACCATGAAAAATTCGTCCAGATTTGAAGAAGTAATGCTGACAAATTTTAACCGCTCCAGCAGCGGAATGGATTTGTCTCTTGCTTCATTCAATACTCTGCCATTAAATTTAATCCAGCTCAACTCACGGTTTTCATAATATTCCGGATTCGTATATTCTTTTAATTTTTCCATTCGCATACTCTCCTAACTATAGACCTTTTTCACTTTAATCACCGGTTTCATACTGAATACTTCTTCAAAGAAGGACGCCTTGGACTCAAACAGTCCCTTTTCCAAAGTCACATCATCTTCCGTCTCTATGGTAATAATCAGATTTCTTCCGGAAACAGATGTCTTTACATTCTTAAATTTCTGTTTGTGGCTTCTATCCATGGCATTTGCCACCTTAAGGATGGCTGCAAGCTTGGCTACAGTAAGATAACTGTCATGGTCCATCTTATCTGCCAGTCTGTCATAGCTGTCTATCGGTAGTGTATTATAAAGTACCGTAGACGCCACAATTTCACGCTCCAGATGAGTCAATCCAATAATTTCCGAAGAAATAATAATGTCATAGGAGCACTGCGGTCCATTAACCAGACTGACAAATTTACCACAGTCATGGAGAATGGCTGCCGTCCTTAGTATCAGCCGCTCTCTGTTTCCCAATCCATGAATCTTCTTCATGGCATCAAATATCTGGACTGCCATCTGCTCTAATGCTTCAAGATGTGGCTGATAGCCGAAATATCTTTTGGACATACATTCCGCCGCAGATATTACATCTTCTTCGAAATCATGTGTTGCTTTCACCATATTATGCCGCTGTGCATAATCATATGCTATACCATCATTTACATTCACACCCGGAACAACAACATTCTGCGCATTTAATGCAGCAACTAACTGCCGGTAGATAACCAGTGCCGGAATCAGCAATGCATCACTCTCGTTGGTGATTCCTAATTCTCTTGCAATCTGTCCTGTATTCTTGGCTCTCAGCTTCTCCGTATAACGATAGAACTTGTCCGCATCTACCATACATTTGCCATTTTCTTTACTGATTTTCGGCATAAATGCAGAGATATAATCTCCCATAAAAATAACATAACGGATGCCATCCTTTGGCAGATAAAGAGCTTTAAAGACCTCTAATTCCTTATCTACGACTTCCTGTATCTGCTGCTCATAATTACCGCTGCTTTGCATGCCAAGGTCAAAGAGTTTCTCCTGCACACGCATAATTCCAATCAGAAGATGCTGCGTGGTAACTACCTTTCCTTTTACAAAAAGTGTTATCTGCATACTGCCACCACCTACATCAACTACTGCTGCATTCTGACTGGTCATATCCTCAAAATTCTTCTGGGATGCCACCGTCTTATAACTGATAAAACGATGTTCCGAATTGCTCAGCACTTTCACATTAAGTCCGGTTCGAATCCGTATCTGGTCTAAAATAAATGCTTCGTTCTGTGCATCCCGGATGACAAGACCTGAATATGCTTCATACTCATCCGTCCGATACATCTCCATAATCCCCACGAATTCTTTCAGCACCTGACACAATTCATCCGCTGTTTCATATCCAACATATCCCTGGGAATAAACATCCCTTCCCAATTCTATTCTATGGCGGACATGGTCAATTTCCCGGATTCCTCTCTTAATGGAAAGCTCAAACACTTTCATGCTGATTTCATAAGACCCGATATAAATTGCTGCAAAAGTCTTCATCCGTGCTCCTCCTCCTGTGTAAATCTTCTGTTACACTTCCTGTCCTAACATATAATTGATAAACTGCTGTGCGGTTCTTCCGGAAAGTCCACCATGACTTAACTCCCATTTGTTGGCTTCTGCTAAAAGCTCTTCTGCCGGAAGATGTACTCCCTGCTTTTCTGCCAGTTCTACTACAATCTGCTGGAATTCTTTCTTGGTCGGTGCTCCAAAGTAAATAGATACACCAAAACGATATACCAGCGAAAGTTTTTCCTGTACGGTATCAGAAGTATGCATATCCTCACGCACTTCCTCTTTATCTGAAAAGTTCTCACGAATCAGATGTCTGCGGTTTGAGGTTGCATAAATCAGCACATTGTCCGGTTTCTTCTCCAGCCCACCTTCAATTACAGCTTTCAAATATTTGTATTCAATTTCAAATTCCTCAAAAGATAAATCATCCATATATATAATAAATTTATAATTACGGTTCTTTATCATGGAAATAACAGTGTTCAAATCTTTAAACTGATGCTTATAAACTTCAATCAGGCGAAGTCCCTGCTCATAATACTGATTGGCAATTGCCTTTATGCTGGTTGATTTACCGGTACCTGCATCACCAAACAACAGACAGTTATTGGCACTCTTTCCCTTTACAAAAGCTTCTGTATTATCCACCAGCTTCTTCTTGGCAATTTCATAGCCTACCAGGTCATCGAGTTTCACATGAGCGATTCTGGTAATCGGTGCCAGTTCTACAACACCATTGGTATTCTGGATACGGAATGCCTTATGTAAGCCTAGATTTCCCACACCAAATCTTGCATAGAATCCGGTTACGCTGTCCTGAAATGCATTGGTATCCTTTGCTCCTGCCAATTCTACAGCCAGTTCACAGATGCAGTCACGGATACGTTTGTTAAATACGCTTCCATTATCATCCGGTCCCTTGAAATTCTGAAGCACATCCATATCATCAATTTCCAGAGTCTTTGCCACTTCATTTAAGTTATAATCAAACATTTCTTTTAAAATAGCAAAATCATGGGCTGCAATCGCATTGATACTTCCGTTTACTGCTCCTTTCATTTCGCAGGCGGTACTGTAGGCATTTTCATTATTTACCATAATAAACGCAAGAAAACAGTGCCACAGATTTCCTTCAAAACCGTGGCTCACTGCCAGTTCAATCAGTTGGTTCAAACATCTATAATACAATTCTACTATATCAGACCGATTGTAAAATTCACTATCATAGTTTTCCAAAATCCATGTAAAATTATAAAATAATTCTCCATTTTCAAAGTTCTTATATAAAATTAATTCTCCTGAATGTTTCATCTTAATGTCTTACCTGTCTTTCTAATAATTTCCAAGAATTTTAAAGTTTTCAGCTTCTTCTTTGATTCCATGCAATGCATTCTTTACTGCACTCTCATTTAAATTTCCTTCAAAGTCAATAAAGAAACGATATTCCCAGTTCCGCTCTCCTAATGGTCTTGATTCTATCTTATTCATGTTCAAATCATTAAAAATAAAATGGGATAACATATGATAAAGAGATCCACTTTCATGCGGAATTTCAAAGCAGATACTGATTTTTCCGGCATTCTTTAAGAATATCTTACGGCCGGTTACAATGACAAACTTTGTACAGTTATTGCTGTTATCCTGGATATGCTCGTCCAATATATCAAGCCTGTAAATATCGGCAGTAAGACGGCTGGCAATGGCTGCCTGTCTTAGGAGACCATCTTCTTTTACTTTTTTTGCTGCCATGGCAGTATTCTTAAAGCTGTGTTTTTCCCAGTTCCGATGCTCGTCCAAATATCTGCCACACTGCATCAGTGCCTGCGGATGGGAATATACCTGTTCAATATCAGATAGCTTTGAGCCTTTCGTTCCGAGCAGGCAGTGGTCTATTGGAATAATCTGTTCTCCCACGATACAATTATCATATTCTACCAGCAAATCATAATTTTCTGACACAATTCCGGCAGAAGAATTCTCAATCGGAAGCACTGCATAATCTGCTTCTCCTTTTGCGATTGCTTCCATGGCATCCCGCCAGGTCTGCACATGATAACTGTTTGTGGTATCATGGAAAAACTGCTGCATTGCCATCTGGCTGTATGCGCCCTCTTCTCCCTGATATACGATTCTTATATTTTTATCCGGAAGTGCCGCTGCCTCTTCAAATGGTATCGGCTCCATAATGCCTTTTTCTGCCAGCTTCTGATACTGCCTTTTTCTGCTCATGCTCATCAGATGTTCAAAAAGCTCTCTTGTTCCACGCTTTAAAAACGGGTCATCTACCATGGAAGTTACCTTTTCTAACTTTTCTTCTTCCCTTGCCTTATCAAAGACTTTTTTCCCGGTAGAAAGCTTATAATCTGCCACCTGTTCGGTCAGTGCCATACGTTTTTCATACAGTGACACCAGCTCTTTGTCCACGCTGTCAATTTCTGCTCTTATCTCTTTTAAATCTTTCATTGTTATCTTTCACCTTATTATTTTTTTCTATCATATACCATTCCCATTTCGGTTGCAAGTTTCCCGAAAGAAAGTTATAATTTTTATCGTAAGAATTGTGGAATTTGGAAATGTTATAGGAAAGTTATTTCCTGTCATATTTCCAAATTTCACAATCGTCTGATTACATATAACATCAAAGGAGGATTCTTATGAAAAACAAACGAAAAAAACAGCTCTTTATCACGATTGCAATTATTCTTATTCTGATTACAGTGTTTTGTCTGATTCATTTTCTCAACCGCACAAAAATGAATTCCGGTTATGTCAATGGAAATTCTGCCGGTAATCTTTATAACGGTGGACTTTTCTGTGAAAGCAACGGCACTGTTTTCTTCAGTAATCCTTCCGACAACCACCGACTCTATTCCATGAATCCTGATGGTTCTGATATGAAGAAGCTTTCCGATGATACCGTCTCTTATATCAATGCAGATGATCACTATGTTTACTATGTCCGAAACAACAAGAGTGAGGATACTAATTTCTCTTTTCTGAATTTTGGAACTAACAGCTTATGCCGTATCAACCGTGATGGAGGCAGGGTTACCATTTTAGATGACGACCCAAGTCTTTATGCCGGACTGTACGGAAATTATATTTACTATATCCACTATGACAAAGAAACGGCTTCTACCCTGTATCGGATAAAAATCGACGGAACAGAAAAAGAACAGGTTTCTAAGTTTCCTTATAAGACCTGCTCCTCTAATGGACAGTATATGTACTTTAATGGCGAAAACGATTCCCACTCTCTCCTGCAGCTTGATACTGCTGACAACTCTGTTGCTACACTCTATAGCTGCACCTGTTATGAACCGACTGTAATTAATGACACGGCTTATTACATGGATGGAGACAACGATTATGGACTAAGCACTTATTCCTTAAGCAGCGGTACTGCCAACCTTATCATTCCATCCAGAATTGACTGCTACAACGTCACCGGGGATTATATCTATTATCAAAAAAATGGAGAGGGTGCCGGTATCTACCGCTGTCTCACCGACGGAAGCAATGAGGAATTACTGATATCCGGTAATTATACCGCATTACATACCACCTCACAGTACCTTTACTTCTATGAATACGGCAATGACTCTGTCTGTTATCAGATGCCACTTAGCGGAACCGGAAATGATATCGGTGTATTTACGCCGGAGAAATTATAATCTACCATTCCAAAAGCCGCATCAGAGCTGAAGTTTTTCTTCCTCTCCAATGCGGCTTTTTCTATTTTATTACAAACTATACTTTTTTCTTCTGTCTGCAAAGAAATTGAAAAATATCCTTTTCCAATAAACGTCCCTTACAGGCTGGTACGAACCTGTTTTGGTTTATAGCCTTCTTTTTCCAAAGCATTGATAATCTGCTGTTTATGCTCCGGTCCAAAGCACTCTAATGTAATGCGAAGTTCAACTGCCGCGGTACGGTTGGTTGTTACAAACTGGTTATGCTCCAGCTTGATAACATTTCCCTGCTCTCTTGCGATGATTCCGGACACTTTACAAAGCTCACCCGGCTTATCCGGAAGCAGTACAGATACAGTAAAGATTCTGTCGCGGAAAATAAGTCCCTGCTGAACAACGGAAGACATGGTAATGACATCCATGTTTCCACCGCTCAGGATGGATACGACCCGTTTGTCTTTCACATTCAGATGCTTTAATGCGGCAACGGTAAGTAAACCGGAGTTCTCTACCACCATCTTATGGTTTTCTACCATATCAAGGAAAGATACGACCAGCTCATCATCACTTACGGTGATGATATCGTCTAAGTTCTTCTGAATATATGGGAAGATTTTTTCTCCCGGAGTCTTTACTGCGGTACCATCTGCAATGGTATTTACTGCCGGAAGTGTTGTAACCTTACCCTCCTTAAAGGAAGCCTGCATACAATTTGCTCCAGCCGGTTCTACACCAATCACTTTAATCTTTGGATTCAGTAATTTGGCAAGAGTGGAAACACCGGTTGCCAGTCCGCCTCCTCCGATTGGAACTAAAATATACTCAACCAGCGGAAGTTCTTTAAAGATTTCCATGGCAATGGTTCCCTGACCGGTTGCAACCGTCAAATCATCAAAAGGATGGATAAAGGTATATCCATGCTTCTCAGCCAGTTCATAAGCATGTGCACATGCTTCATCATAAACATCTCCATAAAGTACTACATCAGCACCATAGCTCTTGGTACGGTTTACTTTAATCAGTGGTGTTGTGGTTGGCATAACGATGGTTGCTTTACAGCCATAGCATTTTGCTGCATAGGCAACACCCTGGGCATGGTTTCCTGCGGAAGCGGTAATCAGTCCCCTCTCTCTTTCTTCTTCGGATAAAGTGCTGATTTTATAATAGGCACCACGTACCTTATATGCTCCGGTAAACTGCATATTTTCTGGTTTCAGATATACTTTGTTACCGGTCTGCTCACTCAAATAATTGCTGTAAATTAATTTGGTCTCCAAAGTTACTTCTTTTACTTTTTCACTTGCTTCTTCAAACTTATCTAATGTTAACATTCTGCCTCTCCTTCTTCTACCGAATCTTCCTTTACATCAAACAATGCATTTACAAACTGCCCGGAATCAAATTTCTGTAAATCATCTATGGTTTCACCGACACCGATATATTTTACAGGAATGCCAAGCTCTGACTGAATGGCAACTGCGATACCACCTTTTGCGGTTCCATCCATTTTCGTTAAAATAATTCCGGTAATGTCTGCCACCTCTGCAAACTGTCTTGCCTGTGCCAGTGCATTCTGTCCGGTTGTGGCATCCAATACTACCAAGGTCTCGCGGTATGCATCGGAATACTCTTTTTCCAGAATACGGTTGATTTTGCGAAGTTCTTCCATCAGGTTTTTCTTGTTATGAAGCCGTCCGGCAGTATCACACAAAAGAACATCTGCCTTTCTTGCTTTCGCAGCTGCTACTGCATCGTATACCACAGAGCCCGGGTCAGCACCCTCCTGGCCGCCAATCATGTCTACTCCGGCACGGTTCGCCCATTCCTTTAACTGGTCTCCTGCCGCTGCACGGAAGGTATCTGCCGCAGCTAAAACCACGCGTTTACCCTGACTCTTTAATTTACCTGCCAGCTTGCCAACAGAGGTTGTCTTTCCGACTCCGTTTACACCAATGACTAAAACGACAGATTTTTCTTCCTCGAAGCGGTATGCAGTCTCGCCTACATCCATCTGCTCTTTGATACTCTGAATCAGAAGCTCTTTACAGTCTGCCGGCTCTTTGATTTTTTCTTCTTTGACACGTTCCTTTAACTTGTCCAAAATTGCCTCTGTGGCATGTACACCAAGGTCTCCCATAATCAGAATCTCTTCGATTTCTTCATAGAAATCATCATCAATATGTGAAAATCCATGAAATACAGAATCAATACCGGATACAATGTTATCTCTTGTCTTGGTTAATCCTGATACAAGGCGGGCAAAAAAGCCTTTTTTCTCTTTCTTTTCTTCTTCCATCTTGTCACTTCTTTCTCTGTTCATTTCTCTTATTTATCTAAATCTTCTTCAATCAGATTTACACTTACCAGTGTGGATACACCCTTCTCCTGCATGGTAATTCCGTACAGGCGGTCGGCTGCTGCCATGGTTCCTCTTCGGTGCGTAATGATAATAAACTGCGTATTCTTCGTTAATTTATGCAGATATTTTGCAAAACGTCCTACGTTAGAATCATCTAACGCTGCCTCAATCTCGTCTAAAAGACAGAATGGGGATGGCTTTAAGTTCTGAATTGCAAATAACAGTGCAATGGCTGTCAACGATTTCTCTCCACCGGACAACTGCATCATGTTCTGCAGCTTCTTTCCAGGTGGCTGCGCAATAATACGGATGCCGCACTCTAAGATGTCCTCATCCTCGACTAACTCTAAGGTTCCTTTACCACCACCAAAGAGATCCTTAAATGCCTTGTCAAATTCATGCTGGATTTCCGCAAACTTCTCGGTAAACTGCTTGCGCATTCCGGTATCCAGATCTTCAATGATACCCACCAGCGTCTGCTCTGCTTCTACTAAATCATCATGCTGCGTCTTTAAAAACGTATAACGTTCACTGATTTCTTTATATTCTTCAATGGCATTGACATTGACATCACCCAATTTTCGGATATCATCCTTGATACCGTAAATCTGTTTCTTAAGTTCCGGCAAATCCTGATATTCTTCATTGCGAAGCAGCAATGCGTTATGCGGAGTCAGCTCATATTCCTCCCACATATAATTGGTCTGGTATTCACCTGCCTCTTCTAACTTCTCTCTCTGGCTGTTCAGTCGGAAAATCTCTTTGTCAAGATTTGCAATCCGCTTGGAAATCTCTTCTCTTCGTTCAAAGAATCCCTTATACTCTGCTGACATCTGTTCTTTTGCAGCAATGCTCTCAGAAAGCTTCTGATTCAATGCCGCATAATTCTCATCGGATGCAAGAATGGTCTTTCGGATGACTTCAATGTCTGCCTCATGACGTTTTGCATCTTCTTTGGATTCTGCTGACTGATTCTTCAAAGACTCCTGATTCTTGTATACACGCTCTAATTCTTCTTCCACACGTTCTAAGTTTTCCTGTATGAATTCCTGTTTCTGTGTGAATCCGGCTTCCTCTAACTGCACCTTGGAAACAGCTTCAGTTGCAGCCTCTTCCAGTTTCATCTGTTCTTCTAAAATTACCCGGAACTGCTCTGCCTGGGCTTTGATTTCTTCTTCCCGTACTTCTGCTTCTTTGATTTCCTCTTCCGTACGTTCCTTGCCCTTCTTAATATCCGTCAACTGTTCTTCAATATCCTGGCTCTCATTCTTTAAGCCTTCAAATACGCTCTCGCTTTCATTCTTCTGCTGCAAGGTACGGTCTACATTCATCCTGGCTGTATTCTGCTGTAAATACTGTTCCTGTAAATCAGTCCGTACCTTTTCCATATCCTGCATGGCAAGTTCCTGTGCAGTGCGGATTTCTTCGCTCCGCTCCTTGCAGGATGCAATGGTTTTCTTCAGTTCTTCCAGTCTCTTCGTCAAATCGTCAATTTCGCGTTTTCTTCCCAGAAGATTACCGGTATTCTTAAAGGCACCACCGGCAATGGAACCACCCGGGCTTAAATACTCACCCTCCAAGGTTACCATATGTAAAGAATAATGGCTCTTCTTCGCCAGTGCCAACGCATGGTCAATGGAGTCCATAACAAAGACTCTTCCAAGAAGATAGGACATTACACCGTCAAATTTTGCATCATGTTTTACCAGCGTATCTGCCTTTCCGATTACACCTTCTTCTTTTAAGAATACATCCTGCTTGCTGTTATCCTTACCGGTAACACTGGTCAGCGGCAGGAATGTGGCACGTCCCAGACGATTCTGTTTCAGATAAGCAATCATTTTCTTTGCTGTCTGCTCGTCTTTCGTAACAATGTTCTGGATGTTTCCACTGAGTGCAACTTCAATGGCTGTCTCATACTTCTTGTCCACCTGAATAAGGTCTGCCACAACGCCGAGGATTCCGCCTTCCTTATCCTTCTGCTCCATTACCTTACGGATACTGTTTCCATAGCCTTCATAACGCTCTGCAATATTTTTTAAGGTCTCAAGACGGGATTCTCCCTTATTATAATCAATAGTTGCTTTTTCTAAGGCACTCCGGTTCTCTGCTGTTTTCTTACGCCAGCTTTGAATTAAGTCTGCGGTCTCTTTTTCTTTTGCCTTTAATGCTTCAATCTCACGATTTACTTCTGCTAATTTGTCCTGATATTCTGACAATACACTCTGCAAATCTGCTTCTTCGCTTTTACGCTTTAAAAGACGCTGATTCAACTGGGCTTTGCGGATATTTACCTGCTCTGCCATGGTATCGAATTTCTGTAATTTTGCTTTTGTGGAAGCTTTATTATTCAGAATCTCAATAATCTCATTCTTGCCTTCTTCGATGCCCTGTGTACAGCGGGCAATTTCCTTCTGAATCTTTTCTAACTCATCAGAAGCTGCCTGCTTGCGTGCTTCAATCTCTGCTACCTGGCTGTCAATTTCCTGCTTCTGTGCAAGATAATGCTCCTGCTGTTCTTTTCTTTCTTTCCGGTCACTTTCTAACTGCTCCAAACGTGCTTTTAAGCTGTCATCTGTCATCTGTGCAGCCTTAATCTGCTCATTTAATACATTAATCTGACCTTCCAGTTTTCCCTTCATGACATTGGTATTGCTGAGTTCTTCGCGGATTTCTGTGATTTTCGCATCCATTTCTTCCATGTCCTGCTCTTTTTTCTCATACTCCGCTTTGATATTCTCGTATGCCTCGTTGTCTTCTTTTAACTGGGTATCTGCAATTTTAAACTTTTCTTCTACTTCTTTGGTCTGGGTCTCAATCCGCTCCATCTCTAAAAGGAACATGTTAACATCCAAGGTCTTTAACTCTTCCTTTTTCTTAAGATAGATTCTTGCGGTCTCTGACTGTTTCTCCAACGGTCCTACCTGACGCTCCAACTCTGTCAAAATGTCATTGACACGTACCAGGTTCTCCCGCTCACTTTCTAATTTCTTCTGGGCGGTTACTTTTCTTCTCTTATATTTTACAATTCCTGCCGCTTCATCGAAAAGTTCTCTTCTTTCCTCCGGCTTACCGCTTAAGATTCGCTCAATCTGACCCTGTCCGATAATAGAATAACCTTCTTTACCGATACCGGTATCATAAAAAAGCTCGCTTACATCCTTCAGACGGCATGGATTGCCATTGATAAGATATTCACTTTCTCCGGAACGGTATACTCTTCGGGCTACCGTTACTTCTGAATAATCTACCGCAAGCTGATGGTCTGCATTGTCTAATGTAATCGCAACATATGCATAACTTAATGGCTTACGATTCTCTGTTCCCGCAAAAATAACATCCTGCATACTTGCGCCACGAAGCTGCTTGGCACTCTGTTCTCCCAATACCCAGCGCACTGCGTCCGCAACATTACTTTTTCCACTACCGTTTGGCCCCACAATGCCTGTGATTCCGTTGTGAAAATCAAATACAATTTTATTTGCAAATGATTTAAAACCGTGAATTTCAATACTTTTGAGATACATAACTTCCTCCGTTTAAGAGCGCTTATTCTCCTGCTGTTTCAGCTTAAGCAGCGCCTGATATGCAGCTTCCTGTTCTGCTGCTTTCTTTGTATGTCCCATTCCCTCTCCAATGGACTTTTCTCCGATTCTGGCTTCTACCACAAACCGCTTATCATGATCCGGTCCTTCTTCCCGAATCAACTGATAATTCAGTTCTTCATTATATCCTGCCTGTACTATCTCCTGCAGGATAGTCTTGCTATCATAAAAGAGCTGTTTGTGCTCAATGTCTGTCAGAATGTATTTTAACACAAACTCTTTTGCATTAGCAAAACCACCATCCAGAAAAATTGCTCCTATTACTGCTTCCAATGCATCCGAAAGAATGGATTTCCGATTTCTTCCTCCTGTTAAATCCTCTCCTTTTCCCAGATACAGATATTTTCCCAAATCAATTGCTCTGGTACAAAATGCCAGTGTCGGCTCACACACAAGGCTTGCCCGGAGCTTGGTCAGTTCACCTTCCGAATAATCCGGGTACTTCTGGTATAAGAATTCACTGGATGTAACCTCAAGCACTGCATCGCCTAAGAATTCCAGCCGCTCATTATCTGAGTGCTTCTTCATATGTCTTTCATTGGCATAGGAACTATGGGTTAATGCCTGTCTTAATAATCCCTGATTGTTGAAATGATATCCTATCACTTCTTCAAATTCATGTAATCTGCTCACTGTTTTCTCCTTCTAACTGTCGTTGCTGCCCGCAAACTACGGGAAACACGCTTTGCAAGCCGCCTGCGGCGGTCGCTTGCGACATCTACCTTATACGCCGCAGTGTGCATCCTCGCGGAGCGTTTTTTACTTTACAGGAAAGAAATTTCCTGTAAAGCAAAAAAGAATCCGGCATGCCGGACTCTTTCGCACAATATGCTTCCTTTGAAGAATACTATCTATTCTGCTTTTAGTTCAGCGCACTCTTTATCTGCTCTACCGCATCGCCTACAGTAACAATTTTCTCTGCTTCTTCATTTGGAATCTCAATATCAAATTCTTCCTCCAGACCCATGATAATCTGGAAAACATCCAATGAATCTGCGCCAAGGTCATCTACAAAAGTAGTTTCCATACTAATCTCTTCTTCGTCCACATTCAGGACTTCTGCAATAATTTTTTTCAGTTTTTCAAATTCCATAATCTTTTCCTTTCTATTCTTCTGTTTCAGAAATTACTATATTTTTTTTGATTTTATTATTGATATCCTGTTCTTTAAATGTAACACACTGAATGATGGAATTCTTTACTTCCTTCGCCTTGGAGCTTCCATGTGTTTTAACCACCAGTCCATTCAGTCCAAGCAATGGTGCCCCGCCATACTGGGATGCATCGAAAGATTTTAATGTCTTCTTCAGTGCCGGCAATGCCAATGCTGCACCAATCTTACTCTTTAGGCTGCTGAGCATTCCCTGCTTTACTACACCAATCAGCGTACTGGAAAGTCCTTCATAAAGTTTAAGGATTACATTTCCTACAAACGCTTCACAGACAATGACATCTGCTCCGCCATGTGGTATCTCTCTTGCTTCAATACTTCCCACAAAATTGATATCCTTGCATTCTTTTAATAAAGGATATGTTTCCTTTACCAGTGCATTTCCTTTTTCTTCTTCTGCTCCGATATTTACGATTGCAACTCTCGGGTTCTTGATTCCCACAACATTTTCCATATAAATGGAACCCATCCTGGCAAACTGTACCAGATGTGAAGAACGGGCATCTACATTTGCTCCACAATCAATGAGCAGGGATACTCCTGTCTCGGTTGGAATCAGCGGTGCCAAAGGCGGACGCTCGATACCACGGATTCTTCCTACAATCACCTGTCCACCAACTAATACGGCTCCGGAACTTCCTGCCGATACAAATGCATCTGCTTCCTTCTGTTTTACCATATTCATTCCCACAACAATTGATGAATCCTTTTTCTTACGAATTGCATTTACCGGATGTTCCGCAGTCTCAATTACTTCTGTTGCATTCTTAATTTCAATCTGGTCTTTCTCATAGGTATACTTTTTCAATTCTTCAGCAATAACCTCCTGCTGTCCAACCAGTACAACCTGTATATCTCTGCGTGTATTTACTGCCTCGATGGCACCTTTTACAATTTCGCCCGGCGCGTTGTCGCCTCCCATTGCATCAACTGCCACTCTAATGACTTCCTGCATATACATTCCTCCTGTAAATCTGCCATCACATTAAGCCTATATTGAAATATACTATAACTTTCCATAGAAATCAACAGAAAACTAATTGAAATATTCCCGGTTCCGTTCCTCTTCTTTGGCAATGTCCTCCTCTGACATATAACGCAGGAAAATCTTCTCCATAATTCCATTCTGAATTGCAATAAATGCCGCCGGTGCAAAAATTAATAAAAATGGAATCAGATATACTAAAAATGCAATTACCAGCAAAATCACCAGCATAAGAATGGTCTTTGGCAGATGTGCAAATGACATCAGTGCTGCATTCTTTACAATTGCTTTATTGGTATTTTCAAAACGGGCAATGTTCGGATATACATATAACCAGATTGCAATCTCAAATACCAGCATAACAACGAAAATCACAAAAGCCTTGCCCCACGCTGCTCCGGCTTTCATAAACTGGAACATGATAAACCAGTCTGCTCCCATAACAAGACCAATCAGTAAGAAAATCAGCCAGATTACGGTTGCCTGTTTAAAATTAGAACGGAAGGATGACCAGAACTCTTTCCAGATATATCCTCTGCCATGGCGGATTACTTTATTCACTGCATAATAAAGTGCAGTGCAGGATGCTCCAATGGTAAAAACCGGAATACATGCCATGAACCAGATTAAACTCAGGCAGAATATGTTAATCACTTTATCAAATGCACTAAAGAGCTTATTATTATAATTAAAAATATTGCTCATACCTTCTCCTTTTCTATGAATAGGCATTCGCAAAACCTGAATTGTTCTGCAAATGCCTATCTTTTTCATAAAGTAAAAAGGGAGTGTTTTTGCAAACACTCCCGGTCACTTCTTAATTAGTCCTGAGGAATAATTTCTTTCTTGTTGTATGAACCGCAGTTCTTACATACTCTGTGAGGCATCATCAAAGCGCCGCACTTACTGCATTTTACTAAACTTGGAGCAGTCATTTTCCAGTTTGCTCTTCTTTTATCTCTTCTTCCTTTGGAAGATTTGTTCTTTGGACAAATTGACATCTGGTTACACCTCCTTAAATTTATTGAAAATATCTTGAATTGCTGCCATTCTCGGGTCCAGCTCAGATTTCTCGCAGTCACAAGTCTTGACATTCAGATTCGTACCGCATTTCTTACAAATCCCCTTGCAATCCTCTCTGCACAGAACCTTCATTGGCCAGTTCACCAAGATTTCATCATAGACCATTTTATCAATATCAAGCTGAAATCCTTTCATGTAGTCTGCCTCATCCATCTCTTCTTCCGAAGCATCCGCATCTTCCAATGGGAACTTCTTATCGAATACAAGGTGGAAATCTGTTGGAACTTCTTCCAAGCAGCGGTCACATGGTATTGCTATCCTTACGTCCGTTTCTCCGTGAATCAGTAAATCCTTATTCTCTTCATTAACGATACGCAGCTCGAATGGCTTTTTCTCTATGAACGGAAACACACCTAACTTTGAATCAAAGGATGTCAATTCAATTACAGCCTCTTTCGTAAGCTCTTTATTTTCACATGAACATACATCGGTTAAATCTAATATCACGTTTGTCTCCTTTTCACACCTAAACAATTATACATAGCACTATAGCTTTTGTCAACAATATTTTTCCTTTTTTAGCCTACCAAAGCTACGGTTTCTCTTGCGATTGCAAGTTCCTCGTTGGTCGGGATAATGCATACGGTTACTTTGGAATCCGGAGTAGAAATAATCTTATCCTCTCCACGAACCATATTTGCTTCCTTATCCATGGTAATTCCAAGATATCCGAAGTATGCAAGAATCTTCTCACGGATGAAAGATGTATTCTCACCAATTCCTGCGGTAAATGCAATGGCATCTACTCCGTTCATTGCAGCCACATAAGCACCGATATATTTTGCTACACGGTAAGCAAATACTTCACATGCTGCAATTGCTCTTGGATTTCCTTCATGATAAGCAGCCTCGAGGTCACGGAAATCACTGGATACACCGGAAAGTCCCTCTACACCGGATTTCTTATTTAATACATCCATAATTCCGTCGATGTCAAGGTTTTCTTTCTTTGCAATGAATTCCATGATTGCCGGGTCAATGTCACCGGAACGTGTTCCCATTACAAGTCCCTCTAATGGAGTAAGTCCCATAGAGGTATCTACACATTTACCATCTAATACAGCACTGATGGATGCTCCATTTCCAAGGTGGGCAACAATCAGTCTGGAATTGTTATAATCAAGATTTAAGAACTCAGCCAGACGTTTGGATACGAAGCTGTGGCTTGTTCCGTGGAAACCGTAACGTCTTACCTTGTATTTCTCATAATATTCATATGGCAGACCATAAAGATAAGCCTTCTGCGGCATGGTCTGATGGAAAGCGGTATCAAACACACCTACCATTGGTACACCAGGCATAAGTTCCTGACATACACGAATACCAATTAAGTTTGCAGGGTTATGAAGTGGTGCAAGCTCATTACACTCTTCCACTTTTGCTAATACCTCTTCATTTAATACAACAGACTGGGCAAATTTCTCACCACCATGTACGACACGATGTCCTACTGCATCAATTTCAGAAAGACTCTTTACCGCACCTGTCTTTGGGTTTACCAGTGCATCCAGTACCATCTGGATACCTTCTTTATGGGTCGGCATTGGCGCTTCTGTTATCTCTTTATCATGGCCAGCAAGCTGGTATACTAATCTTCCATCAATTCCGATTCTTTCACAAAGTCCTTTAGCCAGTACAGCTTCTGTATCTGAATTAATAAGCTGATACTTCAAAGAAGAACTTCCACAGTTAATAACTAATACGTTCATCTGTTTTCTCCTCACTGCTATTTTTTTACGGTTCATTGTTACAAATCCGCATATGTATGTTTAGTATACGCCTATTTTAAATGGTGTTCAAGTACAGTGTCTGAAAAAATGCAAAGAAAAATATTTTTTTCGAAATTCTTCTTATGAATACTTTCCATAAGTAATTTGCCAAAAATATGGGAATAATGCTATGATAGAACTATATTATTTGTAACTTTGGAGGACTTATGCGCATCATAGGAATCATTGCAGAATACAATCCGTTTCATAACGGTCATGCTTACCAGATAGAAAAAATCCGTTCCCTGACCCAGGCTGACTTCGTTATCGCAGCCATGAGTGGAAATTTCGTCCAGCGGGGAGAACCGGCTCTTATTGACAAATATGCACGAACAGAAATGGCTTTAAGCTGCGGTGCTGACCTGGTAATTGAGCTGCCAGCCCTCTGGGCAACTGCTTCTGCCGAACTTTTTGCTTCTGCAGGTGTTGCACTCATGCGTAAATGTGGCTGTATAGACACCCTCTGCTTCGGTGCAGAAACAGACAATCTTTCTTTATTAAAAGAAGTTGCTTCCCTGCTCGTATCCGAACCAGCGAACTACAAAGAAGTTCTCTCTTCCTGTCTCAAAAAAGGAATGTCCTATCCTGCCGCAAGAAGTCAGGCGGTATGCAGCTATTTAAAAGAAGCCAACCCGCAAATCCCGGCCGATGAACTTGCCTGCCTTTTAAATGAGCCAAATAATATTCTTGCTATTGAATATTTAAAAGCGATTCAGGCTCAGAATGCCGCCATCACCCCTTATCTGATTCAGCGGACCGGAGACAGCTATCACGAAGCGGCACTTAACAGCAGTCTTTCCTCTGCCACTGCCATAAGAAAAGAGCTTCTTTCAAACGGCTGGAATGACATCACTGCATTAAATCCATATCTGCCGGAAGCTGCTTATTCTATTTTAAAAGAATATCTTAATCTTTATCCGCCGGTTTCTGCCAATGATTTTTCTGCTCCGCTCTCTTACCTTCTGTTACAGCAGAGTGAAGCACAACTGGCTTCCTATGGTGATTCCACTGAAGCAATTGCCCGCCGGATAAAAAATATGCAAAAACAGTTTCATTCCTTTGAGCAGTTCTGCCAGTTACTGAAAACAAAGGATATGACTTATACCAGAATCAGCCGGATTTTCACGCACCTTCTGCTTCAGATTACATCTGAAGATTATCGTTTGGGAAAATCTTTAGATTATATTCCTTATCTTCGTATCTTAGGATTCCGCAAAGACGCCTCCCGGCTCCTCACGATTTTAAGCAATTATGCGGATGTTCCGATGATTTCTAAGAGTGCCAACGCAGCCTCTATGCTATCTTCTGATGCTGCACGCCTTTTTGATCTGGATGTCTTTGCCGGAGAATTATATGAAAACATCCTGTCCGGAAAAACCGGGCAGGATGCCAGAAGCGAGTTTGTACGCAATATTGTAAGGGTGTGAATTTGCCGTGCCGTCTGATTCCACCATTTGGTTGGTGGGAAAATCAAAAGAGCGTTTGATAAGAACTAAGATTTTGATTGTAAAAGGACATCTTAGTTCTTTGGCAGTAAAATTTCAGCAGTTCTTAGCAGTTTGTTTTTCTTGAATGTAAACTGTCTTTCCGTTGCTTTGACTGGATGTCTGCACTGTCCGTCGGGTACGGATGCTCTATAAAGCCTGCAAGGGGCACTGGGAATTTCGGATAATACATCACATTATCTGGCAACCGGCGCAAATTCACATCCATGTTCAAATGCGCCTCGCTGGCACATCCCTGTGCCAGCGAGTCCTGTTGCCAGACGAAATTCCAAGTGCCCCTAACAGCCTTTATTATGCATCCGTACTTCGACGAACCGTACAGACATCTTGTCAAACATTGGAAAGACTGTTTTTATCTCAAAAAGAAAAACAAACTGCTTAGTAACTGCGGAATTTTATAGCAGGAACTAAATGTCCTTTCACAAAGCAAAATCTTATCTTCCAACTCCAATCCTCTTTTCCAGCTCTTAGTGGTGGAACAGACGGATTCCGGTAAAGCTCATCACCATACCATATTTGTTACAGGTTTCGATTACATGGTCATCACGGATAGATCCGCCCGGCTGTGCTACATACTGCACGCCACTTCTGTGGGCGCGTTCGATGTTATCTCCAAATGGGAAGAACGCATCAGAGCCAAGAGATACTCCGGTATTCTTATCTAACCATGCACGTTTTTCTTCTGCCGTAAATACAGCAGGTCTGGTCTTAAATATCTTCTCCCATTCGCCATCTGCAAGTACGTCCATATAATCCTCGCCAATGTATAGGTCGATTGCATTATCACGGTCAGCTCTGCGGATTTTATCTAAAAATGGCAGATTCAGTACCTGTGGAGACTGGCGTAACCACCAGTTATCTGCTTTGGAGCCTGCTAATCTGGTACAGTGGATACGGGACTGCTGTCCGGCACCAATACCGATTGCCTGTCCGTCTTTTACATAACATACGGAGTTAGACTGTGTATATTTTAAAGTAATCATGGAAATTGCCAGATCTCTCTTTGCTGATTCCGGCAGCTCTTTGTTTTCTGTTACAATATTGTCAAAGAAATGCTCGTCAATATTTAACTCATTTCTTCCCTGCTCAAAGGTAACGCCAAATACCTGTTTCCGCTCGATTGGGTCTGGAATATAGTCAGGATCAATTTCAATGACATTGTAATTGCCATTTTTCTTTGCTTTTAAAATTTCTAATGCGTCATCATCATAGCCCGGTGCAATGACTCCATCAGATACTTCTCTTTTAATTAAAAGTGCGGTTGCTTTATCACAAACATCAGAAAGAGAAATGAAATCTCCGAAAGAGGACATACGGTCAGCGCCTCTTGCTCTTGCATATGCATTAGCAATCGGTGTAAATTCTACATCCATGTCATCTACCCAGTAAATCTTACGCTCTACTTCAGAAAGTGGAAGTCCCACTGCTGCACCTGCCGGAGAAACATGTTTAAAAGAAGTGGCTGCCGGAAGTCCGGTTGCTTTCTTTAATTCTTTTACTAACTGCCAGCCATTGAATGCGTCTAAGAAGTTAATATAACCTGGTTTACCATTTAATACTTTGATTGGCAATTCGCCATTTTCCATGTAAATTCTGGATGGTTTCTGATTTGGGTTACAACCATATTTTAATTCTAATTCTTTCATTTTTATTTTCCTCTCTCGCACAAATCTTATTCACAAAATCCTATTTGTTCTTGTTTACAATGCGGCTTTCATATTTTCCGGTTTCAATATCAATATATCTTACAAATAAAGATACCTTGTTATCTGCATTCAGATTATTCCATACCAGCTCGGTAAATGCATCAATGTCACCTCCGATATCAACCAGTACCGGTTCGCCTTCAAAGCTTGGTAATGGATTTCCATCATTCATATAAGTATGAATGAAATGTCCTTCCCCAACTACCGGATTCTCATAAGCAAATGTATAACGGTTGCAGGCATCCGGATTACCATTGTTGCTCTTTAAAATAGACATTGCATAATTGTATTTTCCATCTTCTACATGCATGATTCCGGAAATACGCGGTGTATAGTTAGGTGCGTCCGGCTCAAATTCTCTGGTTCTTAATGCCTGTTCGAAGGTCTGCTGTTTATCCATCAGTTCATAAATGGTATCTGTCTGGTCTCCATTGGTTACAATGGTCTTATTACCCAGTACGCGAACCGGTGCATAAATAATAAGACTTGGGTCACTTAATTTTGCAGGGTCAAATGCCTGGGTACGGATTCCTTCTCCATCCTCAACAAATACACGGTTACGGCTGTTCTCGCTTCTTCCCATGATAAAATAAGCAGTTACCGCATACTTTCCATTCTTCGACTTTCCAATTACAATTCCTCTTCCCGGATAAGTAGTGCTTCCAAGTTCTTCTGCTAATGAAGTCATCTTCATTTTTGTTCCTCCTTCTTACGCTCCATGTAATTTTTAAAGTTGCTGCAGCTTTCGTCAAAGTCTCTTTCTCTTTCGAATTTTCCCTGTGACTTTTCCTGCTTGAATGCATAAAAAATACCGACACGTATCCCGAGCTTAACTGCCCAGACGGTCGGCTTCCTCAGGTCATACTTCATGTGGTTATTCCCACGGTTCCGTCAGTCATATGACCTGAATTTAGTAAAACATATTCCAAAACACTTGTCAAGGAATTCTTCCTATAAGAACTCTCTCAGACGTTCTGCACGGTTCGCCCAGGTATCTTCCTTAAGTGCCCGTTCATAAGAATATTCTATGATTTCTTTCATTTTCTTCGGATGCCCCAGCATGGATAATACCTGCTCCGGCAATGCATCCAGATGCTCTAACTCATAAAATGCCAGATCCTTTCCGTCACAGAAACGCTCCTTTAAATAAATGCTGCCATCTGTCAGGGATACTGCTTTATTTAACATGGCTGTAAAAATTCTGTCATGGGCTCCATCCTTAAACCACGGCATGGTATTCAATGCAATCTTGGTATTCCGGATGATTTTTACGCATTCGGCAGAATCAAGCTGCCTTCCGTTTAAAATAAGATTCTCCGGATGTTTTACCTTAAGATTCTCCCACCCTTTGCCAAAAACATGTACCCGTACTCCATTGTCTACCAATGTCCGCACCGTTTCTCCACGGAAATAAGTCCGGTTATACATATCCAAAAAAAGCATTCCTGCAAAGCATGCCATCAGCTCCCGCTCCGTTACTTCCGGAATCTCCCGGCGGACAAAATGCTCCATGGCAGAATCTAACGGCTCTGACGGATGCAGGCGGAGATAATTTAATATCTCATGATAGAAATCAATATATTCCTTCGTCTGGCTGGTAAAATGCTCTTCAATTGCCGGAAGATGCACATAGTTTGCGATAAAACCCACTTCATATTCCCGGTTCTCATATGGAATAAAATCTGTTGGGACTCGCTCTTCCCCATCCATCAGAAAATTCCCTGCCAATGGTAAAAAATGACAGGGAATCCCTTTATAAAACCGTTTCATATAAGAAATATGCTGGCGGTCGATACAGAACACAGTCAGATTCGGAATTGTCTCATCAAGCTGCTTATGATAATACAACGGATGGTCCACAAGAATACAATAGACCGGAATATTTCTGCTGGCAAAGACAGACTGAGACTCTGTCTCCAACAGGAACTCCTCTCCGCTTAATCCGATAAAGTTAAAGGTAATGACTGCGGTCTCGCCACTTTTTAAAAAGCGGCTTAATCGTTTTGTGTCAGCATATTCTGCCTGAATGTCAAAGAAGAAAATCTGATATCCCATCTTGCGAAATGACGCTGCCATCTCATGCGAAAAATAAGTTAATGTTTCTACGCCTCGTTCAAAAAACACAAGTTTACGGATATCACTCATTTTCTTTCTCCATTTCAAAAAATCCTAGTTCTTAAAGCTGTGAATTGGTGCAGGAATTCTTCCCCCACGGTTGATAAATGCATCACAGGAATACTGGTTTACCGGCATAATCGGTGCATAGCCGAATAATCCACCAAATTCTACAGTATCGCCTACTCCCTTTCCGATTACCGGAATCAGACGGGCTGCTGTAGTCTTCTGGTTAATCATTCCAAGTGCCATTTCATCTGCAATAATACCGGAAATGGTAGTTGCCTTGGTATCACCCGGAATTGCAATCATATCGAGACCTACGGAACATACACAGGTCATTGCTTCTAATTTCTCCAGTGTAATGGCATTTGCCTGTACTGCATTAATCATTCCCTGGTCTTCGCTGACCGGAATAAATGCACCACTTAAACCACCAACATAAGAAGATGCCATTACGCCGCCCTTCTTAACCTGGTCATTTAAAAGAGCAAGGGCTGCTGTCGTTCCCGGTGCACCTGCATATTCAAGACCAATTTCACAAAGAATATCTGCTACACTGTCTCCGATTGCAGGAGTTGGTGCCAGAGATAAATCTACAATACCAAATGGAATATTTAAAATTCTCGACGCTTCCTGTGCTACAAGCTGACCTACACGGGTTACTTTAAATGCAGTCTTCTTGATGGTCTCACATAATACTTCAAAGTTCTCTCCACGGACTTTTTCCAGTGCAGTCTTTACAACACCCGGTCCGCTGACACCAACATTGATTACCGCATCTGCCTCTGTTACGCCATGGAATGCGCCTGCCATAAACGGGTTGTCATCCGGCGCATTACAGAATACAACCAGTTTCATACAGTCTACAGAATCTCTGTCCTTAGACTGCTCTGCCACCTCTAAGAGAATCTCTCCCATTAATTTTACAGCATCCATGTTAATTCCGGTTTTTGTGGATGCAAGATTTACAGAACTGCAGACTCTTTCGGTACGGCAAAGTGCCATTGGAATAGAACGGATTAAAAGCTCATCTGCCTTTGTCATTCCCTTGGATACCAGTGCAGAATATCCACCAATCAGGTTTACTCCTACTGCTTTGGCTGCTGCATCCATAGTATCTGCGATGGTTGCAAAATCTTCCGGTGTCTTGCAGGCTGCCCCGCCAACCAGTGCAATTGGTGTAACGGAAATTCTTTTATTTACGATTGGGATTCCAAATTCCTGCTCAATCTGATTTCCTGCTGATACCAGATCCTTTGCCACTGTAGTAATTTTCTTATAAATGTTATCGTTTAACTTCTTTAAATCAGAATCAATACAATCCAAAAGACTGATTCCAATGGTAATGGTACGGACATCTAAGTTCTCATGCTCCACCATTTTATTGGTTTCGCTTACTTCCATTATATTAATCATTTTTTGTCTCCTATATTCTGCCTTTCTACGCAGCTCATTTCCTGTATTTTCATTGATACGCCTTAGTGACCTGCCAACAGCAGTTCCCTTTTATGTAAGTCGTATTAAATTCTGTGCATCATATCAAAGATTTCTTCTCTCTGACATTTGATGGTAACACCGATTTCCTCACCTAATTTTTCCAGTGCTGCAGAACACTCAGCAAATGGTGTTTTGGATGTATTTAAATCAACAATCATCATCATATTGAAGAATCCGTCAATGATAGTCTGTGAAATATCCAGTACATTGATATGCTGTTCTGATAAATAAGTACAAACTTTTGCGATAATTCCTACAGTATCTTTTCCTACTACAGTAATAATTGTCTTGCTCTGTGTCTTTTCCATTTTGTTCTCCTCTTATTTTTGCTTTCTTAATATTCTTAAATCCGGATAAGCTCAGACACTTCGTCCCGCTTTGCTACCTGGATTGGAAAATCATTTCCGTGGTACGGGTTCTCACCCTGTTCTACTTCCTGGCGCACTGTCTCATATGCCAGTTCTGCCAGATTATTTTCCTTGCTCAGATGCCCCAATACTACTTTTTTAAACTTATCATGCAGAAGCTGCCCTAAAAATTGTCCACTGCTCTCATTGGAAAGATGTCCTCTGTCCCCTAATATCCGCTGTTTCAGAGGATAAGGATAACTGCCCACCTGAAGCATACGCACATCATGATTTGCTTCTAACAATAATACATCTAAATCCTGCAGCTTGTCTATAAGATAATTGTCATATTTCCCCAAATCGGTAATGACCGCCATCTTTTTATCTGACTGTTTCATGATGTATGCCACCGGATTTGCGGCATCATGGGAAATGGATACCGGCTCCACCGTAATATCTCCAATCTGAAATTCCACTCCTGCTTCGATAGGATGAAACAATGTCTCATCTACTTTTCCCACACTGGAAATCCCTTTGACTGCCTCAATGGTCTCTGCCGTGGCATAGATTGGAATTCCATATTTTCTTGCTACCACGCCAAGACCGGAAATGTGATCTGAATGTTCGTGGGTCACAAGCAGTGCCTGCATTTCCGCGGTTTTCAAACCGATACTGTTTAATCCTGCTTCAATGCGCTTTCCACTGATTCCGGCATCAATCATCAGATGGCTGCTTTCTGTTCCTGCGTAGATACAGTTTCCACTGCTTCCACTTGCAATACTGCATAATTCCATTTTCTTATGTCTCTTTCTATTTAGTAATTCTCTTTCCAGTACACTTCAATTTTATCGCCATCCTGCAATACCTGTGTATACTGGGCATCCATGCCATTAATTAAAGTTACAATTGCTCTTCCATGGGATGCTGACAAATCAAAATCAATATAATCAAAAATATCCACAAATACATATTCTTCTTTGCCACTTAAAGTAATTTCCTGATTGTTTGCAATAATATGTAATTCTTTGCTTTCCGGCTCTGCCGGTTTCTGCACCGGTGCATCGGCTGCTGTTTCTGCTGCAGCATCTGTATTCGTTTCAACTGCCGGCTCTGCACCTGCCGTTTGAATGCCATCTGCTGCATTTTCATCCGCAGCATTTTCGCCTGTCACAGGTTCAGCTGCCACAGAAGCTTCTGTCTCATGAACTTCAGCTGCACTGTCTGTGCTTTCTTCTGTTGAAACTTCTTCTTCCAGTCCGGCATCAAATCTGTGGTCTGCCTGTCCATAGGAAATATGACGTTCACCGCTTTCATAGGCAGAAGCACTCCATTCGATTTCAAAGTTCTCATAGCAAAGGGAACCCATATCTGCCGGTTTTCCATTTAAGATAATTCCGGCTTCTTCATCAATCCGCACATCCATAAACTCTGCCAGCTGTCCAATGGTATAGAAGTTTCTGGTTTCGATTTCGTCCCCTTCCTGAATAACATAATTAGAAGGTTCAAGGCTTCCATTGACCTGAACAAATTTCGGGCAGGTAATATTGATGCCATTGACCTGGAAGGTAATGGTGGAGGATGTATATTCATCTAACTGTTCAATCGTAGATACGGCTTCTTTTCCAATGGTAGAGGCTTCTATGGTAATCTCGGAATTCGGAACCAGTGGTGTATTGATGCTGACTACTCTTCCGTCCACTTTAACAATGGCTGATTCTCCCGGTTCTCCACGGACGATTCTCGGCTTTCCATTTACGGTAAACTCCACTGCCTTGCCCCGTCTTGGGAACAGTGCTTCATTCGGGAAGCCCGCCTGCAATGCAGCGTCCACAATGGTAAGATGGCTGTTATCATAAAGCTTTAAGCGTTCTCCGTTAAACCGGACCATAATGAAATTATTCTTCTGGTCATAATAATTAAGACAGATTCCAATCGGTGTTACCAGTAATGGGTCTTTCTTAATCTCTTCCTGTGCAAAATGAACCTCTTTTAAAACTTCTTCTCCACGTAATGCTACACGCTCTCTTGGAATTTCAAGTTTGTCTGCAAGCATTTCCGTAAATCCATGGATTTTGCCGCCACCACCAACTACGAAGGCTGCACTGACCGATTTATCACCATTTAACTCTTTGATTTTCTCTGCTACCTCAGTAGTAATCTTATCTACCGTATCATGGGTTAAATCCCAGATTTCTTCGGATGGAATCGTATGGGTAATGCTCATGATATCTGTAAATTCCACTTCATCCGCCATACCGGATGTCAGCTTCATATGTTCTGCCATATTAAAATCCACCAGATAATGCTGTACAATTAATTCGGTCAGCTCATCTCCGGCATAAGGAATCATGCCATATGCAATAATGCTTCCGTCTCTGGTGACACAGATGTCAGATGTTCCGGCTCCCACATCAACCAGTGCAATATTCAACATACGAAAGGCCTCCGGAATTGCTACGTTGATTGCAGCAATAGGCTCCAAAGTCAGATTGGCAACATTTAATCCAGCCTGCCCTACTGCGGAATACAGACCATCTACAACGTCCTCCGGCAGGAAGGTTACGATAACATCCTCCGAAATTTTCTCTGCCTTATGTCCTTCGATATTGGAAAAGACTTCATCATTGATATAATATTTTACAACGGAATATCCCACACAGTAAAATTTGTAACGGGTATCATTCCTCTCTTTTAAAATCTGCTGGGCATGGTCTACTCCCAGTAAATCCAGAGTATGTATATGTTCTGCAGTTACTACGGTCTCTTCTGCGAATTCATATTCCACGCTGGTGGTCACGGTTTTCAGTACACGACCAGCGGCAGCAATGCAGACATCGGTAAGCTTTGCCTCTAACTGCCCTTCTAATTCTGCCTTTACTTCTGCAATTGTTCTGCCTACTCTTCCGATGTCATGAATCTGACCATCCAGCATAGCTCTGGTTTCATGCTCTTTCATATACTGGGCTGCCACATAGAAGTCTTTGCCTTCCCGATATCCAACTGTTCCAACTACGTTTCTTGTTCCGATATCCAAGCCAAATACAAATTGATTTGCATTCTGTTCTGCATTATCCATTGGTATTTTCTCCCTCATTCTCTATTATCGTTTTTACCTGTGCAATGGTTTCTTCCGTCGTACCATTATTATCAATTACCACTTTGCAATGTCTGCGGTATTCGTTCTCGCAAAGCTGGCTTTCAAACATTTCACTGATTTTTTCATCACTGTAGCCTCTCGACTGCTTCAGCCTTGCTCTGCGATTCTCCTCTGAAGTATAAATATACCATAATTCATCGCAAATTTCATCATAATGTTCTTCGATTAATAATGCCGCTTCCAATACCAGATAACGAAGCCTGCCTTCTTCCTTTTCCTGCTCTAACACATGAAGCACATATTCCTTTACTGCCGGATGCAAAATCTCATTCATTCCATTCCGTCTGGCTTCATCCTTGAAAATAATGGCTGCCGCCTTCGGACGGTTCATCTTCCCCTTTTCATCAAAAACATCTGTTCCCGCAAACAGCTCCTGCAATTTTTCGTTACAGGACTGTCCCGGCTCGGAAAGTTCTCTTGCAATATCATCCGCCAGCATTACTTTCGTATCTTCTCTGCCGGCAAGGTATTTTAATATTTCTGTTTTTCCGGCTCCTACGCCTCCGGTAATTCCGATAAATTTCATAATTTCTGCCTTATCCTATTTTGCTTCGTACCAGTTATTTCCGGCATGCATATCTACCTCTAAGGTTACCGCAAGGTCTGCTGCATGAAGCATTTCTTCTTTCAAAATCTTCTCTACCTGCTGCTGTTCTTCTTTACAGGTCTCAACCAAAAGTTCGTCATGTACCTGTAAAATCAGTTTTGATTTCAAGCCTTCCTCTTTCAGGCGGTCATGTACATGAATCATGGCTATTTTAATAATATCTGCTGCAGAACCCTGAATCGGTGCATTCATTGCCACACGTTCTCCAAAGGAACGCTGCATGAAATTACTGGAGGATAACTCCGGCACCGGTCTTCTTCTGCCAAACATTGTTGTGACATAGCCTTTTGTCCTGCCATCCTCTACCAGTCCGTCTAAGAATGTCTTGATTCCCGGATAGGTTTCAAAATAGCTCTTAATATACTGTTCTGCTTCTTTTCTTGTAATACTTAAATCCTGACTTAATCCGAAGGAACTGATTCCATAGACAATACCAAAGTTTACCGCCTTTGCATTTCTTCGCTGCAGTGGTGTTACTTCTTCGAACGGCACATGAAATACCTTGGATGCAGTAATCGCATGAATATCTTCTGCATGCTTATATGCATCAATCAGATTTTTATCTCCTGACATATGTGCCAGCAGACGAAGCTCTATCTGGGAATAATCCGCATCTAAGAATACATAACCTTCTCTCGGTAAAAACACTTTACGAATCAGCCGTCCCAATTCCATCCGGATTGGAATGTTCTGTAAATTCGGGTCTGTACTGCTTAAACGTCCGGTGGCTGTTATGGTCTGCTGGAATGTACTGTGAATCCGTCCATCCTCTGCAATAAATGCAGCCAGTCCGTCGGCATATGTGGATTTTAATTTGGTCAGCTGACGGTACTCTAATATTTTTGATACAATCGGATAATCCGGTGCCAGCTTTTCCAGTACATCTGCTGCAGTAGAATATCCGGTCTTGGTCTTCTTGCCGTTTGGCATCTGCAGTTTTTCAAAAAGAATCACGCCAAGCTGTTTTGGTGAATTGATATTAAAGGTTTCACCGGCTTCTTCGTAGATTTCTTTTTCAATTTTGTCTATGGATACTGCAAGATTCTCTCCATATTCTTTTAAGGCATCTGCATCAATGGCAATGCCTTCCTTTTCCATATCGGATAAGGTATATACCAGTGGCATTTCTATTTTATCAAAGAGTTCTTTCATGCCCTCTTCTTCTAACTGCTTTGCCAGCGGCTCTTTTGCCATTAAATTAATGTATGCCTGATAACATGCCATTTTCAGGAATTCTTCCGGCTTTTCTTCCGATGCTGTGACAAAATCTTTCTTTCCAAGATAATCCTCTTTTGATGGCACCATCAAATCAAGATAGTCTTTTGCAATGTCTTCATAAGCATAGTCATTTTTCAATGGGTTTAATAAATAAGCTGCTATTTTCACATCAAAAATATGACTTTTTTCATCGGCTTCTATCCATCTAAGCTGTGGTTTTAAATCAAAGGTGCAAAGCTCTACGCCTGCTACAAGAAGCTGTCTGCTCTGTTCGAATAGATACTGCTTTGTCACAAATCCCGCAACCGGAATATATGCCACATCTTCTTTTGTGCATGCAACTGCAAGTCCAAGCACAACATCCTTTTCATAAATCAACTGGAAGCCTGCTGCCTGCTGCTTCTTTGCCTTTTCAAAAAAATCTTCTACCCCAGCAAAATCCTCGATTCGTTTAAAGTTTTCCTCTCCGGTATTTACCGGTGTGTCCACTTCAAACCGTTTCAAAAGATTCTTAAATTCCAGACGCTTACACATCATATAAGCTTCCGGTGTATATAAATTGCCAATTCTTGCTTCCCTGATATCATATGGGATGTCTGCATCTATCTTAATGGTAGCCAGTGTCTTACTCAACTGTGCCATATCATAATGCTCTTTTAACATCTCTTTCGCACGGTTTGGCTTAATCTCTTCTACATGGGCATATGCATTTTCAATGCTGCCATATGCCACAATCAGGTTCGTGGCTGTCTTTTCGCCGATTCCCGGTACACCCGGAATATTATCTGCGGTATCGCCCATCAGCGCCTTTACATCAATAAACTGCAATGGTGTAACCTGATATTTTTCCAATACCTCTTTGGTATTATAATCTTCGATTTCCGTTCCGGTCCGCTTAGTCTTTGGAATCCGGATCTTAATATGGTCACTGGCAAGCTGCAATAAGTCCCGGTCTCCGGACACTACAGACACTTCATAGCCTGCTGCTTCACTGCGCTTTGCTATGGTTCCCAATAGGTCGTCTGCTTCCAAGCCTTCTTTTTCAATTACCGTAACTCCCATGGCACGCAGCATTTCTTTCATCAGCGGTACCTGCTGCCGCAATTCTTCTGCCATCGGTTTTCTCGTTCCCTTGTATGCATCAAACATCTTATGACGGAATGTTGGTGCATGCACATCAAAAGCAACCGTAAGATACTCCGGCTGCTCTTCCTCTAATATTTTAAATAAAATGTTTAAGAAACCATATACTGCATTGGTATGAAGTCCCTCTGCATTGGTCAAATCCGGTAATCCAAAAAATGCCCGGTTTAATATACTGTGTCCATCGATCAGAACTAATTTTTCGCTCATCTTGTCCTAACTTTCCTCATCCATCATCTGGAAGAATTTTGTATCTATCTCAGGGTATGACCGTTTCAAGGAAATCGGCTTGCCATTACGATCTAAGAAGCAGTGCTCACTGGCTGCAATGGTACGGAGTTCTCCGGTCTCTTTGTCTGTCATACGATAACGGACACTGAGTTTGATTCCATTGTAACCTGCAATGGCTGTTTCAATAACAACAGTATCTCCGAATCGTACCATGCTCTTATATTCACACTGTACAGACAGCACCGGACTGATAATTTCCTGGTCTTCCATCTGTTTATAGCTGAAGCCCATCTGATCCATCAAGTCCATGCGTGCCTCTTCCATCCAACGGATATAATTGGAATGATGCACAATCCCCATCTGGTCTGTCTCATAATATTTTACATTGTGCTCATACGGTTTTACCTTAATTGGTGTTACTCCATGATAAATATCAACTCTTGTATCCTTCATATCTGTCACCTTCCTTACGAAACGATTATACTCAAAAAACGAACGACGTTCAAGCGTCGAAGGGATTCTTTTCGAATTATTACGCCTTTCTACTCTCCAATTACCTGAATCTGACACATTTTCATAGTAGTAAGCGCCGCCTTATGGGATTCCGGCGTCACTCCGGCACAACATGTAGCATCTACTGTAATCTCTACATCTGGAAATTCCGCTTTCAAAATCAAGGCATTAGATACCACACAGATATCCGTACAAAGTCCGCATAATTCTATTTCTTCAAAGTTTCTCTCCGACCAGTGTGTCCATCCAAAGGTCGGTTTATTAATACAGCTGCATCCCGGCACCTCCAAGCCTTCTGCAATCTCCCAGCCCTTTGTTCCTTCAATGCAATGCTCCACCGGAAGCTTCTTTCCCTCCGGTGTACTAAGATAATCTGACTGATGGGTATCCCTGGTAAAAATGATCTCGTCCCCACGCTCCTGATACTCTTTGATTTTCTCTTTTACCTTCGGTACAATTTCTTGTGCCTCTCTGGTTCCAAGTGAACCATCGATAAAGTCATTCTGCATATCTACTACAATCAGTGTTTTCATATTTGATTCCTTTCATTCCCTTTTACCAATTATCTATCGGAAGTTATTTTCTTTTATTATACACATTTTCTCTGACAGTTGCATACCATATCATAAATATCTTATGGTCAACCGCTATGTCAAACTGTACAAATCTTTTTTACCTCTCCACAATTTCCTGCCAGTTGTCCGAATGCCTGTCGACCGATGAACTTACGCTCCTTGCTGCAGACCTGGTGGTATTAAGTGATATGCTTGCAAATCTTGCCGCCCGGAAATCAATCTGTGAGCCTGCTGCTTCTGCGGAAGATGTACCATAACTTACCTACCGGACTTGCCACCGGCAGCCTCTTTCGGATGCCCGACAGCAAAAATGCAGAGAAGTATCTCTATAAACTACTTCTCTGCATTCTTTTATAATGTCTTGGTAAAGCAAATAATTCTGTTTGCTTCTGTAAAATTCATTGCTTTATGAAATAGAACACTATCTATAGTATCCAACCGGACTGGTTTTTGTTCCTTCTACATAATCATACCGCAACTGGCATTGTGCAAAGCCAATTGGAATATCATTTTCATATTTCAAAAAAATTGAGTGTTTCTTTTTTCCATAATTTCTGAGAATTCAGTAATCAGTTCACTGACCGAATGGCTGTCCCACATTTGTACTGCTAAATTTGCCAGTATTTCTAAATCCTGTTTTTCTGCTTTTCGTACCATATTGTTCCTCCAAACCTGAATTGTCTACTTCTTCATTTTTTCGCTCATTTCATGGCTACTTATTACCGGTATAAATGTAAAATCAGTAACATCATTCCAATTCGAAGCCCACTCCTGCAACACTTCCAAACTTTCAGCTTCATTGATTTGATAACAGGTATTACCGTCTTCTGCAACCCGACTGTTGACATAGGTTACACCTGTTGGCATCATCCGCCCTTTTTCATGAAATCTCCTGTAAACAGCTTCTTTGTCTTTATATTTTTCAATTACCATATATAGCATAGTTCCTACCTCCAAATCAGACTTTCTACTTTACTCAACTCCTCTGTAATCTCATTTACACGCACCTCGTTACAATCCCCCATTTTCATCATTTCCAAAATCATATGCTGTCTATTTTCATCTCCCAGTGCAAGCAGAATTTTCTGGCATTGTTCAAAATCTGCCGCCAGCTTATCTATATCTTTCTTTGTATGCATCATTTTACCTCATGTCCAGTTACTGCTTCAAAGTGATATTTGACAATTCCAAGATCTATCTTAGAATAAAATCCTCCAAGATTTTTTGCTGTAACTTTTCCATTTTTCAGTTCCAACTGAAACTTCTGCTGGTTTACGGCAGTAGGTGCAAGACTTACTGCTTCCATACCTCTGTCAAACCATTCTGTACTCTGGTCTGCCTTTCCAAGTTCCACTATACTCTTACTTTTATGTGGAACTCCCTGTGTTTTTCCATATCCCAGTGAAATAATGATTAACAGTTTCTGTCCTCTTTCTATTTCTGCTTTTGATTTACCATGCGTCATTGCTACCCAGCAGGTATTAAGACCAAGTTCCTGACATTTCAAAACAATCTTCTCACCATAATATCCCGCCTTTTCCTGATCATTCTTATTTCCAACAATGGCAATATAATTCTTCACATTTTCAAACTTCCCATAATGAGCCATAAAGGAATTAAAGCACTTCGGTTCGTCATAAAAAGCCTGAATTGATAATTTACTCTCAGCATTGACGTCATTTATCAAAGAGTTGATTTCTTCTCTTTTCGATGGTTCGATAGTCTGATTTTTATACTGTCTTACGCTGTGTCTTTCTTTCATAATTTCTAATATATCCATTACAATATCCTCGCTTTCGTTCATCTAATTAAATCAAGTATATCATATCTTCCCATAAAAAATTCAATGGTAAAGAAAATCAAGACGATTAAAAATAGATAACCATATTTCAGGTTATCTACTCTTAATTTCTGATTTATTCAGTTTTAGAACCTGTAATTGATAAAACATACAACTTCCGGTTTTCCAATTCCATAGTCGAGTAGACTAAGACCTCTCAATCTTAGCCCCTCACAGATCCGTACGTGCGGCTTTCCCGCATACGGCTCCTCGTAGTAACATTCGCTTCAATATAAACAATAGTACGTTTTAGGTTTTGCTAACGGGTAATACTTGAGCATTTCCACAAATCCATTCCATGTGTATGCCCGTCTACAACCTCTCCGATTCATGGCTTTGAATAGAAACTGTTGTACTCTGTGCAGGAATGTTGTTATCTTCCGAAAATTCCATGTAACACCATAATACCGATAGTGTCCAATTAGTTTTACGTTCAACTCTTTAATTATTTCTCGCATTGGTCGATTTCGATTATCGTAAATCCAGTTCTTGTATGCTCTAACCTTTTGCTCAAACTTCTTTCTTGAAGTCTGTACCTTTGGTACGAAACCTCCCTTTCGAGTTTTGCTACAGTAGAAGGTAAATCCCAGAAAATCAAATGTTTCAGGCTTACATTCTCCTCTTGCTCTACGATTCTGCTCTGCAAATCTCCCAAATTCAATCAGTCTGCTTTTACTACTTTCCAGCTCCAGTCCAAACTTTTCCATTCGTTCCTTTAACTCTTTATAGTATCTTTCAGCTTCTGACTTATATTGAAATCCTGCAACAAAATCATCCGCAAAGTTGACGAGAAAACACTCTCCCTGCATTTTCCTTTGCACCACCAGCTTAAACCACAGCGTCAGCACATGATGCATGTATATATTTGCAAGCATCGGACTCATTACTGAGCATTGTGCCGAACCTTCCTCTGTTGGCTCGAATTTTCCTTGCTCCATTATTCCTGCTTTAAGGTATTTACGTATTAGCCACAATAAGTTCCTATCCTGTATATTCCATTCAAGGAACTTCATCATCCAATCATGGTCGATATGGTCAAAGAAACCTTTGATATCGGCATCTACGATATAGCTGATTTTTCCATAGCTTATCCGTTGGTATACTTCTTTTATTGCTTCGTGACACCCCCTATTCGGTCTGAATCCATACATGCAGTTTAGGAATCTCGGTTCATAAATAGCTCCCAGTATTTTCTTCACTGCCATTTGTACAATCTTATCTTCATAGGAAGCAATCCCTAATGGTCGTTTCTTTCCATTTCCTTTAGGTATATATACCCTCAGTGACGGAAGTGGCTTAAAGGATTTGTTTTTCAACCTCTGTACCAGTTCCTTGATATTTCTATCAAGGTTCTTCCCATACTCATCCTTAGTTACCTTGTCAATTCCGACTGCTTTGTTCCCATCTAATTCCTTATGGCATTGCTTTAGCATATCTTCATTTATCAAGTGGTACACTGATGTAAATATAGGATGTTTTGATGTTGCCGATATCTCAGCTATTCTTACTAATTTCGTTTCCATTATTTCCTCCGTCCCTGAGTACGGATAATGTGTCCTCAGTAAGACCTTTACTATGCAATCCCCTTCCCTCCATCGGCATTGCCCGATTTCTACAGTACTATGGGATTGTCCGACCACCTACCATTCATTTGAAATCCTCCGTTTTCAGTTGCAACTTCATACTCTTCTTCGAGAAATGGCAGGTTCTCCCCAGTTGATGTGTATTCACAATGTAAAACATGATTGGTTCTCTGACTCCGCAGTGCCACATAATACTCGCTATATCGCATTACATGATATTGTCTTCCGCACCAGTTAAGACGTCGACCGACTGAAGTTAACGTTTCGAAGCTTAATCACTATTCAACCCTGCTTTCTTGCTGTCTACGCTTGTCAGATGCCGTTACCGGCATCATCCCAAGACTCGCTATTATCTGGTTGGCTAAACCTTGGATAAACCGGAATCCCACCGGCTTGACTACACACCCTTAGCTGGGCGCACAACTGGAATTTAACGATTTCTTTTTCCGGTATTCTCTGTCCCACGGATTTCCTCATGATAGAAATAATCTACGATCACCGGATGCCCCTGCGGGACTCTGCCATAAGGCATTTCATTATCCACAAAGGCACAATCATACTTCTTAGCCATTTTCTCAGCTTTTACTTCAAGTGCTTCAAAGTAGCTGCGATTATGCTTGTTATAGATCTCGTCGTAAAGTGGTACAAGATCAGGATATTTTCCGGCGATATAATCCATAATTGTCTTTTTGAAACCGCCTCGAAGATTGAGATTTTCGAGCCAGAACAGATCGCACTGATTCTTTACCCGCTCAAAGATTGCTTCAAAATCCGTGATACCGGGGAATACCGGGGATACGAAACAGACTGTACGGATACCTGCCTCATATACCTGCTTCATAGCAGTGATACGGCGCTCAATGCTCGAAGCAGAGTCCATATCGTTCTTGAAATTTTCATCTAGTGTGTTGATCGACCATGAAACGGTTACACGTCCAAGCTTCTTCAACAGATCAATATCCCGTACCACAAGATCCGACTTTGTGCAGATCAGAATATCTGCGTCACTGCCGATCAGCTGCTCCAGAAGTTTTCTGGTATTCCCGAATTGCTCCTCCTGTGGATTGTAGCCATCTGTCACAGAACCGATGACCACCCGCTGTCCGGCATATTTCTTCGGATTTTTAATTTCCGGCCAATGCTTCACATCAAGGAAAGTGCCCCATTCCTCCTTGTGGCCAGTAAAGCGCTTCATAAAAGAAGCATAGCAATACTTGCAGGCATGTGTACAGCCCACATAGGGATTGACCGAGTAACCGCCTACCGGCAGACTAGACTTAGTCATGATATTCTTTGTTTCCACCTCACGAATGAGGATTCCATTTATTACTTCTTCCATGATTTCTGTACCTCTAACACTTTATTAAATTCTTCCGGCATTTCCTGAATCATATTTTCATCCCCTATGATAGGGACAAGGTCTTCCTTCATAAACACCGGAATGCCGAGCTTATGTGCCTGGTCCGTCAGAGACCATGCCCATTCCGGCTCCGTATGAATCTTCCTGCTCTGAGCTCCGGTCATGGTGCCGACAACGATCCAATTGATTCCAGAAAGGTCAACTGTGCCGAGATCATCGAATAACGGCTCAAAGGTAACATGGTAATGTTTTGCTCTGACGTTTTTCCGAAGGGCGTCGATACGCCACCGTTCTGCTTTCCTCGTCACCGTAACGCCAAACCATGCGTTTTCCAGATCGGTATCAAAATCCAGCAAATCAGGTCGCTTGGTAAGGAACAGGAACTGATGCTGTGGATTTTCACGGATCTTTGCAAATACCTCGTCTCTCCATTCCGGCTTCCATCCAGAGAGATCGCTCATGCCGGTAAGAAGAAAGTTCTGCGGACGTTTCTTTTCCATCATCTTAAGCTTACCCGGAAAGAATTCAGGGTCAGCGAAATCATCAATCATATGCCAGCGTTTCACGTTGTTGCGGGCATAGCAATATGTACACCCCACTGTGCAGCCAATGACGATATTCATGTTCTGAATCTGATCTTTGATACAAATACTCATGACTTCTGCCACTCCTCAAGATTCTTTCTGATGCGGTCGAGGCATTCCTCAAACCGGGTAATTTCTTCCTCTGAAAAACCTTTGTAGTAAATACTGCCCATCTCATCAGATACAGAATCGTACTCTCCCTTTAAGGCATGTGCTTTCTCAGTCAGAAACAGGAGTGTTTTCCTTTTGTCCGTTTCAGACTGAACACGGCTTATCAGCCCTTGATTTTCCATTCTTTCCAGCATCGTAGTAAGAGATGTTATCGCTAATCCGCATTTAGTCGAGAGTGACCTGATTGAGATACCATCCTCCTGCCACAGCACATAAAGAATACGTCCCTGAGCTCCATTAAACGCATCAATATCCTTTTCACTGAGAATCTTCTCGAAAATCCGGTCTCCAAGCTGTTTTATTTTGGTGACAAGAAATCCTCCATTCATTTCCATACAAAAGCTCCTATATAGTAGTTTATTAAAAACATACTATATAGGAGCTTTATTGTCAAGAGTTTATATGTCTTAATAGGTAAATTCCGTTTTTTTCAATTCTCCAAACTGGAATTGAGATTTCACCTGTTTTAAGAGATTTAATAACTGTTATATTTTGTTATTAAATTCTCCGCAAACCCTTGAAAATACTGAATTTATCGCAGGTGAGCTTTCCCTTATTGTTTCCCTTGTATTATATCATCGCACCAGTGTTTACGAACTCTGATAAGGGCAAATACAAGGGCACAAGAGGTCCAGTGGACCTCTGCTCTGTGCCGACCGAAGCGGCAGCGGAGACCAAGAAATCTGATAACACATTATAACACAAAATGAAAGTGACATGGTGAACTGATTGAAATGCTTCTGATTTTTGTAACAAATGATTGATTGAATGATAAGGAGATAAAATACGACGAGAATAATATTTGCAGAATACAATCCACAGCTTAATAGTATTGATGTTTATATATCTGCTGGCTATATGCTCCGCATTGATTGTTGGGAATCAGAAAAGCATTTAAAGACTACACCAGAATCAGACTGTACATGGGGCGAAGAACACAGGGAATAAAACTTATCGTAATTTACATAAAATACAAGCAGGAGCAAATATCGAAAGTTGTCCTGCTTATATTTTTGTTAAAAATAGGGGCGTTTTTATAGCCCCAATTTTGTCATATACATTCATTATTTCTGCATAAATTCAAACACTGCTTCTTTTGTCGGAATCGCAGGGATGCCACCTCTCTTTTGCACACACAATCCAGCAACTGCATTTCCCAAAACAGCACACTTTTTGATTTCTTCCCATTTCATTTTTTCAACATTCTTATTCATGGAAAGGATACTGCATAATACGCCTCCCCAGAATGAATCACCTGCCCCAGTCGTGTCGACCGCATGTATCTGAAATGCTTTGATGATTTCTTTTCTGCTTTTTGTTGCCATAAGAACACCCTGTTCTCCCAATGTAATGGCTACCAGCTTTGGTCCCATAGCAAGGAGTTGGTCTGCGGCCTGCTCATAACTTTCGGCCTCTGTCAACAAAATACTCTCTTCATCCGATACCTTCATGACATCTACCAATTCTATGACAGATCTCATTTTTTTCACTGCATCCTCTTTGCTCTTCCAAAGAGACGGTCGATAATTCGGATCATAGGAAATAAATGCACCCGCTGCTTTTGCCATTTTTACCGCTTCAATCGTTGTACTTTCTGCCGGTTCATCTGTCAGCGATAATGATCCAAAATGAAAAATTCTACAACCTGAAATTAATGTCTGATCCAGTTCTTCTTTTTTTAACTGTGTATCTGCACCTGGTTTTCTTGCAAAAGAAAAATTCCGTTCTCCACTTTCACCGATTTCCACAAATGCCAACGTTGTAAAATAACCCGGGTCTTCAACAATAGCATCTGTATTGATTCCTTCCTTTTGCAATGTCTTCTTTAAAAATTTACCATGCATATCGTTTCCAACTTTTCCAATAAAAGATGTGCGATACCCAAAGTGGCTTGCAACGGTTAGAAGATTTGCCGGAGCACCGCCGGGATTCTGTTCGAACAATTTTCTCCCATCCTGACTGTGTCCTGCTTCCGTAAAATCAATCAGCAATTCTCCCAATGCCACGATATCAACTTTTTCTTCCATTTTTCAGTTCCTCCACAATCTCGTTATAACGTTTTTTATTTAACCGGTAGAAAAATAATACAACCGCAGTCACAATCCACAGTGCACCCGGAATCGTCGTAAATGCATGTTTCATAATTGAAAGTACAGCCGCATTCTGTGTCTGATTTGCAATATAGCCACATTTTCCAAGTAATCCTGCTAAAAGTGCTGTTCCAACTGCCATTCCGATTTTATTTCCAAGTGAAATAAATGCATACTGAAAACCATCATTTCTAAGTCCGGTTTTCCACTCCCCATATTCCACACAGTCTGGAATAATTGCATAGATTGCAGTATTAAATCCAGAGAAGAAAAACTGTGTCAGACCAGATAAAGCATAAAAAATAGCCGGTGATTCTTTGGCATTAAAGAAAAACATAGACAACATGGAAATTCCTGTAAATAAAGCAAAGAGAGATGCTGTTCTTCCTTTGTTATTCAACTTGCGGAATAATGGTTGAAAACAGGCTGCCCCGATGATAGAAGGAATAATGATGCACATCGAATAAGTTGTGTAGTAGGAGGCATTCCCTTCCACATATGTAAAGTAATACAGAATATCTGCGTTTCTACCGTACAGTGTAAATCCAAATAATATCTGTCCTGCCAATGCAAGAAGATATGGTCTGTTCTGCATAACCGCTTTCAACTGAACCTTTACAGAAATTTTTTCTTTTTCCGGAGTAATCACTGCCTCTTTCGTCTTCGCAAAGCAGAAGAAATGACAGGCTGTAAAAATACATCCATATATGACCGCAACCGTCAGATATCCTGTCTTTGCACTATGACTGCCGAATTTGCTGAGCAGTGGAACTGTGATAATATTTAACACACCAATTGCAATCATCGCTGCAACCGAACGGGATGTATTTATTTTTGCACGTTCATCAATATCCTGTGTCATAGCACCACACAAGGTTCCATATGGAATATTCACACAGGTATACCCCAAAACCAGCAGACAATATGTAATTACCATATAAATAATCTTTCCATTCTGCGGCCAGTCGGGTCTTGCCCAGAATGTCATAACAAGAAGAATCGCTGTGATTGGTGCCGCTACTAACAACCATGGACGGTACCGTCCCCATCTCGATTTTGTTTTATCTGTAAGTCCCCCGACGATTGGATCATTGATTGCATCCCAGAATCTTGAAAAAAGCATAAGTGCTGACACAGCCGCCATACTGATTCCGAACACGTCTGTATAAAATATCATCAGAAAATTACTGACAAACATCCAGCTGAAATTACATCCAACATCACCAAACCCATATGCAATCTTACTGATCAGCGGTACTTTTCCATTTTTGTTTTCGCTTCCCATATGTCCCTCCTGTTTTTATCAGAGTTTCTGACAGAACTCTATTCTTTCCTCATTTGGTCCCTTAATCATAAAAAACTTCACACCATTTTCCCAAAATGGCAGTTCTTCGATTCCGTCTGTGATAACTGTGTATTTTTCATTGCAGATTTTCTGATATATACTCTCAATGTCTTCCACATCAAGAGCAACATGCTGGTATGCACCGTCTGACATTGCCGCCTGCCCATTTTCAAAAGTCTCTATACAGTAATTTTTTATCTGTAAAAATGCCACTTTTTCCCCTGCTTTTTCATTATAAGTCTGCATAATTACTTCAAATCCAAGACCCCTATAAAACTCAACTGTTTTCTGTAAATCGTTTGTCGGAAGCCCGACATGGGCAACTCCGACAATTCCATATTTATTTTCCATACGAACTCCTTACTTTTCACTGACGTTGATAATTACTTTCATCGTTGTCTCGCGGTTATCATCAATATACTGGTATGCCTTCAGATAATCTTTAAAAGCAAATGTCTTTGAGATAAGCGGTTTCAAATGAACTTTGCCCTCATTTACCAGTCTGATTCCATCTATATAATCATCATGGCGGTACATCATCGTGCTCTTAATGTCAAGTTCGTGGTCATTTGCCACTGCAAGATCTACTTCTGCCATTCCTGCAAAAACAGCCACCAGTACAATCGTGCTTCCTTTTCTTGCATATTTAATTGCCTGTCCCATTGTGATATTGTTTCCGGCACAGTCGTAGATTACATCCGCCTTATCCGGTCCAAATGCTTCGATCATTGCCTCACCAAAGTCTTTATCTTTGGTATTCACACACACATCAATTCCACATTCTTTTGCCTTTGCCAGTCTAAGATCACTGATATCTGTGATCATCACTTTCGCTGCCCCCATTCCTTTTGCTGCCTGTGCTACAAGATTTCCGATCGGTCCCGCTCCAAGGACTGCAATATTCATGCCAGCCACATCACCCATCTGTTTTACACCATGAACTGCCACAGCAAGAGGTTCGATCATAGCTCCTTCTTCATAGGACATATCTTCTGGAATAGGTGTTACTTTAGATGCATCCACTGCAAAATACTCAGATGCTGTTCCTGTCGTTTGAAATCCCATTACTTTTAATTCCTCACAGAGATTATACTTTCCATGACGGCATGGATAGCAGTGTCCACAATATACCTGTGGCTCTATCGTCACCTTCTGTCCCACATGAAACTCTGTGACATTTTTTCCAAGTTCTGTGATCTCACCGGAAACCTCATGTCCCTGTGTTACCGGATATTTTGTAAACGGATGTTTTCCATGATAAACATGAATATCTGATCCACAGACACCAATATTCATAATCTTTACCAAAACCTGATTTTCCTTTACCTCCGGAACCGGAACCTCTCTGAAAATAATTTCTCCTGGATTTGTCATTACCTGCTGTAACATAATTGCTTCCTCCTTTTTTATATTGTTTTATTTTATGTTTTATTAAATGTTTTATTAAAGTAATTACATTATCATCCTTTAAACATATTTTGTCAATATATTTCTCTCAATTTTACGCATTGCACAATTTGCAGATATGCTTTTTGTATATATTTTCTAATCAACGCACAAAAAAACGGAAAGAAAACCTCACTTATCGTTTCCTTTCCGTTTTTTTGCTCACACTTCACTCTGTTTTCACACTATAATAATTTATATTTCCATCATATGTTCCGCAAAAAAATATTTCGCAGCTCCAACAGCCGACGCTTCTTTCCTGTACGAACAGTTCTTCAGGTATGAAACATCATGTTCAAAACCATTATATGCCATCACTTTTTCTCCCAAAGGTATCATATAATCTGAGAGTACACCTCCGACATCGCCCCCCAGTATGATATCCATATCATATGCCATCCGTAGATTTGATATCAAAACAGCAAGATGATCCAGATACTCATTCCATATCTGTAAAACCTTTTTATCTCCACTTTCAAGATTTTCCATAAATGCATCCAGCGACTGCCTGTTATCTTCCGTCAGTACACTTGCAGCACAATATGCATCCGCGCATCCTGATTTACCACAATAACATTTTTTTCCACCGGGAACAAGTATCATATGACCAAACTCTCCTGCTTTCTGGTTTTGTCCGCGATACAACTTTCCATCTATGCAGAAAGCACCGCCTAATGTATGATTCAAAGACAGATATATCGCATTGGGATACTTCTGCTTTTTTTCTGCAAGCATGGCTGCATTGGCATCATTTTCAAAATACACCGGCATTCCCACAGCCTGCTCTAAAAAGCGGAGACTATAGTTCTCTATCCCTAACGCGTGGGATTTTAAAACAATCCGTTCTTTCTGATCGATAATTCCCGGGATCGCAATACCAATTCCAAGCAGTGTCTCCTTCGCAGGCTCGTCTGCCAGAAAAGTTTCAACCTTTTGTGCCACCTCTGTACAGTAGGATAATTCTGCCGTAAATTTTAAACGGATGCGGTCTTTTTTTACGATCTCATCTCCAAGATTTACCAGTACCATTTCGATATGATTCGCAGTGATCAAAAGCCCCATTGCATGACAATATGACTTATTAATTCCTATACTTTTTGCCTTTCGTCCGCCTGTCGACGCATACTCGCCCACTTCTTCTAACAGTCTTTTCTCCAACAGGTCATTTACGTTTGCTAACACAGTCGGCATACTCAGATTTAATTCTTTCGCGAGCTCCGCTTTGGACATAACCGGATGATTCAGCACATAATTGATGACTTTTTTTCTTGCTATATTTCTTTTATCTTTATTTTCCGTTTTTTTGTCCTCTTTTATTAAATATTTTATAAAAGAATTATATGCTTTTTTATTCTGTTTGTAAAGGGACGATCCGTTAACGCTAAATATCTTATGGACAACCACTATGTCAAACTGTACAAATCTTTTTTACCTCTCCACAATTTCCTGCCAGTTGTCCGAATGCCTGTCGACCGATGAGCTTACGCTTCTTGCCGCAGACCTAGTGGTATTAAGTGATATGCTTGCAAATCTTGCTGCCCGAAAATCAGTCCTTTGATATGCTATTCTTGCTGTTCCATTTTTTACATATATCGTACCGCATTTTATAAAACCATTCTTTTCAATCAGCCTTTGCATAGTTTTATTATCCGCATGAGTATCTACCCTGATATTTAAAGAAATCTTTTTACAATAGTTTAAAGCACACGGAAACAAGCCATGTACCTGACCATCTCCGGCAAGCCTGTGAATCGTCAGATATGGTTCTTCATTCAGCCAGTTACCGCCCTCAATATGCTTATAAGTAGGTTCTGTACCATCAAACAATGCAAATACCCCGTGGATTCCATTCTTGTCATATATTACCTTACATGCATTTTTATCAATATCAGATTTTATCAGATCTGCATCCGGGTAAAAATGTCCCCATTGAGTCGGATTTCCGGACTTTATCATATAATCCTGTGCATATCTGTAAATTTTAATAATTTGCTCTAAATCTGCTATTTCAGCATTTTTCACATTCAGCATGCCTTTTATTTACCTCCACATTTTTCTTATGTTACCCAATTCTTCTGTCGTCAAGCAGCTACTCTTCCTCTGTATCATACTTCACTTTCCAGAAAAAGAAAAGGTACTGCAAAAATACAGTACCAAGTTTTTTGCCACTTCTTTCCCCATAAACCGTCCGCCGCTTCCAAACTCTCTGCTGATTGTAATGATTCTTTTTGCCATAGCTGACTCCTCCTTAACTTAAACTTTCCACTTTATTCTTCCGGATTCTCTTTAAAAATACATATCCCACAAGGCATGCAGCAATCTCTGTTATCGGGAATGCCCACCAGATTAAGGAAACGTCCATCTGTCCATTTCTGACTAAACTGGAGAAAACACCTGCCAGCGGTAATATGATGACAAGCTGTCTGAGCAGTGAAATCACAAGCGACTCCAAACCGCCGTCCAATGCCTGATAAATTCCCTGATATGCTACATTGATTCCGGCGAAAATAAAGCTGATAGAAATAATTCTCATGGCTCCGATAAAATATTCCCTTGACTGTCCTGCATTAAATAATGTTGCAAAAGCCCCAGGGAAAATTTCTGTAATCGCCACACCCACAATCATAAGCACAATCGTATAGATTAAGCCATATCTGATTCCATCCTGAATCCTCTTCTTGCTATGCATTCCATAGGCAAATGCAATAATCGGCGTGATTGCATCTCTAAGTCCAAAGGCAAGGAAGAGTACAAACTGCTGTACTTTATAGAACAATCCATATGCGGTCTGAGCCGAAGGACTGAATTTTAAAATCAGATTTATCACATAAACCATAATAGACATAAGCGCCTGTCCAATAATTGCCGGAAGTCCGATTGCATAGATTTCCCTGATAATTCTGCCCTCTGGTTTCATAAACTTTACACCATGCTCAAATTCCTTATTTAATTTTACATGGAAAATAAATAACAATGCTGCTGATACCACCTGTCCGATTACGGTTGCATAGGCTGCGCCCTTTACTCCCATTTCAGGAACCGGTCCGATGCCATAAATCATAATTGGGTCAAGAATAATATTTACCACTGCTCCCACAACCTGACCAATTGTTGAATAAATGGAACGCCCGGTTGCCTGTAACATTTTCTCAAATAGCGAGAAGGAAATAATTCCAAATGAAATCACACAGCATATTCTTAAGTAGCTTGTCCCCATTGCAATGACTTCCGCATCAACGGTCTGGGATGAGATGTATGCTTTTACTCCAAACATTCCAAACAGCAGACATACTGCATAAATAATCACTCCAAGAAATAAACTGTTTCCTGCAACTTTTGCAGCTTTTTTACTTTTTCCCTCTCCCAGTGTTCTCGCGAGAAGTGCATTGGTTCCCACACCTGTTCCGATTCCCACTGCTACCATAAGCATCTGAACCGGAAACACCAGTGTAAGTGCATTAAGTGCTGCCTCACTTCCTGATTTCATGTTTCCTACAAAGGCACTGTCTACAATGTTATAAACCGCCTGCAATGCCATAGATAAAATCATCGGTATTCCCATCTGCACCATGAGCTTATTTACCGGCATTTCCTTCATCTTGTTACTTTCTGCCATCTTAACTTAATCCTCCTTTTTCCACCTGCAGAAGCTGCCACTGGCAGCTTCTTACGGATATTTGGCAATATAAAAAGTGCGCACCTATCTTATAAGTTGGACTTACGCTGATAAGCTACACACTTTTTTATTGCATTATAAAATTACAAAAACGAGTAACAAAACTGGATTTACGCAATTTTGCTACTCGTTCAGAAGTCATTATATTTTTCTTTTCGGAAAAAGTCAAATTATTTTTCTCTCGTTTTATACTCATCCCATGTTCCACCATATATGCAATTTTCAACGTAAGCCATGCCTAAATTGTAACCTCCACTTACCTTTCTCATTATTTCCTTATCCAAAATCTCAAAGTACTTACTATTATTTATTTCGGATCTATCACCAAAGAACACTTATCATCTCCTTCCATACTAAAACTCCAAACTATCCTCATTGAGCAGAAAATATTTCATGCCCATGATCACAAAGCCTTCCTCATTTCTCCAAGGCTTTTTTGTTCCATTTACTATAACAATCTTCTTAAATGAATCCGGAATATTTCGGAGTGAATTAAGTTCCTGTGTTTGCTTTTCCTCAGAAGTCATATCATAAGCCACCTGAATGTAATATCTCTGACTGCCCTGGTTTACTACAAAATCAACCTCTAGCTGCTTATGAACTCTCTTTCCGTCACTATTCTTTGCAAATACATCCACAATACCAACATCTACATTGTAGCCACGCACAAGCAACTCATTATAAACAATGTTCTCCATAATATGAGTCGGCTCCTGCTGTCTGAAGTTTAGTCTGGCATTTCTAAGTCCTATATCCGAAAAATAGTATTTCAGATTGGCTCCTACATATTTTCTCCCCTTAATATCATACCGGTCCGCTTTAGAAATCAAAAATGCCTCTGCCAAATAATCAATATGATTGGATATAGTTTTATTGCTGTAATTGATACCTCTCTCACTTTTGAAAGTATTTGATATTTTTGTTGGATTGGTAGGTGCTCCTATGGCAGAAGCAAGAATATCTACCAAAGTTCCAATCTCATCAACATTTTGAATTTTGTTTCGCTCTACCACATCCTTGATATAAACATTAGTAAAAATATTTTTAAGATACTCAGCCTTCTGGCGTTCTACAGAAAATTGTGCCACTTGTGGTAAACCACCGTATATCATATATTCTTCCCAAGCATCATCATAATCTCCATCATAAGCCGCATAGAACTCTGCAAAAGACAACGGATAAATTCTTATTTCATCTCCTCTGCCTCTAAATTCAGTTACAATGTCACTAGATAAAAATTTAGAATTACTGCCGGTTACATACACATCAATGTTACTGATACGAAGCAAACTGTTCAGCACTTCCTCAAATCGTGGCATAAACTGTACTTCGTCCAAGAGCAGATAATACTTCCGGTCATCTTCCACCCGCTCTTTAATATGCTGATAACACTTCTTTGGATCTCTCAGTTCCTCATTTTCAATGCCATCTAAAGCAATCTCAATGATGTGGTCATTATCTATGCCACTCTCCAGTAAATACTTCTTAAACAACACAAATAACAGGAATGATTTGCCGCATCTCCTGATTCCTGTGATAATCTTAACCATTCCGTTATCTTTTCTTATCTTTAACTGTTCAAGGTATGAATCTCTCTTAATCTCCATAGTGTCACTCCTTATTTTTGTGTATTGCACGAATTTTGGTAATGTTATTTTACTACTAAATTATTTTCACTTCAAGAGCCATTACTATTTTTTGTGCATTTGCACTTTTTTATGTAATGATTATAGATAATATGCAAAAAGGATACCTACACCATGTCCTGTAACACGATATAAGTATCCCTTCGCTTGATAACTACAACACATATAAATAGACTCTCAGAGATTAATCAATTTTTTCCAAAAATCTATAATTTGACGGGTATTCCAAACACCACAAATCTTCTCCTTATGGAATATCCAAAGTATGGTTTTCGCTTTTGGTATAATATTGTGTTGCTTCCCGATTCCCCATTCTAACAGTAAAGAAGCCATTTTCTATGCCTGCATGTTTCATAAATTCATCAATATCATCATTAGAATAAGTCAATCCTACATATACAGGATCATCGTTCATCATATACCGCCAAAAATGAGCATATCTCTGAGCAACTGCATCATGCTCTGCTCCCCGCATATGTTCCGAGTAGGGAACCCCAACACCCTTGTCATTTGTAAATAATGCATGCTCTTTTCCGTCTGAAGAAACATATTTGAAGTAATGATTCTGTCCGAAATCAATTATATTGTTACAAGCTTTTATTTCTAATAACTTATTTGTATCTATTTTAGGAATCTGGTCTGCTGTAAATCGAACACCTGCAACTTCATATGTTTCTCCATGTTTTCGTACCTTAGAGCTGTCATTATTGATAACCAGCAACAACAAATCAGAAATATAACTATTTTTTTCTGATGCAAACGATGAATATATCTCTGAATAAGCTACATAATTATTACCTCTCACATATAAATCAATCATCCCATTTTGCATAGTTTGTTACCGTCTTATTGGTAACCTTAAGTTCTTTGCTGACTTCGATAGGCGTGAACTCTCTTTTGTAGTTCTTCATGAGCAGCAAGAGCAATTCTTTTTCTCTACTTTTTAGATACGAAAGGCTTCCTTCCAATTTTTCGCCGTTTGAGCCCTCCGACAATTCACAAACCTTATTTGAATACAACAGTACCATGCGAAGGAAATATTACACTATTTTTTCACTATTTTACATTATTCTTTTCACTATCTTCTTCCTGCTCCTGCCCTTCCAGAAACGCCTTTATCTTCTCACCATCCTCTGGTCGGATTTCTCCGTGGGAATTTCCATCAAAGGTAATATATTCGTAGGTTTTTCCTGCCTGCTCTAATGCTTCTGTTAATTTATCTGCCTGTGCAACGGATACTTTTTCATCTCCAGTGGCATGAATGATGAGCAGCGGTATATTAATTTCATCCGCCCAATAGGTTGCAGAACGTTTCTCATATTCCTCCGGCATCTCTTCCGGGGAACCGCCTACCAAAGAATCGAATATGGTCTGCATATCACTTCTTTCCTCATATGACATAAAGCAATCGGAAAGGCCAGATATGACAACTGCCTTATGCACCCGTTCATCCTTACTTAACACTTCATAAGTCATCATTCCGCCTCTGGAAATACCCATCATATTTATGGCATCCTTATCAATATAGGAAAATTGTTCACACAAATCCAAAATCCGGACCACATCATCCACATCTGCTCCGCCAAACTGGTCTTCTCCTTCACTGCTTCCACAGCCTCTGTAGTTTGATGCAATGCAAATGGTATGAAGCTGATATGCATAAAAGCAGGTTTCTATATTTTCCAATGCTCCGTAATCCTGATTTCCACCATGATTATAAATAAGACAGGAAGTCTTTTGTCCATCCAGTAAATCTTTTGGTGCACTGAAATATCCTTCAATTTTCAGTCCATCGCTATCATAATAAAACCGATAAGATACATATTCTGATAAATCGATTCCTGCCTGGCTCTCATAATCTTCCAGATCTATTTTTTCATATTCTGTAATTCCAGCCTGACGAAAGTTCTCTTCTACCAGCTCGTCTGCGTCCAAAGACTCTTTATCCGCAAGTGCAGTTTCTGTTTCCGATTCTGATTCTGAGTCTGATTCCATCTGCGTCTCTGTTTCCGTTTTATTTTCTGTCTCAGTCTTCGTTTTATTTTTTCTCTGATTTCCTGCCACTACAACTACAATCACTGCCAGAATAATAATTCCAAGCAGTACCCCAATTTCAATAACCTTTTCCTTTTTCATAATTTTTGCTAAACCTCCCGCCTTGCCGCTTCGATTTTCATCTTCCCTAACTCCTTTATCCTCTATTCTATAATCTCATACTGCATCAGTTCGTATTTTAACTTGCTTCCTTCCATAATTTCTGCCGGAAGAAGTGCTCTTGCCACAAGTTTCAAATCATCTGAAGCAATGTCTGTCCTCTTTAAATTTGCATAGTCTCCATCAATGGATACGACTTCGTAATACCATGTTTCCATGTTCTATAGCTCCCTTCTTGTTAAAATATTTGTAAAAGAGTGGGAAATGTGATGCCGGTTTTCTTCCGGCATTCGTGCGATGTAATATCTGGCTTATTCTCCGAACCCGGATGCTCCATAAGAACTGCAAGAGGCACTAAGAATTTCGATTTCATTTTTATTTTCTTCTGGCAACCGGTGCAAATTCACATCCATGTTCATATGCACCTCGCTGGCACTTCCATGTGCCAGCGTTGCCGGACTCCATCCGAAATTTTAAGTGCCTCTAACAGTCCTTATCAGGCATCCTCACTTCGGAGAACAATCCAGATATTGCCACACTACCGTTAGAAAAATTACTCCCAATATTTCCCACTCGCCTTTCGAATCATTTTATCAAGAATTATAGCAGATTTTCGTAAAGAATGCCACTTCTACTGATACACCCACAAATCCCGGATCTGGCTCATAAGGTCTTCTATCTTCCATGCCTTATTACTGTTCTTTTTACTATTGGAATCATTCACTGTTATTTTTCCTTCGGAATCTACTCCTGTTAATACAATAAAATGTCCGGATGTGGTAAAATCTCCCGGTCCCATGATACAGATAATCGGATGCCCCTGGGATAATTCCTGCCGGATACTGTCTTCGCTGAGACTCAGCTCCTGTGCAGATAAGCCAAGCTTTGTGGCAAGTTCCGTCATCATACTCCAGGCGGAACCGCTTCCATTCACATAGAAGCCATCCTCCTGTGCCATCTGGGCAACGGCATAAGGATTCATGGAAGTATCTCCGGTCAGTCCCACATAGACCATGGACAATGCCGTCGGACCACATCCTGTAATTGCAAGGAAATTATCTCCATAGGTTCTATAGCCCCAACGCTCGTCCCACTGAAGGAAAAGCGGTATTTTACCATCTGTTACATCCGATGAAATATCAATCGGCTGCTCGTTGTTTCCATTCTTCTTATAATCAAGCACAAACTGTCTTGCTTCTTCATTTTTCTCGTAAAGTTGTACAAGGCTTTCCGGATACCCCTCTGCCGTAAGTGTTGCCTCTGATTTTACATTCCAGTGATTTAAGAAGCCTTGCACAAATGATGTTCTGCCCGCGGCAAAAACTACCAGCAGAATTATTGCTGCCACAAATATTCTTTTGATTCTTCGCATTCTTCTTGCTTTTTTCCGGCGCATGCTCCGCTTTTTTATGTTCGTTGCATGTTGTGTATTCCGCTGTCCGGCTGCTCCTGATTGTTGTAAATTTCGTTGTCCTTCCTGTTCTGACTGCATCATAAAAAACACCCCTTTTTCATTCTTTACTCTTAGTAAAGCACACAAAAAAGGAGTGTTCTTAAAGATATTCTATTTCATTTCTTAGATTATTCTTAACAGAAAAATAAATTTCTAAATGATATATTAATATTTACCAGTCGCTATCCCAGTCAGATGAATTAGAATCCCAGCTGTCATTGGAATCCCAGTCATATCCACTGTCTGAACTGCTGTCCGAGCTGTCTGAGCCATAATGCTCTTCATAATATCTGCTGTCTTCAAAATTGGTAATGCTGTTATCCCAGTCATAGCCATTCTGATAAGTCATTTCATAATCAGAACGGTTATTTAAAATATCATCCGGTACCTCATCGCTGTCTATCTTATCATAGTCATAACCATCATACTCGAACCAGTTATTGTGGCTGTGAACGTAAACCGTATTTTGGTATTGGTAATAACTTGCCTTCTTGTAATTATGTATCGGAATCAGAACGATTAAAAAGCACATCAGGAAACAAACGGCACAGGTTAAGAATTTCTTTCCGGCAAATCCCTGATATATCTTTTCAAATACCGTACTTTTTTCCCTTAACCCACAAACAATAAGGTCTAATATCACTGCCACAGGTGCTGCGGCAATCAGTGCAATAAAAAGTGCTGTTCCAATTCCCCGGTATAATGTATCTAACACAAAGAGTACAAAGGAACCAAAGAAGAAAAGAAAGAATGCTCCAATCCCGGCAAAGGTTCTTCCTATTACCTTTCCTGTTGACATTGGCTTTCTGTTATTTCCATAACTGCTTCTTACATTTCCAGCCCGATTATGTTCCTTCTGGTTTAAGATTTCCTCTTTTAACTTAAGATACAGCTCATTTACCGCATAGGCTTCATCCGTTCCCTGATAGCGGATCGCCCGCTCGCCGTTTGCCTTGTTCTTATAGACAATGACATTCTGACCTTCCCGGTAAATACCAAAGGCTTTGGGCTGTGTGTAATTGATTCCGATAAAGAATCTCGTCACTTCATACGGTGGCAGATTCCGCGCCTGATACCACTGCTGCAATTCTTCAATAGTCTTTGGCGTATGGTCTGCAGTACGCTTTACTGCCTGATTGGTGGCTCCACAGTAAGGACATTTCTCATCTGTTTCCTTAATGATGGAGCCACAGTATTCGCATTTAATCTCCATAGCTATATAAACCCTTTCTCCATAAAACTCCTGTTACTTTTTATACTATTCTATTCTTCCACCCGATACAAGCCCATTTAGAACAAAGAATGTGCCTTGGCACACATTAAAGTCTCCGGTCAGTCTTTGACTTTTCCATTCATCCGCATAATTACAGCAAAAATTTTATCTCTGCTAAAAATTCCCGCAGCATATTATTTGGAAGATAAACCGGTGTAGACTTTGCTGCTATTCCACAGACATTGTCCAGTCCGTATTTTCGTGCAATCTGCTTTGCCCGGAACAGATGAAAATCATTGGTGATAATTCCAACGGATGCCCCATCTTTTATCAGTGCCTTGCTGTACTCCATATTCTGCTCTGTATTTAAGGACTTATCCTCTAAGAGAATCCGGGACGCATCAATCCCCTGTTCTTTTAAATACTGTGCCATTCCTTCGGCTTCGGAATATGGTTCATTTGCACCCTGTCCGCCGGATACGATACAGATTGTCTTTGGATTATCCTCTAAATATTCCACTGCCTCATCCAGCCGGTATTTTAACGCAGCACTTGGTCCGCTTTCCCTCACCTGTGCCCCCAGCACAATAATATAGTCAAGTCCCGCTTCGCCTTTTTCATGCATCTGACTTATGATGCAGCCTTCTACGATAAAAAATGCTGTAAATCCCGCTGCAACGACAACAATACAGATTCCCTTAACCAGCCGGGGAACTTTCTTCCAGAAAGATTTCCAGACAGAATACCCAAACAGGAAGAAAAGTACCGCAAGTCCGATCCACACCAGAAAAAATGATGTTCCGGAACCCGTTGCCAGTACCATCCCGGAATAAACAACACAAAGTACCGCCAGTACCACAAATATCAGAAATGTTATTTTTTTCTTCATGCCCTCTCTCCTCGTTTTCTCACAACAACCGGTATCCAGGTAATGCAAAGGAATAAGAACAATGCTCCACCGGAAAGCAATGCTCCCAGTTTCAGATTCGGTGTTGTATATTTTAATATAATATCATGGCTGCCTTCTTTTAATGGAATGCTGATAAACGCATCGCAGAAATGCTCATAATCCACTTCTTCCCCATCCACAAAGACATGCCAGCCTTCATCATCCGGCACGGACAGCAAAAGAGTTCCGGCTTTTTTTACGTTGATGCTGCCTTCGATTCTGCTGTCACTGTAGGATTTTAACTCCATGGTCTGCTGGGATAATGTATGATATGCTGCCTGAAATGCTGCATCATTTAACCGGTAGCCCTGCACCAGTATCTGATCCGTATCGGCAGAAGTCAGCGCAATATCTTCCCCAGCCTCACAATAGCCCAAATCCAGTAAATAGACATGGTCACATTTAGAAAATGTCCGCGTGCGGTTTCCAGTGGTTGCGGTAATGGTTTTGGCATCCTTCATCGTATAATAACCATAATAATAGCCGGTTTCCGTTACCTGAATCACGGTTTTGCCATCATGTAATTCTGCATCCACCGGCTCTAAAAGATTCTCCGTTGCACCAAGGGCATAGGCGAGTTCATTCTGTGCCATTATCGGTGTTCCAAGGGTAAAATCCCACTTTTCCGTCAAATCACTATCTACCATAAAACCAAGTGGCAGTGTATAAGTATTTTCATATAAGTATATGCCATTCTGTTCTGATATCAGACTTCGATACGGACTTTCCTCTTCTGCACTGTCCGTCAGGATATATTTTACCGAAAGCAGCGAGGAAGTAAGCATCGTTGCACCATTATAGCAGTAATAATTCTTACCGCCTTCCATTCCCATCTCCCGGTAGAAATCTGCCACATCTTTATTTATAAGAGAAGAAAAAACAGATGCGGATGCATAGTTTGAAAGTGCCGACTCATTCTTCGTCATCCGGTTAAACTTATCCATACGGAAGAAACCGTCATCCTCTGCTCCTGCTGTCTCCGCCAGTGTTTTATAATCCTCTAAATGCTGGGTATACAGCGTCCGGCTGGTAGTAGAAATACTGGTCGTGTCAAGATTTACGCCTGCCTCGGCACATACCAGAATCACCGCAAATATCGATACGATAGTCCGCATCGTCTTATCCTTCCGCCGATAGAATAACAGCAGAAGTGCATAACCTAAAATCAAAAGTCCTGTTAAAAGCATCTGCTCCGGTGTCACCTGCTCTAAATCTGTAAACCGGAAACATAAAACCAATACCAGCTCCGCTAACAGGAATGCAAATAGGATTTTAAAAATGCTATTGCCTCTTTCTTCCCGCACTGCTTCATAACCTAAGGTCAACAGTAAAAATGCAAATAAAAAGGTCTGTCTTGCCGGAAGTCCATCCGGAAAATGAAAGCCATGCCAGATAAAATCCAGTTTATTATTTGCAAAGCTCACAAAGAAAAATGCCACCAGTAAGAGTCTTGGAATCTTTGCACCAATTCGGATCCTGCGATTCAAAAGATAAAGGAATAATAATAATAAAATTGCCGCTCCGCAGTAAAGATTTGGCATATGTCCTACCGTAGAAGACGGCTCGACACCAATGCAGAACCTTGCTGCTTCATCCAGCAGGCCAAAATACCACTCCATTTTTTCCGGAAAAGAGATTCCACCGGAACCACTTCCGCTTAATGCCACTATCTCCGGCAGAATCAGTACTGCTCCCATACCGCCTGCCAGGATGGAGCCGGCCGCAAATTTAAGAATTGCTTTTCCTATCCCGCTTTTCTGCTCTAATATCAGAATCACAAAATAAAGCACCAGATAGATGCAGACCATAATGGAAATATAGTAGTTTGAAAGAATCGAAACCGCCAGTGTTACCACATAAAGCGTCATCTTCTTTCCTTCTACCAGTCTTTCCAGACCCAGCAAAATAAGCGGCAATAACACCACCGTATCCAGCCACATAATATCCCAGTTATAAGCACACATAAACCCGGATAACGCATAGAATACCGCAAATAAAGCAATGCGATATCCATTATCTTTATAATGCCGGTTTAAGTAAAATGCAAAAGTAAGTCCGCTAAGTCCAGTCTTAATTAAAATCAATACCGTCATAAATTCGATAACCAGATTAGACGGACATAATAATAACAGCCAGTTAAAAGGACTGGATAGATAATATGCCATCAGGGATACAAAATCTGTACCAAGCCCCAGATTCCATGTATATAATAACCCGCTTCCGCTCTTTAACTTATTCATGAATTCCGTAAAAAACGGTGCATACTGGTGATACATATCAATATGCAGAAAACACTGATTGCCAAAAGGATAAATCTCATGGCCGATACAGACTCCCAGTGCAAGAAAAAACGGAATGCAAAAAGCCAGTATTAACGGCATCTTCTTATTGTTTTTGATTCGAAGTAATCTTTCCTTCATTTCTATTTTTCTCCATCCCAGTCAAATAAAAGATAATACTGCAGCGTCTGATAATTAAGCCATGCATCACTGCCTTCTGCTTCCGTATGTTGCGTGGAAATCAATGGCATCTCCTTCTTTTGTTCCAGTAAATAATTCTGATAATCCGACAACGGAACTCCTGCTGCTTCCATCATCTGTGCCCCCAGATAGTTGGCACTGCTCTCCTGATTTACCGCCTCATCAATATCATAATTTGCCCAGATAACATAAGGCACCTTATAACGAAGCTGATTTTCTTTTTCTGTTAAATCAGAGGATGATTTGCCTTCTAAATTCCAGATTGGCTCCACCACCGCATCTGTCGGCTGGTGGTCACCAAAGAATACGATAACCGTAGGTTCGTCCTGTGTCTCAAAATAATCAATCAGCTTTTCCAATGCTGCATCCGATAATTTTACCAGGGTCAGATATTCCGATAACTGGGCAGATACCGTTCCATCTACTGTAATATTTCCCTGAAGATTCTGATAGCCATCGGTATATGGGCTGTGATTCTGCATGGTTACATTAAAGATAAATGCCGGCGTTCTTGCATCTTTTTTTTCATATGTCTCAATAATCTTATCCACACAGGATGAATCATCGATATAGCCCCTCACATAAGTGGAACCATAGAAATCTGCAGAAGAATAAAAGCTGTCAAATCCCAGCAGCGGATATATCTTATCCCGGTTCCAGCCGGACGCATAATATGGATGCATGGCATATGTCTCATAACCCAAGCTCTTTAGATAAGATGCCATGCTTGGTGTGTCCTTTGTAATATACTGCTGATACGGAATACTACCAGCCGGAAGAAATGCCATGGTATCTCCCGTTAAGAATTCAAATTCCGTATTTGCTGTATTTCCACCCTTAACCGATACATTCAAATATCCGGTCTGGGTATTTTCTGCCCCCTGTTGCAGGCTGTGAATAAACGGCATATAGTCTTCATTTACCGGAAGTGCCTCATCGGACAGAACCCCCAAATCGGAAAAGGCTTCATCCATAATGACGATAACATTCGGAAGCTGGTCTGTTGTTTCTTTCTGATTTGAGAATTCCTCTCCAAAATTATTTCTCTGGTCGTATGCCGTCCAGTCAAGACCATCCTCATTTTCTAATAATTTCTTTGCCTTTTCAACAGAATATCCTTCCGGCTTCTCCACCTTAAGATACTGCATATCCATAAGAAACGTCACTGCAAAGCCATTTCGTTCATACATGACTGTAGGCGTAAAAAGGAACGGATAAAGCTGTAATTCACTTACCATTGCATCATCCTGTACCATCCAGCCAATTCCTGCCATACAGGCAATAGAAATCACAGCACTACCTGCGCGGAGCAATATCTTTTTCCGCGAAATATGAATCTTTGCATAACGCTCCGTAAATGCCAGAAAGAACATCAGAAGAATCAACGCAATCTGACGGGACGGCAACATATAATTATAGCCTCCGGCAACACTGGCTGCCGTTCCAAGAGACAGCAAATCCCACGGCACCACCGGAGAACCACGGAAGGAAATGACATAATAATTCGCAATGCTCAATGCAATTCCAAGAATTGTTTCCGTACGAAGTGCGATCACTGCACTTCCGGTAATTGCCAGCAGCAGCCACACAAAAGCCTCAAATAAAAGGAGATTTAGAATTTGTGCTCTCCACCTGGTTCTTACAAAAGGATTATATGTCATAAATGCAGTAATATAAAAAAGCAGAACCGGATATCCGAATAATATCGCATATTTCAACCACTTTGGTGCGTCTGCATGATAAATCCTTTTTATGAAATTTTTCTCTTTTCTGCTTTCTTCCTGCATAGCCTGTTTCCTCAACTTTCCATTCTCATTGCCATAACCTGCTGGTACTGCCACTAATAGTTCCTTCCTAATGCCCGGCAACAGAAAAAGGAGTTTCAAAACAACTGTTTTGAAACTCCCACGTATTTCGCATAAAATTATACTCTGGATAAATACTCACCAGTTCTTGTATCGATTTTAATGACATCATCCTGCTCTACGAATAATGGAACCATTACAGTTGCACCAGTCTCAACAGTTGCAGGTTTTGTTGCACCTGTTGCAGTATCACCCTTGAATCCAGGTTCTGTCTCTGTAATCTGAAGTTCAACAAACAATGGTGGTTCAACAGCAAATACGTTGCCATTGTGAGAACAGATTTTACACATTTCGTTCTCTTTTACAAATTTTAAGGTATCACCGATGGTTGTCTTATCTAAAGCAATCTGCTCATAGTTTTCAACATCCATGAAGTAATACAAATCTCCGTCAGAATATAAATACTGCATATCTTTACGGTCGATACGTGCCTGTGGGCATTTCTCTGTTGGACGGAAAGTTTTCTCAACTACACCGCCACTCTTGATATTCTTTAATTTGGTTCTGACAAATGCAGCACCCTTTCCAGGTTTAACGTGCTGGAATTCAATAATCTGATAAATATTTCCTTCTAATTCGATTGTAATTCCGTTTCTGAAATCTCCTGCTGAAATCATCGATATTCCTCCTAATTTTCGTTGCTAAGCACCATAAGACGCTACCATCGGCAGGTTCTTACGGGTATTGGAAAAAATTCTCATTCCAAACTTGTCACTCACTCGTTCTATTCTATAATAAAACAAGCCATTTTTCAACCTTTTTTTTGTGACTTTACCCTATCTTGATTCAATTTCATGAATCATGGCAATACGTTTTTCATGTCTGCCACCCTGAAATTCTGCATTCAGGTATGCTTTTACAATATCTTTTGCCTTCTCGATTCCAACAATTCTTGCTCCAAATGCGATGATATTGGCATTGTTATGTTCTTTTACCAGATGCGCAGTTGTTACATCAGAACATACTGCTGCACGGACACCTTTTACCTTATTAGCAGCTAAAGAGATTCCAACCCCGGTACCACAGATTAATACGCCACAGTCTACTTCCCCGGCTGCAACTGCACGTCCTACTTTTTCACCATACTCCGGATAGTCACAGCTCTCGGTAGAATCTGTTCCGTAATTTACAACTTCATGTCCCATTTCCTCTAAATACTTTTTAATTGCAAATTTCATTTCGACTGCACTGTGGTCATTTCCAATTCCGATTTTCATAATTTTTCTTCCTTCTTTCTCTTCCTTGTATAAAAAAATAACACAATTTTCTCCAAGTATCTCTTTAAAACAATCTGTATTTCTTCTTTCGGATGTATCGGTTTTACCAGAATCGTACGGATTCCCGCACGGTTTGCCCCATACACATCAGTAAATATCTGGTCTCCCACAAATAACGTATTCTCCGTGGTGGTTCCCATCTCTTCCATTGCCTTAAGATAATTTTTCGTTGACGGTTTTCCTGCCTTGTAAATATAGGAAACATTTACCGCATCATTGAACATCTTCACCCGTGGTTCCTTGTTATTCGATAACAGCATACAATGATAACCCAGCTCTTTTAAATGAGCAAACAGCTTTTTTGCCCGCTCATCCGCCGGTGCTCCGTGTGGAACAAGTGTATTATCAATATCAAAAATAATGCCCCGGTATCCCTCTTCATAAAGTTTATCAAAGTCAATGACATAGGTAGAATCCAGATATTCATCGGGATAAAATCTTTGCAGCATATCCTGTCTCCTTTATTTAATCAGTGCAGAAATCTGTTTAAATACCGGTCCGCCTGCCTTACGTGTCAATTCAAATAAAATAGCTTCCTTAGATGTAATCAGAATGCCTTCCTGTTCCGCTCTCTTTAAACCAAGTTCCTTATCCAGTTCTTTTCTTGAAGATACACAGTCTGCTACGATAACCGGCTGATACCCTGCTGCCTTTAAATCAATGGCTGTCTGAAGTACACAGATATGTGCTTCAATTCCACAAATCAGGACATTTTTACGCTCTTTATCCATTGCTTCATATACCGCTTCTGTTTCATATGCAGAAAATGTGGTCTTGTCATATGCCACATCACTTCCAATTGCTTCACAAATCTCCGGAATATTATTTCCTAATCCCTTGGCATACTGTGTGGTCAATACCATCGGTATTTCCAATAAATTAAGTCCCTTTAATAATGCAGCAGAATTTGCCACAAGTTCCTCTCTTCCTGACATTGCCGGCAAAATCTTCTCCTGATAGTCAATTACAATACATGATGTATTTTCAGCTAAAATTCTCATTTCTAATCTCCATTTCTGTTTTTTCATTCTACAGTATAGCAGAAGTTTTCATTCTTGCAAATAAAAAAGATCTTCAAAAATATGGTTTTCTAATATGGTCTGAAACAACAGCAGTTACATAAAAGATTCAATAACAGCATACTCATGCACCAGCCGCTGCTGCCGGAATATGGCCGTTCATATTCACCGCCTCTGCTCTGATACCAGGTTCCGCCAAACTCTAACTGCTGCTGCAGCTGACGATATTCCATATTACTCGGTTCCATATTGACAGCCTGACTGGCATGCTCCTTTGCCGTTACATTATTACCGCTTCCGGCATTGGCAATTGCACTGTAATAATACCAGCGTGCCGTTCTGTCAGAAATGCCATCTAACACATGCAATGCTTCTTTAAAGCAACGATTCCGGATGTAATTTGCAGCCGCCTGCATCTCTACCGATTCACCTGAAGCACTGCTGCCATAACCGCTGTTTCCATATGCACCATTGGTTCTGCCATAGCCAAAACCACCATAACCGTAAGCGCCACCGCCGCCGTAACCGCTTCCATAGCTGTAACCCTGCTGTTTCTGTTTCATAATCTGGTCATAAGCCATCTGTACTTCTTTAAATTTTTCTTCTGCCTGTGCACGGTCAGGATTATTTACATTGGCATCCGGATGATATTTGCGGCTCAGATTCCGGTATGCCCGTTTGATTTCTTCATCTGTTGCTCCCGGAGCTATGCCCAGCACTTTGTATGGGTCCATACTACTTACTCCTTCTTAATTCTTAACTTCACTTTGTTGCACTTTTCCTGTCTGCCTTCTGTTTTTCGGCTTTCTGTTTTTCAAGAAGCTTCTGCTGCTTCCGCTCACGTTTCAGTCTGTTGTACTCATATTTCGTCCAGACTCCGGAATATAATACATTCCGCAGAATGTCTGCATGCATAAGAATTGGCAGACGTTCAAAGGACTTGGCACACTCTGACATCATACTGGTCAGCAGCAGCTTCACAAAGGTATCCAGATTCTGCATATCCTCTTTCCGCTGTACCCGGAAAACATTGTATGCATTTTTACGCTTATCTGTTTCAAAATCCTCATAGGCATCCATCAGATAAATAAACTTTCCTAAATAAAATCCAAAATATCTGAGTTCTTCTGCCCATATATCTTCCCGCCATGCAAAAATTTCGCCCAGCATGGTTCCTGTCAGTCCTGATATTTTATCAATATTGGATTCCTGTGCATCCTCTGCCTTACCCAGTTCTTCGATATAGGTTTCTACTGCCTTTACCTGTCTTGGGTATTTTGCCATGATGCGATTATAATCTTTTCCCAGCATTCTGGCAAATGCTTTTTTCGAATAAGAACGATTGTCTCTCCAGTCATCTTCAAAATTCTGGTAGGAAAGAATAATATTCATATCAGCAGCATATTCTGTTGCTTCATTGATTCTGGCTGTCCGTTTTTTCGTCGGATGCAGCGCACATACAAAATCTGTGCTTTTTTCCTCCAGCTCATAAAGTCCGGTCAAAAGCACTACCAGAAATGTCATGTCATAGTTTAAAAGCATCTGGCCTTTACGGCCGGAAACCTCCTTTAGTTTCTGACAAAGTCCGCAGTAATAACCCTGGTAAATCTTTTTATTTTCATCTGATAATTCATTACGATTGATATTTACATATCCAAACATACTGCTTCCTCCAAATAGCTACAGCTCAACTTTTCTTTATGAATTCCATTCTGCATTTTGGACAGGTAATGCAGATTTTACCTTTTCCTTTTGGAACACGAACCTTCTGTTTACATCCCGGACAACGATAAAACCGGTAAATCTTACGCTGCTGCCACTGTTTCTTCCATGCATCCTTTTTTACCACCACACGATATTTTGCATTCAAATACTTCTGATTCTGTGCATACATCTTGGAAATGTTCTTCGAAAACATACGATAATAAGTATACACCAGAAGAACAATTCCAGCTATATAAAATATACCAAGGTGACTAAAAATTGAAACTACCAGTAATATCAGTGCAATTCCAAGATATAATCTTGATAACTGATCTACTCCATATCTTCCTGACATAAATCTCGCTAACTTCTCTTTCAAATATAAGACCTCTCTTCTTTTTATATCTACGCACCTGCCACCGGCAGTTCCTTACGGATGCTTACGCAAAAATATGGTGATATGTATGTTCACATATCACCATACCCTGATATTCATCTTAAGTCCCCTGCTTTTCTGTGTCAACAGAGTTATTGTCTTTTAAGAAACATTTTAGAATTACATTAGATTTGATAGTAAGAAACCAAGCAGGGCTGTAAGCCGGGTTATGTTGAAAATGGTCATCTATCTAGGACGGCTGTTGCCAACCGCCTCAAGCAACCTACCTTAAGCTGGCGGGCCACGTCAATGCTTAAATCTGGTCTTGCTTCGAATGGGGTTTACAGAGCCATCTCTGTTACCAGAGATGCGGTAGTCTCTTACACTGCCTTTCCACCCTTACCAGTTACCTGGCGGTACATTTCTGTTGCACTTTCCTTGGAGTTGCCTCCACCGGACGTTATCCGGCATCCTGCCCTGCGAAGCCCGGACTTTCCTCGTCTGTATGTCTTTCGACAATGCAGCCGCGACCATTCACCCTACTTGGTTCTTCATGGTTTTATTATATGGTAACGTTACCAGTTTTTCAACCTTTTTTTGATTTTACGAATTGCTTTTCCGGTCTTATACGATTTCGTTCCCATTTTTCCAATAAAATTTTTTTCTTTTGTTCTAATCCAAATCAAACAGCGTTGTTCCTAATATTTTCATAGATGCACTGCTCTGTGGAATGCCCTGGGCATTTTCACCCAGACCATAGCTGTCTCCATAATAGTCAAAGGTACTGACTGCATGAACTGCAATCCGCATATTACCATTGGTAATTGCCTCCTGTACTTTTGTATCCGTCAGATTATGAACTGTGACTTTATACACTTCCCCGCTCTTTAAGCCTCTGATTCTTCCGGCAGAATCTGTCGTAACCGTATCTCCGTTTACTGCTTCTGTTGTGATATACACCTGATTTTCTGCTGCCTGTACCGGAATTGCAATACTGCTGCCATTCTTATCTACCATGGAATAATCCACACTGATTTCCTTATCCGATGTGACGAGATTCGAATCTGTTACGGTGTAATAAAAACTTACTTCATTTTCCAGTGCCTTATTTCCGATGGCATTATCAGTATGTACATAAACAGCTTCCTTTTCTGCTGAAGTACGGCTTCCATTCTCTAAAAGCTTTACTACCGGATCTTTGATTCTTGTCTTGTACGCTGCAACAATGGTATTAAAGAATAACTGCTTCTCATTCACGTTACTTATTGTACTGTGTCCCACACCGGAATAGGTAATATTTCCAATGTTGTAAATATAATAATTGTTCCGCACATCATTCGGGGAACTGGTATAAATCGCCGAACCATCACCGGATGCACCCAGACAGTACCACACTACAATATCACTGTTTTCATCTCCATCCATATCCTCATCCATATTCAGCTGATAATACTGGTAATGGGTATTAGCTATCGTAATCTGACTGCCAATCTCATATGGATAATGGGTAATCTGTCCATCATTTACCTGGGTTGCATACATGCTGGCATTGTTTTTCAGGTTTCCAAGAGAAACATCATTTCTTTGTGTTGGTAACGGAAGTGTACGCCACATCATGTACTGGTTATAAGCATACTTTGCTTCCGTTGTACACTGCCACGGAGCATTATAATAATAATGGAAATTGATTGCACCATAAGTATAACCCTGTGTCTGTCCATAGGACTGCTTCTGATTCGTTCCCGGTACATACGCAATATCCTTATCACTTCCTAATACTGCAGAAGTCAGTGCCCCGCTGCCATCCGGATTCTCCCTTGTAGTTACGCCACCATGTGCCGTATCAATGGTTCCGGTTGTTATCTCATTGCCAGAGGCATCTGTAGTAGTACTGATGTCTAAAAGCTGTCCTTCCTTTAATAGCAGGGAACGAAGCTGTGCCGCCTGCGGGTCTTTGGAAGTCCTCTCATTATAAGTAATTCCATAACGGTCCATTCCAAGAACACCACGGAATTTCTGGTTTACCGTATAGCCCCAGTGACGTTCTACCTGGTTAAAATCTCCTGCATTACCCTGGTTGCTAAGCCAGCCCGGGTTCCATCCATTATCGCCATCCGGATTATCCTGACAGTACATCTGCTCGGTTGCCACATTGACAAAGGAAGAGGTATCATGGGTAAACAATACACTTCGTCCGCTGACAATATAATCATCTACTGCTGTCAGTGTGTCAGCATTGGTCATATCCGAATAACTGTCCTGGAAACCAAAGATTAACATCTGATAATCCTTCAGCTGTTCAAAGGATGTATATTTGCCATCGAAATCGCGCATTGGAATGGCTGTAATTTCAAACCGGACTCCCTCTGTATTTTCAAAATTGCTGATAAAATTCCGCACGTCACCATCTGTAGAAAGATTAAAGTAACCGCCCCATTCATTATTATTTCCCATAATCTGAAGCACCTTAACAACCTGTACACTATCATCACCAGCTGGTCTTGATACAATCGTATAACCTGTCTTTGCTGTACGGATATAGGCATTGGTGGTCTGAGTCAGTTCCAGTTTCCAGGTCAGCATACCACGATAGTCACCTGGAATGTCTTTTTCAAGATAGTACTCCTGTCCGCTGCTCAACTGATATTCTCCAGCTGCATCCCGGTTGACTTCATTGCCGGAAGCATCAAAAATGATGCAGTCCTTCTGCCGTTCGGAATAGGTATCATTTTCGATAAATTTACCATCGGCATTCATATCAAAATAAAGTCCTGCATGATATACCGTAGCCACGCTGGCATCTACGGTACTATCAATCCGGAAGCGGTAACGCAGCGTATAGACTCCGGAATCCTTCTTATCGGTACGGATTTCTACAATTTTATTGCCATAATTGTTATCCGTAGTACGTGCTGTTCCTGTACTTAATGCCATATCACTCTCTTCTGCTCCGGTAGACGGATTGAGCATGGCAAGCTTAACCTTAGGCATATTAATATAGTACCGGAAGCTGCTCTCATCATTTGGCCTGCCTTCGGTATCCAGATAAAAGACATTATCCTGTGCAAGATTTTCCTTTGCGAACTGATATAGAACAGAAGAATTATCTACCACCTTTGCATTGATTTCACCTTCTGTGGTCACAAAATTCTGTGCAAAAAGAACCGGATATTTCGCTCCGAGGAATTCTTCCAGGTCACGTTTCTTGCTCTCTGTTATATCATTTCCGCTGGCACGGTATACTCCTACATTTCCTACTGTAACGGTAATTTCCTGACGGTCATTTCTATTCTTTGGATTATCATACTGGAAACCACTGATGGCCTTTGTTGCGGTAACGAGCTTACCTAATCCGCTGTCCCACTCATCCCGGTCACCGTATGGGTCTCTTGAGCTGTCCGGATTGCCTCCATAGAGATAATTCGATGTATTATTATCTACATAATCAGTATCTAAAAGTCCACCAAGAATAGCTTTTCTTAAGAATGCATCCCCGGTATGTGCATAGACCAGCCCATTCATCAGTGAATCATTATAAACCGTATTTCCTTCAGCATCACGGTTCATATAATCCCCCTGAAGCTTTACATCAGAATTTCCATTCTCTCCGGCATAACCAAGTCCAAAGTAAACCAGATCGTATTCCATGTTCATGTCTTCGATTTTACCAATAAACTCCGCTGAAGTCATCCGGGTAATACTGATATTGTCAATGGCAACACCTGTCCAGTCTGCCAGCTTCTTTTTGGTAAGAATCCTGTCATCAGCTGCATTTTCATCAAGATACAGTGCACCCATTGCCGGTTCGATATCCAGCACCCGCAGCTCCTCTTTATCACTAAAGGTTCTCTCATAAGGATAATTTAAAATATACTGTAAGACCATGTTTTTTGAAAGCGTGGTATCAATCGCATCCGCTGATGTACGGAGGGTATTCTCCTGTTCAATCAATGCCCGCACCGGTGCAAATCCCTCTGCCTCCTGCAGCTCCTGCGGAAAAGCTTCCAGCAGGCCGGTAAATACATGCTGCCGCACCCCGTCTGCATCTGTCATCTTCATGCAGTAAACATTATTTTCCGCATAATTAGTATGATTGCCAGTGTAATTGCTGTTTAAAGAAGCGGTATCACATAATTCTGCGGCATCCACAGTCTGCGGGTCATCCTTTAACTCCTTCTGGATGCTCCAAACCACAAGCTTTGCAATATCAGAAGTATTATAATCAGTAAGTGCACTTTCTAAGACAGTAGAATCAATAAGAACCGGTGCTTTGCCTAAAATTTTCTTATATATTTTATCCACCTGTGCAAGAAGCTCCGGAGAAGAAAGCTGATATTTCATTCCGGTATCATAACCCTGTCCGCCGATATAAATAAAATCCATACCGGATACATCTACAGAAGCAAGTCCAGACTCTGTTACTGCCGTTACTTCTACCTTTAAATCATCCTTGGACAATGCTCCTAATACATAGTCCCGGAACAGGTTATTATTATAAAGTCCACCGGTATACCAGACAGAGCCCATCTCCACCTGACAGGACTGATTTGCGCTGTCCTCTTCCGCTGTTCCCGGCACAAATGCAAATGCTCCATCCCCTGATTCAGTATATGAATATGGTTTTACAGCATCTAATTGTGCCAGATAATGTCCATGTTCGGAATCTGCTCCAACATAGTAAAAGTCTGAAATATAGTAATAATTACCACCTGTCATAGGATTTTCAACTGCTTCATAATAACCATCTGTTCCATTATCCCGGTACTCATATGGCTGGTTATATGGTGCTTCATCCTTAAGTGGTGTTCTCCGTTCAAATTCTACTGCATAATCCCCAGTTGCATTATAAGAGAAGGAAACTACATTGGGATTATAGTTTCCGTCATAATCCTGCCGGTAAGCATAATGTCCCTCAGCAGTAATTGTCTCATACTGTTCTTCCGGAAATACCAGCTTCTTGTAGTCCTTCTGCTGCTCCTCTGTCGGGAAAAAAGCCTCCTCATAAGCTTCTGCATAAAGTGGTGTCTTAGATGTATCACCGGAAGCTATCTTCCCGTCCTCCAAACGCTGCTTTAAGCTGTTGATATAATTCATTCTCTCCTGCTGCGTATTTTCGATACCATTCTCTGCAAAGTAAGCCAGCATTCCATCTGCCAGGGCTACCGGCTCACTGCCCGCTGCAAGATAGCCCATTTCACTTTCTGCTCCATCCGGCATAATCTCTAAAATCCGATAGGTCTTATCTTCTGTTGCCATCTTCTGTGCAACGATACTTTCCACCCCCGGCAGTACTCCGTTTGCTGAAGTCTCTACCGGCCGGAATGCAGCAACCGCAACTGTTATACCTGCTACTGCTGCTACCGTTGCCTGAATGATTCTCTTTCTGGAATTTTTCAAAGAATTCTTCCGTTTCATATATCCTGTCCTCTTTTACTTCTCAACAAGCTAGTTTGCCTTCAATGTATTAACCAGATCCATTACACTGCTTTTTTCCATAAAGGAGAACTCCCTGTCTCCCCGACTATTTACATGCAAATTTTTTGCTATTACAACACCCCGGCAATAACCCGCCTGACCTTCAAAATAAACATCTCCTTCCGGTGCATAAATCAGCCCGTCAAAAGTAGTAATTCCTTTGAATTTCAAGCTATGTTCTCCCTTTATATAAATCACCGTATCACTATTACAACAAATAAAAGGTGCATCAAGTTCAACATCTTTATCAATAATAATAATTCCCTCTAAATTAAGTATCTTAGAACTTTCATACCTTCCCGGTCCGTCCTGTGTAAATTCATTTACGCCAGACAGCGTACGCTCATTCTCACCTGTATGCTGCTCCGATGGTGTAAGTTTATGCGGCTCGCCGGTATTTGCTATCAACCCATTGATTCCGGAAGTAAGATTCGTAAATTGTAATGTTGAATCTGCTATCATTACCGGTCCCCTGCAATGTACACTTGACCAGAACCAGTTCTCCTGATCTGGAAAATATGTTGTTTCCACAATATATGGGAAATCCAATTCCTCCGCCACATGAATTGTAACAGAATCATAGCCTGTATGCCATTGATTTCCAGCTTTGACTGTAACATAAATTTCACCATCCTCAGCTGTTTCATCAATACTTATTTTTATCTTTTCATCATCTGTTCCAGAGGTCTCAAAAGTATAGGAATCCTTATTTATATTCCCGCCTTCTTTAAATTCATAACTACGTTTTGTTCCAATATCGAACCTCTTTAATGCTGTAGACAAATTCACGGTGTCTCCAGGATGTACCCAATAATCCAAACCATTTGATTTATCAAAATATACAACATCACCTGCTCCAGCTATTTCAGGCGAATCCACCACCTCTATATAAACCATATCTTCATACGGCTGACCATCTACTATACCGCTAATCTTCACTGTATATTCTCCTAAAGGTGTCCCCGGATACTCTGTTTTCACACATCTCGCATTCATCAAATCCAATGATGGATATCCTCCTGCAACTGTTACAGAATCTGCGGGATTCACCGAAAGTAAATCCAATGGATTACTTTCCCAGGTAATAGAACCACTTAATGTTCCATTCACCCTTGCATAGATATACATTGATTTTCCTCTTTGCAGCCAGTATTTCCGAATCTGGCCTAAAGACAGCTTCTTGCCATGTACTACTGTTACTTCCGCCGTTCCTGACTTGGTGGTATCCTGTACCGATGTTGCTGTTACCGTTAAGGTCTTTGCCTTCTCATCCATGCTGATCCACAGCAGTCCATCCGCTGAAATAGTGGTAAGGGAAGACGTATTTCCGGAAAGACTCCAGGTTACCTCCTGGGATGGTGAATTATTACCATAAACAATTGCCTGAAATGCCTTTCTTCCGCCAGGCCGCATCATAACCGTCTGTGGCAGAACCTTAACGCTGAGTACGGATGAAATGACCGGTGCTGCATCCGGTGTATAAGGTTCCCCATTTACTACAATCTGGTTACGCAGATACACTGTAGTATCCGCTCCATAACTTTTCTCTCCACTGGCAAGAGCAACAGACACTGTTACCTGACGCAGTGAAGTTACTTTCGTCAGATCAATGGAAAAATCTGTTACATGCGTTGCCAGATCCTGTTCTTCTATATTTTCAGTTACCGTTCCTGCCGCATCAATAGTCTCCTGCTTATATGTCAGCTTCTCTGTGGATTTTGTCCACAAAACGGTCTCTTTTGTATATCCGGTATCGGTGGTCTTATAAATCTCCAGCCATTTTCTGGTCAGTCCTGCTGCTCCACCCGGATAAAGGCTGTCCTTTAAAATTTCCGTGCCGCTTCCACTCTCTGATACATCTGCATAATAACGAAGTGCACTGTCTGTATCGATAATATAACTATCCATCTGGGATAGGAGAATCTGTGCATCCTCCTGTAAGTCTGCTTCATCGGTTACTTTTCCATATGTTCTTGTGGAGAAAATCAAAAATGTGCCGATTAATCCACCGACAATTGCCACAATCGCAATTCCCACCAGCAGTTCAACCAGCGTAAATCCTTTATTATCATATATCCCGCATTTTCTGATTTCACAATACTTCTTTGAAGCTTTCCTGTGGTCCACTTTGTTTTCCTCCTCCCTGCTTTTTGCTTACTGTATCTCATGTCTGCCGGTGGCAGCACTTATTTTTATCTGCATATCACGGTCTGACAACTTCAAATATATACCAGTATAATAGCTTTCCACACTGTTTACCTTTACGGTCTTAACCGCCCCCGTACTTCTGTCATAGAGAAATTCTGCCGCACTGCTTAAATTACTCTCACTGCCCTGATTGGATAATGTAACATCTGATACTGCTGTCCCGTCTTTTCCTTTATAACTTAGCGTAATCGTCAACGGTTCTTTTCCAAGTGAATACTTTTCCAGCACCTTGTCCTCAGTTACACGGTAAATATTTCCGTCCCGGCAGGATTCCTTTATTATTGCTGCATAATATTCTCCATTCAATTCATAGACAATAAGACCTGCAGTATCACTCTTACTCATAGACTGAACCATAGCTTTATCCAGTGCTGAATCCAGTCTTTCCGCAGCATGACGCAGTTTCCATCCATTCTGTGAGCCGGTAAGCAGAAACGCTCCCACAGAAATAATTGCAAGAATCGCCACGGTAACAATCAGCTCTACCAACGAAAATCCACTATTCTTTTTTCCGCTTATACGATTCCCTTTCTGCATCTTATCTTTACTCCTTTGACCAGTTCTGATAGGTTACAAGCTTCGTTACATCCACGGCATCCTCTCCGGTATATGCCTTTCCAATACTGCCTACATAGTACTGGCTGTTCTTCAATACCTGTGACAGAATATAGGTATCTGACCCCTTCTTATATTCGGCATTCTGGATGACTCTGGCAGCATCCTGCATATCAGATGACACTGTTGAACTGCTGCTTCCCGGCATGCCAAAGGTCACCTGGCCACCACTTAAAATTGTACCGGAGTAATCTGCTGTAACCTTCACATCTCCGGTTGCAATGATAAGCGGTACATTCTTTCCACCCAGAAACGAAGCATCCACCTCCAATGCTGATGCACCTTCATTATCTGTTACGTATGCCACCTGCCGGACTCCATCCCCATCGGTAAATTCAAATTCAACTGCTCCGGATGTGCCAGTAATTTTTTTCAGCCCGTCTACATCCACCAGATTTTCAAACACAGTGGCTGCCTTCTGCTCCGCTGTAAGCCTCTCATAATCCTTTGTCAGTGAAATATTATAAGAAGCATACATATCCTGCCAGCCACTCTGCAGTCCGGCATAATAACCATCCTCGTAAATATCGTCTAATCCATTACTTATGGTTGTCGGCTCAATGGTACGGATTCCTTTTGTATCCCAGACAAGAATACTTCCGTTGGTAATCTTCTCCACAGAGCTGCTCTCCCGGATAGATAATTCTGCGTCATCCACATAAAGAGACAGGTACTGCTGCCTTGTGGCTGCATGGTCTGCATCATTGTAGTATGCAAGGTCAAATGCCGCAGCTTCCTTTGCATTCTCGAATTTTAAGAAATAATAAACCAGACCATCTTTATATAATGGTGTGATATCCAAAGCATGATAATTTTTTAACACTTCATAATTAATATATTTTTCCGGAGCTGCTGCAAAATCACTCTTTGCCATAAAATCTTCCGCTACCGTTGTGGGATTGGTAGTATTTATAAGAAAACAGTCTGCCGGTGCAAGATATGCCGTCTGGCTGCTCTTTACAGCCAGGGATTCTCCCATCATGGCATTGCCGCTTCCGATATAGGCATTTCCTGCTAACATCAATGTCTTTAATCCATTCATGCGGATACTAGCCTTGCCACTGTCTGCAATTCCATTGATAATCATGGCACTGCTGTATGCCGCCTTATTGGCATTGACTTCTTCTGTAACTACAGATGCCGCTGCCTTGGCAGTCTCCGGATTACCGTAGCCATAATACTCTCCACGCAAGGTAACATCACCGCTTCCGGTAATCGTCAAATCATCCGATACATATGTACTGCCAGATAAGGACAGGGCTGCGTTGCTGTAAACATTGAGATTATCTGCCCATATCGTAGCTTTGGTATCCGTTGTAAAAGAACCTTGGTTTTCTACCGTAAGTCCGCCTCTGGTAATCAGCGTCTTGCGCAGTCCAAGCATTACACTTCCACTGTTGTCAATGTGGAATCCATTCCGGTCACTGCTGCTCCCGGTATAATAATTGCCTGCGTATACATTGCCATTCATGGTAAGTGTACGGTTTCCATTGTTTACCCAGACACCTTCATCTGCTACCACACAGTAATTCAGCAAATCCGGTACTGATGTTGACTGGATAAAGTTTACCTGTGGATAGCTTAATACAAGATCTGTATCTACAACTGACTCATAAGCATCTGCATCCTTATAAGAAAGCTCCAGATTCATAATCACAAGACCGGACTGTGTTACCACAAAATCTGCATCTTTGCCATCCTGTGTTGTAAGTCTGGCTCCGGTACCGGTTGCTGCTTCATAACGGTGGGACGCACCGATATAATTCTCAAGATAGCCGATATCATAATGGGTATCATCCATGGTCTGCCCGATTTTCTTCTTTAACTCCTTCCGGTACAATTCCCGGAAGGTGCTCTGACGCACAGCATCCTGATAACTGCTGGCAGAATATTGTGACATAACAGAAAGATATGCCGTGGTTGCTGCATCTGCCACATCCTGCTGCAGACCGGTACGTATCTCATCCATTGCCGCTTCTGCATCATAGAAATTATCCGCAGACTTCTTATATACTGACTTCATCTGTATATTCATCAGAGAAAGAGACAGTACTATAACCACCAGTATGCTTACCAGTGCCACTGTTCCAATGACCATGACCAGTGACATTCCTCGATTGTCCCGTGATTTCTTCCATCTGTTCATTGTTTTCCCGCCTTACTTCATTGCCGTTCCTGTTAAGGTAATTGATTTTTCCGAATCTACCGGTTTAACGGTTACTTCTACTGTATAAAGTCTGGCTGCATCTGCCTTTGCAGCCTCGCCCATCTTCTGAAAACCAAAGGCGCTTTTAGCTGTAGCTGCTGTAATACTGCTTCCATTTCGTTCTATACTGCCGATGTCTGTCTTATCATCTACAGAAAGATTTGTATGAATCTGTGTTGCTGCCACTGTTGATGGAGCACTTTCTATAATACTGACTGCAAGTGGTGTATCCTGCGAGCCCTGACGGATAAGATATACATCAACCGGAATATCCTGTCTGTTTTCGATTACCACCTTCTCCTGCGTTCTGTACATATCACCGGCTGTTCGAAGTGCCGGAATATAGCACACATAAAGACTTCTGAGATCTGCTCCGGTCAGCACCGAATCAAATATGGTCAGGGTCTGGGGTGTTCCGATTGTATTTCCGGAAGCATCACTGTATGTTACCGTCTGGGTAACGGTATATCTGCCGTGATTTTCCTTTACTGCAAAGCGGTATTCCGTTCTGCATGCATTCAGCAGTTCTTCCGCCTTCATGCCCAGCGAATCCGCATTTTCATCTATTATGTCAAATCTTGCATTCTTGTCCTCTACATAAACAGCATCCCGGCTGTCATCCATAACAGAAATCTCCGGGATACCCTGTGCATTATATGCTTTTTCATCCGTACCATCCAGATAGGTCTCCTGCGATGGTGTCATTACTGCCTTAACATCATATGCCCTGCCATCAAAGCTGTAATTGCTATACTCAGCCTCATAAACCGGAAGATCCACACCATCTATCGTAACCGTGTCTCCCGATTTCACACCATAGCCTTCAACACCTGCTGCTTTTATTTCTTCCATAATATTTTCAGCCAGCGTAGTCGCATTTAAATTCTGTCTTGCCCTGACATTGGTCTGGGCAGATGTTACAAATGCTTTCAGTAAAGGAACTGCACACAGTACGAGAATCGCTACTGCAATCAGAATTTCCACTAATGAAAATCCCCGGTTATTTAAACTACAATTTAATTTATGATTTAATTTTCTGCCATTATAACCGCTCATACCATCTCTGCTCCTTTCTGCTTTTCACATTTTCTTCTATACTGTCCGGCTTTTCTTACCGCCTGGTATCCGTTCCTGTGGTACCTGTTGTTCCTGTGGTACCTGTTGTTCCTGTGGTACCTTCCGTACCTGTGGCATCCGATGGAGCTGCCGGAGTAATCGTTCCCGTTCCAAAGATATTATCTGTTCCTAAGGATACCCCATCAATGGTTAATGGTTCATATGGTTTCTCACTTCCGTAAAGATAATACATATTTACCGTCATATTTCCTTTCAGTTTCCCGGTTTCTTCATCCGGCTCGAAGCTTGCTGTATCCACAGACATCTTGAAATTATTATTCTTTAATCCACGCAGACAGTTCTTAAGCTGTGTATAATCACATTCACAGTCAAGACTTACCACGGTACGATATAACAATTTGCCATCATCTGCCGGATTACTTCCATCTTCATTCATTTCATAAACCATTTCGTCCGTCTGGAGACCTACGCCGGTAACATGAAAGCCATACTCTTTTTCAAGACTTCTGGCAAACATAATCTTATCCTCCGAACGGATCTCTGATGGAATTGCATCCATTACCTCCTGCATTTCCTGTGTCATGGAATCTGTATATGCCTTATAAGTCTCTTCGTTCTGCTTCATGGTCTGCATAACCTTTACTTCTCCACGCACCTCATCTACCTGGCTCTTTAAATTTTTATTTGCCTTCTGGACATTCAGATATCCAAACTGGTAGATTAAGAAAAATAATACTATGCCGCCTAATACAAATATCAGTTTTAATTCCCTGTCGTTTACTTTCTTATTTTCCTTATTCATTGTCTGCCTCCCCACTTTCGGTACTGCCTTCCATATCCGGATAAATATACTGGTCACCATTCATATAGGTCTCGACATCTTCTTCCGGTGTGGTCTCGGTATCAATGGAATCATCTGCTGTACCATTTACATAGGTACACATCACTGAAAATGTTACCGTAATTTTACCGTTCTCATCTGTGGATTCTGTAATTCCGTTGGTCGTTACACTGCGGAAAGCGTCGAAGGTTGCAAGATTCTGCAAAATCTTTGCTGCTTCTTCCTTTGTAGATACTTCAATGTCCATGGAAATTCCCTCTCCATTACTGGTAAGGCTTGTTACCTTTACACCGGATGGGAATTTTTCTTCCATTTCTTCAATGGCATCTGCCAGTGCATCACTGACTGTCTCTGTCTTGCCATTCATTTTTGTCACATCATCATACTGGCTCTTGGTATCCACATATGCATTATAAATATCCTGTATATATTCCAGTTCATCCTTCTGCTTATTCAGAGTATTCAGTTCGTGGGATAATGCAATCCTCTGTACTCCGGATAATGCCAGCAATATCACAGCACATGCCACGCAAAGCAGACCAATCAGCTTTGCTGCAAGCAATTCGCGTTTTTTCTTCTCTTCTATAATCTTTGCAGTCTGTGCCGAACCAAACACAAAGTCTAATGGCTGTATTGCTGCTCCATAGCAGGCTTCATACATGGCATCAAATCTGCCTCCGGATGTACGGAAACCGTTTAAAACATCTTTTTCCTGTAAATGTACCGGAAGATTCAATTCCAGGGACATCAGTCTGTCCAGTCCCTTGATATAAGCTCCGTTACCAATCAGGAAACACTCTTTTACTTCTGCCCCATTATTTCTGGACTGATAATAATCTAATACCCGCCGAATATTGCCAATCATCGGACGCAGTGCTTCTACCGCTTCTGCCCGCATGGCATTCATGGCATCTTCCGGTGCCGCCTGGTTTGCATCCAGACAGTCTGTCTGCTGTAATATATCCATTGCTGCCGGATACTGTTCCTTCGGGAAAAGACCGGAATCCACTACAACCTTCTCTACTTCTTCAAAGCCATAAAATACTGTTCTTTGTAATACAACCATTCCCTGATTGATAATCGTAATCATGGTTGCATTATTGTCTAATTTTACAGAACAGCAGATATTATTTCCTACCGCTTTATGCATCATCTGGAAAATACTGTTTCCCACATAATCAAGTGCTGTAAGTTCCAGGGAGCAGAAATCTGCCAGCTCTTCATAAGACTGTACCAGATCTCCCGGCACAGCAAATACATATAATTTTCTCTTCTTTACCGTGTCCTGCTGTACCACACCTTCATTCCGGTATACCAGCTGGTACCGGGATAAATCTACCGGGAAGAAATCTGCTGAATTTGTATTTAAGAAATCCTTGATACGGTTTTCTTTTATCATCGGAATCAGCACTTCACGGCTTGCTATCTTACCGGAATTAACTACAAACAAAGTTTTCCGTGTCTTAATCTTATTTGCATCCAGAAGCTTATGTAAGGCTGTGCGGAATTCCTCACTCTTACGCACACCAGCTTCTCCAATTACACCTACCGGAGTCTGAAAGCTAAAGCTTCGATATACTTTCGGATTCTTCACCCGGTAATCCATCTCCAATACATGGGTTACATCAACACCTATTTCTATACTTAATATCTTCATCCTTCACTCACCTTTCGTGATTATAACTGGAAAGCATACCTATGCTTCATACACTTTCCACTTATAATCACTCTTTTCTACATAAAAAGTCCCAGATACCAGTCTATCATCCCATTTCCCCACAGGGCAGCAATAAATATCCCGACCGATAAGTATGGACCCAGCGCCAGCATTCTGCCGGCACCACATACCTTCATCCGGAACAGATGTACCACAGAACCCGCAATACATCCAATCACAAATGCAAGAATAATCAACTTCCATCCGAGAAGCAGCCCGGCAGCCGCCATCAGCTTGATGTCTCCACCACCAATTGCTGCTCCTCTGGTAAGAAGTGATAATAACAGCAAGAACAAGCTCACTGCAAAGAAACCAATCATCAAGGTTCCTCTGTCCCCTTTTCCAAATACGCACCGGATAACCCCCAGTACAAACAGGAACACATTGATTCCAAAAGGAATCTCATAGGTGCGGTAATCTATCACACTAAGTACGATTAACGCAGAAGTCATAAGACAGTATAAAATACTGTCCCACCTAAAATCTGTTGCGTAAAATACAACTACATAAAGGATTCCATTGAGTGCTTCGACGATAGGGTACTGCTTTGACAGCTTCGAACCACAGTAACGGCATTTTCCCTTTAAGAAAAGATAACTGAACAGCGGCACTAAATCATACCATTTCAACCGATGCCCGCAGCTCATACAGTGGGAACTCTCCCGGACGATATCTTCTTTCTGCGGTATCCGGTAGATACAGACATTTAAGAAGCTTCCGATGACAATTCCATATATGAAAATAAATACTGTGATGAGTGCAAGCATTGGTGTCATGGTATGTAGTGTCCTTTCTTAGCTCAGCGGATTATTTTGTCCACTTATCTTTATCCACTCCTTCAATGGATGGAGAAATCTTGGTATCTTTTGTAGCATCATATGCTTTATCTGCCTCGCTTGCTGGTGCAAGATATACAGCAACCGCACCCTTGCTGTCACAGCTATACATAAATAAATAGCTTGAATCTACTTTACATGTAGGTGCTGCTTTTCCCATTTCTAATGCCTCTGCAACAGCAGCTGTTACTTCATGCTTGTTTCCATCATAAGTCATACCTGTTGGTGCTGTTCCCTGAGAATCTGCGTACTGAGCTGCTACTGCATTGTAGATGTTCTCTGCCTGCTGGATATCTCCGGATACTTTGGAGCTGCTGATGTACTTAACAAACTGAGGAATTAAGATTCCTGCTAAGATTGCCATGATGGCAATAACGATGATTAACTCAACTAATGAAAAGCCTTTGTTGTTCTTTCTGTTTCTAATCTTGTTCATAATGCTATTCTCCTTCTTGTATAAATATAAATATTTTATCTTAAAATCCCGCCCCTATTACGGAATCTTAATTCGTTTTACATGTTGCCGAGCTGGTTGTACATGGAAAGCATCGGCGCATAAATTGCTGCAATCAGAATTACTACGATAATTGCCATTACTACGATAATCATTGGTTCCATTGCCGCCATAACCGTCTGGGTGGTCATCTCAACCTCTTCATCATAATAATCTGCCAGCTTGTCTAACATGCCCTCAATATCACCGGTTTCCTCGCCGATAGAAAGCATGTGGATTACCATAGGCGGAAACAGTCCGCCCTTCCGCAGCGGTTCTGATAACGGAACACCCTTTGCCACTTCCTCTCTTGCTGACTGCAATTGCAGCTGGAAGTGACGGTTCTTCATCAGCTTGGTGACTGCATCAATTCCATGAATCAATGGGATTCCTGCATACATTAAAGTACTTAATGTACGGGCAAACTGTGAAGAATATGTCTTTATGTTTAACTTGCCAAATATTGGAAGTTTCATGGCTATTTTGCCAAAGAACAGCTTTCCATTCTCTGTCTTGCGCCATTCCCGGATACCAAGTACAATCAGCAGGATTCCTCCCACGAAAAGATACCAGAATTTTGTAATCACATGGCTCATGCTCATCATTGCCCGGGTGATGCCCGGCAGCTGCATGCCTGCCTGCTCAAAGGTTGCTGCATATCCCGGTATTACCTTTACTACCATCAGAATGACGATTAATACTGCCACAATCAGCAGTACCACCGGATAAGCCAGTGATTTTTTCATTAAACCGGACAGTTTCGCCGTCTTATCAAACTGCACTGCCATACGGCTGAAGGAAAGCTCGATATTACCGGAGGTCTCTCCTGCCGCCACCATATTCACTAACATTTCCGGGAAAATCTCTCCCTGATGTCCCATGGCTTCGGATAGTGTCTGTCCTTTCTCCACTTCGGTACGCACTTCATGAAGTGCAGCGGAAAGTCTCTTATTTTCCGTCTGTTCCTCTAACATTCCAAGGGCATCAATTACCGTAACCCCGGCTTCTATCATACTGACAAACTGCCGGCAGAACACGCTTAAATCCCTTGGTTTTACTTTCCGCCCAAAGCTTAATTTAATATCCTTTTCCAACATTCCGACTTCCTTTATGGATATTAAAGTAAGTCCGTTTTTCTTAAGCTGGGCTGCTGCCTTGTTCTGATTTTCTGCATCAATGGTTGCCTTCTTCTCTTTTCCCATGGCATCCACTGCTATATATGAATAACTGGGCACCTTCTCATCCCCCTTACAGTATATTTATCGGTTAAATTTCAAATTTGTTAACCATTTTTTTCATTCTACGGTATCCACGGAAGCTGCTGTTAACAGTTCCCTGCAGATGCTCCGCAGTTTAGAATAGCGTTACCTTCTGCTGCATAACTGCCGGCTCCTGTGCAAAACTTACGGCATCTTCTGCTGATATCTTATTCTGCATATAAAGATCGTAAATGGCATCATCCATTGCCTGCATGCCAAGCTTCTTGCTGGTCTGTATCATAGACTGTATCTGGAAGCTCTTTCCTTCACGTATCAGGTTACGGATTGCCGGAGTGGCAAGCATGACCTCGTAAGCCGCCACACGTCCACCGCCTTCCTTTGGAAGAAGCTGCTGGGCGATAATTCCTTCAATAACACCTGACAGCTGTATCCTGGTCTGCTGCTGCTGATGCGGTGGAAACACGTCAATGACACGGTCAATGGTTGCTGCTGCACTGTTGGTATGCAGGGTTGAAAATACCAGATGTCCGGTCTCTGCCGCCGTAATCGCAATACTGATTGTTTCCAGGTCACGCATCTCCCCCACCAGAATTACATCCGGGTCTTCACGCAATGCGGCGCGAAGTGCTGACGCATAACTCTTACTGTCGTAACCGATTTCCCTCTGCAATACAATTGACTTGCTGTGAGGATGCAAATACTCAATCGGGTCTTCCAGTGTAATAATTGTCTTAGCATATGTTTCAGAAATAATATGTATCAAAGACGCCAGTGTGGTAGATTTACCACTTCCGGTCGGTCCTGTTACCAATACCAGTCCACGCTTGCGGTTTGTCAGGTCAACCACAGATGGTGGAATACCAAGCCGCTTTGCTTCCGGTATCTCAAACGAGAGTATACGGAGTGCTACCGCGTAAGTACCTCTCTGACGGAACACATTAAAACGCACCCTGTGAAAGCCTGCGATAGAATACGCAAAATCCAGTTCTCCATTTTCCTTCAGCTCTGCCTTCTGCTCTTCCGTCAACAGCGGTTCTATCATTTCTTCTATTTCAAATGGTTTTATCTTCTCATCTGATGCAGGAACCAGTTCTCCATCAATTCGGAACATCACCGGGCTTCCCGGTGCAAGATGGATATCGGATGCCCCTTTTTCATTTCCTTCCCGCAAAAACATTTCTATTCTGTTCATTGTAAAATCCCCAGCTCTCCTTAATCCTCAGCAGATACTCCCACCAGCTCTGACACAGAAGTAATTCCTTCTAAAACTTTACGTCTGGCTCCCTCTGCAAGAGTTTCCATTCCATTTTCTACTGCCAGATGTTTGATTTCGGCAGTGGAAGCATCTTTTGCTATGGCGTTTTTCATTTCCGTGTTGATTTCCATCATCTCATAGACACCGATTCTGCCCTTATATCCTGTATTGGCACACATTGGGCAGCCCTTTGCTTCAAAAATCATCGTCTCATCCAAATCATCCAGATTCAGAAGCTTGCGCTCATATTCAGTCGGCTTATGCGGCTGTTTACAGTTCGGACAAAGTCTCCGCACCAGACGCTGGGCAATCACTCCGATTACGGAATCTGCAAGAAGATATCCCTCTACGCCCATATTTAACATTCGGGTAATGGTTCCTGCTGCACTGTTGGTATGCAGGGTACTTACTACCAGATGTCCAGTAATAGAAGCCTGTACCGCAATCTCTGCGGTTTCTTCGTCTCGGATCTCACCAATCATGATAATATCCGGATCCTGTCGCAGGATTGAACGCAGTGCAGATGCAAAGGTCATATCCGCTTTGGCATTTACCTGTACCTGATTGACGCCGTCCAGATTCGCCTCTACCGGGTCTTCTACTGTGATAATATTAATATCCTCTGTATTCAGTTCAGAAAGTGCTGTGTAAAGCGTCGTTGATTTACCACTTCCGGTTGGTCCTGTTACCAAAAGGATTCCATTCGGATGCTTTAACATACGGTCAAAGCTTTCCAGCTCCCCCGGGGTAAATCCAAGTTCCCTCTTATCCTTGGTCAGTGCTTTCTTCTGTGCAAGACGAAGTACACACTTCTCTCCATAAACCGTTGGCAGGATTGATACACGGATATCGTATTCCACACGATCTACCACAAGGGTAATTCGTCCATCCTGTGGTTTTCTTTTTTCTGATATATCCATGCCGCCAATAATCTTGATACGTGCTGTAATTGCATTCAGAAGCCGGATGTCGTAGCTCGCCTTCTCATATAACACACCATCAATCCTGTAGCGGATTCTTACACGGCTTTCCAATGCTTCTATATGTATATCACTGGCACGCTGTCTTGCTGCCTGCTCAATCATGGCATTTACCAGAAGAACAATCGGGGAATTTGCAATATCTTCATCATTCTCCTTCTCCTGTTCCCTCTGCTCTTCCTGCCGGCGCTCCAGTGCATATGCCTCAGCCACCTTCCTTGCTTCACTGCTTCCATAGAAACGGTCAAGGGTAAGCATAATATCATGGGTTGTGGCAATTACCGGTGCGACCTGCAGATTAGTAATAATAGAAAAATCATCAATTCCACGCATATCCATCGGGTCGGCCATTGCCACACGGACTTCATTCATATTATTCGGTGAAAAGCCAATTGGTACCATGACATATTTTCTCAGAACTGCCACGTCCACCAGCTTTAGCACATTTTCTTCTATCTGTATTCCACTAAGCGAGACTATTTCCAGTCCAAGCTGGCTTGACAGTGCCTTGGCAATATCCGTCTCATTGGTATAACCCAGCTCTACCAGAACCTCACCCAGCCGCTTTGTAGTCCCCTTTTTCTTCTCTAATGCATCTGAGAGCTGCTCATCTGTAATAATCTGTTCCTCAATCAGCATATCCCCCAGACGTTTCTTCTGTCTGCTTTCCATTCTCTGCCACTCTCCAAATCATTCTTCACATATCATGATGTGACAAAAATCATCATTATTTTATTATAGCCATTCTTTACATGCTTTTCAACAAAATTTCTTTTTCTATTCGTTTTTTTCGTTATATTTTGTCTATTTTTTATGTTTTAAGTAAAATTCAGGGATAGACAACTATCTCTTTTGCACAAGAAACACGGTCTATCCCTCATATTGCTTCTATATCAGACATTAAAACAGCTTCCACCGATAAACTCACGGATAATCGAATTGTTATTGATATTATCCGCCGGTACCGGAAGGAAATAATCTAAGAACTTCAGCAGCCGCTTCGCTTCAAGATATTCCGGGCAGTCCCGTTCAATTGCAAACAACAATGGCTCTGCATACTGTTTCAGCACAGCAAGCTCATAAATTAAAGCTGAATTAAACATTACATCGGCACCTTCCTGAAATGGGAAGATATTCTTTTCTTCTCCCCGCCTTACCGAATCCCACATGGCAATGGTCTCCCTCGCTGATGTAGCCCTGGTTCTTGCATCCCTTACAATTCTCCGTATCAGTCTGCCATCTGTCGTCGGCAGGCAGTTATGTTCATCAATATCCAGCTGGGTCAGCGCACTGATATAAATACGGAATTTGCTTTCCTGCGGCAGAGAGTAGGAAAGCCTGTCATTCAGTCCATGGATGCCTTCAATAACAAGGACATCTTCCTCTCCAAGCTGCATCATTCTTCCTTTTGTTTCCCGTTTTCCGGTTTTAAAATTAAATACCGGCAGTTCCGTTGCATCTCCATTTAAAAGACTTGTCATATCATTATTAAAACGGTCAATATCCAATGCCTCCAGGCATTCGAAATCCAGTTTTCCATCTGCATCTTTCGGTGTCTTATCCCGGTCTACATAAAAATCATCCAGCGGAACCGGATGCGGTTTCATGCCATGGGCGGCAAGCTGTATGGACAGCCTGTGGGAAAACGTTGTCTTTCCAGAAGAGGATGGACCTGCTATCATAATGAATTTCTTATGATGTCCTTCTTTAATCTGCTCTGCCAGCTGTCCTATTTTCTGTTCCATCAGAGCTTCCTGTATCAGAATAATTTCCTGTATTCTGCCAGCAGAAACTGCATCATTCAAAGCTCCTATGGTTCCTACTCCCATGGTATGTCCCCACTCTGACGCTTCTTCCAGTGTCAGGTACAGTTTATCCGATGGGACAAAAACATCCACCGTCCTGGTATCTTTTCCCGGAAAGAGCAGCATAAAACCTTCTTTATATAATGTCAGGTCAAAATATTTCAGATAACCGGTAGACGGTACCATATATCCATAGAAATAATCTTTGTAATGATCCAGCTCATAAATATTGACTCTTGAGCTTCTCCGGTAGCGGAACAGTCTTTCTTTATCGGTCATTCCCAGTCTCCGGAAGAGTTCTACTGCATCTGCCGTCGGCAGACTGTGCTTTTCAATCAGAAAATCGGCTTCTACCAGACGCTGCATCTCCTGCTTTAAATTCCTTAACATCTGTTCATCGACAGCTACCCATTCTGCCTGCTCTGATGCTCCGTTCTTTTCCTCATTCCGCTTCAGTTCACAATAATATCCCTGGGCAATGGAATGCATGATGCGGACCGTAATCTTTTCTTCCCCATAAAGATTATGCACTGCCTTCTGCATCAGTAACGCCGTACTTCTCCGGTATGCTTTCCTTCCATCCTTGTCTGCTGTTGTAATAAAGGTAAGATTTCCCGATTCTACCTTCTCACGCAGCTCCCGCAGGCGGTTGTTCACCAGCACCAGGACAATATCATCCGGAAACTGTTTCTGATATTCCTTGGCAAGCTGCTTGTATGTGGTTTCCGGCACATACTCCCTTACATTTCCATGAATATTAATTCTACATTTAATTTCTCCCATAGTAGTCCCCCATTTCTTTGATTACTATTTATACAATATAGGAAAACGGAGATTGTAACTTCTGGCTGTATATGTTCAGTTCCGGTAATTTTTCCTTGAAATATTCTGCCATATAGGTTACAAAAATATGCTCCAATCCATAATGTCCTGCATCTAAGATACTTAAGCCTCTGGCCGCTGCATCGATTCCCGTATGGTGGTCAATATCTCCCGTTATCAACACCTGGGCACCCTTTGCAATCGCTTCATCCACTTCACTCTTTCCGGAGCCGGGGCAAATTGCTGCACGCTGTACCATGCGGCTGGTATCACCAAATACTTTTACCGCTTCTGTCTGAAACCGGCTTCTTACAATCCTGCCGCAATCCTCAAGGCTTATCTGCTGTGGCAGCATTCCTACTTTACCGATACCACAGGATTTTCCCTGCCACTCCCCGGTTACTTCCAATGGCTCTGTCTCCATTAGTTCCAGGTAATCTGCTGCAAGGTCAGCCATGACGCAGATATCAAAATTCGTATGCATCGCACAGTAAACCATATCCTGCTGTGCCAGCCCGTAAATTCTTCTGCCGATAAAATCACTGGTAAGAACATTTTTGATTCCACCAAAGATTAACGGATGATGCGTCAGTATCATATCAGCCTTCCGGTCTTTCGCTTCCGCAATTACTTCGTCGGTTGCATCCACCGCCAGATAGATACTGTTTATCTCTTTCTCCCATCTGCAGACCTGAAATCCTGGATTATCCCAGTCACAGGCCATTGCTACAGGAGCAAGTGTCTCTAATATTTCCCGTATCTGTTCACACTTCATATCTTTTCTCCCATGATACGCTCTGCTTCTTCTATCATTGCAAGTTTCTCTTCCAGTTCTTTCTGCCGTTCAAAGCGTCTTGTACTGCCATCTTCTTTCTGCTGCAATTCATCCTGTTGCGTTGCAGATTGTCGCAGCAATTCTGGTTTCTGCAATACAGTCTGCTCCGGCATAAGCTTCTGGATTTCAAGTTTCTTTAAGATTTCCGAGAACTGCTGTCTCTGTTTTATTAAATATTGTTTTAATATTTCATTTTTTGTCTGTAATAAATATCCACCATAACGAAAAGCAACATCCGTCAACGGTGCTGCTTTTCCCGGTACACATCTTAACATCACGTAATATTTGCCTTCTTCTTCCACCATATCTTCTTCTTCAATGTGAAAGCCTTCCGCATAAATATAACGGCGTACCTCTTCTATTTCAGACTGTGGCTGTAACACAAGATTATTCATCTTCTTCCAGACTTCCGGATGCTCTGCAAGAATCCGTTTCGTCAACGCTCCACCCATTCCAGCGATTACCACGCCATCGGCTTCGGATGGAGCCAGTGCTGTAAGTCCATCGGACAATCTGGTTTCTATGTAATCTTCTAAATGAACTTCCCGGATATGCTCCTCTGCCCGAAGAAGCGGACCCCGGTTCACATCCATTGCAATGGCATGCCCAATACGTTCTGACTGGATCAGATAAATCGGAACATAACCATGGTCACATCCTACATCTGCAAGGCAGGTGGTATTCTGAACCAATGCTGCAACTGCCTGCATTCTTTTTGAAAGTTTATTCATATATTACTCCAGATAGTCCTTTAATTTGCGGCTTCTGCTTGGATGACGCAGTTTACGGAGTGCCTTTGCTTCAATCTGACGGATACGCTCCCTGGTTACATTGAATTCTTTTCCAACTTCTTCCAGTGTACGGGCACGTCCATCTTCCAGACCAAAACGAAGGGTTAATACCTTCTGCTCCCGCTCGGTCAGTGTTCCAAGCACTTCCTCCAACTGCTCTTTTAACAGGGTAAATGCTGCTGCATCAGCAGGTACCGGTACATTATCATCCTGAATGAAGTCTCCTAAATGGGAATCTTCCTCTTCACCAATCGGGGTCTCTAAAGAAACCGGCTCCTGGGAAATCTTTAAGATTTCACGTACACGGTCTACCGGCATATTCATTTCTGCTGCAATCTCTTCCGGGGTCGGTTCACGTCCCAACTCCTGCAGTAACTGTCTTGAAACGCGGATCAGTTTGTTGATTGTCTCAACCATATGAACCGGGATACGGATGGTTCTTGCCTGGTCTGCAATGGCTCTTGTGATTGCCTGACGAATCCACCATGTTGCATAGGTAGAGAACTTATAGCCTTTCCGGTAATCGAATTTCTCAACGGCTTTAATCAGACCTAAGTTACCTTCCTGAATCAGGTCTAAGAATAACATACCACGTCCTACATAACGTTTTGCAATACTTACCACCAGACGAAGGTTGGCTTCTGCCAGACGTTTCTTTGCTTCCTGATCACCTAATTCCATCCTCTTTGCCAGTTCGATTTCTTCCTCTGCACTTAAAAGAGGCACTTTACCGATTTCCTTTAAATACATACGAACCGGGTCCTCAATGGATACGCCGTCCGGTACCGATAAATCAATCTTTTCTACCTCTACCTCGTCTTCGTCATCTAAGATGATATCGTCATCGATATCGTCTTCATCCATGATTCGAAGCACATCAATGTTATTGGTCTCAAGGAAGTCTAAGATTTTCTCAAACTCATCTGCATCCAGTTCCATGTCCTTGAAGAACTCGCTGATTTCCTGATACTCAAGGCTGTTCTTTTTCTTCTTTGCCAGTGCAAGGAGTTCCTGAAGTTTTTCCTGCAATTTTGCTTTTTTCTCCTCAATGCTCATCTTTTCGTCTTTTGCTGCCGGAGCACTTTTTGCAGCTTTTGTTGTCTTTTTCGTAGTCTTTTCCATCTTTTCATCCATTTTCTTGTTCATCCTCTCATGATTCGTCATATAAACGGGACTAAATAGTATTTTGTCCTCAATCTATAGAAATATGCATTTTCTCCATATTCTGCAAGGTTCTCTTATCTGCCACAATCTGTTGCAAGCCCTGCATATCCGTAGGTTCTAAGTGCGCCGAACGATAGGAGATGCTGTTATCCTTCACCCGCAGAATCGTCTCTTTTAACGCCTTATCCCGCTCTGCAGCAGAATCCACTTCATGGATTCTCGCATGGAAGAGCTCTGCAACTTCCCGCTGTTCCTCTTCTTCTGCAAATAAACTGATAATCTGTGCCGGATTGACAGTACCCGACTTCTTCTGCTCATAGAGAAGCTCTGCCACCTTACGGAAAATGTCTTCCGTAAAATCTTCCGGTGTAATGATATCTTTGATTTTATCGTACAGATTATCATATTCTATGAGCCAGGTCAAAAGCAATTTCTGGGACTGCTTCATGCCGTCCTCTTTCTTATGCTTCTTCTCATTCAGCCCACTCTTAAGCGGTGTCCGCTCTTTTACAAGTCCTCCCTGGGTGCCCAGCTGGTTTACCAGATTCCGGAGTGCTTCAAAGCTCATATGATATTTATCTGCCACAGCTTCCATATAATTGTTCCGTTCCAGTTCCGTGGTAAAATCAAGCAGTTTCTTTGCCACTTCTGTCTGGAATGCGGTCTTTCCTTCCGGGTCCTTCATATCATATTTCTGCTCTAAAATCCTGATTTCAAACATAAAGCTGTTTTCTGCCGCATCAATCCGCTTCTGGTATTCTTCCGCTCCAAGTGCCTTGATGAATTCATCCGGGTCTTTGTACGGCTTCATGTTGATGACTTTGGCAGTCAGCCCTACTTCTTTTAAAATCGGGATTGCACGAAGTGCCGCCTTAATTCCGGCGCCATCGCTGTCGAAGGTAAGATAAACCTCCTTCGTATATCGCTTCAGCAGACTGGCATGTCCACTGGTAAACGCGGTTCCTAAGGATGCCACTGCATTGTCAAAGCCTGCCTGATGCAGCGCAATCACATCCATATAGCCTTCACATAAGAGCATCTGCGGTTTCTTGGTCTGTCTTGCAAAATTCAATGCATACAGATTCCGGCTCTTATCAAAGACTTTGGTCTCCGGCGAATTCAGATACTTCGGTTCACCGTCTCCCATGACTCGTCCACCAAATCCGATTACTTTATTATGCACATCCATAATCGGAAACATGGCACGATTCCAGAATTTATCATGTCCACCCCGGACTTCGTCAATGGACACAAGACCGGATTCCTTTAAGATTGCATCATCATATCCAAGCTTTCTTAAATAGCGGTACAAATCATCACTGTATTTATCCGAATAGCCAAGCCCAAACTTCTGCATGGTGGCATCCGATAATTCTCTCTTTTTAAAATATTCATACGCCTGTTTTCCGTGTTCGCTCCGCAGCAGCATATAATAATATTTGCCGGCTGCCTTGTTAATCTCTAACAGAATCTGGCGTTTGTCTGCTTCTTTCTTTGCCTGGGCACTCATTTCCTGCTTCGGCAGTTCGATTCCGGCACGCTCTGCCAATGCCTCCATCGCTTCCGGGAATGAAAAGTTCTCATACTGCATCAGAAAGGTAAATACATTTCCGCCTGCTCCGCATCCAAAGCAGTAATACATCTGCTTATTCGGTGATACGGAAAAAGAACCGGTCTTTTCATTATGGAAGGGGCACAGTCCAAAATACGTGCTGCCTTTTTTTGTCAACCGTACATATCCGGAAATCACATCCACAATATCATTTCTGGAACGTACTTCTTCTATTAATTCATCTGAATAATATGCCATTCCTTAATTCACCTGCCAAGCTTTCGGTACAAAATATTCTGAGAATTTGGCAATTGCATACTGGTCGGTCATTCCTGCGATATAATCACATACTACCCGTTCTTCCTCTTCGCCTTCTGCAATCATATCGGTATACTGCGCCGGCATTGTCATCGGATGTTCCATATAATATGTAAACAGTTTGCTGAGTAAGCCTTCTGCCTTTGTCTCTTCGCCTTTGGCAATGGAATTGGTATATACGCTTACAAACATGAACTTCCGTAAATCCTGCATTGCCTGGAAAATTTCTTCGGACATAATGATATCCGGCTTATCCATGCTGTTGGTTATAATATCATGAATCAGTGTATCCAGACGGTCTGCTGAATTCTTTCCCAATACCTTCCGTATCTCGATTGGAATATCTTCTTCCACCATTATCTTTCCACGCACAGCATCATCAATATCATGATGAATATAGGCGATTTTATCGGAAAAACGGACGATTTTGCCTTCCAGTGTATGCGGCATCGTACTGGTCTGATGATTTAAAATGCCATCCCGCACTTCCCATGTCAGATTCAGCCCCTGTCCGCCTTTTTCCAATTTCTCTACGATACGCACACTCTGTTTATTATGTTTAAAACCACCGGAGCAAAGTTCATTTAACACCCGCTCTCCGGCATGACCAAATGGCGTATGTCCCAAATCATGCCCTAATGCAATGGCTTCCACCAGATCTTCATTCAGCCGCAGTGCCTTTGCAATGGTTCTGGCATTCTGTGATACCTCTAAGGTATGCGACATACGGGTACGATAATGGTCACCCTTCGGTGTTAAGAACACCTGCGTCTTATTCTTCAGACGGCGGAATGCCTTACAGTGGAGAATACGGTCTCTGTCTCTCTGGTATACGGGACGTATATCACAAGGTGCCTCCGGATAATCCCGTCCTTTGGAATTCTCGCTTAATGCTGCATAAGGGCTTAACATCTCATGCTCCATGCGCTCCATCCGTTCCCGAATTGTCATATCCTTATCTTCTCCCTTCCTGTCACATCACCATTTCATGATGTAAATGCACTGCCATCATCTTTACCATTATGAGGACGTCATTCGACCTCTGCTATTATAATTCTGTGTCCACCTTCAAATTTCCTTTATTTTTTACAAAATTTCATAATATTTTTTCTAATACTTTCCAATGCGCTTCGAAATCGCCCTTGCTACCTTATAAACCGGATTCTCCATCTTCTTTGCCACCTGTTTTAATTCCTGTCGGATGGCAATGGACTGCGGGCAGTGTTTCTCACATTTTCCGCACTGACGGCATTTTGAAGCATTGGTCGGATTTGTCTTTAAAGTGGTACACATAATATATGCCTTCATACCGGAATAAAAGCTGTCGGTATAGCGTGTATTATATGCTGCAAAACAGGTCGGAATATCTACTCCATGAGGGCATGGCATACAGTAGCCGCAGCCGGTGCATGGCACTTTCATATGCTGATTAATTGACTTCTTCACTTTTTCAAAAATTTCCAGTTCTTCTTCTGTCAGTGCATTTGCTGTGGCATCTGATGCTATCCGCACATTTTCTTCTACCTGTGCAATATCATTCATTCCGGAAAGTACCACAGTTACTTCCGGATGATTCCATATCCAGCGGAGTCCCCATTCTGCCGGGGAACGATGTGGTTCTGCGGATGCAAATATGGCTCTGGCATCCTTTGGCAGTGCGTTGACCAGTCTGCCTCCCCGCAGCGGTTCCATGATAATCACCGGAATTCCCTTTGCTGCTGCATATTTTAAGCCTTCTGTTCCTGCCTGGGTATGCTCATCCATATAGTTATACTGTATCTGGCAGAAATCCCAGTCATAAGCATCTATAATCTTCTTAAACTGATTTGCTCCTCCATGGAAAGAAAAACCGATATTTCCAATCTGTCCTGATTGTTTCTTCTCTGCAATCCAGTCCTGTATACCAAGTTCTATAAGACGCTCCCATGCTGCAATATCATTTAACATATGCATCAGATAATATTCCACATGATCCGTCTGAAGGCGTTCTAACTGCTCCTTAAAATACCGTTCCATATCCCCTTCTGCTTTTATGTAATAATGCGGCAGTTTGGTCGCAATCTTCACTTTATCCCGATAGCCTTTTGCCAAAAATTTTCCCAGACAGGCTTCACTTCCACCGTAAGTATATGCGGTATCAAAATAATTGACCCCGGCTTCCACTGCTGCTGCCATCTCCCGCTCTGCCTTTTCCTGGTCGATTGTGGTTCCCTTCTTTGAATAACGCAGGCAGCCGTAGCCTAAGATGGACAGCTGGTCTTTGTTTCCCGGATTTTCTCTATATTGCATGTTTATTCTCCCTTGCACTTGTTGTTATGGCTGCTGCGAAATGTTTAATAATAATGAGTCTGTCTTCCCAATGTTTGACAAGATACTGCCTTCTGTTCGCCTGTAGGCAAATACATTTGTGCAGACTGTTAGGGGCTCTTAGAATTTTGGCAAAACCCGGCAACGCTGGTACAAGGATGTACCAGCGAGGTGCAGAGGAACATGGATGTGACTTTGCACCGTTTGCCATATATAAAATAGCTTTTTCAAAATTCTTAGAGCCCCTTGCAGCTGGAGCAGTATTCGCTACAGGCGTACAAAAGGCGTATCCAGTCAAAGCAGCGGTAAGACATCCTTATTATCATTTCCCATTTCGCAGTTACCGATTCTGTATAAGTTGCCGGGTGATGATATTTTCATACCACCACCCGGCACATATACTGTCATTATAAAGCTATCGGGAAAGTTTTGCAAGAATCACTCCCGCTCCTTTATCTTTTTAAATCCATCGGTCATGTCATAGGATGTAATGTTATCATTAATCCAGAGGTAAAATACATTGCCACTATACATTCCACGGACATTCTCGTAATTGGCTCCGTTAATACCCGGAATTTCTGCCTGTTTCTTAAAGGCTCCGTTTTCATAGGAATATATCTGATAGGTCTGTTTTATTCCGCTGCCGCTATAATCCTCACAAACCAGACCGATTAAATTCTTATCCTTTGAAATGATGACACTCTTATAATCATATAATGCTTCGCTATAATCTACATCCTTTAATACCAGCTTTGCCTCTTCGGTTACTTCTCCCGGATTTTCTATATTAAACATGGAAATCTTAATGTTTTCTATATTTCCGGTCTTCTCATCAGATTCGTAGCCGATTCCCAGTAAGTGTGTATCATCCCAGAAATGCAGATATTCGGAGAAGCCGGTCACCTTGAGTTCGCCGATAATTTCCGGTTTTGCCGAGTCTGATAAATCCACGGTAAACAGCGGGTCAGTATTCCGGTAGGTTACAAAGTAACCAGTGTTTCCCATAAAACGGGCAGCATAGATTTCTTCTCCCGGTGCAATGCCCGTCAACTGTCCGGTTAATTTCAAGTTCTCATCCAGAATATAAAGTGCATTCACCTCATCCTCTGTACTATAATCGGTGGTCAATACCCTGAGATATCCATCACTGGCATTGATTGCAAAGGTATCTCTGACATAACCCCTTACTGCCGTTGCCGCCACACCACTGATTCTGCCCTCATCCAGTGCAAATTTTGCAATATTGGTAATCATTGCCCCATCATAATCTTCCTCATATAAATACAGGGCATCTTTGCTGATATAAGTCTGGGCACATCCAGAGATTACAAGCTTACTGTCCAGCACTTTATCCGGCTTATTTACATCCAGTGAAGAAACCAGTATACCACTTTCTCCTGATGACTCCGGCAGATAAATTTCACCGGCGGCAACCTTTTCTCCATTTACCTTCGGAATCACTGAGGTATATTCCTTTTCTACATATCCCACCACATCGGATGTCATATGATACCGTGTAAAAAGATAGACTACATCTCCGATTTTCCGGGAAGTATTATAATAACCATCCTGGATTAATCTTCCTTCAAATTCCGGATTCCTGCGGTCTACGATACTGTATACCTGAATCTGTGTGGTGCTTTTTCCATTCATTTTATAGCAGAATGCACTGTCTTCAGAAGCATCTGATACAGCAATTTCTTCATCTGAGCTTTCTTTATCTGAGTTTTCCTTATCAGAGCCAGCTTTGCTGCTTTCGCCCAAGGATGTCTCATAGCCCTGCACAACCAGAATCAGCTGGTCTCCATCCACATAAATTTCCATCACCCGGTCTGCTGCGCCACAGTCTTTCGGGAGAAATCGTGTTACTTCTTCTAATTTTCCATCCCGGATATCCGTTATAACAATGTATTTATCCTCTACCGTATAAATGTAACTGCCATCAATTTTAGCAATATCACTCTCGTCTACACCTTCCATCTGCAGATTTGTCGTAGAATAATCTTTTCCGCCTTCCTTGCTGCTCTCCAGCAAATCGGCATCGGCACTTCCGTACTTAGCTTCATCACTGTAGTAATATTCGTCACTGCCGGAATTCATTGCTCCCGATGCAGCTTCGCTTGTCTCCGCACTTGTTTCCAGATCTTCTATCCAATTCTGCTGATACCCCTTAAGAAGGGTCTGATATACCTCCTTATAATCCGATGCAGGATGATACATTGTTCCAAGAGCTGCCACATCCACATACCCTGTTTCATCTGCTTCTCCCACAGTCTGCTGCGTATCTGTCATTGCTACGGAATCCGTCTGCCCTGTACCGGAATTCTTATCGAAACGGGTCACTGTTATATAAATTCCGCTGCATACTACCAGTGCCAGCACTGCCACCATACTTCCAAGTCTGCGCCATGGAATTATTTTCTTCGATTTTTTCGGTTCCAAGTGCTGATTTTCCTGCTGCTGTTTTGCTTTCTGTTCCTGTAATTGTTTTTCTATCTGTTCCGGTTTCAGAGTCTCTGGTATTTCTATCTCTTCCGCCGCTTTTCTTAACTGGGTTAAAATCTCCTGTTCATTCATACCGGCACCTCCATCTCATCTGAATTTTCTGTTGTTTTTCAGACTTTTTGCATATCTTCCGTTTCTCACTTCCAATATTTCTCCACCATTTTCTTTATTCCCCGGCTCTCTTTTGAGCGGACGGTATTTTCGTTAAGGTCTAACAGTTTTCCGATTTCCTTGCTGCTATACCCACAGAATAAATGCATGGCGATAATCATTCGTTCCTCGGAAGGCAGCTCAAAGAACAGGCTCCGGACTGCTGCATGCTCATCCATTCCGGATTTTCCCAGATGCTCTAAAAGCTCCGGTGTCAGCTCTTCCGGACGGGTCGCATACTCTTTTAATTTACGTTTGCACTTATTACTTAAAATACGGAATATCCACGCCCGGAACGCTTCTGTCTTTCGAAGCTCCCCGATTTGTGCAAATGCATCTGTCACGGTATCGCTGACCACATCCTGTGCATCCTGCGGATGCTTCAGCACATATAACGCAAAGCGATACAAGTCCTGATAAACGCCTTCATATAATTGTGCAAATGCACCGGTATCCCCACTTTGTGCCCTGCGCACCAGCTGCAGTTCCTGCTCCATATGCTCACCCTATACCTTCCTATGTCCTTTCCTTTGACCGGTCTCATATATATAGTGTCGCTGAATTCCATTCTGTTGCATATATTTTTAAATTTTTAAAAATAGCAGTACTCTTCACCGAATACAGATGCTGTCTAAGTGCTGTAAAGGGCACTAAGAATTTCGAAAAATCATTTTTATATCCGGCAACCGGTGCAAAGTCACATCCATGTTCCTATGCACCTTGCCGGCACATCCTTGTGCCGGCATTGCCTAATATCTAACGAAATTCCAAGTGCCCTTAACAGCCCTTAAAATGCATCTGCACTTCGGCGAACACTCCTGCTATTCTTCAAAATTCAAAAAAACATATTTATAACTGGCTGATTACCAGCACATCATTTTCACGAATCACAGTATTTCCGTTCGGTATCACAACCTTCTCATTCCGCTTTAGAACAAGAACCAGCTTCTCTTCTCCCAGTTTTATTCTGGATAATGGCTTTCCAATCCACTTGCTGTCTTTTTCGATTGGGATTTCTGTCAGACAGATGCCAAGATTTTCTTCCGGAGATAAAGCACTTAAGACAATCTTGTCTCCGGCAAGCACTACCGTGTTGCCATTTGGAATGATACGCTCCTCGCCTCTTAGAATCAGCACCAGTAATAAATCCGGCAGGGAAGCAAGGTCTTTTATCTTGCGGTTCTCCCATGGATGTCCCGCCTTGATGCTGATTTTAACAAACTCCACCGGCATTTCATCGGAGTAGTCACTGAAGGTCTTCATGACGTTGCCATTTTCGTCTATCATGTCAAGCTTCTTCGCCACCAGTCCAAGCAGTGTACCCTGAATACTGATAGAGAACAGGACAATGAAAATAACTATGTGGAACAAATCATTTTTCGTATATGCTGGGCTTACTGTTGCCATAATTGCAAATACTATGGATGCCGCTCCACGAAGCCCCGCCCAGGACACCAGAAGCTGCTGCTTTACCGGGCAGCGGAATGGCATCAAGATAGCAAATACAGAAACCGGCCTTGCCACAAATGTTAAAAATACCGCAATTGCCAGTGCAATCGGCAGTATCTTCGGCAGCTGGGATGGATATGCCAGCAGACCAAGCAGGAAGAAAATCAGCATCTGCATCAATCCGGTGATTCCGTCAAAGAAATGCACCAGTGATTTTTTGTGATGAAGTGGAGTGTTGCCAAGGATAATTCCGGCAATGTATGCTGCCAGATAACCATTTCCATTTATCATGGATGCTCCGGCGTAGGATACCAGTGCCATACTGAATACAAATATCGTATCAAATCCATCCGTTGCAAAATTCACTTTTTTTAAAATGAATGCTGCTGCCAGTGCCACAACTACCCCCACTAATATGCCAAAAATAATCTGCGAGAATATCATGACAACCAGCGAAGAACCACTTAATTCTCCGCTCATTATCGTTAATATAATTACGGTCAGCATATAAGAACATGGGTCATTACTACCACTTTCCACCTCCAGCATGGATGCAGTATTGTTCTTAAGATTCAGCCGTCTGGAACGAAGGATTGAAAAGACCGATGCCGCATCCGTAGAACTGATTACAGAGCCAATCAGCATACTTTCCCAGAAATCCATTTTCAATATAAAATGACAGAATGCTCCGGTTGTTACTGCGGTCAGTATAACACCCACTGTTGATAATAATACTGCTTTACCAGCCACCGGCTTTGCCTGTTTCCAGTTGGTTCCAAATCCACCGTAAAACATGATAAAGATTAAGGACACCGTACAAATCTGTTCGGCAATCGTAAAATTATCAAAAGGAATCTTTAAAATTCCATCTGTTCCAAACATCATGCCAAGAAGAATATATGCCAACAACATTGGAATTCCCAGTTTGTTGGACATTTTATTCAATGACAGGCACAATAAAATCACTGCTGCTACCAGTAAAATATAACTTGTCATAAATACCTCTCTTTCCTGTTTTTATTTACCTGTTGCTCTTACGTCTTCTTCTATCCCCTTTTCTTTTATTACCTCTACCTATTCCTTCTTTTCTTCTGCCTCCATGATACTTCCTGCCTTTACCAGTCCTCTCTGCAGTGCATCCCTTGCATTCTTCCAAGGCTGCTCCTTATAACGGTAATCATTCTTACAGATGAACCATTCCAAATCATCCCGCACCCTCTCATATCCGTTAATAAAAGTCTCATTTAAAGTCATCAGAAATTCATTCAGGTATTTCTTACCCATATATTCCGGGGCACCGGAAAACAGAACTTTATAATGATTTACACAAAAGCCTTTGGATGCTGCAAACTGTTTGCGGAAGTCCTCTTCTTTTTCATATAAATAGTAAATGGTATTGATATAATTTGTAAAGCTGTGATTAATGTAATCACACACAAAGCACTTTTTCTCTTTTTCTTCCACAAAGGTAATCACCGGATGGACCGTCTGGCTCTTTTTCCTGAAAAGTACAGCTGCCTGAGGCAGTGGTGCTTTCATTGCTTTTTTTAACTCCTTAGCTGTCTTATCCATATGGGTCTTTAGCATCATGGCAAGTCCTAATTTATTCGGATATTCATATAACATTTCCAAATGCTTCTGACAGAAGCCCTGTTCATCACTCTGCTCCCGGATATCTCCCTCCATGTAACTTGCGCCCGGTCCAATGGTATAATTGATGGCATTTTCTTCTAATTTCTGATACATTCTGCAGACCGGACATTCGCTTTCCTCTGCAAATGCATCCTGTATTGGTATCGTATAAATCTCTGTTTTCATTTTAATCTCCTTAAAGATACACAAAAGGGTATTCCATATGCACTCCTTCGGCCTGTGGAATACCCTTCTCTTTGCAATTGTATACCGTTTATTACATCATGTTTTTCTCTACTTCTTCTTTCATGGAAGAAACATTAAACTTACGGATATTTTCATCCAGTTCTGCTACTACAGAAGTAATTCTGGCAGTTGCATTCTTACATTCTTCTACCAAAGCTTCAAACTCATTCATTGCCTCAGATGTATCTCTGGCACTTGTTGTATTTGTCTCTGCTGCTGCAGCAAGCGAATCCATTTTCTCTTCAATGGCACTCTTATGTTCATTCAAGCCACCGACTTCTGAATTGATTCCCTGAATAGAAGTGCTGACACTTTCAATTTCATGATTCAAGGCAGTAAAGATTGTCTCTGTCTCGCGAATCTTTGCATTCTGCTGTTCAAATGCTTCTGATACTTTTCCGGTAATGTCTACACTGACATTAGAATTATCAATCAGTTCATTAACAATTTTATTAATCTGCTCTGAAGACTCTCTGGACTGGTCTGCCAAGGTACGGATTTCTTCTGCAACTACGGCAAATCCTTTTCCCTGTTCTCCTGCCCGTGCAGCTTCAATACTTGCATTTAAAGCAAGCAGATTTGTCTGGCTTGCAATTCCTGCAATAATCTCTGTTGCAGTACGAATCTGTAAGGCAGACTGATTGGTTCTGTCTGTCTGGCTCTGCACTTCATCAATAGACTGCCTGTTCTGTCTGCTGATTTCCACCAGCTGCTGCATAATCACCTCTGCTGATTCATTGCAGTCTTTCATTTTTAATGCACTGTCTGAAAGAAGTGTAATATTGCTGGCAATTACTTCAATGGCATTGCCGATTTCTGCTACTTTCTGCTGTACATGCTGTGTTTTCTCTGCCTGTGAAACGGTATTATCTGTAATGGAAGCAACTTCACCGCTCACATGATCCAACGCTTCATTCATAGTGTCAAAGGACTGACTGAATGTCGTAGACAGTTCGCTTAATTCCCTGCTGGCTCTACGGATTCCGGTTACAATCTGTGCAAAGTTTCTTACCATATCATTGGCAGAGCCTAACAATTTGCTGATTTCATCATTTTTTTCATTATGTTTTGGTTCTTCTAACTGAAGGCTTCCATCCGCAATCTTATCCATACTTCCAATTACAGCTTTCAGTTTTCCGGCAATTGCTACTGCAAGCCACAGGGAACCTGCCACAAATACCGCTAAAACCACAATTAAAATAATCGTTCCCACACCTGCATTTAATGCTGTATTCTGTACCAGATGCATTATGATAATTCCGGCAAGTCCAACCAGAAGAATCGGGAGTGAAATTACTGCAATTAATCCAAGTGCCAGTTTCTTTCCTATATTACTTTTTTCTGAAGATTTACGTTTCTCTGCCATTACTGCACTTCCTCCTTATAGCTCTTATCTCTTATTCTTATTCTTATGTATTATCTTTTTATCCGGTTATCTTTAAATAAGCTGCGGAAAATGCCGGCATATCGAGACCACCCTGAAATACCGCTTTTTCTCCGGTCAGCAGGTCAACTGCTTCTGCTGCTCCTGCATCAAAGGATGCATGGAATGGATTCTCTTCCAGATTGATTGCTACAAGAATCCGCTCACCTTCAAAGCTTCTCTCAAATACAATCTGCCGGTTTGTTAAGAATACCTTTCGGTAGCTGCCATAGCAAAGTGCTTTTTCCGATTTATGAACCTTCGCCAGTCTGGAAATATAATCGGTAAGTTCATTCCATTCCGGTGCTTCAAAGGAAGGACGGAGTGCTTCATCCCCGCCATTTTCCTTCTTTCCCTCTGCTGCCCATTCACCGCCATAATAGACACATGGAATGCCAGGAATTGCAAACAGCATTGCATATACCAGTGGAAGATGTTCTTTTTCCTTTAAAGTGCTTGCCAGACGGTTCACATCATGGTTATCCAGAAAATTTAATAAATGTTTGCCCTGATACATTCCACAGAAATGCTGCTCCAGGGTATAATTGATTTCAAAGAGGTTGCGGTCATTAAAGCTGGACCACATTCCCTTATATGCCTGATAATTTGTTACACTGTGCAGCATATTCTGTTCATCCAGAAGACGGTTATAATCACCATGAATCATCTCGCCCAGGAGATAAAAATCATCCTTTTTCGAATCTACGAACTGACGTAATCTTCTTACAAAATCCATATCCAGACTGTATGCAACATCCAGACGCAGTCCGTCAATATCAAATTCTTTTATCCATCCCTCTACTGCTGAAAAGATATGCCGGATTACTTCTTCATTCCGCAAATTCAGCTTTACCAGCTCATTATGTCCTTCCCAGCCTTCATAGGAAAGTCCGTCGTTATAATTATTATTCCAGCCAAAATTCACATTTGTGAACCAGTCCTTATATGGAGAATTTTCTCTGTTTTTCAGTAAATCCTGAAATGCAAAGAAGCCTCTTCCCACATGATTAAACACTCCGTCCAACACTACTTTGATATTGTTGTCATGTAATTTTCCACATACTTCTTTAAAGTCCTCATTGGTTCCAAGTCTTACATCTAACTTTGTATAATCCCTGGTATCATAACCGTGACGGTCTGATTCAAAAACCGGACAGAAATATATTGCATCCACTCCAAGCTTTACCATATGCGGAATCCAGTCTTCCACTTTCTTTATCCGATGAGCCAGAACACCATCATTTTCTGTTGGTGCTCCGCAAAATCCCAATGTTGAAATCTGATAAAATACACTGTCATATGACCACATAAAAACTGTTCCTCCTGTCTGTCCATCATGTGCTGTGGTTTTTCCCGCTACCTGCGTAAATAAAAGAGGACGGTTCCTTTTGCGGGAACCATCCTCCTAACTTCTTCCCTCTACCTTCGCCCATGTTGTTTCAATTACGCTTATTATAACATAACTTTATAGCATAAGGGAATTTTTTTCTTGCATTTTTCCTAATTTTTTTTGATTTTTATAACGTTATTTTGTTATTTTTCAACACTGGTAAGCTGATATCCTGCTTTTTCAATCACTTCTGCAAATGCTGCATCCGGAATCTCTTTGTCCATGGTTACTTCAGCACTCTTTGTCTCAAGGTTGACAGCTGCCTGTACTCCTTCCATGGCATTTAATGCTTCTTCCACATGTTTCTTGCAGTGTTCACACATCATTCCCTCAATTTTAAGTGTTTCTTTCATTTTATTATCCTCCTTATCATTTTCATTATTATCTGTCACTTTTTCTGCTGACTGTTCTATCTGACTTCCTGCTGCTTTTTCCGCTATCTGTTCTGCCACATTTCCTGCCGTCTGCTCTAATCGCTGCGGCTTAAAAAGCTTTAACCGGAGAGCATTGCAAACAACACAGACGCTGCTTAAACTCATGGCGGCTGCACCGAACATCGGATTTAATTTAATATGAAATGCCGGGTATAAAACGCCTGCTGCCAGTGGAATTCCAATGCTGTTATAGAAGAATGCCCAGAACAGGTTCTCCTTGATATTGCGGATAACCGCTTTGCTTAACCGGATGGCTGTTACGGCATCCATCAGATCATTCCGCATCAGTACCGCATCTGCACTTTCGATTGCCACATCTGTTCCTGCTCCAATGGCAATTCCTACATCAGCTCTTGCCAGTGCCGGTGCATCATTGATTCCGTCTCCAATCATGGCAACCTTATGTCCCTGCTGCTGCAGTTTGGCAATATGCCGTTCCTTATCCTCCGGCAATACTTCTGCAATTACTTTTGGAATTCCAAGCTTCTTACGAATAGCTTCGGCGGTACGTTTATGGTCTCCGGTCAGCATTACTACCTCAATGTGCATCTTACGGAATGCTTCAATAGCATAGCGGCTGGTTTTCTTTTCCACATCTGCTGCCGCAATGATACCCAGAAGGCTGTTGTTTTTCGCAAAGATTAATGGAGTCTTTCCTTCTTCTGCCAGCTTGTCCAGAGTATCTCCAAGGTCATCCAATGACACTCCCTTTTCTTTCATAAAGGCTTCGTTTCCCGCATAATAAGATGCATTTTCGTCTTCTGCCTCAATTCCTCTGCCCAGAATTGTCTTAAAATTCTTCATGGCAAGGGGCATAATCTCCTGCTCCTTCGCATACTGCAGAATTGCCTGTGCCAGCGGATGCCCGCTTCCCTGCTCAACGCCTGCTGCAATTGCCACAAATTCTTTTTCGTTTAATTCTGTGGTTCCAACACTCACATCTGTAACTCTTGGCTTACCTTCTGTTATGGTTCCGGTCTTATCCATAACTACGGTATCGATACTGTGCGCCGTTTCCAGTGCTTCGCCGGACTTAATCAGGATTCCGTTTTCTGCACCTTTTCCGGTTCCTACCATAATAGCTACCGGTGTCGCAAGTCCAAGGGCACACGGACAGGAAATAACCAGCACTGCGATTCCAATAGAAAGTGCAAATTCAAAAGTTGCCCCACTGATGAGCCAGATGATTGCAGCAATTAGGGCAATTGTAATAACCACCGGCACAAATACTCCTGCAATCTTATCTGCCATCTTGGCAATCGGTGCTTTACTGGATCCAGCTTCTTCCACCAGATGAATAATCTGGCTGATGGTGGTATCTTCCCCGACCTTGGATGCACGGATTTTCAAGAAGCCATTCTGGTTAATGGTTGCGGAAATTGCAGTATCCCCCACTTCCTTATATACCGGAATGCTCTCCCCGGTAATGGCAGATTCATCGAGACTTGACTGTCCCTCTTCAATTACTCCGTCCACCGGAACCGTCTCGCCGGGACGCACCAATACTAAATCACCTTTTACCAGTTCCTCTACCGGGACCATAACTTCTTTGCCATCTCTTAAGACATTTGCCTGCTTCGGAGCCAAGTCCATCAGCTTCTCAATAGCTTCACTGGTCTTTCCTTTGGAACGGCTCTCTAAATATTTTCCAACTGTAATCAATGTCAGAATCATTCCTGCAGACTCAAAATAAATATCCATGCTGTACCGGCTTACCAGTGCCATATCCTGATGTCCCAGGCCATAACCAATCCGGAAAATGGCAAATACACCATAGATAACGGAAGCCGATGCCCCAAGTGCAATCAGCGAATCCATATTCGGGCTTCTGTGTACAAAAAGATTCTTAAATCCTACAATAAAATATTTCCGGTTCAGATACATAATCGGAAGCAGCAATAAAAACTGGGAAAAGGAAAATGCCAGTGCATTCTCATCTCCGTGAAATGCAGCCTTGATAAATCCCGGTACCGGAATTCCAAACCATTCATAAAACATATGGTGCATGGAAATATACATCATCGGAATCAGAAAAATAACAGACCAGATCAGACGGATTTTCATCTCATGAATTTCCTGCTCTGCCTTATTTATCTTTTTCCCTTTGCCGGTACGTTTCTCATTTCCGGCATTTGCCAGTGCAGCACCATAACCTGCCTTCTCTACTTCTGATACAATGATATCTTCATTGACCTTATTCTCGTCATAGGACACCTGCATACTGTTGGTCAGCAGATTTACGGATACATTTTCCACTCCGTCAATCTTTGACACACACTTTTCCACACGGGAAGAGCATGCAGAACACGTCATACCTGTGACTTCATAACGTTCCTGTTTCACACTTTTGTCCTCCTCTATTTCATCAGTTTCTGAAGGGTCGCACAAAGCTCATCCACCGCTTCTTCCTTTCCGGCACGGATGTCATCCACCACACAGGATTTGATATGCTCCGCTAACAACACTTTATTAAAGGAGTTCAGTGCAGAATTAATTGCAGACACCTGCGTTAAAATATCCACACAGTAGCGGTCTTCTTCCAACATTTTCTTTACACCCCGCACCTGTCCTTCAATCCGGTTCAAGCGTTTTAATAAATCCTGATATTCTGCTTCCTGTCTGTGCTTCTTCCGTCCACAGCAGGATGGGCACATCTCTTTTTCTTCTGCCATAGTCAGGCTCCCTTCTATCTTCACATTCCAATACACATTTCCCGATAGTCATATACCCCCTACCGGTATGCTTATATTATACCCCCATAGGGTATTTGTCAATCATTTTTCCATTGAATGTTCCAATTCATATTCAAGCCATCTTCTTCCGCTCTATGATATTATCTTGACTTTTCCTATGATTTATGCTATTTTCATAACGCTAAAACTGGTGTGGATTTTTCTAGTCTGACTACTTTTCGCCACACAATTATCCTTGCGATAATTGTGTGGCGTTTTTTACTTTACAGGAAATTGCTTTCCTGTAAAGTAAAAAACGCTCCGCGAGGATGCACACTTCGGCGTATAAGGTAGATGTCGCAAGCGACCGCCGCAGGCGCGAGAATGTGCCAAGGCACATTCTTTGTTCTTTCTCACACTTTGGATTAGTGAGAAAAAAGAAAAAAAGGAGCAATTATTATGAATGAAGATTTTATGAAAGAAAAACCGATTTTACCACTGCTGACTACCATGGCACTTCCTATGGTTATCTCCATGCTGGTAAATTCTCTTTATAATATTATAGACAGTCTGTTTGTGGCTAAAATCAGTGAAGATGCCATGACTGCCCTTTCCCTGGTCTATCCGGTGCAGAATTTTATCAATGCTGTGGCAATTGGATTTGGTGTCGGAATTAATGCTTTAATTTCTTTTCACCTTGGTGCAAAAGAAGGGGAAAAAGCCAATATTGCTGCAACCCATGGGTTCTTCTTTTCTATTTTGCATGGTGTCATTTTAACGATTGGAAGCATTGCCCTGATTCCTACGTTTTTAAGCCGCTTTACCACCGACAGTAATGTTCTTAAGTCAGGTGTAGAATATGCAAATATTGTATTTGTATTCAGTATCATTATTATGATGAATTTAACCTTTGAAAAAGTCTTTCAGTCTGTCGGCAGAATGAATGTCTCCATGATTGGACTGATGCTAGGCTGTATTGCCAATATCATTTTAGACCCGCTTTTGATTTTCGGAATTGGCATCTTCCCGAAAATGGGAATGCGCGGAGCTGCCCTTGCCACCGGTATCGGACAGCTGCTGACTCTTATTTTTTATCTCTTTGCCTATTTTCTGCGCCCAATCAGTGTACGGATTAGCAGAAAATATCTTATCCTGGATAAACATCTTGATTTGAAATTATATGGTATCGGCATCCCTGCCATCTTAAATCTGGCTCTGCCGTCCTTACTGATCTCATTTTTAAACGGACTCCTTGCCGCATATGACCAGTGTTATGTGGTAGTCGTCGGAATCTATTACAAGCTGCAGACCTTCCTCTACCTTCCTGCCAATGGAATTATCCAGGGGATGCGTCCGCTGGTGGGCTTCAATTACGGTGCCGGTGAAATAAAGCGTGTGAAGAAAATCTATCATCTTACCCTCTGTATGAATGGTGTCATTATGCTCCTTGGTATGATTATCTGCTTTACTGCATCACCTTACCTTATCGGAATGTTTACAGACAATGCCACCACAATTTCCGTGGGAAGCAATGCCCTTCGGATTATCTGCTGTGGTTTCCTGATTTCCACCGTATCCATTACTGCCTCCGGTGCTTTGGAAGGGCTTTCAAAGGGCGGACAGTCCTTAATTATTTCACTGCTCCGTTATATCCTTTTTATCATTCCGCTTGCTTTTGTTCTCTGCAAAGCCTTTGGTCCACAGTGCGTATTCCATGCCTTCTGGATTACGGAAATTCTCACTGCCGCAATTGCAGCCCTGCTGATGAAATCAAGCCTCCGGCTTCCGGGCACACAGGCATAAAATACATTAGAGAAAGCTGCCAGCAAAATTTTGCTGACAGCTTTCTCTATGCTATTTCTTATACATATATAATTGTTACGCCGGAAAAATTACATTCTCCGGTAAGTATCACACTGTGCACACCATCCGGTACATTCCGATTTTTCTCTTCCACTGCACCAAATGCTGCATGGACTTTATTTATCATTGCCCAGCTCTTTGGAATATAAAGCTCTACTCCGGAAAAGGATGCATCCAGATAAATCGTTGCCTGTGGCTGCTGCATCATCGCATTATCAAAATACACTTTCATGCTGCCAAAGCTGCAGTCCAAGGAAGCAGACTGGAAATCATCCGTATTCACATATTTGATGGATGCGCCAAAGGAGGTATCGAAAGAAATCCGGTTACCATCCTCTTCATCTATAATGGTCTCATAGTCCGTATCTTTTTTCTTTTTCCAACATTTTGTGGTATTCTTCTTAAAAATGATACCGAAGCCGATGGATAAAAGCAGTGCCGCTCCAAGTATCGGCCATGGTGTAATCGCCTGTATGCCAAGCTGTTCATCATAAATAATTCCTAGAAATGCCAGTGAAAAAAAGATTCCGGTAAATCGAAGCTTTATCAGGCTGCTTAATAAAATACAACCGAAAAATATTGTTCCGATTACCGTCCAGAAGCCAATGCCTTCCACCAGTCCCAGTTTGCTTACAATCAGGAATACCGCTCCAAAAATCAGAAACAGTCCCCAGAAGATTCTCTCTTTTTTCATTTTCTTATCCTCTTTTCTTCCAGTTTACATTTTAATGGTTTGTAGTAATATCTTGATACATATACCTGTTTATGGCTTCCCATAAATTCCACCACACTTGATGCCGTAAGATTTCTTGTAATGGAGTAAATCCGGTTGGTATTTAAAATTGTGGATTTGGAAACCCTCATAAAATGTCCCGGCAACAGTTCTTCCAGCTCATACAGTTTATATCTGGTCTGATACATCTTATCTGTTGTATGCACCCATACCTCTTTGGTCTCTGTCTCAAAAAACAGGATTTCATCCAAAGACAGATAGTATTCCGTATCTTCCTTATAACAGATTAACTGCTGTTTTCCGGTAAGCACCTGTGACACGGCTTCCTGTATTTTCCTTACATTTTCATCTAAGGATCTGCAGCGAATCAGCACTTCATCCTCTATTAAGTTTTCGTCTAATTCAATCCGTATCTTCATTGTCGTTCCTTCCTATGTCACTCATTATACACAAACACATTTTTCTGTAAATGCCTTTGGAATAAGTGGTAAGAAATACGAACCAAGTGGTAATTATTTCCGTTCTTTTTCTTCTTTCAGACGCTTCTCAATTGCTTCTACCACCGTACGAAGCACTTTAATTCTGGCATAATACTTGCAGTCTGCCTCTACTAAAATCCATGGTGCATAAGTGGTAGAGGTACGAATCAGCATTTCATCCACTGCCTTTTCGTAAGCATCCCATTTCTCACGGTTGCGCCAGTCCTCATCGGTAATCTTCCACTGCTTTGCCGGGTTTTCCATACGCTCCTTAAAACGACGCTCCTGCTCATCCTTATCAATGTGCATCCAGAATTTTAAAACAATGGTTCCATGATGCGCCAGCTGCTCTTCCATTTCGTTCATCTCATGGTAAGCACGCTTCCATTCTTCTTCCTGACAGAAGCCTTCGATTCTCTCAACCATAACGCGGCCATACCAGGAACGGTCAAATATTGCCACATGACCATCCTTTGGAAACTGTTTCCAGAAACGCCACAGATAATGATGTGTTTTTTCTGCATCATTGGGTGCTGCCACCGGATTTACCTGATACCCCCTTGGATCCAATGCCTGGGTCAGCCGTTTGATGGCTCCGCCTTTTCCACCGGCATCCCAGCCTTCAAATGCCAGCACCACCGGAATCCGGTATTTATAAAGTTCATTATGAAGCTCGGAAAGTCTTGCCTGAAGACGTGCAAGTTCTTTTTTGTACTCTTCTTTTTCCATCTTCTTTGAAAGGTCTACTCCTGCCAGTACGGAACTCTTAAGTACCTGCTCCTTTTGTGATGCGGCTCCTGCTTCCTGCAAAGTATCCTTTTCCTGTTTTATTTCCTGCGCCTTTGTTTTCTCCTGCTCCCTCTTCTCCTGTTCGGCTTTCTTATCTGCGATTGCCTGCTCCAACACAGAAACTACGATTTCCGTCATTTTTGCTGCCGCATATTCCCGGTCGGTGCACTCTAAAATATGCCACGGTGCATATTCAGAATCCGTCTTTTCCAGCATTTCTTCATTCATGGCAAGATATTCTTCATAATGCTTATTTCTCGCCAAATCGTCCTTTGTTACCCGCCATGCAGTCTTCTTATCTTCCAGAAGCTTATCAAACCGCTTCTTCTGCTCCTTCTTTGACACATCTGCAAACAATTTGATAATTACCATACCATCATCCGTTAATTGTTTTTCAAAGGAACAGATTTCTCCAAATGCATAATCAAGCTGCTCCTTTGTGGTCACACCGTCAAAGCGGTCCACCAACACTCTCCGGTACCAGCTTCTGTCAAAAATTGCAATTCTTCCCTGGGATGGAATCTTCGTCCAGAAACGCCACAGGAACGGATGCATTTTTTCTTCCTTGGTCTCCACTGCGGTAGCATAAACGGAAAATCCCCTCGGGTCTAAAGGCTCAATGATTTTATTAATCAATGTTCCTTTTCCTGCTGCACCAAATCCTTCAAATACAATCATGACCGGAATCTTCTGTTCCTTACAGGCTCTCTGCAGATAGGATAACTTTGGCTGCAAATCGTCCATCCACTCCTTATATTCCTTTTTCCCCATCTTCCGGTTTAAATCTACCTTCTCTAACATCGCATATCCTCCTTCGCTTATAACTCCACAATACGTTGCATTTTTATATATAGAAATAGTATAATATTTTTCTTGAAGAATATCCAGTCTAATGGGTATAATGAAACAAATATGTGATTGCGAAAAGAAATTATTATTTCAAAAGACTGTATTCGAAGAATGTTGGCTTTAATATGAAATACCGCAGTTCTAAGCTGCATATTTTTCTTTTTGTGATAGAAAGCAGTCTTTCCAATGTTTGACAAGATGCCGGTACTGTCCGCCGGAGTACGGATGCCTTTTAATGGCTGTTAGGGGCACTTGGAATTTCGTCCGGCACCCGGCAACGCTGGCACAGGGACGTGCCAGCGAGGCACATATGAACATGGATGTGAATTTGTGCCGGTTGCCGGACCTGACAAAATATGTCTCGAAATTCTTAGTGCCCCTTGCAGTTATTATATGGCATCCGCACCTGGCGGACAGTGACGGCATCCGGTCAAAGCAACGGAAAGACAGTTTACCATTAAGAAAAATATGCAGCTAAGAATTGCTGGCATTTCACATCACATAAGCCACCAATTCTTCGAATACAGACCTTTTTCAAATAAAACACCGCTTTTTCGCAATCACCGATATGTATCAATAAAAAGGAGACTTACTATGAAATTTATTTCCTGGAATGTAAATGGCTTACGTGCCTGTGTCAATAAAGGATTTTTAGATTTCTTCCATGAAATCAATGCAGATGCATTCTGTATTCAGGAGACTAAACTGCAGGAAGGACAGATTGACCTTTCCCTTCCGGGCTATTACCAGTACTGGAATTATGCGAAGAAAAAAGGCTATTCCGGCACTGCCATCTTTACCAAAAAGGAACCTCTTTCTGTAAGCTATGGCATTGGCATCCCAGAGCATGATGAAGAAGGACGTGTTATCACATTAGAATATGAAAACTACTATCTCATCACCTGCTACACACCAAACTCCCAGAGCGAACTGGCAAGGCTTTCCTACCGTATGGAATGGGAAGATGCTTTTTTACAGTATTTAAAGGGATTAGAAGAAAAGAAACCGGTTATTTTCTGCGGTGACCTGAATGTTGCCCACAAAGAAATTGATTTGAAGAATCCGAAAACCAACCGTAAAAATGCCGGATTTACAGATGAAGAACGGGAAAAATTCTCTGTTCTTTTAGAGAATGGTTTTATCGATACCTTCCGTTATTTCTACCCGGAACAGGAAGGCATCTACTCCTGGTGGTCCTACCGTTTCCACGCAAGGGAAAAGAATGCCGGATGGCGTATTGATTATTTTCTGGTTTCCCAGTCCTTAAAAGAGAAGTTAAAGGGAGCTGCCATTCATACGGAAGTTCCTGGTTCCGACCATTGTCCGGTAGAACTGGAGATAGACTGCTAAACTTAAAATGAGTAAAAAGCTTTCCTTCCATCAGCTTTTTACTCATTCTTTTATTTCTACAGATACTTCTTTTCAAAGTCCTCTGCACACATTGGCTTACCATAATAATAACCCTGAATATACTGCACCTTCATGCTGCGGAGCTTCTCCACCTGTTCCGTTTCCTCTACCCCCTCTACACAAATCCGTACTCCGATGGTCTCTGCCAGTTCTGATACCATCTTTACAAAGGCCTCTGCATACTCATCTTTTCCAATGTCAATGATAAAGCAGCGGTCTATCTTGATAATGTCAATCGGCAGTTCACGGATATGGTTCAAGGAAGAATAACCGGTTCCAAAATCGTCCAGTGCAACCTTTACTCCAAGGCTCTTGATATCCGAAAGAATCCTCTTCATACGCTTCATATCGTTAATTGCAAGGCTCTCTGTTACTTCAAGGGTAAGGTTTGCCGGATCCATCTTTGTCTCTTCCAACACTTCCCTGACTTTTTCTTTCATATCATTCTGCAATAGCTGTACCACCGAAAGATTTACATTGACATGATACTCCGGATGTCCCATGTCATTCCAGTATTTACAACGGTGGCAGGCTTCTTTCAATGCAAAGCTTCCGATTGGATTGATAAGTCCTAAATATTCTGCCAGTGGAATAAATTCAGACGGGGAAATCATCCCCATTGCCTCGGAATTCCAGCGGATAAGTGCCTCTGCTCCACTACATGGATCTCCCGGTCTGGAAATATCCACAATCGGCTGATAATACACCTCAAATTCCTGGCAGGAATTTGTAGTGGCATAACGCATATTCTTCTCTAAATCAAGCCGCTTAAAGGATGTTGCTTCTACATTCTCATCATAGAATTCTATACGGTTTTTACCGCCTTTTTTTGCTTCGTATAAAGCAATATCTGCTTTTTTGATTAATTCCTGTACATTGTCTCCGTCATCCGGGAAACATACCACCCCCATACTCATGGTACAGTAGTAATCTCCACCTTTTAAGAACCACGGCTTGGAGAAAATATTCCTAATCTCTGTTAAAATCTCATCCAGACGCTGATATTCTTCCTGATTAACAATGATGATAAACTCATCACCACCCATGCGGTAGCAGGTAGAATCCAGTCCGGTCACTCCCTGCAGGCTTCTTGAAATCGTCTGCAGCAGAATATCCCCATACTGATGTCCCAGACCATCATTAATATGCTTAAAGTCATCCAGGTCAATATAGCAGAGTGCTCCCTTGCCACCCTGTTCCCTGGCTCTCTGGATATAGATTTCCACATCATGCTCACAACGCATTCTGTTATAAAGTCCCGTCAGGAAATCATTATTCGCCTGGCGTTCAATCTTCTGCTGATAAAGCTTTTTATCCGTCACATCATAAACCGTCAGCAGCATAACCCTTCTGCCATCCACCCAGTTAATCTGGGTATGATAAATGTCAAAATACCGGTTATCCTCTTTGGAATAATATTCTACAAAATTACCATTTCCATAACGCTTATTACCGGAACGGAAAATCTCATCCTGCTGCTTTTCAAACCGGCCATCTGCAAATAACCTGTGAAACTGCTGGTTCGTATAAAGAATCTTCTCCGAAAGCATATCCCTTACACAGATTCCACAGCCTACATTTTCAAGGATTGCCTCTAAGGATGCATAAGAACTTGCCAGCGAATTCTTTGTAATCCGCTTAATCAAAATACTCTGCACAATCTGTTTTACTTCATTTAAAAATTTAATATCGGAAACATCCCAGATACGGCGTTTCCGCAGTTCAAAGAAGCATAAATACATGGCAGCTTCCCCGTTAATCTCTACCGGCAGGCTGATTGCCGCCTGAATATTCCATTTTTCAAAAAACTGTGCAAATGCGGGCGGCAGTATGGAATCTGCTGAAATCATATAAGGCTTGCCATTGGTAAAAGGAAATTCTGATGTGGAAATGCCCTGGCATTTTGCAATCAATGCATCCTCTTCCTCCAGACAGCATTCACTTATCATATCCGCAGTCTCGCCATCCCGGTTAATACGGAGCAATGCTGCATTACTGATTTTCAGATAATTGCATACATCTGTCAGAATTTCGTCTGCAATTTTGGAAAAGCCATTTTCACTCTCCAACATTTTCACGATAGAAGTCATGACCTCTGTACGCTGTAATTCTGTCTTAATCTGCTCCTGGCTTTCCCTGTTTTTGGCAAATGCTTCCTGTGCCAGAAGCTCATCCAACTTTGTAGCAAAATACTGTTTGGATATATAGGTTAAAAAATCAAGTGAATTGTAATACTGCTTTGTCGTAGTCTTCTGGATATTCTCCGGAATCTCCTGTTCTGGTGCGGCTATATCAGAAAGCACACCAATGACAATCCAGATTGCTGCAATCTTACCGCCTACACGGATTGCAACACCGTTCATTTTCAAATAATCCTCTTCCAGCGGTTCTTCCACTACATCTTCCATCTCAGAGGTAATCAGTCTGTTCAGCAGCACAATATGGCGTGCCATACCGACTTTTTCATGAATATAATTCAGTTCTTCCTTGGAACCATATGCCTTGGTCACAACCCCCTGCATCTGGCTTAAGCATACACAATATAAATTATTACAGGCACAGAAACGGTCCTGTAATCCCTGAAGCACTCTTCCGTCGAGTAATTCCGCTCCAAACATTAACTCATTACTCCCCTGCATATCCAACTTCTGCTTCATTTTTGTTACCCCTTTTTACCGACTATAAATAAATAAAAACCTTCTTTTTCCCGTATACAGAACTCGTCTAATAGACGATATTCCATATGTCTCCGCAGCTGTTTCTTTACAAAGCCGCCCTCATTGGAATATAAAATCATATGACCACCATTTTTCAGGAATTTTCCTGCACAATCAAAGAACTGACTGTAAAAGGCATCCTGTTCTTCTCTTGTTTTCTTCCCTCTCAATGGCATATTGGAAATGATTTCATCAAAAAGGTATTTATGTGTAAAATCAAAAAAATCACGATTAATATAATTAATCTGCCTTCCTGCCGCTTTGGCATTCTCTCTTGCCTTTATCACAGCCTCTCCAAAAATATCCAGTCCGTACATATCTCCCGCCGGCACCAGAAGGTCACGTTCTATTAACATGGTACCAACTCCGCAGCACGGATCTAATACCTGTGCACCCTTTTTCAGATAAGGTTCTGCCAGCTTCATAAATAATGCTGCATTTGCCGGATGAATGGATGCTGCAACTGCTTCCTTCCGGTAAGAAAATCTCCGCATTGGAATCGTAAATAATTTACAGGATGGATATAATGTGCCATCCGTATTCTTCGTAAGCCGCAATTCTATTTCATAGCCATCTACCGTATTTAACAGCTGATGTCCGGTTAAATCTTCTAATGTTGCTGCCGCTTTCCGGATAAAGCTGCCTTTTTCTTCCGGTGCAATGCCCCTTACTTCCATGCGGAAGCGAAATGGTGGATTGCCCTCATGCAGCCTGTTTAATAACTCCATAAGATTTGATTTTGCATATGCCTCTGCTACCGCTTCCGGTTCTGCAGCAATCCGGTGTCCCCCGGACAACAGCAACAGCATCTCCCGGAAAGTACGAATCTTTATCACATCCCTGAGATGTGTTGTCTTTACTTTTACACCTGCCGGAACCAGCACCGGACGATCTTTTTTTATCTGTTCTGCCGTAATCTCACGATATGCAGGATTGGTTGTCAGAAGCACTTCTACCTCTTCTTCATATCCAGTAAAACGATGCTTCTTATTCTGGTTCAGCCCACCTAACAATTTATCCAGAGCATGCAGTTCTTCCGTTCTGTGCTTCTTTTCGCTTTCTGCCGGAACTTCTGTTAACAATTCCTTGTAACGCTTCCCGAATGCGTCCTGATAAATCTCTATATCAAGTCCATTCATTGCAGTAAGATAAGAACTTTTCACAAAGCGTGTATTCTCCCTCTGGTATGCCTCAAACAGTGCTTTTGCCGCCCCTGATTCATTTGTCTCACCCAGAATAAGTGCTGCATTTTTCCGGATTTTAGCATCTTCGGAACTCAAAAAGGCATACAAAACCGGATGCGTTGCATGGTATTCTTTCCATTCCTTCAATGCATCCTGATTTTTTATGCTTTTCTTTAATTCTATCAGATTTTCACGTATATTCGTCTCTTCGGTCAGTGCCTTACAAATCTCTTCTAACATGTTTTTCCTTCTTACAACCAGTGGACTTTTCGTCTCTCCACTATCAATGATTTAATATTACTTGAAATCAGAAGATTTGGCAAGACTTACTCCTTGTCATTTTTTAGATTTTCCGGGGCAACTCCATTCTTTTCTATATAATCTGCCACATCTACCTTAAACTGCTTCCAGGCATCCTCGTGTTCCACATAATATTTCGGACAGTTTTTTCCGGTTACGTCATAATGACGGATGACATCATCCATGGTCAGATCATATCTGCCACAAAGCCATGCCACCAGATGCACTAATGTCTGGTAGGTGGCATCGTTGAATCTTCCGGTATCGTCCGGGATACAGCATTCGATGGAAATAGTATCACTGTTCCTGTCATTGGATGCATAGGAAATCTCTTTGCATGGGATGCATTGAATCAGTTCACCATCCAGTCCGATGACAAAATGACTGCTGGCATGTGTTTCATGGCTGTCCTTTAAGCCTTCAAAATAATCACGGTTCTGCTGCGCTGTGGTTCCCGGATTTGCAGTATAATGCACCACAATGCCATTTACCTGATCAATTGCAAGTCCCGGTCTGGAATAATCATTTATCGTAAGAAGCTGCACATCATAATCCGGCGGATTTTCTACCACTTTGGTAACGGCTGCCGGCACATCTGCTGCTGCCAAATGTTTTCCCCTTATCCAGCGGAGCAATTTCCCACCTAATACAAATATGAAAATTACTACAAGAACAATTCCTAAAAGCAGCAGCATTCTCTGAATCCGCACCTGCTGCTGTCTTCTTCTGCGCCGGTATTCTGCTGCTGTATGTGGTTTCTCATATGTATATTTTTTTCTTCCTGTTTTTCTCTTTCCTCTTCCGGTCTGTCTCATTTATTTTTATCTGCTCCTATATGCGTTATCTGTTATTTCATTCCTTATCATCATACACCAAATGTTCCTTACATTTTATTAACAAAAACTTAATTTTCTTTTATGGTAATTTTACACAATTTTTTCACATCTTTTTTGTTGACATTTACCAAAGGTAAGTATATAATACTAAATGAACAAAGAGGTTTGTTCAGATAATAAATTGCATAAGGAGGGATTTGTATGTTCTTAGAGCAGGATGCAGTGCTGGGTCTTTCCAGGTTCGTAGCAAAATACGAAGCATATGTAAGAGAGATGAAAGCACAGAAGAAAGAACCTGTTACCATGTTAGCTTATCTGGTAGAAATGGTTCAGTAGACCAGTTGACTAAACGGCGCTTCATAGCCGCCGCTTTCCGTCACTGGTCTTTTTTTCTGTTCTTTTTTTCTCACTTTTTTGGAAATAACAAAACACAAATGGAATGCTGATGATTGCAGTCAGTCCATCTGACAAAGCCTGCGCAATCTCCACTCCCGCCAGCCCGATCCATTCCGGTAGAAGGAAAATCAACGGAAGAAATACAATTCCCTGACGGCACGCTGATAGAAATGCCGCCTTCCCCTGCTGCCCGATTCCCTGAAACAGCATATTACTTAAAATTCCTATGGGAATCAGCGGAAGAATCAGGCACTGGCTTCGAAAAGTAAAAATGCCGATTCGTGCTGCCATATCCTCTTTTAAAAAGAAGCTCATGGTCATCGGTGCGAAAAGGAATCCTGCCAGACCGATTCCTGCCGCCGCTATGATGCTGCTCCATAAAGTAAAAATAAATGCCTGCTTTAACTTTTTTTTATTTTCAGCTCCAAACTGATACCCTGCCACCGGCTGAAAGCCCTGACCATATCCGATAAAAAGGCTGAAAAATACCATAAATAGCCGTCCGTCTACAGACATTGCTGCTACTGCCGCATCTCCATATCCTACCGCCTTCCGGTTTAACAATACGGCTGCCACGCTGGCAAATCCCTGCCTGCAAAGCGACGGCAGACCATTTTTTATAATGTTTCCATAGTCCTTTATTTTGAAAAAATTTTTACTTTGTTTCTTTCCATTCAGTTTCATTCTGCCATGCCAGAAACAGCCTCCCAGTACCATCGCTGCCACTGCCTGTCCGATAAATGCCGCTAATGCGGCTCCTTTTACTCCAAGATTTAAGACAAACAGAAACACCGGTGTCAGTATAATATCAAGAATTCCACCGGTTACCATTCCTGCCATGGATGCTTTCGCCCTGCCTTGTGCCCGAAGAAGCGTACCAAGTACCAGTGTCTCTATGGTAAAGGGTGCCGACAGCAATACAAAGAGGGCATATTCCCTTGCATATGGAAGCAGCTCTGTTGTTGCACCGGAAAGCTTCAGCAAAGGTGTCAAAAAAATCAGACCTGCCCCCAGACTTATAAGTCCAAGCAGCAGCCCTGACATAATTGCCGAATTTGCAATCTGCTCTGCCTGCTCTTTTTCTTTCTTTCCAAGGAGCCTTGAAACAAGGCTTCCCGCTCCCATGCCAACAGTATAGCCCACTGCCTGTATCCATGCCACCAGAGCAAACGTAATTCCGACCGCTCCGGTTGCCCTGCTGCCAAGTCTTGTTACAAAGAAGGTATCCACGATACTGTAAGCAGAAATTACCAGCATACTAAGTACCGTAGGTGCCGCCAGTGACAAAATCACACGATGCACCGGTTCTGTTTCCATCCTCTGTTCCAGGCTCTTATTCTCCATGAGTGCCCTCACTGTCTGATGGAACATATTTATATCCGACTCCGTGCACCGTTATGATATAACGCGGCCGTCTGGGATTCTTTTCAATTTTCTTCCGGATACTCTTAATATAGGAATCTATGGTTCTGTCATAGCCATCAAAGGCATCCTCTAACGCATAAGTAATCAACTGGTTTCTGCTATATACCCGGTGGGGAGATTTCACCATGGTATATAAAATTTTATATTCATTAGGTGTCAGATGAATCTTTTTCCTGCCTCTTCTGATACAATGATTGTCTACTTCTAAGATACAGGCCGTTCCAATTTCAATCTGACTTCCTGCCCGCCTGTCTTCTTCGTATACAATGCGGTAGCCCTCTTCTAAAAGCTGCTGGCAGAGTTCCTGGGGCATCCTTCCTTCTGACTCCTGAATGATAATGGTTCCCTTTGTTCCCATATATCTTCTATCCTTCCTGCTACAATCTTTTCTACTAATTTATACTCTTTTCTATTGTAGTCAGTATCTCCACGGATAAAATTTTTTATTCTCTTTATACAATTCTTCGGATAGAAAGAATCGTCCGGTAGCCTGCATTTGATACTTTAATTCCGGTCTTTGCTGAACTTGCATGCACAATCTGTCCGCTTCCGATATAGATTCCGATATGACCGGAATACCAGATTAAATCTCCCGGCTGTGCCTCTGCCAAAGATGCCACTGCGCTTCCGCAGGCTCCCTGCTCACCGGAGGTTCTTGGCAGATTAATTCCAAAATTCCTATATACACTCTGCACGAAGCCGGAACAATCCGCCCCATTTGTAAGACTGGTTCCACCATATACATATGGATTTCCTACAAACTGCAATCCATAATCTGCAATCTGCCTGCCTAAACCGGCATCAGATGCAGACGCCGCTGTTCCGCTGTTTCCGGATGCAGCATTTCCAGATGTTGAAGCTTTAGATGTTGCATTCCCTGCTGTTGTATGATTAGTGCTCTGCTTCGCTGCTGCCTTCTTTTGTGCTGCTGCCTGCTGCTCTGCCTCTTTTCTTCTTTCTTCCGCTTCCTGTGCCGTTCTTCTTGCGGCTTCTTCTCTTGCTAACCGTTCTGCTTCTTCCTGAATGGATTCTGCATGGGGATATTCCGTATAGGTTTCTACATAATCTGCTGCTACATAGCCCTCCCCTTCCTCTGCATCAACCTTTAACCAGCCATCCAGTGTCTCTGTTACCGTTAGTATATCGCCTCCCGGTACCAGTCCTAATACGGCAGCATCTGTGGATGCTTCCGTACGCACTTTTAAAGTTGTTGTAGTTACCCGGGCAAGCTGTGTGCCAATTTCTTCCGCAAGTGCTCTTGCTTCTTCTCCCACACAGACATATTCTGCACTGACATATCCGCTGACTGAACCGGAAGTAATATAATACCAGCCCTCTTCTGCCGCCTCTATCACACCTACCGTATTACGGTAAAGTTTTCCAAGCACTTCTCCTTCTGTAGACGGTTCTTTTCGAATATTCACATAATTCGGTGCGATTGCAACCGCAAGTTCCGGCTGGTCTGCTGCCGGCATTTCCTCTTCTGCATTTCCAAGTGAAAGTTCTGCCACATCATTTATTTCTGCTTCGCCTGTTGCTTCACCTTCTGCCAGTTCTCCAGCTCCTGTCTGTATCTGCTGCAGTGCATACTGCTCAGATAAAATGCGCTGCTCATTCAGTGCCCGGATTACGCCTGCACCGGATGCAGCTGGTGTCTCCATGGCATTGACATTGGTCCATAATGAAGTTGTGGTTGTCAGGATTGCGGCTGCAAGCCATAATTTTTTTACTGTTTTGTATTTCATATCTGTCTCCTTACCTATGTAATCATCAGGTATTGCAGAAGAGATATTCTATTTATTTTTACAAAGTAAGAAATAGCCGGGCAGCCCGGCAAGTACTAAGGCTGTATCATAACTGCAAGGGGCACTAAGAATTTCGGATTGTATTCTTTTTATCCGGCAAGCGGTGCAAATTCACATCCATGTTCATCTGCGCCTCGCCGGTACTTCCATGTACCGGCGTTGCCTGTTCCCATACGAAATTCCAAGTGCCCCTAACAGCCATGAAAATGCCTTCGCACTTTGCCGGACTGTCTGGCTATTGTTCATTTTCTAAAATAAATTCAAATAATTTTCTCTTCTCGCAATTTCCTATGTAATCATTCGCAAGTTGTTACGAACTTGTTACATCTTATTACATAGATATGGAGATAGTGTGGAGATGGAAGGATTACCTTCGTCAAATACAATTTAGTCAAGTACGATTGACTAAATCATACTTGACTAATTTTCATCACACGGAAATACAATTCCGGCATCCGCTCTTGCCCGGGTCAGTATCCGGCTGACCGCAAGGCTGTGGTCGAGCATTTCGTAGCAGGTTTCAGTGTCCTTTGATGCTATCTCATTTACAAAGGAAACAAACTCTGCATACATCCGGTGTGCATCTCCATTTCCATCATAGGATACCTCTCTTCCATCCCGGTAATGGATGGTCACTGCGCCGCAGACATTACACGGGCTGTTCTGGGCAATGTAGCCTTCACTTCCTTCAATGCGATATTCCGGCTGTCCCTGGCAGTCCTTTGCGCCTATTGCAACTGCCTGAAAGCCGGGATAAGATAAAATTGCAACACCGCTGGTGTCAATTCCTTTTTCCGTGTTTGCGGTATAATGCACAGACTGCGGTTCTCCAAACAAGCCTTCTAAATACTGGATATTATATAAGTTTAAATCCATCAAAGCTCCACCTGCCTGCTTTGCATCAAAAACAGGAATGTTTTCTCCATTCTGGAAACGGTCATATTTTCTGGAATATTGGCTGAAATTGCAGACTGCCATTTTAATTTTGCCAATCGTCGGTAACTGCTCTTTAATAAACTGATAGTTCGACTGATACCGTGTGGTAATAGCTTCAAATAAAAATACTCCCTGCTTCTTTGCAAGGGCACAAAGCTCCTCTGCCTGTCTTTCATTGGCTGTCATGGGTTTTTCTACAATAACATGTTTTCCATGGAGGATAGCTTCTCTTGCCATTTCAAAATGCCAAAGATTTGGCACAGCAATATAGACAGTATCAATTTCCGAATCCAGAAGTTTTTCATAATCACTTACTGCAAGCTGCATCTGATACTGTTCTTTTAATTTTTCTGCTTTTGCTTCACTGCGCTTTGTTCCACAAATTCCATAGCAGGAAAGCCCTTTTACCTGCTGCAATACCGGAAGTACTTCTTCTACGATAGTTCCTGTTCCTACGATTCCAAGCTTCATTTCTTTTCTTCCTTTCCACGGATATAAGGGTCTCTGTAATAGGATATGACAAGCTGGATACACATCAGGCACCAGATAACCGGCTCACAGATAATTACACCAAAATATTTCAAGATTGGGATAAACAATAAAACAAATGCAATTTTTCCTACCAGTTCTATCATGCTTGAAACCAGTGGCACTACCTTTTTACCAAGTCCCTGTAACACATTTCGAAGTACCAGCAGAATTCCAAGAACCGAATAAAACGGTGTATTCCAGCGGATATATCTGGCACCATTTTCAAGAACTACACTTTCGGATGAGCCGGAGAGCAATGCAATCAGGGAAGGTGCGGCAAATGCAACAATAACGGTAATAAATACTGCCCAGCCAACAGACAGTATCATGGCATACCGTACTACCTTAAGGATACGGTCACGCTGGTCTGCTCCCCGGTTCTGGGATACAAAGGTTGCTGTTGCCATTGCCAGTGGCATTAATGGCATCGAACAAAAACTGTTTAATTTTCGTGCTGCTGTATGTCCCGCAATAATCAGATAACCCAGCTGATTGATAGCATATTGCAGGATTACTGTTCCTGCAGATACAATAGCTAACATAAAGCCCATGGAAAGCCCCTGGCCTGTCAGTTCCAGGTAAAGTGGTCCATCTACTTTAAAATGCTCCCGTGCCGGTATTAAAATCTTACATTTTTTCATAATATAAATGGCACATAATACTGCAGAAATTCCCTGTGCTACCACCGTTGCCACTGCTGCACCGCGGATTCCCATCTGAAACTGTGTAATAAAAAGAACATCCAGTACAATATTGATAACGGACGAAATAATCAGAAATGCCAGCGGCATAAAACTGTTTCCAATTGCACGAAGCAATCCGGACAACAGATTATATGCAAACATTACTCCAACACAGATTGTTACAATATAAATATAAGAATAGGATTCCTCAATGATTTCTGATGGTGTATGTAACAAGACCAGAAGCGGACGAAGTCCAATCTGTGCAATCAGCATTACACCAACCGTCACCGCTGCTCCAATTACCAAAGAGCCTGCAACTGCACGCTTTAACAAGTCTTTATCTCCTACACCAAAGCTTCTTGCCACTACCATGCTAAGTCCATTTCCAAACCCCAGTGCAAATCCTACCAGCAGTTCATAAACCGCTGCACATGCACCGATTGCTGCCAGCGATTCATCACCCAGAAAATGGCCTACTATCATGGTATCTGCCGCATTATAGAGCTGCTGAAATAAATTGGAAATAATAAGTGGAATTGCAAATAAAATCAAAGATTTTAAAATATTACCCTCTAATAAATCTGTATTTGTATGCATCCTTTTAACCTCATCCTTTTCATATCCTTATTTCAACTCCTGCAATACATCATCATATACCTTCTGAAAAGGAAGTCCTCTCTCTCTGCATACCTCCCGGATGGATTCATACTCCGGAGTAATACGCACTTCTCCTTCACCCTCACATATTTTAACCGCCACCTCACCATAGGAGGTCTGCCGCTTTTCTGTTCTTCTTGGCAGAATCGTCCGCACCATTTCGACATAGCGGATTCCAATGGTTGTTGTCTCACGAAATATAATTGCTTCTAATTTTTCCCGGTCTTCTTTCCTGCAGATTACTGTCAACTGATATGCCGGGCGGTTTTTCTTCATATAGACCGGTATATAATGGACATCTCTTGCGCCATTTTCCAGTAAAAGCTCCATGGCATAGCCCAGTGCTTCCCCGGTACAGTCATCGATATTACATTCCAGTTTTAAAATAGAATCACTTTCATAGACCGGTTCTTCTGTTTCCAGCAACAATGCCCGGAGCAGTCCCGGCCGCTTATAGTCCCGCTTTCCGGCGCCCAGTCCGTTTCCCACAATCCGGTAACATTCCGGCAGCTCTCTTGACGTACAGATAGCCGCTGCAATTGCTGCCCCTGTCGGAGTCACATATTCTCCCGGTTCACCGATTTTTCCAAGCAGGATTCCATATTCCATCACTATGTTAGTCACTGCCGGAACCGGAACCGGCAGGATTCCATGCTGACAGCGCACCGTTCCTTCCCCTTCCCACAGGGCAGGAATAATAACCTCATCTACTCCAAGATTATCAACACAAGCTGCCGCTGCAATAATATCTACGATTGAATCCAAGGCTCCCACTTCATGAAAATGTACTTCTTCCACCGGAACACCATGGGCTTTTGCTTCCGCTTCTGCTAAAATCCTAAATATTTTCTTAGCAAGTGTCCTGGCACTATCAAGCATATTCGTGCCATCAATTATAGAATAAATTTCCGCCAGACCGCGGTGTTCGTGATGATGATGTTCCCCATGGGTGTGTGATTCTTCCGAACGGGAATGCTCTTCATAGGTATGTGATTCTTCCGAATGGAAATGCCCTCCATGTGCGTGCGATTCTTCCTTCCCATATAAATACTTCATATCATGATCATGATTCTCATGGGCGGCATCTAAGATGACCTTAAAATCACATGCCGACAGGGCCGCCTTTTGTACTCTGCTGATTGCAATCCCAAAGCCGGATACCGGAATGCTCCTTAAAACAGTTTCTAAGACTTCTCTGTCTGCTCCTGCATCCAGTAAAGCTGCCACTACCATATCACCACTGATTCCGGTATGGCAGTCCAGATATAAACTACGCTTCTTCATCATGCACCCCCAGTCTGTTTATCTGTGTTGCAAGATAGCCTGCACCATAACCATTATCAATATTTACCACTGCAACACCATTGGCACAGGAATTAATCATGGTAAGCAATGCAGAAATGCCTCCCATATTCGCTCCATAGCCTACGGAGGTTGGTACACCGATTACCGGTCTGCTTACCAGTCCGCCTAAAACGCTTGCCAGTGCTCCTTCCATGCCAGCCACTGCAACAACACAGTTGGCTTTCTGGATTACCTCAAGCCGTGAAAGGAGACGGTGAATTCCACTGACTCCCACATCATAAATACGTTCCACATTGGCTCCGAAAAACTCTGCCGTCTGCGCAGCCTCTTCTGCCACTGCAATATCTGCCGTTCCAGCCGTACATACCGCTATCAGTCCACTGCGTTTTTTATCCTTTTTTTCAATTTTTAATATACGAGAAACAGGGTCATAGGTAACCTGCGGTAATTCCTTGTGCAACAGCTCATACTGTGCCAAAGACGCCCTGGTTCCCATGACCTCGCCTTCATCCTTGTATATTCTCTGAAAGATTTCAAGAAGAAACTCATCCCGTTTTCCCTGACAGAATACCACTTCTGCAAAACCGGAACGCACTTTCCGATGGCTGTCTATCTTTGCATAGCCCATCTCTTCAAATGGTTCCCTTTTAAAAAACTGCTCCGCTTCTTCTACGGTCATCTTTCCGCTTTTTACCTGTTCTAATACTTCATGCGTTTCCATTCTGACATCCTTCCAATCTTTTCCCCCTGCCGGACTTTCGTCTCGACTCCTTTATTGGAATTATACACAATATCTGCGTCCAGTTCTACCCTGTCTTTTTCCAGGCACAAAATTACCGTAGAACCGCCAAATTCAAATTTACCTTTTTCTTCTCCACGGTGCACCGGGCAGTTTTCTTTCTCATTACAGATTCTGCCTACCATAAGTGCGCCCACTTCCATCATTAAAATATTGCCAAAATGCTGACTTTTCAGCACAGAAAATTCTCTGGTATTTTCCTTATAAATCGGATATATTTCTCCCGCCAGCGGATTTACCGTATGAAAAACACCCGGAATCCTATAGATGTACCCCATTCTGCCATCATCCACAAAGCTGTAATGATGATAATCATCTACCGTCAGACGGAAAATGCAAAGGGTTCCGCCCTCATAATGACGGGCGATTTTCCTGCTGCGGAAAAGACTTTCCATGGTATATTCCGTATCCTTGACGCGGACTTTTCCCTCTGCTGTAATGGGATATATGCTGAGCCTGCTGTCGCAGGGTGCACAGAAATTCTCCTTAACACGGTCAAATTTCCGGTGTCCCGGCTTGACTTTCCTGGTGAAAAAATCATTATAGGAACGGTATTCCCGTTCCTCATAATCTGTCATATCTATATGATTCTTTTTTATAAATGGTGCAATTGCAGCCTTTGATACCGGCTGGTTCAAAAGGAATCCACCTGCTTTGGAAACAAAAGGTTTCACCAGAATTCCAAGTAAAATTCTTCCAGCAGCAGTCTCATACAATGCCTTTAACACTCTGCCCTGTGCTGCATTCTCACCAATTTCATTTCCCTTCCGGTCTACACAACGCATCTTCGTTTCCTCCTCATTTTTCCTTATTGCAGGAAATGTTACGCATTTTCTGTCACGTTACATCCCATTTCCGGCTCATTGAACATAATGCTGGTCTCATCTGACACAATTTCTACCTCATCAGACGATCTAAAATGGAATTCTCCAGTCCCGGAAAGCACAGCGAAATATGATATTTTGAGAATAGGAAGATTGCAATTACTGCACATGCCACAAGGATAACCAAAACTGCAAGAAATGCATTGGATGGCTTTTTCAATTTAAAATCTACAATGAATAATGTGCCAACTACTGCCAAAACAAAGAGTAGTAACACACTGAATTCACGCTCCGCAATTACAAAGTTCAGCATAAATGCCAGTGGAAGTACGATTGCCATCGTTGTTATCGGCAGTCCGTGATAATATTTATTGGCACCCTCTTCTACTCTCTGACGGTTGGTTTCCAACACATTGAAGAATCCGAGTCGAATCACGGAGCAGACACAATAATATGCCAGAACAATAGTTCCAAGAATACCTCTTACGCCAAGCACATAACAGATTACTGCCGGGAACGCACCAAAGCAGACTACATCGCAAAGGGAATCAATCTGAACGCCAAATAATTTTTCATCATCAGTACGGTTCTTTTTGGTTCTTGCAATCTTTCCATCAAACATATCAAATAATCCGGATAATGCCAGACAGATAATTGCTGTTCTGTAATGTCCTCCAATTGCCTGAGTAATTCCAAAAACAGAACACATCAGACTAATATATGTAAGTACTACTGTATAATCATAAAAACCTATCATTTTTTCCTCTACCTTTCTTCCCTCTTCTGTTTATGCGGTCTTCCTATCGTAAAATGTGCTACGACTGTCATAACTGCGCTTAAAATTAATTCTGTGTAATAACTGAGTCCCCTGCTTACCACCATCGCCGGCAATGTCAGTGTGCCGCAGATTGGTGCAAAAATAGATAAAAACAGTGATTCACTGATTCCCATTCCTCCCGGTAACGGAAGCATATCCACCGCAACGGAAATCATTCCCTGTAATACAACAATGGTTACCATCCCTGTTCCATTGATTCCGAAGGAACGGCAGGTTAGATATGTTACAAAAAAGAGTAACAGTCTTTGTACTACGGTAATCAGAAATACATTGGTTACGACCAATTTATGGGTACGGAAATATCCTGCCACATCCTGATACTGCTTCATGGCATTTGCCATTTTTTCCCGGTAATATTCAGTACGCTTCATCAGATGAATTTTGCCAAGTCCTCTTATGATGGCATCCATCATATTAGCTGCCAGTGTCGGATGGAAAACCAGAAACATCATAAATGCCACACAAAAGACATTTAATAAAAGTCCCAGATAACACCATCCCAGCACCGGCTCAAGATAATGCATAATCTGTGCCGGACGAATGATTACAACCAATGCGCCAATCACCACAAGCACCAGTTTATAAGTAATGGTTACAATCATTAAAACCAGTGTCGATACCGGTATGGACAGCTTATCCTTTTTCATATAATAAATCTGTGCCGGCTGTCCTCCGGTTGCCGATGGTGTAATACAGCTGAAAAAGAATCCAACAAAGGAATACAGGAAACAATGCATAAGCTTTATCTTCTGCCGGATGCTTCGCATCATATAAAATATAATAACAGATTCACTGCAGATAAAGAATACCACGCAGACCACCGCAACAAGCCAGTACCGGTAATCCGTATTCCGGATATAGCCGAACAATTCACCTAAATCCTGTCCATGAAAGATTGCATATATGGTAATTGCAAATACGGTAATAAGAAAAACTGCATTCAGTATTCCTTTTTTCTTACTCATCATAATGCTTCACCCCAAATATCTTTCTTCCGATTTTATCAAAAACTTTCATTACCGGACGGTACATTCCGGTATGCTTTGATACAAACCAGCAGAATTCTGCCAGAAAAATGCCTGCTACCAGGTCAATCATATAATGCTGTTTGGTAAACTGGGTGGATGCACAAATTAATGCTGCCATCACAAAAGAACATCCTTTGTACCAGCCCGGTATCTTACGGCTCTTTCTTACTCCGATGAAGCAGAACCAGCTTACCAGACAATGGATGGATGGAAAGAGATTCGTCGGTGCATCCGATGCATAGATAAAACGCACCAGCCAGCTGCAGAAATCATGCCCTGTCACTTCCGGTCTGATATTCGTGGTTGGAAGCAATATAAAGAAGATACAGCAGATTACTCTTGACAACATATCCGCTGTTGCAAAACGGAAAAATGTTTCCTTATCTTCTCTCGATACCAGAATATAATTTATTAAACTGAACGCAAAAAATAAAACATACAGAATAATCCACTCTTTTACAAAAGGAATACTCCTGTCCAGATTGCTGGTCAGGTCATAATGCTTTGCATTTGCCATCAGCCTCTGGGTGCCCCAATAAATAATTGTATTAAAAATGGCACACCATGCCAATGGCAGTGGTCCGTATGATGGTATCCATTTTGCTATGTATTTTTGATAAAATTTTCCCAACTTTGTCTCTTCACACATAATTTTCTAACTTTCTATTTTTTCCGACTTAATAATCATATTCGATTTTCCTTTAAATCACAAGCAGATATTCCCGGTGTTTATTAATATTTCCTTAATTTTGTTTTATTTTAAGCAGCTTTTTTCAGATTCTCTCTTTTCAGATAATATCCACCATACGAAGCCCTTTCGGATAATGATTCTTCATGATTCCACCTGCCAGCTTGCCCCAGCCGATGCTGTAGCCATCTACGCAGATTAAATACCAGCCCTTTTCTCCTCCCCATGAAAAAGTCTGTCCCATCAGATACTGTCTGATTTCCTGACTGTCAGAAGAAAGCATGGCAACATGAAATGCCTCTTGTGGCTGCATGGCAAGTGCCAGTGCATGGGATGGTTCAAAACGGTTCTTTTTTAAGGTGCCAAGATGCAGTCCCGGCCGTAATACCTTCAGCCCCTTTAAAGCAGGAAATCCTTCCGGCATCAGATAGAGCTGCTCTCCAAATTTAAGCAATGCTCCCTGAGGTTTTTCTTTTAAACTCTCTTTTACAAAAGAAAGATATTCCGGGCAGTCTTTTTCCTTTATGCCCTTTTCCGTCAGTCCAAAGCCGCCATAACCTTCGCCTGCTTTCGTTATCACTGCTGCAAAATGTCCTTCGCCTTCGATTTTATGCGGAAACAGTCGGATGCAGCCTTCTTTTTCATGAATGAAGCCTTCACTGTCAATTCCTTCTGCAATCTGGCAGTCCGGATGACGTTCTAAGAAACGGTGCACGCTCCCTTCATCCTCTTCCGGTGCAAAGGTGCAGGTGGAATATACCATCCTGCCGCCGGGTCTTAACATCTCATACGCACAGTCTAAGATGCCGTCCTGCCGGTCGGCACACAGCTTCACATTGTCAAGGCTCCACTCATTTCCGGCCTCTTCATTCTTCCGGAACATGCCTTCCCCGGAACATGGTGCATCCACCATGATTTTATCAAAGCAGCCTGGAAAACGCTCTGACAGATGCTCCGGTGTCTCATTTAATACCAGTGCGTTTTTGATTCCCATCCGCTCTATATTTTCAGATAAAATCTTCGCTCTCGCCGGATGAATCTCATTACAGATTAAGATTCCTTCCCCTTTCATAGCTGCCGCAATCTGGGTGCTCTTTCCACCGGGAGCTGCACAGAGGTCTAAGATGATATCCCCCGGCTGTGCCTTAAGACATTCTGCCGGTACCATTGCCGACGGCTCCTGAATATAATACACACCGGCATTGTGATAAGGATGTTTTCCCGGACGAATCTCTTTTCCATAATAAAAACCGGTCTCACACCATGGAACCGGTTTTAGCTTCCAATCTGTCTGTTGTAAAAATTCTGATACACTGGTTTTCCCTGTATTAATCCGGAACGACTGCTGCCGCTCCTGCCCTAAGCTTTCAAAAAATGCAGGATACTCTTCCCCTAACATTTCCTTCATTCTCTCTAAAAACTCTGCCGGGAAACTATTATTTTCCTGTTCTGAATGCATCCGTATTTCTCCCTTCATCCACTTGCAGTAATCCGTAGAGTAACGGTTTTAGCTGGAATTCTTCGCACATGGCATCCACTTCTTTTAAAAGCTTCTGCTTATGCTCCTTTGAAATCTTTGCCTTTCTCGCCCGGATCAGAAGATTCTTTGGCGTATGGGACAAATCCACAAATTCTAAGACCTGGCTCTTGTATCCGCAGCACTCTAAGAGGTTGGCACGGATTGCATCCGTTGTCAGTGCTGCAAAACGCTCTTTGATAATGCCATAACGGGTCATCAGATGCAGCTTTTCGCTCTCCATCTGCTCATTTAATTCATGCTGGCAGCATGGCACGGAGAAAATCATTTCCGCATCCCAGCTGATGGCATTGTATAAGGCAAAATCCGTTGCGGTATCGCAGGCATGCAAAGATACTACAATATCCACCGGAAACGGTGCTTTGTAGCCATTGATATCTCCCAGTTCAAAATGCAGGGTGTCATATCCGTATTTTTTTGCTGCCTGATTACATTTTTCTATGACATCTTTCTTTAAATCCAGTCCCACAATCTCTACTGGAATCTTGCGCACTTCCGTAAAGTAGTAGTACATAATAAAAGTAAGATAGGACTTACCGCAGCCGAAATCAATGATATGAAGCTTCTCCTTTTTGCAGTCCTTCACATAATCATCGATGATTTCAACAAAACGGTTAATCTGCTTAAACTTATCATACATGGTGCGGACGATTTTGCCCTCTGCAGTAAAAATTCCCATATCCACCAACGGCGGAATAACCTTACCTTCTTCTAAGAGATAATTTTTCTTCCGGTTATGGGTTGCAGTCTCATTTACTGCATTCTGCAGCTTTTTCTTTTTATAAGACGGCACTCCTTTTTTGGATACCAGAAGAATATGCTCTGCTTCTATATCAAATCCATTGAGCTGTCGAAAATGATTCTGCATCAGTTCTTCCAATGCTGTCTCTAATTCTTCTACAGATAGATTCTCATGAAATACCTGCTTGTCCGTATATTTTTCCATCTGGAAAAAGGCTTCCTTTTTCTGTACGATAATTTTACGATACTCTTCCTGCTTTGTGGCAGGCTTACTGATAATCAGCTTCCTGCAGCTTTCTGCGATTGCTTCTATAATACTCTCTCATTTCCATTATGCTTCTCTTAACTTTGCAATAATCTCATCTGCGATTGTCTCTGCACTCCTGCCGTCTGTTGCCACCGCAAGGTCTGCAACACTTTCATAACGGCTACGGCGTTTTTCCATCAGTTCACGGATGTACTCCACATTCATATGGCCATTTAAAATCGGGCGGTCCTTGCTGTAGCGGACTCTCTCATAAATGGTTTCCGGTGTAGCAGACAACAGAACGATTCTGCCATTTTCTTTCATAAAAGATACATTTTCTTCCCGCAGCACTGCACCGCCACCGCAGGATACGATGACACCGTCTTTTTCTGAAATATCTTTTACAAGCTGTGTCTCCAAATCTCTGAAATGTGTTTCACCATACTGTGCAAAAATGTCAGAGATAGCCATTTTCTGCTGCTCTGCAATCATTTCATCCATTTCGCAAAGAGGAACATTTAATTTCTCTTTTAATACTTTTGCTATGGTGCTTTTCCCGGCTCCCATAAATCCAATCAGAAAAATATTCTCTGCCATTTTCTAATTCCTTTCCATATGTATGATTCCAAATATCGATTGAAATTCTTCTCTATTATTTTTACTGTCTATTGCTATTCTGATGTATGATTTCCAATATCCGCCGCAGTTCTTCTGCATCTATCTGTCCCGGTGCGCTGCTCTTTCCGGCTGCACCAAAGGTAACTGCCGAGCCAAAGATTTCTCCGCAAAGACGGCTGATTAAGCCCTCTCCTGCCATAGACATAGTAATAACAGGTGTCTTCCCTGTTTCCTTCCAGCTTTCCGTTACCGTAAGCAGTGTTAAGACGTCTTTGCTGCTTTGTGGCATAACGGCAATCTTTGGAATATCTGCACCAAGTGCTTCCATTTTCTGAAGTCTGGCAAGGAGTTCTTCTGCGGCCGGTGTTTTTTCAAAATCATGATTGGATGCAATGACTTTTACATTATTGCTATGTGCTGCCTCTACTACTGCCTTTACAACAGCATCCCCGGAAAATAATTCCACATCCACGCAGTCCACAAAGCCGGATGCAATTGCTGCTTCATTTAAGCTTTGATATGCGCCGTCGCTTAAGGCAGCTTCTCCGCCTTCCCTGCTGCTTCGGAAGGTAAATAAAACTGGAAGTTCTCCCAAACATTTACGAAGCTTTTCTAACAGTGCTACTACTTTTTTACTGTCTGCAACTTCTTCATACCAGTCCACACGAAATTCCACCAGATCCGGTTTTGCAGCCTTCGCCCGCTCTGCGCCCTCTAATATTTCTTTTTCCGTCTTTCCTACAACCGGAACACAAATCTTTGGCATTCCGCTTCCGATTTCCAATGTCCTGATTCTGACTACCGTCTGCTCCATTTCTTACTCCTTATCCTACTGGAAAAACTTCTCTTTTACTTCCCGTACCGGCATCTCTTCTCCGGTGTACAGGCGGAATGCAGCAACACCCTGCCACAGTAACATTCCTTTTCCATTGAGACAGGTACAGCCTGCTTCTTTTGCTTCCCGGAGTAATCTTGTCTCTTCCGGATTATAAACGGCATCTGCAACCACCAGTCCCGGACGGAATGCGGATGTATCTTTCACAACGCTTTCTTTTTCCATCGGTTTCATTCCAACGATTGTTGCATTGGCAAAAATGTCAGAGCTTTGAATCTCTTCTGTCATCTTTGCAGTATCTGCAATGTCATACACATTTACCACAATGCCCGGCACTTCTTTTCTAATCTTCTCTGCTGTTTCCAGTGTTCTTTCGAAGAAGTCATCTTTGATATTGAAAATGCTGATTTCTCTTGCCCCGTCCAGCGCACACTGTACCTGAATGGCAGTGGCTGCTCCGCCGCCTCCTGCTACTGTGATTTTCTTTCCTTTTATCTCAATTCCATGGTCTCTTAAATTGCCTACAAATCCTTCACCGTCTGTCATATGTCCGATTAATTTTCCATCTTCATTTACTATGGTATTGACTGCTCCGATAATCCGGGCTGCCGGTGAAAGCTCATCCATATATTTTGCAGCTTCTGTCTTACATGGCATCGTTACATTGCAGCCACGCATGTGGAAAAGGCGCATGGCATCCAAGGCTGCCTTTACTTCTTCTACTTTTATATCGAATGCTACGTATGCATAGTCTAATCCTAATTTTTCAAAGCTATAGTTATACATTGCCGGGGAGCCTGAGTGTCCTACCGGGGAACCGATCAATGCCAATAATCCTGTATGTCCTGTTATTCTTCCTTTTCCTTCCATGTCTTCTCTCCTTCTGTTCGAAATGATTCTGTTCGGGTGATTAGAAAAGACCGAACCAAAATAAATCTATCGTTGCCGTCATTGGCGGTGTTCCTTTTGTAACAGGAAATGCCATCGTTCTAAGACACTGCATTTTGCTTTTGTGATTTAGCCGGTCTTTCCAATGTTTGACAAGATATCTGTGCTGTGCGCCGGAATGCGGATGCATGGAGCAGACTGCTAGGGGCACTTGGAATTTCGTCGGCAAACCGGCAACACTGGCACAGGGATGCGCCAGTGAGGCGCATCTTAAGCATGGATGCGAATATGCGCCGGTTGCCGGACGAATTCGTAACTTTATCGAAATTCTTAGTGCCCCTTGCAGGTTTGCTGTGGCATCCGCCTCCGGCGGACAGTGCAGATATCCCGTCAAAGCAGGTGGAAAGACAGTCTACTACAAGCAAAATGCGTATCTAAGAACGATAGGACATTTCTTGTTTATCAAAAGAAAACATCCCCCAATGGCAGCAACAATACCATTTATCTGATTTTATCTTTTCTAATCACCCGAGTGAAACTCTTTTTCTATCATAGCTTTTTTTCCATGCCATGGCAATATTTATCAGAAAATATTCTGTCCATTCCGGTAATTATCCCACATGGCGCTGTTCGCCCGTTTTACTTCCTGTTCAAACTCCCGGGCAGATATCAGCTTGCAGTCCTGGCCGCGGATAATCATCTGCTCTAAGCCATCAGAGGTTGCAACCGTTACATCATAATGATTGTGATGTTCGTGGGCAAAGCGTTCAATGTACTGGTCTGCCGTCTCTGCTTCCTTCGTAAAGACAATATGGATATTGTGATAGTCCAACTGTTCTGTCTTATGTCCGGTCAGGCGGTATGCATCAAACACCACAATGACTTCGCCACCGAAGATGCCCTGATAGTTGCAGAGAATGTCCTGCAATTTGCCTCTGGCTCCATCCAGATTCACTTCTGCCAGTTCATGTAAATCCTTCCAGGCATAAATTACATTGTAGCCATCCACCAGTAGATAGCGTTCCAGTTTTTCCGGCTTGTGGTAAGTACGGACGGTTGGTGCATTGTTTTCTGCTTTGCGTTTTCGCACAACACCGTTTTTGCGTTTTCCTTCCTGCCGGTTGGCATAGAAGGTCTTTTCTAAAATAGCATCGATTTCATCGGTATCTACCCAGTCCTCTACTACGCCGGGACGGTGGACTTTTATCCGTTCTTCTTTCCCACCTCCATCTTCTTCTAAAACAGATGGCATATGCATGTGCTCTTTTACTTCATACCACGGCACCAGATATCCCGCTCCGTGGGCACAGAATACAGAATCTGATGTATTATATAAATCTGCCTCCGGCTGATAACCGATAGCTTCTACCACCTCATCCTGATTCTGGCACACCTCGTAGCCCTGCAATGTGCAGAAGAATTTGCCACGCCCTTTGGCATAGGTATTTAATTCCTTCTGATAATCCGAAAGCTTCGATACCGGGCCGCTTCCGGTGAGCAGTGCCATTCCATTTTCTATCTGCGGAGCGTCCATTCTGCTGTTACGCTGCTCCATATCATGCATTGCACGACCCAGACATTCTTCCGGTATTTCCAGACGGAATGCATAATATGGCTCTAACAATACAGAATCTGCTTCCATCAGTCCCTGCCTTATAGCACGGTAAGTTGCCTGCCTGAAATCGCCGCCTTCGGTATGCTTTGGATGTGCCCGGCCGGACACTACGGTAATCTTCATATCCGTAATGGCAGAACCGGTTAATACGCCCTTATGTTCCCGCTCTGCAAGATGGGTCAGTATCAGCCGCTGCCAGTTTTTATCTAAAATATCTTCACTGCAGTCTGTCTGAAAACACAGTCCGCTTCCGCGCTCCCCCGGCTCTAACAGAAGATGCACTTCCGCATAATGGCGCAGTGGTTCAAAGTGTCCGACTCCTTCTACAGTATTGCGGATGGTCTCTTTATAAATAATCTTCTCTTCTCCAAATTCCACTACTACGCCGTAGCGTTCTTTTACCAGTTTCTGTAAGATTTCAAGCTGCACTTCACCCATCAGCTTTACGATAATCTCTCCGGTTTCTTCCCTGTATACAATATGCAGCTCCGGATTTTCTTCCTCCAGCTGCTTTAATTTTGGTAACATCACAGCCACCGGAACTTCCTTCGGCAAAACCAGTTTTACACTGCGTACCGGCTCTAAGACCGGAAGTATGGACTCTTCTTCAATGCCAAGTCCTTCTCCCGGATAAGTCTTTGTCAGTCCGGTAACAGCACAGACTGTACCTGCTTCCGCCTCGGATACTGCCTCATATTTTTCTCCGGAATAAATACGGATCTGATTGACCTTTTCCGCCCACTCTTCTTCTCCGGCTTTGCCATTAAGCATATCCTTTACACGAAGAGTTCCTCCGGTCACTTTAAGATAAGTCAGCCGGTTTCCCTGTTCTTCTCTTGCAATCTTAAAGATTTTAGCCCCAAATTTATCCGGATACTGCGGTGTCCTGCCATATTCGTAAAGCCCGTCTAACAGTTCTTCCACACCCTGCACCTTTAATGCAGAGCCAAAATAGCAGGGAAAAAGTTCCCGCTTTGCAATCATTTGTGCAAAGTCATTGGATGCAAGACTTCCTTCCGATAAGAATTTCTCCATGGCTGCTTCTTCGCACATAGCCGCCTCTTCATAGAAGCCTTCGTTCTGCTCCTGTGTAAAGTCAATGCAGTTGCTGTCCAAATGCTCCTTGATTTCCCATAAAAGAGCCTCTTTATCCGCTCCCGGCTGATCCATTTTATTGATAAATAAGAATACCGGAACCTGATAAAGTTTTAACAGACGCCACAGCGTTCTGGTATGTCCCTGCACACCATCGGCTCCGCTGATGACCAGCACTGCATAATCAAGCACCTTAAGGGTCCGCTCCATCTCCGCAGAAAAGTCCACATGCCCCGGTGTATCCAACAAAGTGATTGCCATATCTTTCCAGGAAAATTCTGCCTGCTTTGAGAAAATCGTAATTCCACGCTCCCGCTCCATGGCATTATTGTCAAGATATGCATCCTTATTATCCACTCTTCCCAAGTGGCGTATGCTTCCGCTTGTATACAACATACTTTCCGATAATGTTGTCTTTCCTGCATCTACATGTGCAAGAATTCCGATTACCAGCTTCTTCATGTTTAAAGGTATCCTTTCTGACATTTTTTTACGCTGTACAACTAGTCCCGGTTCAGCTCGGCTAAAAGTTCTGCCCGCTTGCTTCCAATCAGCAGCTCCTGATTATACTGTAAATAGCGGTCGCAGTTGTGCTCGGCTAAGAATCTTGCGGATTCTGCCACGGTAGCAAGATCTGTTACAAATACCACCATTTCCTGGCCGCCCTCAAATGCCTGCTCCATAAAATCAAACGCATGCTCTAAGGCTGCTACGGTCTTTTCTTCGATTGTTTCTAATGTCTTTCTCTGGATATCAAAGGCTGCCTTTTTTTCCTCAAAAACTTCTTTCTTTGCCCCTTCGGAATTACGGTACTCTTTCAAGGCTGCAAAGTCGCGGTCTGTCTTAGCCTTTTCTTTTCCATAGCTTCGGAACAGATTCTGTAATCCGTCCAACAAAAGATTGACCACGCTGAGTCTTTCATCAAAAGCTGCATCATAAATCCGGGCAAATACTTCCGGCCGAATCTTTCCTTCCAATATTAACGGAATTCCATAGTCATCCTTATATTTCTGGTATAAATCAAAATATGCTGCCGCATCCTCTGCCACATCCTTATGATGTAAAAATTCTCCCACAACGGTTTCGTCTACCGGAAGCCCCATTTCTTCATAGGTCTGCATCAGAATGCTTAAGTCCTCCCAGCCTCTTGCTGTGACAAACTGCAAGCCGTCTACATCTGCTTCCACCCGGTAGAAATTCTTTGGACGAAGCTCAAGATAGCTTAAAATTGCACCATGGATATGTCTTGATCTGGCATAAGCTTTCCAAACACCAAGGTCTGCCTCTACCTGCATACAGCGGACACGGTCCAAGGTTACCATATCAAATTCCCGCACCGACTTATTGTATTCCGGCGGATTGCCTGCTGCAACAATAATCCAGCCCTCCGGCACTGCCTGATTACCAAAGGTCTTGCACTGCAAAAACTGCAGCATGGTCGGTGCCAGTGTCTCAGACACACAGTTAATCTCATCTATGAAAAGGATTCCTTCCGGACAGCCTTCCTCGATTTTCCGGTATACGCTGGCAATAATCTCACTCATGGTATATTCCGTTATGGAATACTCTTTGCCTGCAAATTCCATTTCTTTGATAAAAGGAAGTCCCACTGCACTCTGTCTGGTATGATGGGTAATCGTATATGCTACCAGTCCGATTTTGCACTCCTCTGCAATCTGCTCCATAATCTGGGTCTTGCCGATTCCCGGCGGTCCCATTAATAAGACCGGTCTCTGACGAATCAGAGGAATCTTATATCTGCCCTCATCATCCTTTTTCAAATATGCTGTTACGGTATGTTTGATTTCTTCCTTTGCCTGTTTGATATTCATCTGTTTTCTTCCAATCTATATTATTTCTCTCATGCATTCTGTTCCAGCTCTTCCGGCTCCAGTTGCAGCCGCATTGCCCATGGCGGTACTGCCGTCTCATCATAGGCTCCCAAGAATAAAAATGCGGTCTTATATTCCGGCTTCTTTACCGGATAAATGCCCTTGCCATCGGTAAAGTACAAGAGTCCATCCAGATGCCGGATACTTCCTTCTTTGATTAGTTGGTTTACATAAGTAAACGCCGGTCGAAAATCTGTATTTCCGCCGCCCACTACCTGAAAGCTTTTTAGCAGCCGCTCCATTTCTTCCTGACTGCTGATTACCTCATCCATTTCCACTTTATCATCGCACTGGATAATCCGGATTCTGCATCTTCGAAAGAAGCTGTTCTGCTGGGATAAAATGCCAAATGTCTCATTTAAAAAGCCTTTGATTAAACTGCCGCTGGTGGAATAACTGGTGTCTACCACCACTACAAATTCCCGGATTTTCTTTACTTCCCGGCTCTCCACCGGTTCTATCAGGGGCATATTCTTATAAAGCCGCAGCCCATAGGTATAATAATTCAAATCATACTCATCGGGATTGCATTTTAATTCTTCCTGTAGTATGGAAAATTTCTGTAAAAATTCCTTATAACTCCGGCGGCTTTTCGCAGCACTGATCTGTGTCATCAGAAGTTCTTCTCCCTTTTCCGGCTCATCTCCATGCCGCTTCTTTGCCATACTGGTCTGCCTTGCTATCTTATTCCATTTATTTCTGGCTGCAGATGCCGCGCCATTGCCGGTTTCCTCTTTCCAGAAACGGTGGTCATCCGTATAAAATTCATGATTTAAGGCAAGAAGCTCTTCCATGGATTTTCCCCGCAGCCAGCGGTATACCACTGCTGCAGAAATCCGCCCCTCACCCTTCAATGCTTCATAGGTCTGCTGCCGCAGAAAGCTTAATGCGCGCCTGGTACAGGGCTTGTCCATGCCGTCAATGGTCTGCTCCACTACAATATCGCAGGCAAGATTCCAAAGCTTCGTATCTCTGTTTCCTTTTAAAAATAAGTGTGAAAAAATACAGTGCAATATCGTGTGCAGGTACGCCCGGTTCATAAATGCCGGATTATTCCGGAATACGCGTATTACCTGTCCTGCTGAGAAAAAGAGACTCTCTCCGTCCGTAGCCATTGTCTCTAAGCCTTCCATTGCCTGAGGCTTCAATGCAGAAAGTGCCACATCAAGATATCGCAAATCCAGATAGATTTCACTTCTTGCATGCTGCAAGATTTTTACAGACATATCATTTTCCCATTCGGTCTGGGTCTTAATATGCGCCATCTTCTGCTCCTTTCTGCCACTGCATATTTTCTTGATTTTCTGCTGTCTTTACCACTCAATATCATAACAGGAAGAAGCTGCTTCTTCCTTATAATATTTCTGCTGCCAGCTGCTTAAGCTGACACTGCCTTCTGCCCAGCCGGCTTCTGCCGCCTGCTCGATTAATGCAGTGATTCCACTCCGCTCCATCACCTGAAGCCGGCATATCAACTCTAATAATGCTAAATCTTTTTTCTGAATCAAAACATCGCATACCTCACTGGCATGTTCTTTTAAATAAGAAAGATAACGTTCACGGGCTTCTTCCTTTAATTCCACCGGATATGCCAGTCTGCAAAGTGCCATTCTGGCTGCAGTCCACATCTTCTCCTCAATGCAGATCCGCTCAAATATCATATCGTATGCGGCGGCATCTACCATCCGCTCGTGAAAACACTGTCTTGCCCGGAAACCTTCCCCCGCAATATTCAGTGCAAATATATGTGCCGGTCCGATTTCTTCATAGGAATCGTAATATTCCGGATAGAAAAATAAGGCTTCCTTAAATTCCACTTCCAAATCAGCCCGAACCTGATTTAAGATAAGCTGTGCGCCACTGGCTTCTTCCATGGAAGAACGAAGCACCAGCCGCTTTAAGCTCCGGCAGTTCATAAAGGCATCGCTTCCTAATTCTTTTAAGAAACGCCCCAAGGTAAGTGTTCGTAATTTGCGGCAATTATAAAATGCCAGATTCCCGATTTGTTCCACGGAATCCGGCAAAGAAATTTCTTCGATATCATTTCCACATAATGCCTTCATAAAACTGTCCACTTCGCCGATGGTAACGGCATCTGCCGGAACATGTTTGCTTTCCGAAAAACAATATGCGCCTATTCTCTTTACTGTGAATCCATCTATCTGTTCTGGAATTACAACAACCGGTGTCGTCCCATATACACGCTCTATGCTTATGGAATGTTCATCCAGCGGCTGTATCTCATAGCTGTATGCTGTGTTCATCTTACGCTCCAGTTTCCTCAACTTTTCTCTGCTACAATATAACACATCCCCGGTTATCGCACAAGTTCCGTCATTCCGCCTTCTAAAATCAGACGGTTATCTTCATAGATTCCGGCAAACTGGCTCATTGGAAGCGGGCTTACACCCATTCCCACCTCAATGGTATAGCCGGGACGATTGTATTCCTGAATAAACCAGTCTTTGAAACCAGCATAACCCGACGCAGATGGTGTCTCTTCCACCCGGTATCCGCTGACCTCGCCAAAGTATTCTGCAATTCTTCTGGAATCTGCCGGTTCATAGTCAAGATACCGCCAGTAAATCACTTCTCCCTGTGCATGATATGCCAGAATTAACGAAAAATTATGGGCTCTTGTAAATTCATAGACACTGCGGCTTTCCGGTGCCACAAGGGGAGCCTCTCCCACATAATCTCTTGGTGCCGGTGTTGTAAATCCCATGGCAAATTTAATGTTTCTGGCATTTTCCCAGCCCGCCGGAAATTGCAGATTCAAATCAATTCCTTCTATATTGGCTTTCCATCCATTCGGAAATGGAATCCTCGGATAATCAGCTGCAATGCGCTCTGCCTCTTCTAAGGATGCGCCCTCTTCTAATACTCCATTCACTAAATCCACGCCATCCGGGTTTACCATGGGAACAAGATACAGGGAAAATCCATAAAAAAGCCATGCCGTCTGCACAGTATAAAGCATACGCCCCGCCGCAAATGCATGGGCATATTCTTCCGCAAATTTAAGCAGGACCGGTGTGGTAATCCATTCGTTGGCATGATATGCTCCACTGTAAAAGACTTCCCGCTCTCCTGTTCCAATCCGAAGATAGGGAATTTCCTTTCCCATCGCACTTTTTCCAATATTTCCCTGAACCAAGAAAGGATAGCGTACCGTAAGCCCTTCCAATATCCAGTCATTGAGATAAGAAGTGTAAGCCACATCTTCTGCTACAAGCGAAAAAGAGAATGGAATTGCAAGAATACTTCCGGTCCGCAGTGCCAGCGGATTTACTGTTGGATTGGCTGTCATAATCACTGATACACTGGTGTCATAATTTGCCGCAATACCCCATAATGTATCACCGGATTTTATTTCATGCATCGTATATCCTTTTAAATAGGGGAAAAGCTTCCCCCACACGACATCATCTATTTTACAGTTAAATTCTTCCCCGCTCTTTTTCCTTAAAAACTGCCGCAATGCCCTGCAGGTATTCTCTCCCAAAATTCCATCTTTCCTTATGTCATATCCCGCACGGTTTAATGCCAGCTGCACATACTGTACCAGCACGGAGCGTTCTCCCGGATTCAATACTTTCATTCTTTCACCTGTTTCCAGTCCTTCATATCAGTATATGCAGATGTTTATAAAATGTGAAAAAGCCTTGCAGTTTTCTGCAAGACTTCTTCTGGTTATGATATATAATACAATTTGTTTGTACCCTACGGAAATGTTTTTGTTTTTGGAATTTACATTCCTGCTAACTGTTTGCCTAAGCTTTCGCATGCAGCAACTGCATCGTCATCCGGTGCTTCCTGACAAATCACACCTTCGCCATTTACAACGGTTGCTCCTGCGCTTGTCATACGGTCTACCCAGTCACGCATCCACTGTCCATCGCCCCATCCGTAAGAACCGAATAATGCGATTTTCTTTCCTGCTGCAAAGCCTTCTACTTCTTCAACGAATGGCTCCATCTCGCCTTCTTCTAAGACTTCTGCACCCATTGCAGGACATCCCATTGCAAATACGGAAGAAGCTTTTAATGCATCCATATCAGCTGTACTTACATCAACAACCTCTGCTTCTTTGCCAGCTGCTTCAATTCCTCTTCCAACAGCCTCAGCCATTGCCTGTGTGTTTCCTGACTGTGTCCAATAAACTACCTGAATCTTACTCATTTTTTCTACCTCCTAAACAGCCGCTTTCTGCGGCATGCTGTCATTATAAATACCAATGATGTCCCGCATTCCCACTCCATTGGAGAGAAGCTGGATGATGGTCTCTTTTTCCATATCATAGCGTGCGAAAAGACGTTTCTTTTCCGGAACATGTGCGTACACTTTCCAGTAACCCTGATAGAGTGCATTCTGTCCATTCTGTTCCATAAACCCTCTTACATCTTCTACCGGATAGCCAAGCAGCAATCCCATTTCATGAGGAAAGCCAGGTTCTCCGCACATATAACCCTGGTAACGTTTCTGAAACGTACTGAGAATATTTCCGAGCGTAAAGTCCTGATAACCAGACTCCTGCAGCAGCTCCCGTATCTCTTTACGCATCAGATACGCCTCCAACGGTTTCTTCCGAAAAAGAAGGTAACGAGCTTTTTCCCTGGTCCTGAGCAGTAGCAGGAATGAAATTCCGGATTTTCTCAGGCACTGTTTTACCGCATCCTCCATGCCTGTTGAAACGACTAAGAGATTGGATATCTTTACTCTTGCGATCAATGGGGCACATTGTAACGCTAACTGCGTCTCTGCATTGTGTAAATCCATCTGTTGTACAATTTCCAGAATCTCTGTACTCATAGCTTCTTTTCCTTTCGTTCTAGTTAGTTATTTCTAACTTGTGTTTATCATAACTAATTACATTTCTGTTGTCAACATAAAATGTGCGTGGTGAGAATTCTTTATCATATTAAGAATTTCGGGTAGTCTGATATGGTTTTAGTTTGGCAGGGTGGGGAGAAATTATACTTGTATAAAGATAGCAATATTTTCATAATGTCAATAATATAAAAAAAACAGCAGTTTCGCTGAAAAAGGGCGGCACCATATCTATAAGAGCTGCTAAGAATTTCCATTTTATATATTGGTCTTTCCGGCAAGCGGTGCAAAGTCGCATCCATGCTCCATTGCACCTCGCCGGTACATCCCTGCACCGGCGTTGCCAGTCTGTGATGAAATTCTAAGCAGCTCTAATTGATATGGTTGATGCCCTCTCTTCAGTGAAACTGCTGGTTTTGTTAATATTCTCTAATTTCTTATTGTTACAATATTTAAGTTTCGCTTTATGTGAGTAATGAAAAACTTTTCCGATTCTACTCTACATTCTTCAAAGCTTCGTCCATCGGTATCTTCCGAATCTTCCGAAGGCAGAACAATGCCACTACGAAGTATGCTGCCAGTACCATAAGCAGTATTTTCCAGTAGATGTTCGGGTCATAGTAGATGCTCAGCCAGCCGGAGTAATCACTCATCATTGCCCGGTAGATGACATTGATGATTTCTGTAGCAATTGCTTCACCTAGGATAACAGATATCACCACAATCCAGGTGGTGGCTGTCAGATATAATTTTCCGATTTCTCGGGTGTTGTAACCCAATATCTTAACCATGGATATGGATGAAGCATTCCGCTCGATAATCAACTTTGTCATCAGGTAAATAAGGATTGCTGCCAGTGCAACAGAAAATACATTCATCAGATAGAACATGCCGCCCATAGATACATCAAGCTGTCTTGATACCTTGGTGAGGTCATCTTCTGTAATGGTCGTCATGATATAGGCATCCTCAATATCGGTAATCTTCTTATCGGAGAAATATCCATTGAAATAATCCTCCTCTTTGTCAAATACATCCCGATATTCCTCTTCCGGCATAAAAATTGCCACTGCTGCCGGATACTCATAGATTCCAGCCACCTTAAACTTGTATTTCTTATCTCCATAAGTTTCCTTTAACACAATGGTATCGCCTTCTGCAAGCCGGTATTTTTCTGCATAACTATCCGAAATGTAAACACCTTCTTTTGGGAAATCAATATCAACATAAGCACTGTCTTTTTCAACTCCATAGACGCTGACCTCTTCGCTGCTGAATTCTGTCGGCATTGTCTTTAAACTACCGGCAAGATAAGCCTCTGCGCCATCTGTTTCCGTTGGAACCGGCGCTTTTAATACATACTGATAATCTGCAAGCATGTGGGACAGCACTTCATCCTGATAATGGTCTAAAAGTGGTGACATCATCATGCCGAAAACTAACAGAATTTCTGCAAAAGCAATACCGATAAATAAAGTCAGGTAGCCCGCACGGTTCTGTAAAATAATACGGATACGGAACCGGTTAAAGAATTTGAAATGCGGCAGTTTTACTGCTTTTTTCCGCTTTCTTCTGCTCAAATCCCTGCGCAGGAAATTCAGTGGTGAAATACGCAGTTTGGAAGAAATCAAAAGCAGATTTATAACAATCATTATGATTGCCGGAATCACCGTTGTCAGGATAAACGCATCCCCATTCCAGATGGTATGGTAGGTCGGCAGACTATAGCTTCCATAGTACAAATCTGCTACCATATTTTTAAATACGGTATAGCCAAGTATATTTCCAATAATTGCTGCTACGATTGTCACCAGTACCGGAAGATGCAGATAATGCCGCAGCAGTTCTCCTCTGGTATAGCCGGATGCACGCAGCGTTCCGATGACTGCCGCTTCTTTTGTAATCGTATTATTGGTGGTAACTGCAAAGACAAATGCCATAATCGCTATCAGGATATATAACAACGTCATTACCATTGTTTTGTCTCCACCCATATCATCTCCCGTAAAATGAATTGCCTGATTGGAAAATGCCGGTATGTATGCTACTATTGCCGCCTTACTGCCCAGCACTTTCATAAAATCTTCTGCTTTCTCTTTTGCTTCCGTATCATCAGCCGGAGTTTTTTCATATTTCCAGGAATAGCTGTAATGGAGATTGCCGGTGCCATAAGCATCAAAAGCATCCTCTGTGGCAATGGCAACGCCAAATTTTATGGCATCAAACATCAGATCCTTGCTATCGGAAAACAGAGCACTGTAATCTGATAATGCCACCAGACCACTGATGGTCTTTTTCTCGCCGCCTACTTTAATGGTGTCTCCTACTTTTAAGGAATTATTGTCCGCATACATCCGGTCAATTGCAATTTCATCTTCCTGCTGCGGCATTTCTCCATCCATCAGACATACTTTATCCACTTCGTTTCTCGGTTTAAAAATACGGAGGGTACTGTCTGACTTGCCATTTACCACCGCTTCTTCCAGATAGTAATTCTCATAAATTGTTACGCCTTCTTTTTCCAGTTCTGTAAGCAGCGTATCGTCAGCTTCTTCCATCAGTTCGAAATTACCGTCTTCAATATTGTACTTTTCAAAACTCTCATTATAGGCAGTTATCATACTGCTTCCTGCCACCAGAAATCCCGATACAAATCCGATAGTAGCTATCAGGAACAGGAAAATCACAAGATATTTTCCAAAATCTGTTTTCAATTCTCTTGGAATTCGTTTTCTTAATGGACTCTTCACTTTCATCACCGCCTTTACCAGTCAAGTTCCTGTGCAGGAATCTTCACTTCATTGGTGTAATCCTTTCGAATCTGTCCATCACGCAGCTTAATGACACGGTCTGCCATGTTTTTGATAGCATCATTATGGGTAACCATAATAACGGTATTTCCATATTTCTGATTTACATCCTCAATTAGCTTCAAAATCTCTTTGGATGTATTGTAATCCAGTGCTCCGGTCGGCTCATCACAGAGCAGAATATCCGGGTTCTTTACAATGGCACGGCCAATGGCTGTACGCTGCTGCTGTCCACCGGATAACTGGTTTGGCAGCTTATGACGATGCTCATAAAGTCCCAGTGTCTTAAGCAATTCGTCAATGTCTAATGATTTATCACTCAGATATGCTCCTACCTCGATATTTTCCTTCACATTGAGGTTTGGAATCAGATTATACATCTGAAATACATATCCTAAATGGCGGCGGCGGTAATTCGTCAGTGCCTTTTCGTTCATATCTGCTGTTTTCTCTCCATTGATGGAAATATAGCCGCTGTCTGCACTGTCAATTCCTCCGATAATATTCAAAAGTGTTGATTTACCGGAACCAGACGGTCCTAACAATACGCAAATCTCACCTTTTTCAACAGAGAAATTAATTCCTTTCAAAACTTCTGTTTTTGCCTCTCCCTGTCCAAAACTTTTTTTCAAATCCTGAATCTCCAGAAACATATTCATCCTCCTTTTTCTTTTCTGACTCTTTTTTCAGTTCTTTTATTTTGTTACTCCTGCTTCCCTCTTTCCCAATGCTGTACTATTTCCAACTTCCTGTTAGCTTTTTGTAACTTTTGTTAGTATAGTCTATCCGTTTGGTAAAAGAAAGGCGTTTACTGATTCTTTTTCTCAATAAACGCCTTTATACTATTTCTTTGCAATGCGCAGTGTCCGCATGGAATTTAAAATTGCAATGACAGATACACCTACATCTGCAAATACTGCTTCCCACATATTGGCAATACCAAATGCACCGAGTATCAGCACAATTGCTTTTACGCCAAGTGCAAATACGATATTCTGGTGCACGATGGAAAGTGTCTTTCTTGCAATCTTCACAAGAGATGCAATCTTTCGTACATCATCATCCATAAGAACTACATCTGCAGCTTCGATTGCCGCATCAGACCCCATACTTCCCATTGCAATTCCAATGTCTGCTCTGGTCAGTACTGGTGCATCGTTGATGCCATCACCCACAAATGCAAGTTTTTCTTTCTCATGCTGTTCTTTCAGAAGTGCCTCAACCTGACTTACCTTGTCACCCGGCAGTAATTCTGCATGCACTTCATCCAGTCCCAGTTCATCTGCTACTGCCTGTGCTGCTGCCTTACGGTCTCCGGTCAGCATAACGCATTTCTTCACGCCTACCTTCTTCATGCTATGGATAGCTTCTTTTACGCCCTCCTTAATGGAATCGGAAATTACAATGGTTCCGGCAAATGCTCCATCTACCGCAACATAAATTACGGTTCCGGCACTACTGTTTTCGGTATAGGAAATATTCCGGGCTGCCATCATTTTGGCATTTCCAAGCCATACTTCTTTTCCATCTACAAATGTATGAATTCCATGTCCGGCAATTTCTTCTGTTCCGGTTACCCGGTTCATATCCAGTTCTTTGCCATAGGCTTCACGCACGGAATTAGCAATTGGATGATTGGAATATCCTTCTACATGGGCTGAAAGCTCTAAGAGTTCCTCTTTGCTTCCATTTACCGGAAGTACCTCAGATACCTTGAACTCGCCTTTGGTCAGTGTACCGGTTTTGTCAAATACGATAGTGGTCATCTCAGCCACTGCCTCTAAATAGTTACTTCCTTTTACCAGAACACCTAAGTTAGAAGATGCTCCGATACCACCGAAGAATCCCAATGGGACTGAGATTACAAGGGCACACGGGCAGGAAATAACAAGGAAAATACAGGCTCTCTGAATCCACTCAGCCCAGCCGCCGCCTAAAATAATCGGTGGCAGGATTGCAAGAATTACTGCTCCAATGGTAACAACCGGAGTGTAATATTTTGCAAATCTGGTGATAAAGTTCTCCACTCTTGCTTTCTTGCTGCTGGCATTCTCCACCAGTTCCAAAATCTTGGATACTGTGGAATCTTCGAATGCTTTTGTTACTTTTACCTTTAAAGTACCGCTTCCATTGACACAGCCGCTGATGATTTCATCACCTTCTGCTGCTCTTCTTGGAACAGATTCTCCGGTCAGTGCCGCGGTATCGACCATGGACTCACCTTCTACTACAATTCCATCCAATGGAATACGCTCGCCCGGTTTTACCACAATGACAGTGCCTATTTCCACATCATCCGGATCTACCTGGACTAATTTGCCATCCTCTTCCACATTGGCATATTCCGGACAAATGTCCATCATATCTGCAATGGACTGTCTGGATTTTCCAACTGCATAACCCTGGAAAAGTTCTCCAATCTGATAAAACAGCATAACTGCAACACCCTCGGAATACTCCCGTACTCCAAATGCTCCAAACGTTGCAATCATCATCAGAAAGTTCTCATCAAATACCTGTCCATGACTGATATTTCGAAAAGCCTTAAATATAATATCATAGCCAATCAGAAGATACGGCACAAGATAAATAATAAAAATCAGGACTGGCTGTGTAATCTGTTCTAAGATACCAACGTGTTCCAATACCAGAAGTGCTACAAACAGCACTGCAGTAACCAGAATACGTTCCAGCATTTTTTTCTGATTCTTTGTCATAAGCTATCTCCTATCGCAGAATCCGGCAGTCCGGTTCTACCTTTGCACATACTTTGGCTACTTCATCCATAATTTCTTCAAAACGCTCATCTTCTGCATCGATGGTCATTTTCTGTGTCATGAAGCTTACTACTGCATCATTGACTCCCGGGATTTTCTTGATTGCTTCTTCCATTTTTGCTGCACAGTTTGCACAGTCTAAGTCTTCCAATTTAAATTTTTTCTTCATTATAATATCCTCCTCATTCTTCAATATGTTCTCTGCCCTGGTCGATAATGGTTCTTACATGTTCATCTGCCAGTGAATAAAATACGGATTTTCCTTCCCGCCTGCTGCTGACCAGCTTCGCCTGTTTTAAAATCTTAAGCTGATGGGATACTGCTGACTGCGTCATGTTCAACGTCTCTGCCAGATCACACACACATACTTCCGAGCCAAATAATACAAACAGGATCCGGATTCTGGTAGAATCACCAAATACTTTAAAAAGCTCTGCCAGATCATATAATTCATCTTCATCCGGCATCTTCTCCCGTGCCTTCTTAAGAAGCTCTGCATGAATGCAGTTTTCTTCGCAGCATTCTACATCGTTCATTGCCATCCTCTCACCTCCAGCTCGTTTCAACATATGAGCATTTGTTCATATGTTCATAATACGCTTGGGATTTCAAATTGTCAATATGAAGTTGGAAATTTTTATAAAAAATTTTTCTATGATATACTCTTATATCTATATTCAGGCAGGACAGCCTCCTGCCACATACAAAGGAGTATTTATTATGCATAATTTTAACTTTGAAATGAACCAGTATTTAACCTACTGCCGCACCCAGAAACGCCTTGATGGCAAAACCTTAAAAGCATACCGCATCGACCTTACACAGTTTGGTACCAGCCTTGCGGCTGCCTTTCCTTCTGCTTCCAGTATATCTGACATCTCTCCTGCTATATTAGAGTCCTATGTTGCCACCCTTCATGAACAATTCAAGCCCAAAACCGTAAAGCGAAAGCTTGCCTCCCTCAAAGCCTTTTTCCACTACCTCGACTACCGCGACCGCATTGTCTCCAACCCTTTTAACAAATTGCATATCAAATTCCGGGAACCGGTGATTCTGCCTAAAACCATTCCGCTTCCTACGATTGAATTGCTTTTATCTTCTATCTATCACCAATACTCCCACGCTGCCACCGATTTCCAGCGTAAAAATGCGCTCCGGGATGCTGCTGTTATCGAGCTGCTCTTCGCCACCGGCATCCGAATCTCTGAGCTGTGTTCCATCACACCGGATGACATCAACCTTTCCAACCGGACTCTGCTTATCTTCGGCAAAGGTTCCAAAGAGCGGCTCCTCCAGATTGGCAATGACGATGTTGTCCACACCCTGCTGGAATACCGGAAATGTTACCTTCCTGATATTAAGCGTACCAACCGCTTCTTCGTCAACCAGGCAGGACGTCCGCTCTCCGACCAGTACGTCCGCCGAACCATCCGGAAATACTGCAGCCTTGCTTCCATTGATATGCACATCACTCCGCACATGTTCCGCCACACCTTCGCCACCAGCCTCTTAGAAGCCGATGTGGATATCCGCTACATCCAGGAAATGCTGGGTCACAGTTCCATCCACATCACGGAAATCTACACCCATGTCTCCACAGCAAAGCAGCGGGACATTCTGATAAACAAGCATCCGAGGAAGGATTTCAGGGTGGGGTAAAAATCGAAAAGGACTGTTAGAATTGGCAGCATTTTTACGGTGTTTTTGCCTTTCTAACAGTCCTTTTAGGGGGGTATATTTATTCTATATTATATTTCTATTTTATTCTTTGCAGGAGTGCTTTTACTTCTCTTACGTCTGTATCTGTCATCTCTGCAATCTGCTCTGGTGAATAACCTTTTCTGCTCATGCGTGCAAAGATTTCTGCCATCCCATCTTCTTTTATTCCCTGACTCAAATTACACATGATGTTCACATCCTCTCATGTGGATTTTTCTGTGCGAAATTATTGTAACACGAAATGACAGATGAGGATAGCAGAATTTAAACGAGCGCTGTTTGGAATTGTTAATTATGGATTATTATGGCTTGAAATGATGGATAATCCGGTATTATCCGTTG
>NZ_QTWP01000003.1:360566-388919 GCF_003461185.1 Roseburia sp. AF20-18LB
AAATGATGGATAATCCGGTATTATCCGTTGGAAAGAAGTTATAAAATCAAAGATTATTATATTTGGGCAAAGTATCGGGAATTTCATATTCGTTATACAAGACTATAATTTCCATTTAACATTAATATAAGGAGCAACTATGAATTATGAATCGAAAGATATTATAGAACTTTTTTGCGCTATTTTTGGTGTATTAGCAACTGTCGCTGGAACAATGTGGGCGACTATTAAGGCTACCAAACGCTATTTTGAAAATAAAAAAATAGAATTAAATACATATTATATTGCAAGAGGAGTGTTTTCAGATCGATTAGGCAGCTTAAATGAACTCCAGCGTGCAGTCAATAGTAACGCACGCATAATCAATGTCTATGGGAAAAGAGGTATTGGTAAAAGTGCTTTTTTAAGATTTTTTTGTGATTCAGTTAATCATAAATTAAATCGTTTGAATAAAAAAACGAGGAAAAAATTAAAAATTGGCAAAGGAATAGCCACATACATTGAATTAGCAAGTTACGGAAACGCTTCTATAGTAGAGCAAATACTAAATACTGTAGCTACCAAAGATGTAACATTCGCACAATATATCGATGAACTGCTATCAAAGACACTACGCAAGAAAAAGATATATATTGTATTAGATAATGTAAATACGAATGCACTGGGTAAAGAAATTGAAACAGTTGTGGATATTTTATTTAGCCATTCACCTAAATTTTGTGTTATTGTTGGTTCAATTGAAAAACAGCCGTTTATAAATTCAATAAATGAAAATATTATCAAATATGTGCAATTAAATACATTTGATGAGAATGATATTTTTGATTTTGCCGAGAACAATAATTGTGACATACCTCCTAATATGATTCAGAAAGTTTTATCTTTTTCCGAAGGTCTTCCGATTTTTGTAAGCCTATTTTTGAAAAACAATGAAGAATATCTGAGTTTTAGCGGTGAACGAATAGATAAATATTTGGAAAGAATCTTTGATGATTTGTCATCTCAAAGTAAACAAATTGCCCTTTTTATAGCATTTTTAAGTATTACAAATGCTATTATTAAATTTCAACTATTGCAACATTTTATGTGTTCAATTTCCGAAAATGATCTAGAAGAATTAGAAAATAGTTCTCTTATAGAATATGATAAAGCAAATGCAAATATAAAAATGCATGAGCTATTCAGAAATTATATAGTCAAGAAATGCAATAATGAAAAGGACATCATAGGATTGATATATAATTATTATAATAACGACAATAAAATATTTGAAAAAACGTATTATCTATTAATGCTGAATTATGAGAATAGAAATTCTGAAATCATTAGAGTAATTGAAAAGGCAATTGATGGAGAAAAGTATTCGTTTCTTTTGCTTTTAGGGGAGCACTATAAATTATTATACGATTGGAACAATCAACGTTCTGGAATTGAGTCAAAGACATTTTTATATGTGATTTATGGTTATGTATCAGGACTAATAGGAGTTGGTAATTATCCGGCAGCAAGGGAGGTAATTGATACATGTCGTATTTCCGCAAATAATCCTGAAACAATATTGCAATTTAAATTTTCACTTTTAACAGCACAACTTTATCATTTACAAAATGAATATGATTTGTCAATAGAAACCTATAATATCTTATTAAATAATATTGGAGAAAATGAATTATTTCAAAAATATGAAGCCAAATGTTTATGGGGGATTGCGCATTCTTTGAGACATAAGGGTTACGACTTGGATGGCGCTATTGATTATTATGATAGATCTATTGAAGCCGCAATAAGACTTGGAAGAGAAAGTGAAATTTTAAAAAGCATGATGGAAAAATTGAATATTTATATGCTGCAAAACAAGGTCGAAAATGCAAGGGAACTCCATAATAAAATAGTAAGAAGAATTCATAATTTACCCTCTGGAATGTATAAAGGTACCAAAAATTCTTTCAACAAATTAGAATCACGATATGTTAGAATAATGTTAAACACGAATATTGAATTGCAATTTAATTTACTACAAAAGGCACTAAATGAATATAAGGTTCAAAAAAAGAGGTTACAATATAATACATATTTTGAACTTGGAGAATATTATAGGAAACTCGAAAAATATGAAGAAGCAAAGGAACATTACAATAAAGCCTTAGCTTTTTCAAAACAAAATAACGACTATAACTTAAAAACACTTTCTCAAATTGCATTAATTGTTCTTAATATTTCAATCGGGAACTACGTATCTGAGCAATTAATTTCTGCAATAATTGAAACATTTCGAGAAAGTGAGACTAATAACTTGTATACCAACAAGTTATTAGCCGAAATGATATTAAGTTTTTTGCAAAATGAAACCCCAGATGCAAGTGTGCTATCAGAATTTGTTCGACTAGAATATATGTCCGCTGTAGATGTATGTATCGAAAATTCTTATATAGCATACAAGAGTTTAAATTTATTCCTTATGTAGATGTAGCTTAAAGTTATCAATTACGTCATCAGGAAACGTATACATAATTTTTTTTGGTGGAAGTTTTTGCTTTATATGGTCAATAAAAGGTGCATTAGGCGTGGTTGTTCTTAATTCATTTAGGATATCTCCAATCAATTCTAATGCGTCTTCCTTCCAGCCATAACGAGCTATTTCTTGTGTACCCAGACGTATACCTGTATTATCAAATAATTTTTTTCCTTTGGTATTTAATGTTACTCCATACTTTAAAGCATTATAATATATCTGATTCATTTCATCAGAGGCACACTTTATAAATAACTGATGCGTATTTGAGTAATATTCTTGCGGATGCAACATTTGAAAGCCTTTTTTCTCTAAAATTTCCCCTAAAATGTTAGCTGTCAATATTATATTTTTGGCATACTCCTGCCCGTATACTTCGTTCTCTATAAGAGCAAGCAGCAGACTTATTACTTGATGCATTTGCGTGTGTCGCAAATACTTTGGGTTTATGTTCCTTTCAATTGTTTGATGGATTTCTTCATTATTTGTCATAATAAGTCCTGACGCAGGTCCCGGTAATGTTTTATGCGTTCCACCCAATAAAACAACATTAGATGATATTTTAAGAGGATTACTAATTTGTTTTCCGGCAATCAATCCCATAATTTGGCTTATGTCATACAACAGAATGCTGTTATCAAGCATTAAGTTTTGTATATCCATAGGTTTAATTATATCTGATGGAGCCAATAAAATATAGTGTATATTTTCAGCCTCTATAATGTAGTTTGCTTCTTCGTAATTTAAATCAAAATTGATATAATCATAAGGTAATTCATATACATGCAAACCTAATCTTTCACAAACAGGCAGAATAGAGGGGTGTCCGCCACTTGCAGGGGATAAAATAGCAATCTTGTCACCACTATTGGTAAGCGACATAAGCAGCATTGTTACACAATTCATACCACTTAACGTCCTCGCATCTGTATATTTTGTATCAAATAGCAACTTGCATACATTATGAATTTGTTCATATATTGGAACAAGATATTGGCTTCCAATAAAATTATTTTTTTCAGAATATGTATAGTAATTTCCCATAATATATCGTTCCTGAATATCTCCATCTAGTGGTAATTTGCAAAAATTTGAAATAACATTTTCAGCAGCACATAGTGGAATTCTTGATTTTTGAAAGTTACTTAAATTATCTAACAAGGAAAATATTTTCTCAAAATTGTATAACTCACCCATAATTCAATGCTATTTTAACCTTTCCATTCACTAAGACTTTATATACTTTTGGCATGATTTCATCATTAGAAACAATAATTATATCTGCTCTTTTTCCAATAACAATAGAACCATATTCATCCTGAATTCCTAATGCAATGGCAGGATTAAGAGTTGAATATTTCACAGCTTCATATAGTGGTATATTTGTTTTTTGAGCAATTGTGTATATACTTTGCAATAAGGCAGGGGTATAGTAATCTGAACATATTATATGTGCATATCCTGCCTTAATTAAATCTAACGCTGAAACATTTTTATTGTGAGAACCGTTTTTCATAATATTGGGAGCACCGACAAGATTATAGAATCCTTGTTCATGAGCTTTTTTGGCAATATCAAAATTTAAAGGAAATTCGCAAATACGGATTCCATTTTCTTTCATAAATTTAAGTTGTGATTCTTGTTCAACATCATGAAATGCTATTGGAATATTGTTTTTTTGCGCAGTCTTTAAAAGATTTTGTATTTGACATTGAGACAATAAAGGCTTATTTTGACATTCGCATATAATTTCATTTACTTTTTTAGGGGATATGTCTCCATATTGTTTTCTTATTTCAACTTTAAAAACCTCCAAACTGGAATATTGTCCTTGACCAGGAGTGTGATTCATCAATGATAACTCGTGTATTACTCCACTTTTTAAACGTTCCAATATTGGGGAATACGCTTCAATGGTATTTAGTTCAAGGCGAGCATGAAAACGATGATTTATTAGCATTTCTTTATGGTATTTAAATATGTCATCACCTATATCAATCATTTGTTTTACAGATAAAGTACGTTTTCTATTGCAAATAGTTGAATTTGCGATTGAAATTGAATGATACATAGTCGTAATTCCTTGACTAGCAAGTTCTTTATCAACTTCGCTAAGAGCTGTATAATTGTTGAAAACTATGCCTTTACGTGGAACTATAATATTTTCAACAACATCAGAATGAATATCTATTAAACCTGGCATAATAAATTTACCGGCACAATCAATAACTTCACCATATTCTATATTTTCATTACAATCTACAATTTTATCAATATACCCTGATTTGATTCGTAAAACGCTGTTTTCTAAAATGGTATCTTCTGTTATGATTTTGCCATTTATCAGTGTAGTATATTTGGAGTTCATAATAATTCCCCCGTATTCTTATTTGTCTATGAATGAATGGTAAAAATTTAAATAATTTCTTTTCTGATGAATAATACCGGATTATCCATCATTTTCATATCAACCAGACCCCTCAAAGATTTCTCTCCACTCATCTGGCTATTATTGAATACAAATTTTCCAAATACACAAATAAACACTGAACTATATTTCACAGCATCAGTTACACTACCTATGTATTTTAGTTTAGTCTCAAATGGGGATTACCGCTGGAGAATTCCAACATATCTGAATTATGTGATATTTGTACTAACTATCGCTTATAACTCATACTCCCATTCATCAAATTACTTTTTCTGTTAATAGATTACTCTCTTTGTCATTTCTTGTCAATTATTTTGTTGGAAATCTTTTTCAAAGGACTGCATTTCCCGGAACATTTCCTTGTCTACATAGCAGCCGGCTTTCTCATGCTCCGTCAGATTGATGGCACAGTCAAACTGGTCGATGATTCCTTCTATCGACTGTACCATTCCTTTCCAGCCATCTCCCATAGCATCCTGCAGCCGCTTCCAGTCCGTATACATTCTGACCGCTGCATTATTATGCTTTCCTTCTATGGTCGGAAGTGAAATCTGCATATCCTTTTTCAGTACCGTTTTGCCATTTTCATCCGGCTCCGGAAAATCTGCTGACGTTTTAGTTGGAATAATAAATCTGGCTTTTGTCATTTCTATGGACAGAAATCTAAAATATAATTTGTAAATAAGTTTCTGCTCGTCTGTTACCGGCTGCCCAAGCTGAGCAATCAGAAGCATCCATCTTACCAGGTCAGGATTAGTAACCGGAACGCTAATTTCCGGTATATTGCTGTAGTCCGGCTCCGGAACAAATTCCGGCGCTGCTATTGCCGTATTTTCATTTACCACTTTGACTCCACAGGCACCGTTCATATAAAAACAGTATCCAAGGAAATTGTAAATTGCCTTATGGGAATCATCGTTTTTAATCTCTCTGATTTCATACCGTTCTTCTGGAAATCTGACTTTAAATATATCCTTATATGCCTTAGTCAGAATCCAGATATCAGGTGGTGTACACATATATGTGCCATCCTGTCGGTCTACTGTCTGGGAAAAAAGTGCCGGCTCTCCTGTGATTTTACTGTATACGCAATAAATAGCAGGTGCTTCCAATACCTTTTGAACAAGGGCTTTTGCAATTACACCAATCCTCTTTCGGACTTCTTCTTTTTCAGCATCATCCTTTGCCGGAATTACTTTCGTTTTATACCACGCATACAAACGCCAGATTTCTGAACAATCCGTAATGCTTAACTCATCAAGTTCTTTCTGTGAAAGTACCAGTTGTTTTGACGATACATAAGTATCTCCCAGACCAGAAATATAGGCATCATGTACTTCTTCTACAGTTGTCGCTCTTGAATATATCATTGTTCCGCATTTTATCGGATAAGTTCCAGTCTGCTCCAATTTCAATCCTACCCGACAGTTTTCTGCTTCACGCACAGTTTTTCCCTGTCCAACTTCTATTCCGAGCACTACTGTCACCAGTATTTCTCCATCATCATCCGAAAAATTACTCATGTAGACAGCATCACCCACCTGTATTTTTCCCTTCAGTTCACCTACAACCACGATATCATCTGTATTTCTAAGGCGGAACTTATCCTGTACTTTTAATACACACTTTCTTGCTGCCTCTTTGGAACTATTTTCCTCCGCATTATCTTTATTCTTAAAAAGATGCAACTTTTCCCTGATTCCCATCGCAATCTGCTCCTTTTCGTTCTTCTAATTGTTCTGCTGTCTATCTATGATATATTCCAGCATTTTTCTCGCATTAGCTTTTTTCATTTGAAGTTCAAACAGGCTTTCCTTTTTTTCATTAAAAAACAGATATGCCACATTTCCCGGCATTGCACTAACCCCGGTGATTTGCCCGATTGGGATATTTTTTAGTTTTCTTTCTGCATAGTAAAATACTTCATTTTTCTTTATAAATACTGCCGAATATGTAAAATGCTGACACAAAAATGTTGCAAAACCAAGTTGAACCATACAGCAGCAAAAAAGAAATAGAAATAGTGACGCTATTTCTAATGAAAATAACAGAATCACCCATTCCAAAACGCTAATTATATAAAACAGAATTCCGAATATCCATATTATTTTTTTATCCCCTACATAGATAAATGCTTCTGCTTTATTATTTTTCTGCTCTTTCTTACATTCAAGCATAAACTTTAAATCAAAAATTCCTATCACAAATGCTAAAATTATTAATATAATTAAAAAATATTTCATACTATCACCTCGTCTAAAATAATCCTATAAAATCCGCCAGTATTAAATATAATGCATACCATATCCCAAAAGCTAAAACTGAAAAACAACTAAAATACAGTAGAATTTTTTCTCTTTTCTCTTCTGCATTTTTTGCCATATCAAATATTCCAATTCCAGCAGCCCAAAACAGAACTCCCAAAAGAAACTTTAACCAATAAATGCATATTATTTCTCTATTTAATGGCATCAATAAATAAAAAACGACTCCAATAATATCAACTACCTGTACACCTATCGCATACATCAACCCCATAATCGAAATTTCTCCATAAGAATGCCACAACCAGGTAAATACATATAAGAATCGATTATCTATCCAAATTTTTCTTCTGCCTGACGGTTTTTCTGAAAACCTAACTATAAACCACATCCAGACAGAAAACATAATACATTTTATGAATAAGTGCATTTTCTTTATCACCTCGTCTGTAAAAACTCTACTACCTTATTCCTTTTTTCTAAAAAGAATCGATATTCTGTTCCATTTCTTTTAACTATGTTTATCTGATTTGTAAAAATACCAAACAACTTTTCCTCTTCTAATTCTCTCCTCCCATATCCGAAATAATATATATCACCTTTGCTCCAAATAATTTCTTCATTTCTTCTTCAAAATTTAAATATACGGTTTTAGCTATATATACCTCTCCGGTAAAATTCATTAAAAACTTGTCCATATTATTTTTATAAATGAAACCATATTTAGAACAATTCTTGTATAATTGATGTTCAACCTTCAGTGTATTTAGTTCTTTTCTATCTTTAACCAATAATCCCGCATCAATTTCTTCAAAAAAGAGTGTTATCCACGGACAATGAACGAATTTGCCATTTTTATATATATTTACTCTTAAATTTCGTCGATAAAGATAGATATTGGATATTATAACTGACTTCACTTCAGATAAATCTTTCTTTCGTCTTTTAAAATTATGATAATAAACTATTTTCTCATCCTGAATGTAATATCCATCTATGAAGAACCCGATTCCATAAACTAATAAGAACGCAATCCCTACGTATTCAAGCAGGACAAGAATTGACACAATTCCATATCTGTCACCAGTAAGTTTTAATATAACAATTATTCCTAAAATTAGACCACAATATATTGCCAGCCCTCTCATTACATTGTGATATACTACTGAAATATAATATTTTTGTTTGTTTATTCATCATCTGTTTTCACCAGCTCTAATCACTAATTTTAAAATGAACTATACTCTTGTTCCACCTACAGTTTTGTATACTCTGTCATTTTTATCAAGGCAAAATGTTTCTACTTTTTATTAACCCGTTCATATTTTCTGAAATAATAATACATCATACCAGCATCGACCCACAAAGAGGTGAACATTGCAAGTGCAAAAAGTAGTACAACTACAATTGCATATGTCTCATTTTGACCCATGCTTTCCAGTTTCGACCCGGTTTGGTTTCTGCATAATCTTAGTGTCATAAAAGTCATTATTGCAACTGATGCGGCAATTTCTTTACCATTTGATCCTTTTTTCTTTCCGTTTTCATACCATCCGTCATGTATTCGTTTTCTTACTAACCAAAAGCGTCCAAAATAACACAATGCAATCAGTGTTGTTCCCACTATTCCTATCATTAAATAATTATTTGGTTTTCTCATTAACCCAATAAAGCACCATCCATCTACTAAAAAAATCAGCCCTAAAATTTCTCCATGAACAAAACTGCAAAATACACTTCCATATTTTTTCCTCTCCATCCTCCAACAAAGAATCAGAAGACAAATTTCTATTATGGTACAGACTGCCAATACCTTCCATGAATTCAATATTTGCACCCCTAAAAAGATAATTGTTATTAGGAAAAATCCTATCTGATCATTCCATAAATTAGCTTCGTATTTCTTTTTTGTCTTTAAAAAAGCCTGTATTTTTTCCATTGTATCCTGCCCCTCTTGGCGATGCCTCTATCTCCTTCTAACTATTCACAGAAGTTTGTGCTTCAAATACATTTCCATCCCATTCATCATAATTCAAATAATATGTATTGACTTTGTTGCTGCTCTTTCATCTATTTCATTTTTAAAATTTAGATATAGCGACTTTGTAATATATATATTTCCTGTGTATTTTTCCATTATTTCATCAATTACATCTTTCTGGTAGATAAAGCCCACTTTTTGCTTAGATTTAAATATTTTATTCTCTATTTCAATGGAAGTCACTTTATCTGGATATAACCCCACCTCCATTGGATCTATTTTTTCAAAAAATAAAGTAAACCATGGACAAGGAATTATTTTTCCATTTTTCCACATATTAATTGGATTTGTTCCATGAAAATATATGTATGCATTCGATATCACAACAGCTTCTATTTTCTTCAATTTTTTTCTGTTCTTTTTGAATTTATGAAAAAATACGATTTCATCATGTCGAATAATATATCCATCTTGAAAAAACTGAACAGAAAATGTCACTGCCAAAAACGCTTCTATTAAAAGCAAATCCACAAATAACAATGTTAGTTGCTCTTTTATATATTTATCATTAATTGCCTGTATACATCCACCAAAAACGAGAACAATGCATGTATACACTATTAACCCCTTTTTTATATTGTACTTTTCCATAGAGATATGATATTTTTGTTTACTCTTTTGCATTTGTTCTCCTAACCTCGCCGCATGCAATTTTTCAGTTTACTGGCTCTAAATATTCGCAAATTTGCAAATTTCCATTACTAAATAAGCAATGGATGCAATCATAAAACAAATGGATAATATAAAGTATTTGATTTTTTCTTTCATTTCTTCTTGTTTTTTCCACTCTGCAAAGCATTCCACTGTCGCAGCCACACATGCAAAAAATATTTGAAAAGCTCCCCAAAAAAAGCATACAGTTGATGCTTTTGCATTAAGCAAATAGATAGAAAATAATGCCAAACCAATTAGCATTTCATAACTCACACAAACAACCATGGAAAAAATTGTCGTTTGATTGTAAACTGCTACTGGAAATAGAAACAAATTCCTTATTTTCCCATTAATCACTATTCTCCTAAATCTCTCATCACAGTTTCTCACTCTACATGCTAAAATCATTCCAATTGTTGTAATTGTTAACATAATAATATATCTATTCGGCATTACTTAATTTTTCTCCCTTGAATTTATACACCTTTATACTCTCTTTGAATATCGTCCAAATATTTATATAAATACTTAACAGGCTCTATATTAAAAGTCTTATTCACTATATAGCATAAAAAAATACACAAAGAATCTATTACTAAAGCCATACAAACAAATAATGTTTTCTCCGTAAAAACCATATCCTGACTAAAAAGTGCAACTATCCCCAACATCATTGCCAATACCGCAATTATAATATAACCTGTCATAAAGGAGATATAGAATGCTTGAGCAAATGTAATTTTTTTCTTAATATTTAAAGTATTACCATTACTCTCTATACTCCATTTTGCACTCTTTATATACCAATTCTCAGTTCCCTTACATAAATAAAGTATCTTCTTATTGTTTTTTTCTTCGTATATCATAAATCGCTCTTTTGCCACTTGCACTTTGCCGTTATTTGGGAGACTAGTAAAATCTATTTTTCGCTCTGGCTTTTTCGTTTCATCAACTGTATCATTCTCCTTTTCTGCAGCCACTTTCGCATCTGTTCCAATTTCTTCTATACGCTCTTTTCTGCTTGCCAACAGCATTTCCTGCACATTTACTAATTCTCTTTTTGAATTTGCTGTACATTCTAATATCGATATTTCTTTCCCCTTAAATTTGACTTGTACTCTATTACTTTTTTCTATAACAATTTCCAAATCTTCTTTTATACCAAAATTTTCTTTTCGATACTTATGATATGTAACAATTCCATTCTTAAAAATGAATAATTTCTGGTGTGCATACATTCCGTTAATGAATACCAGAACATACTCAACCCATACAGAAACTTTCCATATTTTCTCAACAGATTTTGTATAGCCCCCTGTAAGGCAGCCTACCAATATAAGCAAACATACAGATGTTACAAATGCCTGCAGCAAAAGCAAAATTGAGTATTCCCTTCCCCATAAATAGATTTCGGTATACTCTTTCTTTTCCTTCACTCTTTTTGTTAATGTTCGTAACACCCTTTTTTCTATCATAACAAATAACATAATAATAATTACTATCCAAATAAATGCTATTTTTCCTTTATAATTCGAAAATATCACTCCCGTAAGCATAGCAGATTCTTTTGGCATTGCAGCAGACTTTTCTTTCAATATATTCGGTATCCATAGAATGTCCGGCATAATCACCTTTCCCAAAATGCCAATCATAATTATCCCGGATATTCCTCCAACCCACTTAGAAAAAATTCTGACTCCTCTTGGTGATACCTCTATCTCTTTTTGACTATTTCGAAAAGTTTGCACTTCAAATATAATTCCGCCATTGGCTTTACATAAAATTATTATCCATCCTAAAAGAGCAATCACTTCCATACAATAAATAACAAAAGCATAATATGTTGCCATCTCCATTCATCCCCTTGCCGCTTGTCCTAATGTATTTGCATTTTTCTTTATCAGCGGGTAAACAATTCCATATGTTCTTTCTGTTTTTCTGATAAAGCATGCTCTTCATCCATTATACATATCTCCATATATTTCACTCTAAACATCCTTGTTCTTCTCCCTTGAATTCATTCCGCGCTATACTCCTGTTCCACATGCAATTTTATATACTCTGTCATTTTCATCAAAATAGAATGATGTTGAATAAATACCATTTTGAACCGCATATTCATTTTCTTCTTCATTACTTAAAGTTTTCTTTAATCCATATGCCAGCATAACTTCTTTTTTTGATGAGCCTACCCCAATTTGTAAAATTCCAAATCGAATACCAGGATCCGTAATTCTAACACTTTCCGGATAATTTCCAATAAAGGTATATTCTATATCTTCAAATTTAATATCCTCGCAACTTCCATATAATTTTTCTCTGCTAACAGGGTCACCTTCTTTTTCTAAAATTTCCTGTTTGCTTTGACGGAAAAAACAATTAAAATCATGTAATCCATATGTACCGTATTTCATTTTAAGAAATATAACTAATACTATAAAAATAAGAATAATAATACCTATAACTACCTTTGCTCTTCTTTTACTCTTTACCATCTTTTTTCCCCCATTCTATAAAAGTAATGTTTTAATTACTATTTTCATTTCTGGATTTATAAAAGTCTGGTCTCGCAATTATATCTACTTTTACAAATGCACTTATAAATGCTGCAACCATCATTACAATCATAATACAACACAAAAAAAATACTGAACTTTTTTGTTTTCCTAATGCATTGAATAATACTGCTCCTCTGCGTCCAAAAAATCGTCTTCCTACCACACACAAACACGTTAATAAAAATAAACTCATTGTTTCTATAATTTTTAACGTACTTCTTACATTTTTATTTTTTATTACTATTTTTCCAGTTGTTAATAATGCCCCCCAAATTCCCAATATTATAGAAATCACATAACTTATAATACAAATTGCTGTGCTTTTTTCAGGCGGCAAATTTCCCTGCACCATTATTTGTATCAAAAGTCCCAGCGAAATAAATAAACATATATGTGCATTGTATTTTCTATAATCGTATTCCTTTCTTATAAATGAAACTACTGCCCCCAAAATAATAAAAGCTATTACACACACTGCTATACATGCTGTAAAGCCCATATTGGCTCCACGATAATAACTCTCATATGCTCCACCTAAACAGAACAAAACATATGAAAAAATTCCTGCTCCTGTTTGTTTTAAAATTGCTTTGCCCTTTTTCACCATAGCCTCATCTCCATATTGAAGTCTGCAACTGACCAAGTCACCTTTTAACATCATCTGGTAAACAATTCCATATGTTCTTTCTGTTTTTCTGATAAAGCATGCTCTTCATCCATTATACATATCTCCATATATTTCAAGTCTCCCTTTATATAAAACATAATGTATACCTGATAATCTTCATCCTGCCCTTTTTCTACCGAAGAGAAATAATAAATTATATAAGATGGTTTCTCCGTATTTCCTGCGGTCACATCTCCCCACAGGAATCCTACTCCATCCTGGATTCCCTCTAATATCTGACTGAATGAATTTGCTGACTTTAACTTTTTTAAATCCTCTTCATCCAGGAAAGTTATCAAGCTGCTTTCATCAACATTGGACAATTCAATTCCATAAATCATATAGGTGTTTTCCTTTGATTGTATTAGAAATTCATTATCCGTTTTGTAACGCTCAGACTCTTCACTATTCATATATTCCTTCGGTATACTTGCAGCAACCTGTGACAAATGTATATAATAATACTTTACATAATGTTTACTTATTAAAGTATATATTAAAATAATTGTCCAAAAAATTGCTATTTCTATTGAAAAACAACGAAATCTTTTCATGAGTTGCTCTTTCCTGTTTTTTATTCTAAGCATCCTTGTTCTTCTCCTTCCCACAAACTATTCCACCATTCAAATATATTACCTGAACAGACTGTCCAAGTGTTAGACATAGTTACATGACCAGATGCCAAAGTACCCTCTTCCCCTAGTCCAACACTTATATATCCTCCATTATGTTTTACATCTCCATTATCATCACACGCTTGCCATGCGCCTCCGCCAATGATTAAACCTTCACCTATTGTTCCACCTTCCTCTAACCCATAACCATTCAATTCACTTATTGCCTGTGCCTTGTACACCCCCCAAAAAAATACTTCCATTTCCGGATTGACCGATTTCTGCTCCAGTTCCACCAGAAACCTGTAATGCAATATTACCATTTAAATCCCACACAACTTGCACACTTCCACTCATATATGCTCCAGCCCCAATACTTCCTGATAATCCCAGCACACCAATCGGGATATCTTTGTCACTATCATCATTTTTATCCGTATTATTACTCTCATTATCATTATTACTTGCTTTTTCCTGCTCATTGATTTCATTCATCGGGATTTCTAATATTTTCTTAATATCATACTCCTCTGGAATTGAATTCTCCTCTTTGTTCATTCCACCCAAAAATTCGTCAGGAAAATCTATCAAGCTTTTTTCTTCCGACTTACTTTTTCCTATATTATTAAATTCGTCTACTATATTTATTACTGGTTCCATACCATTCAAATCAACCAAATCCAACGGTCTATTCCAGCAATAGTTGTAATGGTTCATTGTATATGGCGCAGCAATATGCCCCTTTATAAAATCTTCACTGATAAATCTGCCAACTCCGGCATCATATCGTCTTGCCTGTGCAAAGTATAGTACACCAACGCTGTCCATCTGATAACCGGTAAATCCAAAGCTTTGTAAAGAATCTTTAAAGATATCTTTTGCAGTCCGAATATCATTACCAAATTCGTCAAATCCGTAGACTTCCTCGCTTCTTCTGCCTTTCCATCTTTAATTAAATTTCTTACAACACTCTGCTGCATTTGGTCTAATCGTTCCCTGTCAGCCTCCAGTGTTGTTCTTAATTTTTCTATATCAAGATTTCCACCATTCGGATTAATATTATCTGCTAAGTCTGTAAAATATGTAATTATTGCATTTCCTGCCGTTACCAGTCCGGCAACTGTTCCGATATATCTGGTATCAACTTGCTGTACATCTGAAAAAATTTGCTCAATCTCTTCTTTTGTTGTAGAATGCTTGCTTATAATATTCTGATAATATCCTTCCATATTATCCAAATAGTCTGAAATACCAAGTTTGCTCAACCAGTCCTGTCCCGCCTGATTAAACTCTCCTTTTCCATTCCCAATTGTTTCCCATACACCGGAAGCAATAACATCATCAACATATTGCATTAACAGTTCTTTTGCCCCAGGTGAAAAATCTCTCATCATATTTTCTCTCCCGTTCAATTTCATTTTTTATAGGTTGTCCCAGGTTTCTTCTGTTATAGAAAACACCTCTTTCGGATAATCAATGTTTACCAACTCTCCTCCTGTAGATAAATCCTTTGCAACAACATGAATTGACCACTCTGCATTCCCATTTAATATCTGATACATTTCTGAATTAAAAAATATAATCATTAGTTTTGCCGTAAATGTAAGTCCGTTTGCCTTCTGAGCTACCTGACAATTAACTTCGGTATAATCATCCGAAACCGATATTTTATACAATTCATCTTCATCTGTTTGTTCTAATTCATTACTAATATTTTCTTCGGCTTTCTTTATCCATTTTTCCTTTTGTTTTTCATTCAACTCTATAATAATGTTCTTTTTTTCATCCAAATATATATATTGGCAATACTCAGTTGCTCCACGTATTTCTTTTATAAAATCAGTTGCATTCGTATATATAGCTGTAATTTCAAATTTCTGTAATCCTGTGTTATCGTAATTTTTGTAATAATTCTTCGTCAAATCATAATTTTCATTTATTTTTTTTATTTCCATTCCAAACGGATTTTCATCTGCACTTAATATAATTGTATCCTCTTCTTCTCCTGTTTCTGTTTTCTCCGGTATTGCCTGCTCCTTTTTATATATTACAAGCGCTGCCACAATTCCTATCACTAATATTGCTATCACTATAATTCCCATTATGTTTTTCTTCTTCATTCTTATTTCCTCCATTTTCTTATGGTAATACAGCAGCAGTTGCAATTGATGCTCCACCTATTTTTACAGGTTGTCCCAGGTTTCAATTGATAAGTTATAATCCTCATCTGGGAATTTTATATTTTCCAATTCCTTTCCTGTTTCCATATCAGTTACGATAATCTGTAATGACCAGTCTTTGTTTCCATTCAATACATGATATATTTCTGAATCATATGTCAAAGTCATAAGTGAGCTCATCTTTGCCGTAAAGGTACTTTGACTGTTTAATATTTCTTTTGATACATCCAGATAAAGTATTTTGTAATCATCACTAATTCTAAAATGATATAATTCTTCATCCTTATTTTGTTCTATTACTCTTTTTATATCCTTTTCTGTTAACTCCAGCCAATTTTTTCGCTGCTGCTCTGTTATCTCTGCAACCAGTCCCTCTTCTTTACTTTCATATCCATATTGGCAATATCCGGACTCTCTCATCTCGGCAATATACGTCCTTTTATCTGTAAAAATAACTGGAATGATATACTTTTGTAGTCCTGTATTGTCATAATCTTTATAATAATTTCTTGTCAAATCATAGTCTTCATTTATCTTTTTTATCTCTATTCCGAACGGATTCTCATCTGCACTTAATACTACTGTCTCCGGTTCTTCCCCGACCTGTGATTTTTCCGGCACCATCTGCATCTTTTTATATACTATCAGTGCAGCCACTATTCCAATTGCAAACAATGCTATAATGATTATCCCCACTACATTTTTCTTTTTCATTATTATGTATCTTCACTTTCCTATCTTTTGTATAAAAGAATTACCGGCCTACATATTGTCCCAATTTTCAATAGATATATGATATCCCTCTTCCGGGAAATTTATATTCATTAATTCACCACCTGTTTCTAAATCTTTTCCAACAATGTGTATTGCCCAATCTGTTTTTCCATTCAGTACCTGATATATTTCCGAATCATATATCAATGACATAACGAGTGCTGTATGTGTTGTTGTTTTTCCATTTAGTATTTCTTTTGAAATTTCCAATTGAAGTTCTTCATAGTTACGAGTAAATTTAAAACTATAAAACCCTTCTTCACCTTGTCCTATAATTCTATTGATATCATTTACTGTATAATTAAGCCAATCTTCTTTCTGCTGCTCTGTCATTTCTGCTATTATATTATCTTCCTCATCTATATAACCATATTGACATTATCCTGATTCCCTTAACTCGGCAATATATGTCCTTTCATCTATTGCAATATTAGGTATAACAAATTTCTCCAATCCCTTATTATCATAATTTTTATAATAATTTTTTGTCAGGTCATAATTTTCATTTATCTTTTTTATCTCTACTCCGAACGGATTCTCATCCGCACTTAATACTACTGTCTCCGGTTCTTCCCCGACCTCTGGCTGTTCCAATGCTGTCTGTTCCCTTTTATACTGCATCAATGCTGCAGCTATTCCGATTACAAATAATGCTATAATAATTATCCCTACTATGTTTTTCTTTTTCATTTTTCTTTTCCTTCTATATTTTCAAAATATATGTTCCTTATCATTCGTTTGTTTTTACTTTTTCCCACATATCTGGTGATAGACGAAATTTTTCTTTTGGAAATTGAATATTCATCATCTCTTTCTGTGTCTCCATATCATTTACCATAATATGAATCGACCAATTCTCATTGCCATTAAAAATCTGATATAGTTCAGAATCATAAATTAATACTATTAGTGCTTCTCCCATTTCATCAATCAATGCACTTTGGTCTATATCCAACTTGATAACTGTATAATCATCTTCAACTGTAAATTTATATAGCTCTTCGCTTTCCAGTGAATTCAACTCTTTATCAATTTCATCTATGGCTCTGTCAATCCATTCTTCTTTTTGCTTTTGAGTCATCTCAATATATACTACTTGCTCTTCTTCATCTAGCCAGGCATACTTGCAATATCCTGATTTCCGCAATCCCACGATATATTCCTTTTTATCTGTAAAGATTCCTGTTATTTTAAATTCTTCCAGTCCCGTGTCATCATAATTTTTATAATAATTCTTTGTCAGATCATAATCTTCATTTATTTTTTTATTTCTACTCCGAACGGATTCTCATCCGCACTTAATACTACTGTCTCCGGTTCTTCCCCAACCTCTGGCTTTTCTGCTACCATCTGTTCTTTTGTATACTGCATCATTGCTGCAGCTATTCCGATTACAAATAATGCTATAATAATTATCCCTACTATATTTTTCTTTTTCATTTTTCTTTTCCTAATCCTTATGGAGCTACCAAAGCACCCATTATTGACGCTCCACCCGTGGGTGCCATAAATGCCACTGCAACTGCCCATTTTGTCAAAAAATACAAGCCATATGCTATTCCTAAAACTATAGCTAAATTGCGAACCTTTTCTCCATCTATCTGATACTCATGTTCTGGTATAGGATTCCTTTCCATAGCTGTTTCTTTTACCGTTATTGGAATTGCCTCCCATTCTGGCATTTCTGTATTGTTTGCTTTTTTTACTTCAATAGATGAAGCTACTTTTACATTATCTTCAAGAGTTTTTTCAATTTCATACTTCACACTTGATGTTCCTAGTGATATACCATGTCCTAATGACACTTCCATATTTCCTTCGGTTGCAATAATTGAAACTGAAGCCTCACCATCTTCGCTCAATTCTCCTGCTACTGAAAGTTTATTATCAAACAAATATTCACTTGATATTTTAAAAGACTGTAGCATTATCTGTTGTTTCTCTATTGCAAAGTTAATCGTTGATTGGTTTCCAAAATTTGTTGTTCCCTTCACGCTGACACAATAGGTTGCCGTCATATCTACCCCTAGTGGAACTGTAACCTCATATAATCCATCCTCTAATTCTACTTCCGGAATGATTGATAGTACCCATGCTGCAATACGGTTTATATACTCTAATTGCTCCTTTTTAGAAAGTGCTTCAAATTCATCATACATCAGATTTAATCTTGAAACGGAAATAATATACTCTGCTGCATTTTGTCTAATCGTTCCCTGTCAGCCTCCAGTGTTGTTCTTAATTTTTCTATATCAAGATTTCCACCATTCGGATTAATATTATCTGCTAAATCTGTAAAATATGTAATTATTGCATTTCCTGCTGTTACCAGTCCTGCAACTGTTCCGATATATCTGGTATCAACCTGCTGCACATCTGAAAAAATTTGCATTAACAGTTCTTTTGCCCCTGGCGAAAAATCTCTCGTCATATTTTTCTTTCCTCTTATATCAAAACATTCTTAATATCATACTAAGCAATTTATATATTTTCCCAATTTTCATCCGATAAACGGAATCCTTCATCCGGATATTCTATATTAATTAATTCTTTTCCGGTGTCCCAATCCTCTGTAATAACCTGAACTGCCCAATCTGTATTTCCATTAAGGACCTGATATATCTCCGAATGATATAACAATGCTGTAAGATAAGACATAAAAGAAGTCATTTTCTCTTGGTCTAATACTTCTTTTGTAACATCAATTTGCAAAGTTTTATAATCTTTCTCAAAATTAAAATTGTATACTTTACTTTCTTTTTGTTGCTGTAATATATCATCTATTTTTTCTTTTAACTTACTTATCCATTTTTCCCTTTGCTCCTTAGTCATTTCTACTACTATATCCTGACTATCATCTATATAAACATACTGGCAATACTTTGTTTCTCTTATTCCAAATATGTATGATTCTTCATCCATAAACGCAATTGGAATAACATACTTTTCCAATCCTGCGTTATCATAATTCTCATAATAATCCTTGGTAATATCATAATTTTCCGGTGCATCTGTTGTTGTCATTCCAAACAAATTCTCATCTGCACTCAATACTACTTTTTCTGACGCCAGAACATTTTTCTGTTCATCCGAATATGTCTGTTCTCTTTTATACTGCATCAATGCAACAGCTATTCCGATTACAAATAATGCTATAACAATTAACCCTGCCACATTACTTTTCTTCATGTTTAAGCTCCTCTTTTATCAGGAGAACTGCCTGTTTTTTACAGGCAATCCTCCCAACTTATTTTTGCAATTATGTTATATTAAATTGTTTTATAAATTATTTGGGATACTTGCCGGAGAATTCCGACATATATGAACTTCCTTATTCTATAAAAGATGTAAGTGTTATTTTCATAGCCCACACTCCCATTGTTTACTCAACAATCACTTAATAGCTTAAACATTTTACTTTTTTCTGTCAATTAGCATTTTAGATAAAACACACTATTGTATTTGTATGATTTTCACAAAAGCGAATTATATAACTTTTACATTTCATTATGTACTTCCGGAAATATATGCTATAATGGACGCATATTTGATTCATTTACTAAGGAGAGGTATTTTACAATGAAAGAAAAATTTAAAAATCTGTCAGCACCCGTTGGAATTGTGCTGTCTATTGTAGCGGTTATTCTTTTTACCGGGTTATTGTTGGGACTTGGCTTTGTTTTAGGAAAAATTCCGGGATTAAATGAACAAAACGACTACCTGCTTCAGGCAATCGCAGAATTTATCATTCTGATTGTTTTCCTGATTATAACCTTTGTGATTGGTTATACCCGCATCTTTACGGAAAATGTTGCCGGCTGGCTCAGAAGTTTATATACCGGCGGTTTCTTTGTGGTTTACTGTCTGTTCAGCCTTATTGCACAGATTTATCTTTGCAGTATGTCAAAAGTGGGAAATGTAAGAACTGCTTTGGAAATTATATTCTATATAGTTGCTATTTTTCTGGTTGGACTGGTAGAAGAACTGGTCTTCCGAGGTGTCATTTTTAATCTGTTACTGAACAGTTTTCCAAAAACAAGAAAAGGCATTACCGGTGCCATTGTTTTAGGCGGCGTCCTCTTTGGTCTGATGCATTTTGTAAATATCCTTTCCGGAGTGAAATTTACAAGTGCGCTGATTCAGGTTATCTCCGCTGCTTTGATGGGTATTTTATTCTGTACGATATATGCATCTACCCGCAATTTCTGGATGCTTGTCATTTTCCATGCCCTTGTTGATTTTGCCAGCCTGCTTTCCACCGGAATTTTCGATGCTGGAAATATTGTGTCCCAGATCAATACTTTCTCCGCAATTAATTCCCTGTCATTTATCATGCTGGCGATTCCGATGTTTGTCATGCTGCGTAAATCCAGACGCATCCGCTTAGAGATGCTCTACAACAACGTTCCGATTTATGATGATGAACACGAAGCTAAGATGCTTTCCATTGTATCTCTTGTTCTTGGCATTATCAGTCTGGTACTTTCCTGCATCGGCTATCTGATTGGGCTTGGTATTGTGGGCATTTTTGCAGCAATTCTTTCCAAGAAAGCCAAGCCATATAATAACTCTATGGCTACTGCCGGAATGATTACTTCCATCATAGGAATTATCCTTTCTGCCATTGCTGTGGTTCTTCTCAGCGTGGTCTATTCCAGTGATATGATGACGCAGTTTATGTAAAAGTTCAACATGGAAAGCCCGGATTGCTCCGGGCTTTTCTTATACATTGTCTACATTGTTTAAATTTTTTCGGATACGAGGGCTATGCTTCTTCTGCCTTGTCATCCAGATTTACTACGATTATATTTTTTCTTGTAACTGCGCCAATCTCTTCCAATGCATTGAGCATACGGTATACGGTTGATGTTCCAATGCTTTTGTCCTTCTTGGACGCTCTGTAATAAATTTCCTTACAACTGGAGCAGTTATCTTCTAAGATAATATCCAAAAGAATACGACGCTGCTTTGTCATCCGGCATCCCCGGTCTTTCAGCATCTTGATTATCTTGTCTCTGGTCTGTGTCGTCTGCGTCATGCCTGCCTCCAATCTAGATTAATGGCAATGTCCATCACAGTGCTTGCAGTTCACACCACACTGCAGTGATTTTCCTGCCTTTTTGTCTTTTACCATGCTTCGAATTATAAGTGCAACGACTGCTACAACTACAGTTCCAACAATAACTGTACCCATCGTAATCACTCCTTTCTGTTATGGCGGATTATTTTGCTTTTACTGTTACATTTAATGTCTGGCTTTCCTTATAAGGACGGAACAAAAGATAAATGAATCCGATGATTAAAAGGAATGCGACTACTGTTCCAATACCAAATGTTCCTGCTGTAATTAAGGAACCAATCTGGAAGATACATAAGGATACAACATATGCAAGGATACACTGATATCCGATTGCGAACCAGAACCATTTTGTATTGTTCATCTCACGTTTGATTGCACCCATAGCTGCGAAACATGGTGCACACAGTAAGTTGAATACTAAGTAAGAATATGCTGCAAGTGCAGTCATGCTGCTTGCCAGATTACCCCAGATTTCTGCTCCGTCTTCTGCAACTTCTGCAAATCCGAATAACTGTCCGATTGTTCCTACTACGTTCTCTTTTGCGATTAATCCGGTAATAGCTGCAACTGTCATCTTCCAGTTACCCCATCCAAGAGGTGCGAAGATCCAGGCAACTGCATTACCAATCTTAGCTAAGATACATTCTGCCTGAGCAGCTTCCAGAGCGGTTCCCTCCAGTCCGTCAAAGCTTAACATTCCGAAGCTTCCGTCTGTCCATCCAAAGTTCATTAAGAACCAGACTACGATAGTTGATAAAAGGATGATGGTACCAGCCTTCTTAATAAAGGACCAACCTCTCTCCCACATGCTTCTTAATACATTTCCAACTGTTGGCCAGTGATATGCCGGTAACTCCATAACGAATGGTGCCGGATCTCCAGCAAACATCTTTGTTTTCTTTAAGATAATACCGGAGCAGATGATTGCTGCGATACCAACGAAATATGCACTTGGTGCAACCCAGGAAGCTCCATCAAATAATGCACCTGCGATCAATGCAATGATTGGAAGTTTTGCTCCACATGGGATAAATGTTGTTGTCATGATTGTCATCTTACGGTCTCTGTCATTTTCAATGGTTCTGGATGCCATAACTCCAGGAACTCCACAACCACTACCGATTAACATCGGGATAAATGATTTTCCGGAAAGACCAAATTTACGGAAGATACGGTCCATGATAAATGCAACACGGGCCATATATCCACAGGACTCTAAGAATGCCAGGAAGATAAATAATACCAGCATCTGAGGTACAAATCCAAGAACTGCACCAACACCGGAGATAATACCATCTACAATAAGGCCTGTCAGCCAGTCTGCACATCCGATATTTTCAAAGAAACTCTGTGCTGCCGGAATAATCCATTCACCAAATAAGGTATCATTGGTCCAGTCTGTCAGAATAGAACCTACTGTTGTTACAGATACATAATATACAATCCACATAACTACTGCGAAGATTGGCAGTGCCAGCCAGCGGTTTGTTACGATACGGTCAATCTTATCGGAAGTAGAAAGTTTTTTCTTGCCATTCTTGGTAATACACTCACCAATAATGCTTGAAATATATACATATCTTTCATTTGTGATAATACTTTCGGTATCATCATCAAATGCATCTTCCATTTCTTTGATTTCTGCAGATACATCTGCTTTCTGTTTCATCTGCTCTGCAATCTTATCATCCTTCTCAAGAAGTTTGATTGCGAAGAAACGTTTCTGTTCTTCCGGAATGTCACTTCCTAATTTTTCTTCTGCCTTGCGGATAATCTCTTCTGCTTCTGCTGAGAATTCATGTACCGGAGCTCCGGCTTTCTGTTTTGCAGCTTCGATTGCCTTCTCTGCTGCTGCCATGATTCCGGTTCCTTTTAATGCAGAAATTTCAACAACTTCGCATCCTAATTTCTTAGAAAGCTTGCCGATATGTATCTGGTCTCCGGATTTCTTTACCAAGTCCATCATGTTTACAGCCATGATAACCGGAATTCCCAGTTCCATTAACTGTGTAGAAAGATAAAGGTTTCTCTCGATGTTGGTTCCATCTACAATATTTAAGATTGCATCCGGACGTTCGTTAATCAGGTAATTTCTTGCAACAACTTCTTCCAGTGTATATGGTGATAAGGAATAGATACCTGGTAAGTCCATGATTGTTACATCCTTATGACCTTTTAACTTTCCTTCTTTTTTCTCTACAGTTACGCCCGGCCAGTTACCTACGAACTGGTTAGAACCTGTCAGAGCATTAAATAATGTGGTTTTTCCACTGTTGGGATTTCCTGCTAATGCAATTTTAATCGCCATCTTTTTTACTCCTCTTTTCTTCTTTCTTTTATCATTTTTGAATTTCCTGCATAGAGCCTTTCTATGCTGTTAGTCCGATATTTCTTTTGTTAGTCGGGCTGTTTCAATGTTAGCTTAGCATTCCTTATGTTAGCATTTACTAACCTATATGCAAAAAAAATTTATTCTACTTCAATCATTTCTGCATCTGCTTTACGAAGAGAAAGCTCATAGCCACGAACTGTCACCTCTACCGGATCACCGAGTGGAGCAACCTTTCTTACATAAACGTCCACGCCCTTGGTAATACCCATGTCCATGATACGTCTCTTTACCGGTCCCTCTCCGGACAGCTTTTTCACCTTTACGGTCTGACCGCAGGCTACTTCTTTTAATGTCTTCATAATTTCCTCCTTCTGGCTGTTACACCATAATCTTATTTGCCATGTCTTTTCCAATTGCTACTCTGGATTCTTTGACATTTACAATCATATTTCCATTTACCTCAGATACTACTGTTACTGTACCACCAGCAACAAAGCCAAGGTTCTCAAGAAATCTTCTTGTTTCTTCTTTACCGCCGACCTTCTTAATTACGTTCGGCTCTCCTTCTTTTACCATAGATAAAGGCATCATACTCTCCTCTTTTCTATTGTGCTATTGTTAATTTTTTCTCATTTCATTGGTTAGTATATTCTAACTATCATTAGTTGTCAAGAACGTTTTTGAGAATTTTTTATCATTAAGAAGCATTTTTTAGATTCATTTTATGATTTGATATGTTCGGCTTAATATGTTATACTTACCTAAATTCATGTATTATTATAGAAAAAAACATTAATGGGGGTGTTGTTATATGGCAACAAATGAATCAGCAGAAAATTATCTTGAGACTATTCTTATGCTGAGCAAAAAGCTTCCTGTGGTTCGTTCTGTAGATATTGCCAATGAACTTGGCTTTAAGAAATCCAGTGTCAGCATAGCAATGAAGAATTTAAGAGAAAAGAATCATATTACGGTAACCGATTCCGGTTTCATCTATCTTACCGATTCCGGTCGTGAAATTGCAGAAATGATTTATGAACGTCATGAATTCCTTTCTACCTGGTTAGAAAGTCTTGGTGTACCAAAGGAAATCGCAACAGAAGATGCATGCAAAATGGAACATGTTATCAGTAAAGAAAGCTTTACCGCAATCAAAAAAGCTTTGAAGCAGTAATACTACTGCTCCAAAGCTTTTTCTTTGTCTACAAACATCATAATGAATGCCATGAACAACACGGCTGCACATATCAAAATTGCTTTCTCTGCCAATAATTTCACAAAGGCATTTCCAATAATCGCCCCTATTATAAACATCAGGATAATGCCATAATACAGCATTCCTTTAAACGCGGATTCTTTATTCTTCGTATAATGGAAATCACACCAGTTCTGTGTCCCGCTTCTTAAGTTTCCGATGCACATCGTGGTTGCAATTCCATTTCCATGAATCTTCCGGAAGCTCTCCACCTGTATTCCACATGCCAGTGATGTTAAGCTGTTGGCTGCCAGATTCATGCTCTGTGGAAAAAAGCATACCACAAATAGCACCAGTGCTTCACATAATACAGAAAGCTGCCGCCAATGAAACAGGCTCTTATCTTTTGCATGTACCCGTACTACATCTGCCAGCGCTATTCCCACCGCAAATGCCAGCACCGGAAACAGATAACGCAGTGCCATTCCCCAGTTTCTCTCCGATAAATTGATTCCGAGCAATAACATATTTCCCGTCTGCGCATTAGCAAATACTTCACCCCTGCACATATAGGAATACGCATCCATAAATCCTCCAGCCAACGCCAGCACGATTCCAAGTTCTATTGATTCCGACATCTGTCTGGAACGCCTCATAATTATCATCCTCTCATCCTTGGTTTTCTTCTTATTATACTATGGGTGTCAAGGGGGATTCTATACTATAATATATAGATGACATCTTATGTTTTCATTTCTTGCCCTATAATACACCTTCTTCTTAACTTCGCTTTGAATTTGCTTTCAAAGATTCTTCCGCTATTTTGCTAAATTGAAATGGACGTGCATCAGGTTCTTCAATTCTCTTAATTCTCATATTCTTTCCAATTAACAAAGAATAATCTTTCTTCATACATTGAAACACTTTCCGATAACTTTCATATGCTATCTTTGAAGACTCATATAAATTAATAAGCCATTTTATCTCGTGATATTCCCATATAGAAATATATACCTCATCAGAAGAGAAAAAAGTTTCAAATAATTTTTTTCCACCATTTTGTTCGTTTACCATAAAGTTTTCCTGGCTTGCAAACAATGATTGTGGAACATGATGCCCCCAATTTCGTTGTTCTCTCATAGCATCAAGCAAATCTATTATTTCTTTTTCTAATGGTCTGAGTGTAAATTCTTCGTTTCCCTGTGTTACCTTTTTAGCTAATATTTTTCTAAATTGTCTATAGGAAACAGCATTTTTCGTTTCGTCTCCCAATATATTACAAATATACATTGTAAGACATTCTATTCTTTCTGCATATGCTTGATAAATAGTTGTTTTTATTTTATATTTTCCCTCATATTCCTTTAACAATTTTTCCACATCATTAATTGCATTTTTTAAACGATTCATTCTTTTATCTGTTAATACAATCATTTGATTCAAAAAAATAATTGCTTCCCTTTTATTATTAATAGGACGCATTTTCATTTGCTTGTATTCCATAATACTATCCCCTATTCTTTAGATATATCTTTTTTCTTTATTTTAGTTGATAGGAATACTTCCTTAAATCCAATTACAAACCCCATTACAATCATACATATCCCCTCTATTGCCAATACTAAAACAAAGAAAAAATCTATATATGCAAAAATTTTAGCACATTTTCCATTTGCATATCTCACTATAAAAGTTAGCACATATATAACTATTAGCTCAAGCGCTATTCTTAGCATATTTTTTTCAAATAAACTTAAATATTTATATGTCGTAATTATATTTGAATCCAAATATCCTAATCGTCTTCTTATCTTCGTATTCATTTCGTCTATATTTTTTTTAAATTTTTCATATGCCCTATTATTAAATTTAGTATCCTCCAAAGTTTCAAATACTCTTAATGTAGTTTTATCTGCATATTTCCTATATTTAGTTAAATACACTTTACATTTCTCTATATTTTTCTGAATATCTATATTACTTTTTGTTATACAATAAATTGGATAGTATATTCTATTATAGGCTATTTCTAATTTATCTAGCGGAATATTCTTATAATATTTATATTTTGTAATAAAGAAAGTAATCAAACCTGTTGCTAATACTGCTATTAAACTATCCAATTTTTCCAACATTTCCATAAGCATATTTATCATGCCTCCCTTTTCAATCCATAATATTACGATCACTTATTTTCTTCTAACTAATTAAGGCAGCTACTCTTTTTGAATCATCTTCATATCCATTTTTTAGATAATCACGTAATAATTCTAATTCCCTTTTCACAGGCTACCATTGATTGGCACCACCAATATACTGACTGCCAAAACTCTTCTGAGCAGCAGTCTTTCCTGTAATCATTATAGTTCCACTTCTAACTTGGAACTGCTGAATCCCCGTCATTCTATTCCACTCATATGGTAAAGCTAAATTCTGACGATTTGTTAAAGGTGAAAATGTTTCAAATAAATATCTTCCCTCTGTATTTGCATTTCCGCCATAAAATCTCAAACCATATGTACTGTCTCCAGCAGTTTGAAGTTTTATTGTTTCTACATTGAAAGACTCCAATATCTGTTTTCTATATACTCTTGGAACACCCTGACTCTGTAAATATTCTGATGCTTGCTTTACACCATCATAAGAATACACCGAGTTACTACCACTCTCCCCTATATTCCCCAACTGCTGCGGTCTTTTTACGTTATTTACTACTTCCAGCTCTGCCTCACTGAGCGTTCCATATGTTGCCATTCCGGTTAGTGAACCAACTACAAAGCCTGCCAGTGGACTGTTGGTTTCTTCTGTCATGCTCTTTTCCACATAGCTGCTGGCTGCCATTGTCAGTCCCTGCTTTGCATACTCTGTTACTACTGCCCTTCCTATGGATGTTCCTGCACTTACTGCTGCATTTGCTGCCATTCCTCCGGTCAGTATCATAGAAGCTGAGATTGTCAACGCATTTCCTATTAAATAATAGAGTTCCGGATTGCTGGCAAATAATGTATCACGGATTGGATTAACCGATACCATTCTTGGGTCTCCTGTTAC
>NZ_QTWP01000030.1:0-1142 GCF_003461185.1 Roseburia sp. AF20-18LB
CCATTATTTACTCCGCATTACACGTACTCTCTTCTATGTTATAAAATCAAGCATCTTCTGCATATACACCATCTCCATAATATAAAAAAGAGGAGTCCCCGCAGGTTCTCCCCCGGTCGCAGGCCTCACAGGTTTCTGCAACGCGATCACTGTATTTGCAGTTTATTCCGCAATGGGAATAGGTTTTCGGTCTCCATCCCGACCACTGGAACAGGTTTAAGGTCTCTGTTCCGACCTTATATACATCTTTTATATTTTAATTATGCAAGATAACTTTAGAATCTGCAACAAGTTGTTGCTAAATTAACTGCTTATTTATGAACTCAATTCCGTTACCAGTGAAGAATATCTTTTTGTCCGGTTCTTTATATCCTCCTCACTGACACCATAATAACAATATAAATCTCTAGCTATTTTCTTAAACCTTTTTATGACCGACTTATTTCCAGAGTAAGATATTCCAAATATATTCCAGGTATAATCTACCTCTATTTCCATTAAATCCTCACCAATTTTTATTTCATATAAATGAAAATCCATGGGAATTACATTATCAGGCATTTGGTCAATCAATTTATTTCTAATTTCCATTTCATTCAAAAAATTTTTAACAGATTCTTCATTATGAAAATCTGGTTTTGGAATATCCTTCCTTTGGCCCAAAAGTTCTGGTTTATGCTGCATAATCAAACTAGCTTTTAGATTTTTCTGTCGTTCTATCCAATTTGTTGCGGCAGGATTGATTTCCACTAAATCATAATGATCCTTTGCGTATTGCACCACTTCCGCAAGGGTATGCGGGTTGGCCGCTATTCTCTTTTCTATCCTTTTTCGTCTGGATTGATAGATAGCATTTCGGATTCTAATCTTTAGAGATTGCTTTTGAGCTTCTCCAAATATAAAAACACTTGTGGGACCATCTTCACCATTTATTATGGAAACTTGATTGATACTTTTATTTTTCATAAGTGCCCTCTACTCACAAATCCCGATTATATCGGTGATTCACAATCTTTTAGCCAAAATCGCAGTTCCATAACCGTCACAGCAATTTTATACTTTACTTCGATTTCAATCTTTTCTGGTGGATTGGCTAAAAGCCTGTCAATATCATTTTCCTCAACACCAGCCATTTTTGCTAT
>NZ_QTWP01000031.1:0-1060 GCF_003461185.1 Roseburia sp. AF20-18LB
TGACAAAAGAGAACTGTTTATATTTACGGAATAATCCCTGCTTCGTAAACAATCGTATTTTTGTGTTAAATAGTTCTTATATTCATGGGCATTCTTATATGTCCTGCCCGTTTTGTTTCCAGCATTTTGTGTATTGCCATAACTATTCGTATATGACGCATATGTTCCTATTCCTGTAACTGCCATATTAACATATCTCCTTTCATTATTCGGAGTCCTTCCAACTATGCCACCTGTTGGATTTCTCTCAGAATCAATATAATATTGATCACACGCTATCTTCAAATATACTTTGACTAATACCTTTCATCCACATATTCTGCGTTGCTCCATATCCTCTTTCCTGCCCTATATCATACAATCCACTGCTGTCAAATCCTATTTTTAATACCAAATCATTTTCTTTCTTCCAGCCATTTTTAGCATATTGCAGCCATCTCTTAGAATAAAGTTCATACCCTGCACCATTTTTAGATTTTTCCTTAAACAATGCCAGTAAATCTGTACCATCCTCTGCAATAAAAGTACCATTTTTATATGTCGCATTGCGTGCATCATATCCAGTTGTCTCATACACTTCATGCCATAAAGAATATTGGTTTGCCTTTGTCATATTTGCCTGCGAATTAACAATTTCATTATCTGCATCATGCATACAAATCCACGCATGCGTCCAAATATTTTTTGCATTATCTCCTTCATTCAGCAATTTTTCTATCTGCGATAATGTATCTCTATCTGCATTTCCCGACACCGTTAGTTGATATGTATATGGGTCAATAGAAAATACCAAATCTGCCTGTTTTGATATTGATATCCCATTCTTTGAAAGTAGATTTGAAATTTGCTGATTTACAACACTTCTGGCATGCTGTTTTTCCCTGTCAGTATTGCGTACATAACCAACACTTCTTGAACCACCTGTATATACATCCTTGTAATTCCTTAATGCATAATCATACCGTGCAAATCCACCCACAGGTTTTCCTCCGGATTGTAACATTCTTTTCTCTGTACGGTAAGCTATGGAACGCTGGTCTTCTGTCATATATGAGCAAAA
>NZ_QTWP01000032.1:0-819 GCF_003461185.1 Roseburia sp. AF20-18LB
TGTACCGACCCCTAAAAGTTAGACCAAAAAATCTAACGATTGGAGGTCGGTATTTTTATGTCTAAATATAGTTATGAATTTAAAAAGAAAGTTGTAAATGCTTATCTGAATGGAGAAGGCGGTTATAAATATCTCGCCGAGCAATACGGCGTTCCTTCTCATAGTAAAGTTAAGTTATGGGTGGATAATTATAAGTCTTTTGGAGATGATGGGTTAAAACGTTCACGTCAACAAGTAAAATATTCTTTCGAAAAGAAACTTTTTGTTGTAGAGTTATATTTATCAAGTGAAATCTCATATCAAGATTTAGCTCTGCAAGAAGGAATTACTAACCCGTCTATGATAGTTGATTGGGTTAATCGCTTTCGAGCAGCTGGACCTGATGCGTTGAGGCCACGTAAGAAAGGTCGAAAGAAAATATTGGATAAACCAGATAACAATACACAAAACAAACCACTTGTAGAATCTCCTGTTGATACAAGTGTAGAACATGTAAAGGAACTAGAGGATGAACTTCTTAAGTTAAGGATAGAGAATGCCTTTTTAAAAGAACTGAGGAGACTGCGTTTAGAGGACGAAGCAAAAATGAGAGAACGGCGCGAATCATCAGCAGCCTCCGAAGACAGTTCAAACTAAAATATCTTCTCTCATATACAGGAATGCCTAAAGCAACATATATGTATTGGCAAAAAAGATTTGATAGAGAAAATCCTGATAAGGAAATCGAAGAAAAAATCCTTGAAATTAGAGAACTTCACAAGGATTACGGATATCGTCATATGCTAGGAGAACTTCGCAATCAGGGATATGTTATCAATA
>NZ_QTWP01000033.1:0-537 GCF_003461185.1 Roseburia sp. AF20-18LB
ACATATCTTAATTTGCCAAATGCAAATAGTAAGTATAAATAGTGCTTAGTCATTTGAACATAGGAAAAAAAGAGAACTTGGATTACATATCATATTGAGGCTGAGAGAAATCCAATAGGTGACATAGTCGGAAGAACTCCGAATAATGAAGAAAAAATGTGGAAAATAAAATGAAAAAAGTTTATCGATAGGGTTCCAGTATGATTTACATGATACAGATTATAAGACTTATATAAGGCAGGGGGATAATATGGTTACTGTAAATAATTCTGACTATTATAACAACATTCCAGCTGGCAGGGATTTAAACAAGCTGCCCAATAATTCCAGCGCCGGTACAACTGTAGGATATCAGTATGATGGACTTACAGAGGAAGATCGTTTCGTACAAAAAGTTTTGCGGGAGCATTATGATAAAATGTACAAAGAAAATATGTCGCATTCTGATCCAATGGCATATGTCATATCGAAATATTGTGATGTGACTTCACCTAACTTTTGCTCATATATGACAGAAGACCAGCGTTCCATAGCTTA
>NZ_QTWP01000004.1:0-215080 GCF_003461185.1 Roseburia sp. AF20-18LB
TTTCTTCATACTTTACCTGAAATCCCATAACTTTCTCCACTTTTATTATTCTGTTTTTATCCTGTCTGTTATCTATTTTTCCCCTTTTACATTCGACTTTCAAGGAAAAATATTCGACTTATTTTTGTCTGAAATTCGACTTTTCAGCACCCTATATTCGACTTTTATGCCACTCTTATTTTTATTATTTTTTCTTCCAAATTCCTTGTTTTATGCTGTTTTTCTCAAAATTTTCTTTACCGCTTTCCAGCAGATTCAAGGTCGAGCCAAAAATTTTTTAAGTCGAATTATATATAAAAAACCGGTTACGCTCATGTACGAAGTACGAATTGGTTGTGCATTTTTACCAATAACTATAACCACAATTTCTTACAATGCAAGGCAACTACGAAAAGCACACTTTGCGAGTTTCTCGCATAAAGAACAAAGAATGTGCCTTGACACATTCTCGCGCCTGCGGCGGTCGCTTGCGACATCTACCTTATACGCCGCAGTGCGCATCCTCGCGGAGCGTTTTTTACTTTACAGGAAAGCAATTTCCTGTAAAGTAAAAAAAGAAATCTGAATCTCCTTAGAAATTCAAATTTCTTCTATTTTGTAAGTATTTATTTAATGTAAAACATTCCTCAATCGTCTGACCACACACTGAATATACTCTGTATTCGATGGTTTGTTCTGTATTGAGCCTCTCCATTCTGGATTCTTGAGGTATGATATCTCCTTATCTGGCCTTGACCATACCCGTTCTATTACGTTTCGAATTGATTTTTCCACACCACTTACTGATGTCTGATATACTTGTGCAACCTGCAGATAAACATCATTCGTTATCTGGATTGACGTACCATTGGGAACAGCCAACAGAATCCCAATTGCTCTTGCAAGATATTTGGTTCCTTTTCGGTCCGGCTCAAAACCGCTTTTTATCAGTTCACCCCATGCCAGTACATACTGAATTTCGGTTTCTTCCTGTTCCGTATAGATTACCTTTCTTCCATTATGATATTCGCTTTCTCCATCTGCAGTCGTTGGTGCGGTCAGCTTAATTATTTCAATAATTTTCTTTGGTGAAAATAATTCGTTATTTTTCTTATAAACCAAATCTATATCTAACTTATTGATGCTATGCAGAAAATGCTCCGAACCATAATTTGTTGTTACGATAATTTCCGGATGTTTCTTTAACTTCCGTTTCATCTCTATAATGAGATGGATTCCGTCACCTTCTTCTAACTCCAAATTTACAATTACTGCATCTACTTCCTGTTCTGTCAGAATATTGATTGCATCACTCTGCCGCCCCGTTACCGCTACCAATGCAAATTCTTCATCCCGGGCTATTTCTAATGCATATTCCTTGCACAAAAGTTTATCACTTTCTACAAGCATGATTCGAATCATTCTTTCTTTTCCTCCCTCAGCATTCCGATTCAGCTTCCTAGCTGTTTTGTGGAATCTACTCCCTGTATCTATACAATGCTACAGATATATATTTATATCATTTTGTCAAAAAAATCAATACCCTTTCTCTTTTTCCTTCTTCCGCAGTGCTTCCTTAAAGCCCTTCAGGGCATCGAAGGGCATAAACTGCTTGGCACGGTCTTCGATGTCCATTTTCTCTCTTCTCAGATTCTCTCTCTCATTCCAGCCGGATGCGTTTTCCTGCTGTCCGGCTCCCATGGTGTCTCTTCTATACGCCACTCTTATGCCCTCCAATCTGACCGTTTCGTTCTATTGTCGTTGCACTCTCTTCCAAATTCATTCCCTTTAAAATAGCATTCCTGCCGTAGCGCTGCTTGATGGAGATTGCTGCACGCTGTGCCTTCACATCCTTCTCTGTCTCTTCCGGGTCTGAAAACAAATCAAATTGCTGATAATCTTCTGCCATTACGCCGGTATAAGTCAATGTAATCCGCCGGATATATGCTCCCGGTCTTACAATTCTCCGATAAAGCTGCTCTACATAAGACAGCAGCCGGCGGTTGGAGCTGGTTGCACTGCGCAACGTTGTGCTTCCCTTCGCCGGTTCAAAGCATTTCTGATTGCTGTAACCGATTACCAGACTGATATGGGATGTTACAAGGCCCTGGTCTACCAGGTCAAGGCACAATAAATCTGCCATCTCTTTTACCACCAGTACACCTTCCTCGTACTCATAATCCCGCGGCAGCACCTGACCGCTGGAAAAGGATGTATTCTTCGGCCGATATGCCTTGATGTCCGCTATCGTTACCGGTTCTCTTCCCCATGCGTGATCAATTAACAGCTCTGCATCTATGCCAAAAGACTTATATAATAAAGACTCTCTGGCATGGGCAATCTCTTCCATTGTGCAGATGCCCATATTCGATAGACGCTCTACCGTTCCACGCCCCACCCGCCAGAAATCAGTCAGCGGTTTATGTTTCCAGAGTTTCTCCCGGTAGCGTGCTTCATCCAGATAGGCAATCCGGTCTGTCTCATGCTTTGCCATAATATCTAAAGCAACCTTCGCTAAATAGAGATTGGTTCCTACACCACAGGCAGCCGGAATCTTCGTGGTATCTAAAATATCCTGCATGATTGTCCTGCCCAGTTCCACTGCTGTCATCTGGTAGAGATGCAGATAATCCGTCACATCCAAAAATGCTTCATCAATGGAATAGACCTGAATATCTTCTTTTGCAATATATTTTAAATATACGCCATAGATTTCCGCTGCATAATCAATATATAGCTGCATACGGGGTGGTGCCATCTTATATGGAATTTCTTTGGGAATCTGAAAGACACGACACCGGTTGGGAACTCCCATCTGCTTTAACGCCGGTGATACGGCAAGACAGATGGTTTTCTCTGAGCGTTCCGGGTCTGCGACCACCAGCCTGGCAGTCAGCGGATCCCATCCCCGTTCCACGCACTCCACCGATGCATAAAAAGATTTTAAATCAATACATAAATAGATTTTATTTCCATTCATATCAATGCCTTTCAAGAACATTTGTTCTTGTTTTATATTAGCACATATGTTTGGATTTTACAAGAGGAATTCTCATACAGGATTTCCACTTTCTGCTTCTAATAATACGGTTCCAACCGGAAATGCTGTCCGGAAAATCTTTCTTACCAACGGACCTGCAATCAGAAGCTGAAACGGCAGTGCCATAATAAAATTCTTTGGAATATTGGTAAGCCAGATAATCGGAAGCATATTCCATGCTCCGCTTTTTACGCAGGCTTCCAGTCCACCGTATAAGGACATGAAAATTACCATCGGAACTACCATACAGCAGGAAACTGCAATCACTTTTTTCATTGTGCTGCTTTCCGGTTTTACCAGAAAACGAAATGCAAATCCCTTTGCAATTTTAGATACCAGAAACCAATCCAGACACATTGCGCATACATATGCCAGTGGGAATCCCAGCCAGCCTTCTCTTATTACTTCCATATTCAGTGTTCCCATATGCAGTGCTACATTATACATACTCATCCATAACACCATGGTAAAACACATTAACACCGTATAAATCAAACTTTCTCTCTTATGCATTGGCATAATCATTACCTCCATTTTTTATTAAGTCGCAAAGCTACCTATTAGTTCAAAACGAAAGTGAAATCAGAAAAGAAAATTTACACGGTAACTTCCTCCTCTTCCGATTTCACTTTTATTTTATGCTTAGGAAATATTCTGTAACATCATCTCTGTCATTTGCAGAAATGTTTCCATCTGCTCCGGTGTAAAATCCTTACACATTTCTTTTACAACCAGTGCTTCCTTCTTCGCAATCTCCTTATGAATTCCACGGGATTTCTCCGTACAGGATATTTTCTTATAACGCCGGTCATTCTCACTTGGTGCACAGATTAAAAATCCTCTTGCCTCAAGCCTTTTTATAATTCCCGTCATTGTCGGATGTGTCACCTGCTCGATATGTTCTAAGTCCTTCTGATTTACTTCTTCCACTCCATTATCTTCCATCAGACTGACTTCTCCTAATACCCGAAGCTGGACGGCAGTAATTCCGATTTCTTCTGCCCATTCATCCATTTTGCGACGGAATGCCCGGTCTATAATTGCAATCCGAAGTCCAAGCGGCATCTTCACTGCCATAATTTCACTCCTTTTAGGTAGCTTTGCTACTTATTATAAATGTTTTTCAAAAAATGTCAATCTCATTATTCTGTCCGGAGTGCTGTTACCGGGTCACTCTTCGATGCTTTCTTTGATGGGATCAGACCACCCAGAAGTGTCAAAAGGATACTGAGTAAAATCAGCACCAGTGCCGGAACTACCGGAAGCACCGCACTTACATCGGTTGTATTTGCAAGATTATGGATAATCGCATTGACCGGAATAATCAGAAGCAGCGTAAATCCGATTCCAATCAGTCCGGCACACAGTCCGATAATAAAGGTCTCTGCATTAAATACCTGGGAAACATTCCGCTTCGATGCTCCGATGGCTCTTAGGATTCCGATTTCTTTTCTTCGCTCTAACACACTGATATAAGTAATGACACCAATCATAATTGAAGATACCACCAGCGAAATTGCCACAAATGCAATCAGTACATATGTGATAATATCCACAATATCGGTTACGGAAGACATCAGCGTTCCTACCATATCGGTATAGGTTATCACCTGCTCGTCCCTGCCTTCCTTTTCCATGCGGTTATTGTATGCATCTAAAATTTCTACCACATGCTCCTTGCTTTCAAAATCCTTCGGATAAATATTAATTCCGCTTGGCACTGCAAAATCCACATAGCCTAATTTCTTTAAGTTATTCTCATAGGTTGTTCCGGTTGCAGAACCCATAGACATCAAAAGCTCTGTCAGCTCATCCTCATTCATATTAATCTGAAATGCATTTAAAAATGCTTCTTCATCCACCTGCATGCCGGATGCCATGGCACTTTGCAGCTTGTTTCCCATCTGTGTCACTGCCTGCTGCATATACTGCTGTATTGCCGTCATCATCTGCTGCTGTACTGCGTCCACATTCATAACATTCGAAAGTCCGGCTGCAATTCTCTGCTGACCATCTGCTGTATTCAGATATGCCGCAAAAGAATCTCCCAATTTTGCCGGGTCAGGTAATCCATTATTCTGTGCATAAGTCTGATAACCTGCAAATAATTCAGAAGACAATTTCTGCATCTGCTCCTGCGTAATCTCAATATTTCCACTACCTGTAAATATCTCAGATGCCCACGCTGTTATGATTCCCTGGGCTTCCTCTGTCTGCAAATATTCTGCTAAGTACTCATCAAATTTCTCCGGGTCGGTATAACCATGGTCTATGACATACTGCTGATATCCACCCATAATCTGCTGGATGAGGCTCTGTATCTGCTCCGGTGTAATAGTTACCATGCCATTTGCTGTAATAATCTCTTTGATATTATCGGATAAAATTTTCCGGGCTTCTTCCGTATTTAAATAGTTCATAAAATACTGGGACAGATTCGAATAATCTGCCTGCGGATTATCCTTTGCATACTGCTGGTAGCCCTCTAAGAGACTGCCTGCAATTGCCTGCATTTCTTCCGCAGAAATTGACTGACCCATGGAAGAAGCATCCATGGAAAATGCTTCGGACAAATCGGCACTTCCCATATCCCCCATAGAATTTTCCAACCCGCTTAAGGCACTTTCATCAAAGGAAAAGGCTTTTTCCAGAGCTTCACTGTCTACGGTAAACAGCGACTGCATATCAAATCCGTTTTCTTCGTCTGTTTCGCCAAATGCTTCATTGGTAAAGACATTTACTGACGGATTTGCAAGCTGCTGCTTTACAATCTCACTCTTTGCTGCTTCCTCTGCCACATGCTTTGTCAGGGATTTTGGATATGCAATTCCTGCACTTAAGGATGCGGCATTACTTCCCTCTGCCGGCTGCACCACACCTACAATCGTAAGGTCTTCGCCATCTGCCACCAGTTGTTTCATAAAATCTTCATTGTCCGACTTATCCTTCCAGACCTGATACTCTTCATCATAAGTATAATAATCTGTACTGTTCACCAGCTTAAACCGGATTCCTACCAGATCTTTATAAGTATAAGTTCCAAAATCAGATGGCGTCTCGATATTTTCCTCACTGGCAAACTGCTGTATCATCTCGTCTAATTCCAGCGGGTCACGAAGTCCTAAGGTATATAGTAAAAAGTCACTGATTCCGCCATTGGAAGTAAGCACCACCACACACTCATTATAATTTTCCGGCCAGCGTCCTTCCTTGATATCATACTGCTTTTCATATAACCTGCTGCTTTCCGGCATCTCATAAAAAACATCCGTGCTCATCATGGATGACATCAGACTATTGGAACCAGATGCAGTTCCAAGACCTACTGCATCAAAAGATTTGTCAGGGTTTACCTGACGTATCCCGTCTTCATTTTCCTTAAAAATCTGCGGACTGATATTATAAGTATACTCCACCGCTGTAGTATACTGCTCAATTCCACTGTCGCCTTCATCAAGATACTTTTTCAAAGCCTCCAGGTCATTAGATGCCATCGTGGAAAACATATTGGTTACCATCTTAATGACTTTTACTTTATCCCCGGAATTTTCTTTATCTGTTTTGGCATTTCCGTCATCACTTTCCGTATTCTTTTCAGAATCTGCCATTCCAAGACTCATGGATGCCAGACTGAATCCCGTACTCTGAATCTGCAGCGGATACTCGGATAAGGTCTCTTCCTCTACATTTTTGATGTATTTATTTACACCGGTAGAAAGAGATAATATCAGTGCAATGCCGATAATTCCAATAGAGCCTGCAAAGGAAGTCAGCAGGGTTCTTGCCTTTTTCGTTTTTAAATTATTAAAGCTTAAGGACAATGCCGTAAGAAATGACATGGAGGATTTTCCCATGTTTTTATGCTCCGGTTCCTTCAACATTGCCTCATCCACTTCATAAGGATTGGAGTCAGCACGAATTTTTCCATCACTTAATCTAACAATTCTGGTAGCATACTGCTCTGCTAATTCCGGGTTATGGGTTACCATAACTACCAGCCGGTCTTTTGCCACTTCCTTCAGCAAATCCATGACCTGCACACTGGTGTCACTGTCTAATGCTCCCGTCGGTTCATCTGCCAGCAGAATATCCGGGTCATTGACCAAAGCTCTTGCAATGGCTACACGCTGCATCTGTCCACCGGACATCTGGCTTGACTTCTTGTGTAACTGGTTTCCCAGTCCCACCTGCTCTAATGCCGCAACGGCTCGTTTCTTCCGCTCTGCCTTACCGATACCGGAAATGGTCAATGCCAGTTCCACATTTGCAAGCACCGTCTGATGGGGAATCAGATTATAACTTTGAAACACAAAACCAATGGTATGGTTCCGGTAAGAATCCCAATCCCTGTCCTTGTATTTCTTCGTGGATATTCCATTGATAATCAAATCTCCGCTATCATAACGGTCGAGTCCTCCAATTATATTAAGCAATGTGGTCTTTCCCGAACCACTCGGCCCGAGGATTGCCACGAACTCATTATCCCTTAAATTTAAGCTGACATCATCCAGTGCCTTCTGCACCAGACTTCCGGTCTTATATTCCTTATAAATGTGTTGAATCTGAAGCATATGATATTCTCTCGTTTTCCATTTTTTATTTTTCTATTTTACTTTTTCTTTCTCACTCTGTTTTTTATATTACCTTATTTTGAACATTTTTACATCTCACTTTCGAAAAATATCATGGTTTTCATAAAAATTTTAGAAAATGCATAACAAAGAATGTGCCTTGGCACATTCTCGCGCCTGCGGCGGTCGCTTGCGACATCTACCTTATACGCCGCAGTGCACATCCTCGCGGAGCGTTTTTTACTTTGCAGGAAAGCAATTTCCTGTAAAGTAAAAAAAGGACTCTGTTTTCTGACCTGCCGCCAGATTCCAGAATCCTCTTTTCTTTTTCTTTATCTTCTAATCAAATAATCCAATGTGATATTTTACCTTCCGGCAAATCTTCCATACCAGAAGTACCGGCATTGCCAGTACCAGATAAGCACAGGAAAGAATTCCTACTCCACCACCTAAGATTATCATAATCCAGATAAAAATATTCATTTCTTACACCTCGCATATTATTATTTTATGTATTTAATATGCGGGTGCCAATGCTTCCTTCTTTCCGTCCGCCTTCCGCTCAAACCTTGCTAACATCAGGCTCCTTAGTACATTATCGCCATGCTTCTTCCGGTTCCTCTGAATGCGTCCCATAAAAAGCTGTGGCAGTACCACCAACAGCAGCCAGAACATCATTCCAATATTTCTCCTATGGTTCGCCAGTCTACCGCTGCAGCCTAGTGTCAATGCCGCAATGCCTGTATTCTGCATCTGCTCCTCTCTGGATAACATCTTATCCGGAGTATCTAAAAGACGTGCATTCTTTAATTCTATGTAATTTACTGCAAAGGCTTCTTTCTCTGCCGGAGAAACCTGTTCTGTTCTGGTGGATGCGCCTGCAATGGCTACCAGAAACAGGATGCTCCACAGCAGTGCCAAATGCCTGATTATCTTTTTCCGATACATCTGTCTCATTCCTTACCCTGTGATTAAGCTTAGTATATGTCGCAGGACAGCTTCCGTCAAGAGTTGATGCAGCCAGATGGGCTAAGGACAGAGAGAAAAATACAAGCATGAATTTGCGCCGGTGTCCGGGAAGAAGTTTTTGATGAAATGCGTTATCGTTCTTGAAAGTGTTTTTTCTGATAATAAATTGTCTTTCCGCTGCTTTGACTGCTCACCCCATCTGTCCGTCGGAAGCGGATGCGAACTGGAATCTGCAAGGGCACATAAGAATTTCGATATTGTGTTTGATTTCGGCTGGCAACCGGCGCAAATTTGGCTTATTTTTTTAACTCTCTCACTCCTCTGACCATCTGGATGACAACAGTCGGAAGTGCTGCCAGCAGAATAATCTCAATCACAGCAGGACAGGACAATGATTCTACTGAAAATACCCCCCGCAGCGGCGGTACAAAAAGCACCAGTCCCAGCAGCACGCTTCCAGACACAAATGCAAGGATACTGCATGGATTTCCGGTAAAGCCCAATGCAAAAATGCTCTTGTTTCCACGACAGTTAAATCCATGGAAAAGACGCGCCAATGTCAGTGTTGCAAATGCCATAGTGGATGCCATTGCCGCACCTTTTCCATTTCCGATATAAAATGCTGCCATGGTGGATGCCGCAATGCATAAGCCCTGCAGCATAATTCGCCGGAATGTCTCTCCAGATAAAATTCCTTCCGATGTCTGCCTTGGTTTTTCTTCCAACAAACTTGCATCCTGCGGTTCCATGCCAATGGCAATTGCCGGAAGGGAATCTGTCAGCAGGTTAATAAACAGTAAATGCACCGGAGCAAATGGAACCGGAAGCCCCAAAAGGGATGTATACAATACAGATAAAATTCCTGCCATGTTGCCGGAAAGTAAAAATAAAATAGCATTTTTTATATTGCGGTAAATGTTTCTTCCGTTCGTTACTGCTTTAATAATCGTAGCAAAGTTATCATCTGTTAATATCATGGCTGCCGCATCCTTTGCCACTTCCGTTCCGGTTATTCCCATGGCTACTCCGATGTCTGCCTGCTTTAATGCCGGTGCATCATTTACACCGTCTCCGGTCATGGAAACGATATTGCTCCTCTTCTGCCAGGCTTTTACAATCCGTATCTTATGCTCCGGTGACACTCTCGCATAAACAGATATTTTATCAATCTTTTCTTCCAGTTCTTTTTCCGGGCAGGCATCCAGCTCTGTTCCGGTTAATGCCAGGTTCCCCTCTTCATAGATTCCAATACGCTTTGCAATCGCAACGGCTGTGATTTTGTGATCTCCGGTAATCATTACGGTACGGATTCCCGCCCGCTTCGTATCTGCTACTGCCTGTATGGATTCTTCCCTTGGCGGGTCTGCCATGGCAGCTAATCCTAAAAAGGTAAGTCCATTTTCCTTTTCCACCGTCAGTTCTCCCCCGGACTTCTTACATGCAAATGCCAGTACCCTGAGTCCATTTTCAGAAAAATGCTGATTCTGCTTCTGGATTTTTGCGATTTCTACATTATCCATCGGTCTTATCTCTTCTTCATATGCCACATTTATGCAACGGTTTAAAAGGACATCTACTGCTCCTTTTGTAAAAATAATTTCTTCTTCGCCATGCAGCCGGTATTTACTGCTCATGCATTTCCGTTCAGAATCAAATGGAATTTCTTCTAATCTCGGAATCATATTTCGAATCGTTTCTTCCTGTATGGTAAGCTGCCCTACATTTTCCGTTCTGTCCCGATTCAGGCGGACTTCGTGGAACATTTCCAACAGGGCAGATTCTGTCGGATCTCCCAGTACTTTTCCATCCGTTATGCTGGCATCATTATTTAAAATAGCATTGTATAAAAAAAGCCTTTGCAGGCTGGACTCCAAGGTCATCTCATCCGGTTTACAAGTCATACCATTCAGATAAACCTCTTCCACATGCATCTTATTCTGTGTCAGTGTTCCCGTCTTATCGGAGCAGATTACCGATACACAGCCTAAGCTTTCCACAGCTTTTAATTCTTTGACAATGGCGTGCTCCTTTGCCATTCTCCTGCTTCCCATTGCCTGCACAATTGTAACAATGGAGCCTAATGCTTCCGGTATTGCCGCTACTGCCAGTGCAACAGCAAACATCATGGCATCAATGACCGGCATCTTCCGGTAAATGCCAAGACAAAAGACCAGTGCACAGATTGCCATAATCAGTATTGCCAGCTTTTTGCTGAAAGAATCAAGACTTATCTGAAGCGGAGTCTTCCGCTCCTTCGTCTGATTCATCAACCCGGCAATCTTTCCTAATTCCGTTTCCATTCCTGTTGCTGTTACAAGTACCTCCGCTCTTCCATATGTTACAAAGCTTCCGGAAAATACCATATTTTTCCGGTCTGCCAACGGTACTTCTTCCGGCAATACTTCTTCATTCTTTTCTACATTGACAGACTCTCCTGTCAGTGAGCCTTCATTGACCTGCAGGGAATAATTGCGAAGAATTCTTCCGTCTGCCACAATCATGTCCCCTGCTTCTAAGATTACATAATCCCCGGGCACAATCTCTTTGGATGCAATCTCCTGACGTTTTCCATCCCGGATAACCCGGGCCGCTGGTGCCGCCAAATCCTTCAAACTATCCAGTGATTTTTCTGCCTTCCTATACTGTATCGTACCAAGAACAGCATTCATAAGTAATACCAGAAAAATTACGATAGTGCTCTCAACATTTCCGGAAAACATGGAAATAATTGCTGCAATAATCAGGATTATGACCATCAAGTCACAAAACTGACTTAAAAACACCTGCAGCAGACTCTTATGTCTGCCCTCGCTCAGCCGGTTCTCGCCTGTCTCTTTTCGTATTCTTTCTACTTCTTCTTCTGTTAATCCTTTTTCCCGAAAGCCAAACATTTCTTCCAACTGCTCTTTCGTACAATTCCAATATGCTTTCATATACGCTTAACCTCCTGCTTTTTATGTTACCGGGTATCAACCATGCGCAACAAAGAATGTGCCTTGGCACATTCCCGCGCCTGCGGCGGTCGCTTGCGGCATCTACCTTATACGCCGCAGTGTGCATCCTCGCGGAGCGTTTTTTACTTTACAGGAAAGCAATTTCCTGTAAAGCAAAAAAGGAACGAGCACTTTTACCGCATCAAAATAATACGGTAAAAGTCTCGTTCCTCTGCAGTGTATATTCCGGTTATCCCTCTTCAGATAACGTGATGACGAAAAATACAACACCGGCTATCCGGTGCGAACTACTCCCTGATACGCCATCATCATAACATATACCTTTTGTCTCCGTCAATGCCTATTTTTCTGACTCTTCCCAGTAACAACAGGTATCCTTTCCTTTATGCTTCGCTGTATACAAAGCTTTATCTGCCTGCCTGATACTGTCTTCATAGTTATAGCTGTCTTTTCTAATCAGGGTGATTCCAACACTGCAGGATACCGGAGTCGGAAGCTTCTCCCGCAGCTGTTCCTGCATCCGTGCCAGTCTCTTATCCAATGTTTTCTTTGAGCCAAATCCTTTAAACAATACTACAAATTCATCCCCACCAAGTCTTCCTATATAATCGGTACAGCGGAAGCTTTCATGAATGGTATCCACAAAAGTACGCAATACTTTATCTCCATATGGATGTCCCTTGGTATCGTTAATCTGTTTAAAATTATCAATATCCAATATAAGAAGTGCACACACTTCCCCTTTCTTTGCTTCTTCTAATACATAATGGCTGGTATATTGTTCAAATATCCGCCGGTTCAGTACGTTCGTCAACGGATCGGTATTGGCTGCACGCTCCTGTTCCTGCTGACGGCGTTTCTGTCCATCTATATCCTTAAGATACAGCAGTGCATACATATTTTCTGTTACCTGCTCCTGAAATACATGTACGGTAAGCTCCATCCAGTGGTAACTTCCTCTTGCCATCCTTCTGCGAAGCTGATAATTCACAGTAGCCGTTCCACTGTTATAATTATAAACCATCTTTTCCTGCTCTAATACATCATAGCATCCAAACTGGTCTTCCTCTAATACCAGTTCATCAATATGACGGTTGAAAACCTTCATATAATTTAATGCTTCCCGCTCGCCCTCTGCTACGTAATCTTTCCAGAGTCCACCACTGCTTTGAATCTTACCATTACTCAGGTCTACCTCAGCATATGCCACGGTCTCCGACAGCATTGCCTGATAAAAGTCCTCTCTCTGTAAATATTTTAACTGGATATTCTGATGATCTTCAATCTGATAAATAGTAACTATCCTCAAATTTTCATCCTGTTTCTGGTCTCCGATTTTACAGATATCCAGACGGAACCATTCAAACTCATCCTGCTTGTTTTTTAAAAGAATTTCTAATACCTGATCCTCTTTTCTATATTCTACACCGGTAAACGCTGCATGAAATACATCCCGGAAATGGGGATGTACCATTCCATCCTCCCAGCTTTCCGGAAATCCAACCTCTTTTAGCTGATTTCCCTTTAACATAGAACGATTTGTATGGAAATAAATGGTATGTTTCTTCTCATTATACTCCATACGTTCATATTCCTGACTCTTTAAAAATTTTTTCCGAATCATATCATTATTGATACGATGATATCCTTTTAATGTATAGACACCATTTTCCTGATGACCAAGCACTCCAACACAGCGTACTGTCACTTTTCCACGTTCCGGATGATTCCAGGTATATTCCATCTCAATAATCTTTCCGGTTGTAATAATATCATGTAATGCATTCTGTACATAATCGTAATAACCATCACTGATGTTATCATACCAGAACCTGAAATATTCCTCGCTGTTCATAATGTCGTCTATGCCCAGAATGCTGCGCATGCTCTTATCCACATACAGACGGTTCTTTCCATTGACCGTATCCAGTTCCAGCGTCCACAGTCCCAGTTTTACAGACTGTAATATATTTTCTTCCTTCAGCATACCCGTCATACGGGCTATCATTTCACTCTTTACATCCATCATTCCGTCACGAATCAGTATATTTGAAATAAAAGGACGTATTCTGGCAAGAAAAGTCTTATCATTTGGGCGGTATTTCGGATTATCCACACCAATAAATCCAAATAAATGACCTTCATTTAACAATGGAAGAAGCATCAGCCTGCGTATTTCCTGATGCACTAATATTTTCCACAAATCCGGTGCTGACTCCCGATACATATCCACATCTTTGATAATAACCGGTCTGTCTTCCTTCAGACTGCCAATCACCAGTTTTACCCGGTCACCCGGTACTGATGCGAGGTAAAGCTGCTGGCTCTGAATCTCATTTTCACACCACTCACAGACATTGCTCCAGCTATCTGCCTCTTTGGAATATAAAAAGATATAGCAGCGGTCTGCCTGATAAAATTCCCCGGTATGATGAAGAAGTTCACTGATGATATCAGCTTCATTTTCTTTTTCTTTCGCCTCTTCCAAGGCTTTCACAATGCCCTTTTCCACTTCTAACTGTTCTTCCAGCCTGCTCATGGAAATATTGATGGTATTCATGTCAATACCTATCTGAAGGCGTGCTGCCTTATTGCCCCAGTTTACTAATTTATCCTTCATCAACATCTGGGTTCCTAAGAATTCATTATTTGCATATCTGGTCAAAAACTTCTTATGCTTTAATTTTGCCATATTACAATCTGGGCACGGTTCTTCCCTGCCCTCTAATACCTGATAACATTTCTTGCCGGCATAATCACTGACGCCGCTGATTCGTTGTCCGGCAGAGTTCATATAATATAACTCATAGCTTTCCGCATCTATGACATAGACCATCTCTTCTAACTGGTCTAATATTGCTTTATAATCGGTACCATCTCCTGCTTCCGGCAGAATCACTGTGCTATTCCCACAATCTTCCTGCCACCGTTCTTCCTCTACATGTCCAAAAATATACTGTTTTTCAAACAGCTCTTCTTCAATCGGTTTACTGAAATAGAACCCCTGTAAAACTTCAGGTGCAAGCTCTGCAAGTGTCTGTAATTCCTCCGGTGTTTCTACCCCTTCACATACTACCCGGATCTGTGCACTTCTTGCCAGTTCCAAAATATTACGAAGAAGCCGGTAATTGTATGCACTCATATTAATCCGGCTGACAAAGCAGCGGTCAATTTTAATCTCATCAATTGCCAGACTCTTAAGATAACTTAAGCTGGAATATCCGGTTCCAAAATCATCCATGGAAATCTGTATACCACGCTTGCCCCACTGATAAAATAACTGATTGTATTTGGTATAATCCTGTAACTGCATGCTTTCTGTCAGTTCCAGAATAATAGCTTCTCCGGGAATTCCTTCCTGTTCTAATAAATCATAAATGTACTGGCTTAAATCCGGCTGCTGTAACTGTATATAAGAAAGATTAATACTCATACGGAATTCCGGATTATAACGCCGCCACTTTGCACACTGGGCAATGGCTTCCTTTAATACCCATTTTCCCACCTGCACAATCATTCCGCTCTGCTCTAATATTCCAATAAAAAGATTTGGTGACACTACCCCATGATATTTTGAGCGGAAACGGAGCAGTGCCTCTGCTCCCACTACTTCATAATTACTCATCCCAATCTGTGGCTGGAAGAGAAGATAAAATCCATCACACTGGTTGCGGATACTCTTTCTGATTTCTTCTGTTAAGTCAATAACCGACAACTGTTTCTCATAATCTTCTGCTGAGAAAAGAATCAACCGGTTCTTACCGCTCTTCTTGGCACGGTCCAGAGAACTTTCCGCATAGTTAAACAGTGTATTGGCATCCTTGATTCCGGACATCGGATAGCAGACTGCACCTGCTGAAAAGGTACAGTTCTCCATCATCTTCATCTGTATATTCTGGTATACCTCACGCACAGCCTCCATATCATATCCCACAAAATTAACTGCAAACCGGTCACCATCCAGACGATAAATTTTTATGTTTTCATCAATACTATTTTCCAGAAGAGCCGCAATCCTCTTTAAAATAAAATTACCATGGCCTCTTCCATATTTCGTATTGATATTTTTAAAATTATCCACACCAAGAACAAGTAAAACACCTTCTTTTCTGCTGTTCAGCATTTCATCCAGATGTTCCATTAATTTAGTACTATTAAAAAGTCCGGTAAGTGAATCTGTCTTTCCCAAAAGGACAGTATCTGATGTTCTTCCCACCATTACATAAGGAATCCCGGTCTCATCCAGTTCAGCTTTCCCACGACAGCTGATCCAGACCAGATTGCTGTTTCTGTCTACCAGCCGGTATTCCAAATCATGTATCAGGCTTTTTCCAGAGCAGATAGATTCCATATCATTAACCCACTGGTTTAAGTCTCTTTCATATACAATATCTTTCCAGTCATCTATGCCGCAGCTGTTGTTTTCATCCATGCGCAATGCATATCTCTTTGATATATCATTGCTGGCGAAATAAAATTTACCCTCTTTTAAATCTGCCAGAAATAAATAATCATCGGTACTTTCACTTAATAACTGCAGAGTCTGGTAACATTCCGCAAATCCTTTTTTCCCTTTAAACAATTCATCCAGCGTATTCTTCTCCTGCATAGCCCCTCCAAAAAATATATATTTTTCTGTCTATACATTCCTTCCTGCATTTTTTAATTGTACATCAAATTATCGTTTTTTACAATATTTATTCAGAAAAGTGTCATAAAAGTACAACCGTATTCATCCAGCATCCGATGGCAGACTGTCCGCTGCACACAATACACCCCAGCCCAGCCTTGGATTTGGGAAAAAGGAATATCCCGGCAGTGGTCTTGCTCCCCGGATGAGATATGCTTTTATTTTTTCCCCATATAAAAAAGCATCATGTTTCTCTACAATTCCCCATTGCATAAAAAGTGCTGCCGTCCCGGTTACAAATGGCGTTGCCATTGAAGTTCCGCTTCGTACGGTATAACCGCCGCCTGGTGCACAGGATTCAATGTCCACCCCTGGCGCACAGATGTCCGGTTTCACCTGATTGGTCTCTCTGGTGAACCCTCTCCCGGAAAAGGCTGCCACCTGATTATATCTTGCATCATAGGCCCCCACCGAAATTACCTTATAGGCAGTGGATGGAATTGTAAGCGTTGTCTCTTCTGTGGGATATAAAAATCCGGTTGCTTCTCCGATGACCGCAAGGGAAGGCAGCCACATATTATAGGCCCCGGTTACAATCTTTTCCGGTATCAGCGTTATTTTATAGATTCCGCTGTCGATATAATTTTCCACCGGAAGAAAATCAAAATAGATTTCCTGAAAAGGACTGAAAGGGCTTGGTTCTCCAAAATATAATAAAATCTGCGTTCCTTCGATAGTAAATCTCTGGGGGCCCTGCAGCTGCCGGATAATCCCCACCGTTTTCCCACTGGGATGTGTCATCCGGATGGAAAAAATATCCGCATAGGATTTCCAGATTTGTAAGCTTAACGCAGGCTCATATTCTCCTACTGCAAATTCCACTTCCTGTTCTCTTCCCATTACAAGCTGCCCGGAGGTATGCCCTCTGGCACTGCCTTCATTTCCGGTGCCAATCACCAGAACCGATTTCCAGTAATTTGCCATATCAGATAAATAGGTTTCAAGAAGAGAGGTTCCATCATGGGAACCATAGGTATTGCCAAAGCTTATATTTACTGCCACCGGCTGCTTAAGTTCCAGTGCTTTCCGGAGAATATAATCCATTCCAAGCATCAGCTCTGTTGTCCTTGGAAAAGAATTTTTTCCCGGTGTGCCAAGCTTTACCACCAGCAAATCACTTTCATATGCCACGCCCCGGTTTCTTTCATTGGATGATCTTCCATTTCCCGCTGCGATTCCTGCCACATGGGTTCCGTGCCCGGATAAATCCCGGCTGGGGCAGATACGGTACCCCTCCTGTATATCCTCCTGCTGCAATGCTTCATTGATTACGTCCCGGTCGTATTCCGTTCCAAGCCGGAATCCCGCCGGTGGATTTCCTGCAATGGTCTGATCCCAGATTGCCAGAATCCGGCTGCTTCCATCTTCCTTTCTAAAATCCGGGTGTCTGTAATCGATGCCACTATCTAAAAATGCCGTTATCACACCTTTCCCACTCAATTCCTTTCCCCCTAACCCCATTTTTCTTGTATAAAGGGACGTAATGCAGGAGGCTCTGATTCCCTGCTGTACAGAGAAAAAGAGCCTCTTTGGTTTTTCCATATATTCAATTTCTGTCCGGTCTGTTACCGCATCCATCAAAGCCTCCGGCAGCCGGATAACTGCATATTCATTGCTCAGTTCTGTAACTTCAATATCCGGAAATATCTCCTCTAATTTTCTGAGACTTCCGGTATATTTTACAATGACTTCCCATGTGTCCGTTTCTTCCTGATATCCTACATTTAAGTTTAAGGACTGCAGTCTTTCCTCTTCCGTTGCATCCAGTGCCAGATTCAGTAAGTTTTCCCGTTTCGAACTGTTCATTCCATCTCCCGGCAATTTCTTTTATTACTACTCTATCGCAATCCTGTATTTTTATGCACTTCTTTTCAGCTTATTGTACCAATACTGTTTCATACTCTGCTGTCTCTTATTGTGGTGTTACGGTTCCGTCATCCTGCACCGTTACGCCAAAGGAAATGCTGTTGATATAGTCATTCAACTGCTGCTGTTCTAATTCATTCATCTGTCTGGTCTTTCCATTTTCTGCCTTTGCTCCCACCAGCTTATAAGAAATTGCACCATCCTTATCCACTACCATTTCCACTGCCATGGTGCACTCAATGCTGCTGCCAAAAACAAAATTGCCAAGGCTGTAAAACACCGGCTTTCCGTCGATATATTCAATGCCCTGCAGACAATGGGAATGTGCACCAAACACTACATCTGCACCGGCTTCGATATATTTCTGTGCCAGCGTTCTCTGATATGCCTCAGGTTTTTCCTGATGTTCCAAGCCCCAGTGGACATAAACCACCAGCACATCACACTGACTGCGTGCTTCGGCAATGGCATTGACAAACCGCGTTTCATCATAAGTAGAAAGGACTCCCGGTACTGCGCTTTCTACATTCCAGCCAGCAACCGGAAGTACACGGGATGCTGCAAGAAATCCATACTTTTTCCCATTTACTTCTATTACCTGCACTTCCTGCGCCCGCTCTACGCTGTCTCCTGCTCCGGCATATAAAATGCCCTGTCCATCTAATGTTGTAAAAGTATCACTCAATGCTTCCCTTCCATAATCGAGGATATGATTATTTGCCAAAGTGACCACGTCCACGCCCATTTCCTTTAATGCGGCTGCATAGGATGGGTCTGTGCGGAAGGTATACTGCTTGTCCTCCATCTGGGTACCCCGGTTACTAAACGGAAATTCTTCATTTACCATGGTAATATCTGCATTTACAAGCAGTTCTTTCATGTCATTATCTATGACAGCGTCTATGCCTCCGGCATCATAGTTTGTTTTAAAAGAATTGGCAAAAAGTACGTCTCCGGTAAACATCAGTGTTGTATCTTCTGTTACATCTGTTGTTTCTTCATTTTTTTCCGTATTCTTATCTGCATCTTCAGAAGCTGCATCCTTTCCGGCTTCCGCATCATTTTTACCGTCAGTTTTATCACTGGTCTTTAAATCGGATTCTCCATTTTTATCCTTGCTGTCTTCTGCCGCTTCTGTCCCTGCTGTTGCGGCAGTCTGCCGGCTGTCCTTCTGGCGGATGCTTCCACCGTGATGGGCTGCATATATCATTGCTGCACCCAGCAGAATCACACACACTATAGAAACTATATATAATGCAATCCGAACTTCTTTCTTCATTATTTTATCTCCTTTTTTGTAGTCATGTTTCCGTGACTATTTTACCAATGAATGAGCATTTCGGCAATCGTAAAAATTTGTATACTCCTTTTGCCTTTAAACTGGCATGGTCATATTTGTTATATCTGGATATTTTAATCAAACCACATTTTACATATGATAGGGAAAACGATTTGCAGATCATATACCAAAGAAAGGATTTACTTTATTATGAAAAATACAAAGAAAATGGTTACTGCGGCCTTGCTTGCTGCATTTACCTGCATTGCAACTATGATTATTAAGATTCCTACACCAACTTTTGGATATATTCATTTAGGAGACGGACTGGTACTCCTATGTGGTATTATCTTAGGACCTGGAATTGGTGCACTTGCCGCTGGTATCGGCTCCATGTTTGCTGATATTTTCTCCGGCTATATGACCTGGGCTCCTGCCACTTTAATCATCAAGGCTCTGACCGCATGCATCGCCGGACTTCTGTTCCACAAACTGCGGCTTAACATTTCTTCCAAAGCTAACCGCAGTGTCCGCGTTGTTATCGGCGGTATCGTAGGTGAGGCTCTTATGGTACTTGGCTACTTCCTGTTTGAAGCAGGTCTTGCTGCATTTGCCAGCGGTTCTTTCTCCTCCGCTGCTCTTGCTACCGGAATTGCTTCTTCTGCTGCAGGTATTCCATTCAATATCGTCCAGGGTGTTGTCGGCATTATTCTCTGCCTGATTCTGCTCCCGGTTTTAAGTAAAATCAATGATGTAAATGAGTGGGTTTCCAAGTAAATAATTTTATAAAAAATGATAGCAGGCAATGTCTTTTCACATTATCTGCTATCATTTTTATGCTGGCAGCCCGCAAAGCGTGTTTCTCATCGTTTTTCAAAAATTACATCAACATTTCCCACGTCACAGTTTATATCCATATCATAATCTGCACCATTATCGATTTCATCATCTCTGCCAAGTCCGGCAACAGAAATATCTCCTGCTTTTATAGAACCAACACCACAGCTTAAACTGTAATTGTAATCCTGCTGCTCACCGGTTAATTTCAATTCCATGTTTCCCACATTACAATTGGCGTCTAAATCACCTTTTACTTCACCGGCAAAATCAAGATTTCCGGCATCCACATCAAAGCTTGCATATGCTGTCGTCAACAGTCCTTCTTTTATATCAATATCTCCTGCTCCGACTTCAACTGAAAGTTCCTCTAACTCAAGCTGTTCCGGCACTTCAATAACCACCTGTAAACGATGCACTCCATCGCCCCAATATGCTGCATGGAAGTTTTCGCTGATTATTAAAGTTCCATCTTCCAATGCAGTCTCTACCTCAGCATTTTTAGAAGTTGTTATTACCTTAATCTCTTTGCCTTTTCCTTTGACTACTTTCAACATTCCTGCATCCATATCGATATCAAGTGATTTCACATCTTCCGGTGCAAATGCAGTCTCTTCTGTACTGGCTGTTCCTTTATCCTGTCCTTCCCAGTCAGTTATATCCCAATGAAATGCAAATTTATTATTTTGCACTGCTTCTACAAATTCCCGCATGGTTCCACCGGTTGCAATTCCAATTCCTAATACCACGCAGCCTAAAAGAAAACAGCCTAATGCAATACCAAAAATAATTTTTAATGCTTTTTTCATGCGCAAGCGCCCCCTTTCTTCTTAAATAATGACTGCCATAAGTTTGCAATTCCTTTTGCCAACCATGGGAGAAACTTTCCACATACCAAAACCAGAAGTCCGGCTGCGCATAATCCGATTGCAAGCATCAGAAGTCCGGCTGCCATAGAAATAAGACCTAGGGAAATTGTGCCTGTTACCAGAATTGTAATTGCTACACCTGCTACCGCTATTCCACCGATCACACAGCCGACTGCAATTCCAAATAGTCCTCCGGTAATTCCCAATAAAGTTCCACCAATTGCCACTAAAATACTTCCCCAGATTGGTGAAGTAATCACCAGCAGAATAATCAGCAAAATATTTCTTGTAGTATTGTCTTCCTTCTGGATCGTTCCGTTATAATTCTGCTGCCCCATATTCTGGCTTGCACCGTTATAATTCTGCTGTCCCATACTCTGGCTTGCACCGTTATAATTCTGCTGATTACCGGAAGATGCTGTCTCACTATTATTGCATCCTGGGAAATCTGCCCGGATGGTTGCTGCCACTTTTTCCGGAGATTCTAATTCCCGGATTATCTTCTCTTCATTTTCTTCTCCTGCATCTTCAAAGTAACTGGTATAGTATGCAATTGCTTCCCGTTTTTCCTCTTCCGGAATTCCTTCTAATAACTGCTCCAGCCTTCTCATAAACTCCTGTCTGTTCATATCTTCTCCTCTCCGGAAAATAATTCTGTTATTTTCGAAGAATAATTTTCCCATTCCTTCCGATAATATGTTAATCTTTCATTTCCATTCCCAGTTATCTTATAATACCTTCGATTTCTGCCCCCACATTCTCTGTCGTATACTTCCAGACAACCGTCCTTCTGCAATCTTCGCAACACCGGATACAGCGTTGATTCTGACACTTCAATGGCTTTCCGCACATCCTGCGTAATCTTATAACCATAAGTACCTTCCTCATCCTTTGATACTACAGCTAAAACAATTGCATCCAGAAGTGCCGCGCCTGTATTAAATACCATGCAATCACTCCCTCCAGATTTTCATAAATATAATATTATTATTAATACATTACTATTTTATATTCAATACTATATATCATATAATATTATTTGTCAACCTATAAAACCTGTCACTGGCAGCCTTTTACGAATGCCGGGCAAGAAAAAAGAATGTGCCTTGGCACATTCCCGCGCCTGCGGCGGTCGCTTGCGACATCTACCTTATACGCCGCAGTGCGCATCCTCGCGGAGCGTTTTTTACTTTACAGGAAAGCAATTTCCTGTAAAGCAAAAAAAGAGCCTTGCTTCGTTCTTTTCAAACAACCAAGACTCTTTTTCTCTTATTTCTACATTCGTTTCCTGTTTTCTATTTTAATTATTTTCCAGCAAATACTTTTTCTACCACTTCCGGAAGCTGTGACAAATTTTCAATTTCCGGTACTTCATCATCAATTGTGCCAAATCCATATGCTGCATGGATAAAAGCGACTCCTGCCTTTTTGCTGGATTCGTAATCGCTCTGGATATCTCCCACATACACTGCATCGGTAAGTGCATTCCGGGATACTACCAGGGCTATATTATCTTCTTTCTGTTTTTCATTATTTCCATAGCATTCTATATCCGAAATATATTTTCCTAAATTATAATAAGAAAGAAAAGCCTCGATATATCCGCTCTGACAATTGCTTACGATATAAAGTTCATATTTTTCCTTCAGCTTTGCAAAGGTTTCTTCCACACCCGGATATAACACTGCACCATGCCCGGACAGATATTCATTTTCATATTCGCCACATTTATCTAAAAGTTCCATCCGTTCTTTTTCCGGCATATCCGGGAAAAATTTTGCTGCAATAACATCCATTGTTTTTCCCATGATTCCACGAAAATCCTCTACAGTCAGAGGTGTACGGTTCACTTTTTCCTGTTTTAATATTTCATTCCAGGATTCTGCCACACCGACTGTAGAATCCCACAGAGTTCCATCCATATCAAAAATTATTCCCAGCTTCATTTTTCTTTCCTTCTTCTATTTTTTTGTTTTCTATTAGTTTTCTATTAGTTTTTGAATTTTTTGTTCAATTTTATTCCTATATGGTGTATAATACCATTATTATTAAAAAAATTGCAAGGAGATTTCTTATGAGTCAGGAAAAAGTTGACCGTTATAAAGAACAAAAGAAAAATCGTAAAAAAATAATGAAACAGGAGAAATGCAAGCGTTATCTGGGTTATACCGCTACCGTTGTTGTCATTGCACTTATCATAGGCTGGGCAGGCTTCTCCATTTATAAAAATCATGAAGCAAATAAACCGGTATCCTATACAGAGGTAGATTTAAGTGCTCTTACGGATTACTATTCCAATCTGCAGGTGGACTAATTTGAGTGGAACAGATATCATCCAATTAGTAAGTCTTGTCATACTGATTCTTTTATCAGCATTCTTTTCTTCTGCTGAAACCGCCCTTGTAACCGTTAACCGGATTAAGATGCGGACCTTGGCAGATGAAGGAAATGTAAGGGCAAAGCGCGTGCTTGCTATCACGGATCATTCATCTAAGATGTTAAGCGCTATTTTAATCGGGAATAATATTGTAAACTTATCCGCCTCTGCTATTTCTACAGCACTTGCCATCCGCATTTTCGGAAGTGTTGCTGCCGGAATATCAACTGGAATTTTAACTGTTTTGATTCTGATTTTCGGTGAAATCACTCCAAAAACAATTGCTACCATACATTCCGAAAAACTGGCATTGGCGTACTCCGGAGTTGTCAGCTTTCTTATGAAGGTTCTTACTCCTGTCATCTTTATTATTAATATGCTTTCCCATGGCTTCTTAAAGCTCCTGCATATTAATCCTGATGCCAAGAAGCAGACCATGACAGAAGCCGAGCTTCGTACTATCGTAAATGTCAGTCACGAATCCGGTGTTATTGAGAATGAAGAACGCAATATGATTAATAATGTGTTCGATTTAACTGATTCTGAAGCAAAAGAAATTATGGTTCCCCGCATAGATATGACTTTCGTAGATGTCAATGCCAGCTACGAAAAATTATTAGAGATTTTCCGGGAAGCCAAATATACAAGATTACCAGTATATGAAGATACCACGGACAATGTCATTGGTATTTTAAATGTAAAGGATTTATTGCTCTATGATGACCGGACGAATTTTTCCATCCGCTCTATTATGAGGGAACCGTTCTTTACATATGAGCATAAGAACACTGCTGAATTATTAAAAGAAATGCAGGCTTCTTCCCTCAACATTGCTATCGTATTAGATGAATATGGTGCAACTGCCGGTCTTGTTACTTTAGAGGATTTATTAGAGGAAATTGTAGGCGAAATTCATGACGAATATGATGCCAATGAAGAAGCTGATATTACTGCTTTAAGTGAAAAAGAATACCTGGTCAATGGTTCCATGAACCTTTATGATATGTGCGAAAAACTGGGGATTCATTTAGAGTCAGAAGATTATGATTCCATTGGCGGCTATATCTTAGAACATTTAGACCATCTTCCGGACGAGGGAGAATCCATTACCACAGAAAATGGAATCCTGCTCCGGGTTGAAAAAATGGATAAGAACAGAATCGAAAAGGTATATCTGAAAACTCCTTAGGGAGTTTTCGATATACCTTTCTTTTTCTATCATCAGTCATCTGCATACGGAATATGATAACTGAATTTACTTAATCTTACATGATATGCGCCATCATAATTTCCCACAAAAGTTGTACTTACCAGTCTGGTATAATGTAATTCATACAATTCCTTGTCCACTCTTACTGCATCTGCAATATCATAATCCATCGGCCAGTAATATCCCATAGTTCCATCATCAAAACTCATCACAGTCCAAAGCGGATACGGGCATGGATTTGCTGGTTTTGTTTCCTCTGCCGGCTGTTCTGTCGGTGTCGTTGCCGGAGTTTCTGGCGGTGTATCTGATGGTGCTGCCGGAGTTTCCGACGGTGTCTCTGATGGTGCTGCCGGAGTTTCCGATGGTGCATCTGATGGTGCTGCTGGAATTCCACCGACAGGTTCCTGTCCCCCGGATGTCGTTGCGTTTTTCTGAGCTGAAGGGGCCGGCCCTCCTGCAGTTGATGCCGGCTCTGTTGGTTCCTTTCCCGGTGTCACTTCCTGTGTTCCCTTTTTATCGGTTTTCTCATTCTTTCCCTCGGATTCATCCGGCACTTCCTGCTTTGCCAACAGAACCTCTTCTTTCTTCTGCTGAAATACCTCCTGCAATGCTTCCGTCTTACATACCACAACTCCTGTTGCAGTATGCTCCTCTGCTTCGTGGAATTTTCCTATGGATGTTTTGTTTAAAACATGATTACTGCTCTTCTGTACGAAAAATGTACCACCAACTACAGCTGCCACTGTAAGCAGACAGCCTGATAAAATCAATATTTTTTTCTTTGGATTCAATTTTTCATAACTCCTTTCACTTTTCTCCAACTATACCATAAGTCATTTTTATTGTGCAACCAATTTCTTCTTTCTTTCTAAATTTCGGCATATTCACCGATACAATGGATAAATTTGTTCCGAAAACGCTCTATTTCCGTCATTTTCCCAGTATTATGCTGCAATTCATATTCTTTCATCTCATTCATCTGTTGATGTGATAAATTCCAGACTTCTAAAGCCGTATTCCTTTGCAATGCCTCTTCTAACTGTCTGTAATTTTCTTCTCTCCTCCAAATAGAATCCTGTGTTATGGTATCAAGATATTTTTCACTGATAAATCGAAACGTTTTTTCTTTGTCCTCCACCTGTTGCGAGGTAGTATCCACCAGATAAACGGTAACCTGTTTTCTGCTGACATTGCCAACTGCATCTTTTGCATAATAAGTAATCGTGGTGGTTCCTTCATGCGCAAAGTTCTTCCACTCTTCTTCCGTATAATCTTCCACGCAAAAAACAGTATTCTTCTCTTCATCTACTCCGCTCTCTAAGATACCTTCCGGATTATCTTCTGAGCTGTTTTCTCTGTCCTTTGCACATGCCTGCTGCAAAAGTATTTCCTCTGTAATCCTGCCGCTTCTTGCATCCGTCAAACTATAATACTGATCTTTTGCCTCAATAACAGGACTCTCATCCCACTGTGCATATAATCTCTGTTCCCCTGCATGGCAAAAAACATCTTCTTCCCCGATAAGTTCTTTTTCCTGCCATATTACATCCGGCTTTTTATCTTCCTCTTTGTCCTGTTCTGTATCCGGCTCTGTGCTCCATCCTAAGAAAAGGAAGTTCTCCCGCACGGCGTCTGGCATTTCTCCATAGGGTGTCCCATAATATCGGCTCTCCTGCTTTGTCTCTTCTCCATCGATCAGGCCTCCATTTCCATCAAAAATGATTGGAAAGCAATAGCAAAAATCCGTATCTGCTGTTGCATAGCCATCCAGACTGTCATATGCATAAATTGAAATCAGATGCCTTCCATATTCATTCTTATGTTTTACAGCAGAGGTATAATAACGGTAATTGTAGTTTTGCCCCTCTATAAAATAGTCCCCTTTTTCTCCTAATTCTGACATCTGCCATTCTGCCGTCAAATCATCCTGACCCTGGTTTTCACTCCACACCGCAAAAGCAGTCTTTTTAATTCCATCTCCGCCATCCCGCACAAAGACATATGTATAGAATCCATCCGTTCCATTCTGAATCGATATCGTCCGCTCTATAACCGGTGGCTTTGATTTCTTCCAGATGGCATAAAAGGTCTGATTCTCCGTTACCACTACCTTATCTCCTGAATTATATACCGGCTCTTTAGCATCTTTCCTGTCTGCCCAGCCGGCAAACGCATACCCACTGCGCTTTGCAGATGGAAGTATTACTTCTGCATCCTTCCATTGTGCCTTTAATAGAACCTCTCCCTTATGCTTTGAAGATAAATTTAATACCTGTGCCTTATCTTCGTATACAGAAAGTTCCGATAACGCTTCCGGCACACCGATTGTGCCTATTCCCTCTCTATGCTCATTATATCCATGATTTATCCAATGTAATAAATATGACTCACGCCGGCTGCCAAATGCCTGTTTTAAATCTTCCCCTCCATATTTCATATAATCCGTCAATCGAAAATATGGACTGGATATTCTTCGTTCCCTGCCCTGTATCACATACTGATAGAAATGTTTTACTAATGCTGCCTTATTAAACCCGAAACTTTCCAGTAAATCCTGATTTGCTTTTGCATAGCAGGGGGCATCAAATGCATACCACGGAAATTCTATTCCGTTATAATAAAAACTGTTATGATCTTCCCACCCGGCAAAGGTGCTTTCCGCGGTAAGTTTCTCTGCCTCAGATGTTCCACCATTTCCATCCAAGGTTACTGTATACTCTTTCTTATACTGATTCTGCTGTAATTGAATCTGTTTTCCATACAGCACATCCGGTTGAGAAGCAACAGTTCCGCTGGTAGCCCCATTTCCATCATAATGAATGGTATAACGATTTTCGAGATAATTTACTTCGATATTATCATTATGCCATGCGCCATCATCTCCCCAGGGTGTCATTCCACATCCGTTGGTGTCCACCACAAAACTACAGGTTTCCTCTTCCATACTCTCAAAGTATGTCTGATAGCAGTTGCTGGTAGACACTCCTTCAAAATGATGCCCCAGCTCCGGCAGACGAAACGTAACCGGAAGATGATATTCCCTTGCTCCTATTTCAGAAGTTGCATTATCATGTCTGGTATAATATTCCCTATCTTCTAATGTAATGCCAAGCTCGTCTCCCCCAATCAGATACATTTTATAATAGATTCGATAATTAATCCCATTGGAATGACGTTCCCCTATATTACAGTCAATCCGGTAACGAGCTGTTCTTCCACCTGCATTGTCACGAACTATCAATATGAAATACCCGGAAGTTTCCGGATACCAGGTCTGCGCACTTCCGTAAACAGATGAAGTCAATTCATCCGGCATTTCTTCCAACTGCTTGGTTTCTTCTGTTTCTAATACTTCTGTTTCTAATACTTCTGCTTCTAATACTTCTGTTTCTAATACTTCTGCTTCTAATACTTCTGCTTTTTCAGATTCTGCCACCTCAGTTTCTTCTACCGTTTCCGCACTTATCATCTGAATACTGCACGGACTCATAAAAAGAATCATGCATCCGCAAAGGAAACGGCATACTCCCTTTCGCACCTTCTTTTTCATGCTTACCCCCTATTCAAATACTGCATAATATGTCTGATTTTCTTCTACACACTGTGTAAAATCCGCGAGATAATCCTTGCTGTCCCGCCACTCTAAAAACTTCTTTTTCAAATCATCACAAACCGGTTCTGCCGGAGAAGTACAGTAATCCCCCTTTTGTATTTCCAGTTTCTTATAATAAGATTTTCCCTGTTCCATTTCTTCCCTGGAGCGATAAAAGATTACCGTCTGCATTGCCACTTCTTTTTCCCCTTTCTCCGTTTCTTCGCCATCCCCATCGTCATCTGTAAGAATTGTACGGCAGCACTTTATACTGCCCATTTTCCCACCCGGATACGAAAAATACTCTTCCACTTCCACAGAAAGTAATCCTTTTTCTGCATCTGCTGCAAGCATCCGAACGGTTAATTCTGAATTGGAATTCATCTGTGGAACCAGATTTCGAATCAGTAATGTCCTCATATCTTCGGAAGTATAATCTCTGCCTGCATCCGCCTGTACCATCTGCAATGTTGTTTCCATTGCTTCGGTAAGACTCTGTTCTAATTCTTCTTTTCGTACATTTTTATGCTGCATGGTCAGCAGAACTACCACAAATAAAACAACAATTCCTCCAGATAATACCCCCAATACCATATGTTTCATACACCGCCTCCATTTACCGGAATCCGGAAACGGGAAACCGTCTGCTTTTCATATGCATCTTCTGCCCGCACCTCTATTTCATAGATTCCTGCCTTTTCATAAATATCTTCTACTGTTTTTCCTGCCTGATTTCTGATATCAGTTATCTCAATCTTAAGTTCCTTTCCATCTGCATCCACTGCGTGAAACAGTTCTGATAACGCTATCTTATCTGCAATCGTTAAGATGCGATGATCTTCATAGATAATCACCGGAACCTGACGGCTATGAATATCTTTTAACATTTTTCCGTCCATATTATTTCCAACATCTGCACCGGCTGCCGGACGTTCCATCCCACTTCCAATTATGCGAAATCCCCATAAGCATAATATCAGTAACATTGCCGCCACTAATACAGTAATTACTGTCTGTCCATATTCTTTCCATAATGTTTTCATTTGTTTTACCCCAATGCCCCCTGTGCCCTGCTTATCATTTCATAAAGATAACCTCCCTGTGAAAACAGTCCAAATAAAATTCCTGTCATAACAATGACTGCCAGAACCGCTATCACAAGTCCACCATATTCTTCCATAAAAAAATGCATTTTTATCCCCTTACCGGACATAACCAAGCAAATACCACAACACTCCGATACAACCACTTCCAAGTACTGCATAGATGATTGCCTGTCCATAATCCTCCATAATTTTTCTCATAAATCTACCTTCCAAATCCCCGGATACTATGCTCCGTTTTACTGTGAAATGGTCCCATCCGGTATGCGTAATGCAATATCACTTCCGCCATGGTTACCTCCTTTTCCACGGGCGGCACGTTTCCATTTTCACATACAGTTATAGCTCCGGAATCCTCATATAAATTAACCTGCAGCTGATAGCCCAATTCATCAGCCTGCTTTATACAGGCATTTATTACTTCCCGGTTATAATTGCTGTTTTCCAGTTCCACTACCACATCCGATTTAAAATTTCTTGCCTGACAAATCTGCGCTTCTGCTGCAACAATACCTATTCCAACTGTTGACAGCAGCATCATCAGAAATATTCCAAGATATGTTTTTATTACCTGTTCCATCTAATCCCCTATCTATGTACGCTTGCTAAAAATACCACCAGAAATGCCGTCATATCAATCATCATTTTTCCTGCTCCAGTCAATGCCGGGGCTAAAAACAATGCATATAATCCAGCCAGTGAATCCTGATTTTGTTCTCTTTCTGCCTTATCTAAAAGTTCCTGATTCCGTTTTAAAATCTGACTTAACTGCTTTTCACTGTTTCCATATCCGCCGTTGGATAATGCATACAACATCCGCATAGCAGAATGCACATCCGGTAAATCATAATCTTTTAAAAAATTAAGATATGGTTCCAGACTCTCCGGATTCTGTGAAAGTTCTTCCAGCATATCATCCACTGCCGGTCTTAGAACCTCCGGTGTCTGCGGCCGGATACGATAGAATGCCACCTGCACATTTTCAGTCTGAAGCAATAAAGAAATGTCCATTAACCACTGCGGAAATTCCGTTTCCATTTTCTTTCTCAGATACTTCCGGTAGAAATTACTGCGCACTCCTTTATGGGACTGCACATAACGATATTTCTTTTCATCCCCTTCTCCATAAGATTCCCTTTCCTTCAACCAGTTGCGACAGGTACGCTTCATTGCCCGGAAGCAAATCAGCATATCCAGGGACAGAAAAAGAATTGATGCAATCTGGCAAACCAAAAGTTGCGATAATTCAATATCTTTTGGCAGCAAATGATTCGTTATTGCACATACCAGAATGGATAAACCCACCGCTAAGAATACATTTCTTCGATATTTCTTACAGTCCTGCTGATGCAGTCTGACCCGTTCCATCCACTTCTGCAAATCCTCCAAAAGCAATTCCACCGTTGTCTCGTATGCTCCGCCATACTGTTCTACCATCAGAAAATACGCATGAATCTCTTTCATTCTGCGATTTTCATACTGCTGCTCAATCGCATCTAACTCTTCTTTCATATTGCTGTCATATTCTTTTCGTAAATGAAAGATTGCAGTTTCTATCTGTTTTCGCATGGCTCCCGGTTCAAACAATGCACAAACTGTCTCCAGTGCAGATAAGATTTTCGGATTCTGCAAAAATGCATACAGCATCTGCTCCATATACAATTCTGCTTCCTGCAGACGGGTCTGTTGCTTCTTTTCTTCCTTCAACACTTTATCCATACGCCACATAACAAGAACAAATACAATACTGCAGCAGATATATCCCTGCCACTTAAGCTGTAATAAAAATGCTGCCAGCAGCAATAATCCATAACAGCCTCCATAGGCAACGAAACGCTCATTCTTTTTCATATTCTTCTCCTTCCAGACGATGTTGTATCATCGGATTATCAAATGGCTCGGAAATTCCATGCCGCTCCATACGCGCAATCAGCCCTTTTGGAAGTTCTCTCACCATAAGATTGCCATCCACCACCTGCATATGTATTTCATTTCTTCCTTCTTCTCTTACAAAGAAGCAGACCTGATCTATATAACGGTACAATTTTCCTTCTGCACTCATTTTCTTCCGCAGCAGAATTCCAACATCAACATAGCTGTATACATCATTTTCCATGCGGTCTGCATCCATACGGCTCTCCATCATATTCAAAATACGGTCCGGAATTTTACGCACATCATCCGTATGAAGCGTGGTAAATCCACGGATTCCGGTAGACCAGCATTCCAGTAAAGACTTTACTTCCGTAGAACGTGCCTCCGATAACATAATCCAGGATGGGTTCTGTCTGAGACATGTCTTAATGGCTTTGGTATAATCAAAATCCGGATTAATTCGCAGTTCCACACAATCTTTTCCGGGATTAATCTGACTGTAATGCCATTCTGGATTATCCTCTATCGTAATGACACGCTCTCCTGCCGGAATAAACTGCGAGAAAAATTTTGCACATTCTGTCTTTCCCGCCCCCGGTTCTCCGCAAAAGACAAAATTCATTTTTGCAGCCACACAATTGGTCAGCAATTCCAGTACCGGAACAGCTACATACTCATCCTCCACCATCCTTTTTACCTGCATACGCAGCATTGGCATTGATTTACGGATGCAGATGCTCCTGCCGGATATGGCAACAGATTCATGCACAATACTGATACGCAACGTGTCGGTCTCCGCCTCCAACAAATTATTTTTCTTGTTAAAAGGCTTGCTCACTTCATTGGCAATCCGATGGGAAAACTGCTCTACAAACTTCTCTGTAATTCCATGGCTTCGAATCAGATATCGTTCATTTTCTACATCTGTAATCCACAACTGGTTTCCGTTATAGTCAATATCTGTAATCTTATCATTCCGGACATAACGCCAAAGGGGACCAAAATAATCCGGCTCCATCCGGATACCCAGTTCCTGTCTGTCCAAGTCATCCCCCTCCTATGGTGTTCCGATGTTATTTCCAAAGTTATCAATTAAGTTCTTAAATGCATCATAAACGGGACCACTGGTTCCATTTCCCATAATTGCTGTCACAAGTGCTGCTAATGCTGCAATCGCAACTACTGTTATAATTACCCCACCATACTGTTCAAAAATTTCTTTCAAATAAGAAAACCCCTTTCCATACTGAATTTCGTTTCACTGTTTGGAATATTTGGGAGGAAACTCCCGGATAAAAAAAGATAAATAAGATGGCTCTAATCATACCTGCTTTTTCTTTTTTTGTAAAGATATTTTTTCATTTTTATAAAAATTTTACATTTTCATTTTTCATTATGCTATAATAAAAAAGGTATGATTTTATGCCACAATTTTATATAAGAAATACAGGAGGACACATGAATAAATTTATTATTACCACCGACACTACCGCAGATTTGCCGGCAGATTATGTAGCAGAACATAATCTTGGCATGCTGTCACTCACTTATACTATAGACGGCAAAACCTATGACTGGGAACATCCAATGGATGTCAAAGAATTCTATGCAAAGATGCGCGCCGGCTCTCTGCCTACCACCTCTCAGGTCAACCCGGAAACTGCCCGCGAAATCTTTACAAAAATTGCCACAGAAAATGACTGTGATATTCTTCACATTGCCTTTTCCAGCGGACTCAGCGGCAGCTACTCCAGTACGAAAATTGCTGCAAGTGAAATGGGAGAAGATAATTTCCCACATAAAGTCGTTGTCGTAGACTCTCTCTGTGCTTCCATGGGCGAGGGACTTCTGGTTCACAAAGCTGTCCAGATGAAAGAAAATGGTGCCACTTTAGAAGAAACCGTAAAATGGCTGGAGGAAAATAAACTACATCTGGTACATAACTTTACGGTAGATGATTTGTTCCACCTTCACAGAGGCGGACGTGTTTCTAAAACCGCTGCGGTTCTTGGTACCATGATTAACTTAAAGCCGGTGCTTCATGTAGATGATGAAGGTCATCTTATTATGGTTTCCAAGGTTCGTGGACGTAAAAAATCCCTGATTACCCTGGTTGACAATATGGAAAAGCAGATGGGCTCCTACCGTGACCAGAATGATATCGTATTTATCAGCCATGGTGATGCTTTAGAAGATGCACAGTTTGTTGCAAATCTTGTAAAAGAACGTTTTGGCATCGACAGCTTCTTAATCAATTATGTCGGTTCAACCATCGGTGCACATTCCGGTCCTGGAACGATTGCATTGTTCTATATGGGTGAATATCGATAAAACACCGGCAGATACAAAGCGGTCAAAGCAGCTTCTTACGGATGTCTGGCAAAATGTCTGACAACTACGAGAAACACGCTTTGCGAGTTTCTCGAGTTATCGCGGTGCTCGCCAAAATCTGCTGAGAAAAGAAATTCGCTCAGGCAAGCCTGGCTCTTTCTTTTCTCTCAGATTTTTTCTCGCTACTCGCGTAAATCAAAAAAGAGTTATTGTACCACGGTTTAAAATTCTGTGATAAATAACTCTTTTATTTATGTGAGAAACATGCTTTATCTGTTTCTTTATTTTTCTGCAGCTTCTTCTGCCTCTTTTTCTTCTACTTCTTTCTCATCCACTTTGATGCACAGTTCCTCTAACTGCTTCTCATCTACGATATCCGGGGCATTGGACATAAGGTCGGATGCATCCTTTACTTTCGGGAATGCGATGACATCACGGATAGAATCTGCATGTACCATATGCATAACCAGACGGTCAAGACCATAAGCCAGTCCTGCGTGTGGTGGTACACCATAGGAGAATGCATCCAGAAGGAATCCAAACTGCTCATGTGCTCTCTCTTTTGTAAAGCCAAGAACCTCAAACATTTTCTCCTGAATATCACTCTGGTGGATACGGACAGAACCACCGCCTAACTCGGTACCATTTAATACGATGTCATATGCTTTGGCACGTACTGCACCTGGATCTGTATCAATCTTATCCCAGTCCTCTTCCATTGGCATGGTAAACGGATGATGCATTGCCATATAACGATTCTCTTCGTCTGACCACTCCAACAATGGGAACTCTGTAATCCAGAGGAAATTATACTGGTTCGGGTCTAAGAGGTCTAATTCTTTGGCAATTTCAAGACGAAGTGCACCTAATACATTCCATACAATTTTATTCTTGTCTGCTGCAAATAAAAGCAGGTCTCCCGGCTTTCCGTCCATTGCTGCTACCAGATTCTTCAATTCCTCTTCTGTCATGAATTTTGCAAAGGATGATTTATAGCTGCCATCTTCCTGTACAGAAAGATAAGCAAGTCCTTTTGCTCCATAGCCTTTTGCAAACTCTACCAGCTTGTCAATCTTCTTTCTTGGCATTGCGCCCTGTCCTTCTGCATTGATACCACGGACAGAACCGCCCTGCTCTAACGCACTGGTAAATACACCAAAACCGCAATCTTTTACAATATCAGATACATCCTTTAATTCCATTCCAAAACGGGTATCCGGCTTATCAGAACCAAAACGATCCATTGCTTCCTGCCAAGGCATTCTCTTAAGTGGAAGTTCTACATCTACACCGATGGCTTCTTTGAAAATGTATTTTAACAGACGCTCATTGACATCTAATACATCATCAATATCTACAAAAGAAAGCTCCATATCTGCCTGGGTAAATTCCGGCTGACGGTCTGCACGTAAATCCTCATCACGGAAACATTTTGCAATCTGGAAATAACGGTCATATCCGGATGCCATCAGAAGCTGTTTGAAAAGCTGTGGTGACTGCGGCAATGCATAAAAGCTGCCCGGATGTATACGGCTTGGCACCAGATAATCTCTTGCACCTTCCGGTGTAGACTTACAAAGAACCGGTGTCTCAATCTCTAAGAAACCTTCTTTTGCCATAAAATCACGCATCAGATATGCTACTTTACTACGCAGCATCAGGTTACGCTGGATATCCGGTCTACGTAAATCAAGATAACGATATTTTAAACGAATCTCATCTTTGGTCTGGCTGTTCTCTTCAATCTGAAATGGCGGTGTCTGTGATTCTGAAAGAATACGGATACTCTCAGCAATTACCTCAATATCACCGGTCTTTAAATTCTCATTAACTGCTGCAGAACGCTTCTGCACGGTTCCTTCGACTGCAATAACAAACTCGCTACGCAGTGTTCCTGCTTTGGCAAAGCCTTCGCTTCCTACCTTTGGCTCGTCGAATACAAGCTGCAGAATTCCGGAACGGTCTCTTAAATCTATGAATATAAGACTTCCTAAATTTCTTCTTTTCTGTACCCAGCCCATGACGGTAACTTTTTCTCCAATATTGGCATTGGATACTTCTGTACATCTATGGGTTCTGTGTAATCCCTGCATGGATTCTGACATTTTTTTATCCTCCTAAAAATTTTATCAAAATCATTCCATTTTCTGCTTCTTGCAGAAAAACAGACTATCTGTTAAAAAACTCTACAAATTCTTCATAACCCTCTGCCGTAAGCTTCTCCTTCTGGAACTTCTTGTTCTTATTCATACGAACCACTAATACCTGGGTTCCTTCGGAACGTTCCTTCTGAGCCTGTGCAATTACCTCCTGCAGCTTATCTGCCGGATATCCCTTTTCGATGAGATATGCCTTCTTCGCTGCCTGTCCCGGAATCTTAAATCCGCTCTCTAAGAGCAAAAGAATGATTCTTTCAAAACCGATGGAAAATCCACAAGCAGGTACATCGTTGCCGGTAAATCTTCCAACCATCTTATCATAACGACCACCTCCGCCACAGCTTCCGCCGAACTCCGGCATAGCTATTTCAAAAATAGTTCCTGTATAATAACCCATGCCACGCACTAAAGTCGGGTCAAATACCATTTTAAAGTCTGCTGCTTTGGTTGCTTCTACGCTGTCGATAATCTCTGTCAGATTCTGCTTTACTTCTTCCTCTAAGAATCCTGCTTCAATTAATGTATCACATAAGGTAACCAGTCCGTTTTCGGTACCTTCTGCTTTTTCAAATAAGGATAAGTACTTATCGACCGCTTCTTCTGCAAAGCCTTCCTTTTTCAGTTCTTCTGCGACTCCGTCCAACCCAATCTTGTCCATCTTGTCTAAGATGATAAATACAAGGTCGTAGCTTTCTTCCGGAAATCCGCTGTAAGCTGCCATTGCTTTTAAAATACGGCGTTCATTGATTCGGATTTCAAAATTCTTAAATCCAATCCTGCCGAGGGTTGTAGTTGTTGCAAGAATCAGCTCAATCTCTGCCAGATTGGACGGCTCTCCTAAAATGTCAATATCGCACTGCATGAACTGACGATAACGCCCTCTCTGAGGACGGTCAGCACGCCACACATTTCCCATCTGTAATGCCTTAAACGGGGATGGGAGCTGGTTACTGTTATTGGAATAGAATCTTACCAGCGGAACGGTAAGGTCGTAACGCATACCAAAATCCACTACATCTTCTTCTTTTTCTGCTGTCTCTAAGTTCAGCTTTTCACCACGTTTTAATACTTTGAAAATGAGTTTTTCATTTTCTCCACCCTGTTTGCTGGTGAGGTTTGCAATATTCTCCATACAAGGAGTTTCAATTGGTGTAAATCCAAAACTCCGGTAGGTCTCTTTGATTACATTCTGCACATAATCACGAATCTGCATCTCCTCCGGTAAAATATCCTTCATGCCTGTAACCGGCTTCTTACTCAATGCCATGAAATTTCCTCCATTTTCCGAGATAAGCATTTTATCTATTTTTCTTATTATATATTTGTATTCATACAGAACTATTATATTTTTCGTGTTCTGATATGTCAACCGCTTTTATTCCTTCGTAAAGAGCCTGCTCTTGCGCTCTATCATCTCATCAATTCTTGCGATATACTGTGCCACATCCTTGACATTCTCGGCACGTTCAATCCGGTGTGTGCCATCGGGATTTGGCTGTACCCAGACACGTTTCGTGGATGCACCAGCACCACAGGCTACAATACTCTGTTTCTCTTCCATAATAAGAACATTGTATACACCGGCTTTTCCCGGTGCTGCGTAGCCGACGTTTTCAAAATTGCCTGCCATATTCTTCTGGCGGTATAAATAATATGGAGAAAGGCCCATTTCTTCTGCTACTTTGGAAGTCAGTGCAATATGGTCTGCGGTATTGACAATTTCAAAATCCTGATAACGCTCTCTTTGTATATTCAGCCTTGCTGCACGCTTGATGGCAAGTGAGTGAACCGTCAGATTATCCGGCGCAAGCTTCCGGATGACTTCCATGGTATCTGCCACATCTGAAAGACTCTCTCCCGGAAGTCCTACGATTAAATCCATATTGATATTATCAAATCCAAGTTCTCTTGCCAGATAAAAGCTGTCTATTGTCTGCTGCACGGTATGATGCCGTCCAATCAGATCCAGTGTCTCCTGTTTCATGGTCTGTGGATTAATGGAAATTCTGCTGATATCATGATTGCGAAGCACCATAAGCTTCTCTTTTGTAATACTGTCCGGTCTTCCGGCTTCCACTGTAAATTCCACTAAATCAGATAAATCAAAACTACATTTAATTTTTCGAATCAATCTGTCTAACTGTTTCGGATTTAATGTGGTCGGTGTTCCACCACCGATATAAATGCTGTTTAATTTCTTATGTGCAAATTTGACCGCTGTATAATCCAGTTCCTTTTCCAGTGCATCCAGATATTCATCCATACGCTTCTTCCAGGCTGCCAGGGAATAGGACGTAAAAGAACAGTAAAGACATGTGGTCGGACAGAATGGAATTCCAATATAAAGGCTGTAGCCTTCTTCGTAGTCTAATTTGTGTAAAAGTTCCAACTCCCGCTCTGCAATTTCAATACTGAGCTTTATCTTCTCATCGGAGGTAAAATACGTTTCCTTCATATAGCGGGCAATTTCTTCCTCGCTCTTACCCTCTTCTAAAAGTGCCATCGGAATCTTGGTCGGGCGGATACCGGTAAGATTTCCCCACGGAAGTTCCACTCCGGTATATTCTGACAGCAGCTGATACAGCGTCCGTTTCAGGCTGTTCTTTGTCTCCTTGCGGTTTGTATCATCTACTGCTACTCGTTTTGTAATTCCGGTCTGATTTTCATTTTCTTCTGAAGGCTCTACCTTTTTCCAGGAAAAAATGATTTCTTCCGGTGCAAACTGTACATCCATGTGATAATGTACCGGCTCTTCTTTTTTCTCCTTATCCTTCGTGGAAACATATACCTCTTCCTTCGGATAAAATGCCTTCACCAGCGAATGGATATCATATTCAAATTCTGCTTTATCTAATAATACTGTTATCATGATTCGTCCTTATAAATACGGATTATGCATCCGCTCATAGCCTATTAAAGTGCTTTCGTCATGTCCGGTATACACGGTCACATCATCCGGCAGCGGCATCAGTTTTTCTCTGATTGCCCGGATTAAATCCGATGCACTTCCTCTTGGGAAATCGGTTCTTCCCACAGATTCCTGAAACAGCGTATCTCCGCTGAAAAGAATCTTCTCATCTGCAATATAATAGCAGCATCCGCCAATGGTATGCCCCGGTGTAAAAAATACACGGATGGAAAATCCTGCAAGATTTAATACTTCTTCGTCTTTTACGAAAACATCTGCACGATAGACCTTATGCTCTCCTATCATCCCGCAAAGGTTAAGTCCCGGGTCTTCCAAGGTCTCCCTCTCTGCCTCATGGGCATAAATGGAAATCTGGTATTTATCTGCAAGCGCTTCTGCTGCTCCTGCATGGTCAAAATGTCCATGGGTCAGAAGGATTGCCACCGGTTTCGCTCCGGTTTTCTCAATCTGCTTTTCAATCAACTGTGCCTGGTCTCCCGGGTCTACCACAAGAAGTTCTCCTGTCTTATGATTTACCAGAAGATAGCAGTTGGTGCAGACTGGTCCCACAATATATCGTAATACTTCTGTCTGTTCTGTCATAATTTTCCTCTTCTATAATAATAACTGTCTTTGAATGCTTCATAAATCAGCAATTTATTCTGCTAATATTTTATCAGCCGGTAGTACGTTCAATATCAATCACGCTCTCTACCTGACGGATTTTTTCTATTAAGCTGCTCAATTCCTCTTTGCCTTTGGTATTAAAGGAAATAGAAATGGTCGCAACACCCTGTTTGCTGGTCTTGGAATTAATGGAACTGATATCAATTTCCCGTTCGGTGAAAATTCTGGTAATATCTACTAAAAGTCCGGTACGGTTATTACCAAATATTTTAATCTCAGCAAGATAAAGTCCATTGTCACCATGCTCTGCACCCTGCTGCCACTCTGCATCAATCAGACGCACTTTTTCCAACTCGGAAAGGTTCATGATATTAATGCAATCGGTACGATGAATAGATACACCACGGCCTCTTGTGACAAATCCTACAATTTCATCTCCCGGCACCGGGCTGCAGCATTTGGAAAAATGCACTGCCACATCATAAAGTCCTTTTACAATGATACCACTCTTGGATTTCTGTGGAACTGCCTTATCCTTATTCTCGGAAGACACATTGTTCAATACATCCTCATCGGTAAGCTGGATTGGGTGGTCTTTCCGGTACTCCTCCAGCATCTTATTCACGACCTGGCCTTCTTTCAGTCCGCCGTGTCCTAAGGTTGCCAGTGCGGAATCCCAGTCATGGAATCCATATTTCCGCATAACCTTACTCTGATATTCCGGTTTGTTAATATCCGTAAGATTAATGGATTTTGCCTTACAATACTGGGCAATCAGTTCCTTGCCCTTCACGATATTTTCTTCTTTTAACTCACTCCGGAACCACTGGTTAATCTTATTTTTCGCCTGTGTACTCTTAACAATATTTAACCAGTCACGGCTCGGTCCCTTGGAATTCTGGGACGTGATAATCTCAATACGGTCACCGTTCTGAATCTCGTAATCAATTGGAACTAATTTACCATTTACCTTAGCTCCAATCATCTTATTTCCAACTGCCGAGTGGATACTGTACGCAAAGTCTACCGGTGTGGAACCCGTTGGCAGATTCTTTACATCTCCGGACGGAGTAAAACAGAATACGGTATCGGAAAAGAGGTTCAAATCACTCTTTAACAGGCTCATGAACTCTTTATTATCTGACATGTCTTTCTGCCATTCCAAAATCTGGCGCAGCCAGCTTAACTTCTCTTCCTCTGATTTGGTGGTAGCCACTGTGCCGCCGTTATTGGCAGCTTCCTTATATTTCCAGTGGGCAGCGATACCATATTCTGCGGTACGGTGCATCTCAAAGGTACGAATCTGAATCTCAAACGGCTGTCCGGTCGGTCCAATCAGTGTGGTGTGGAGGGACTGATACATATTCGGCTTTGGCATAGCGATATAATCTTTAAAACGTCCCGGGATTGGTTTATACATCTCATGGATGACACCCAGTGCTGCATAGCAGTCCTTGACATTATCCACGATAATTCTTATGGCAAATAAATCATAAATCTGGTCTAAGGTCTTATGCTGATTGACCATTTTCTTATAAATGGAAAAGAAATGCTTTGCTCTTCCATCAATCTGTGCCTTGATTCCTGCATTTTCAATATGTTTACTCACTTCTTTTACAAGGCTCTGCACATAATCATCACGGACACTCTTACGAAGTGCAACCTTTTCTACCAGATCGTAATATGCTTCCGGCTCCAGATACTTTAAGGAAAGGTCATCTAATTCGATTTTAATTTTAGAAATACCAAGACGCTGTGCAATCGGCGCATAGATGTCCATGGTCTCTCTTGCTTTTTCCTTCTGCTTCTCCGGTGTCATATATTTTAACGTACGCATATTGTGCAGCCGGTCTGCCAGCTTGATTAAGATAACACGGATATCCTTTGCCATGGCAAGGAACATTTTTCTTAAGTTCTCTGCCTGAACCTCGACTTTATCCGCATCATAAGATAACTGACCCAGCTTTGTAACGCCATCCACCAAAAGGGCAATCTCTTCTGAAAACTCTGAAGCAATTTCCTCTACTGTCATGACGGTATCCTCTACGACATCATGAAGCAGTCCGGCTACGATAGTCTCTTTATCCAGCTCCAGCTCCGCTAAAATAATTGCCACACACAACGGATGAATGATATATGCTTCACCGGATTTTCGTACCTGTCCCTTATGTGCCGTATCCGCTGTCTTATATGCCTTTTCAATCAAAGAAATATCTGTCGATGGGTGATATTTCTTCACGCTGGCAATCAGCTCCTGATACAGGCTCTCCGGACTGACGAATTCCTGCATGGTCTTTATGTTGTCATCCTTAGACACCACTTCATTTTCTAATTCTTCTAATTCTTCTGTTGTAATATCTGCCATAATTCACACCAACTTTTTTGCGTTTTATCCCACTTTTAACTATGATTTTTCATTATAATAAAAAATATATAAAAATGCAATCTTTTATACTTGCCATTTTCCCCCGGAAACCTTATACTTTATGGCTGAATGGCAGATATTTTCTACCTCTTTAAGAAAGGAGTTTTCCCTATGCATCCAGTTTTATTATTTTACAATTTAGAAAACAGCAAAGGCAGAACATTAAAAATGCTCTGCCTTCGGTTAAAAATAAAAATCCGTATTATCACCAAAGAACAATATAACCAGACTTTAGGTGCCCTCGCAGGGATTGATGGCTTCCCTTTGAAAGAAGAGGTCTATACCGGCGATGGTTTCACCGACGAAATGCTGGTATTCAAAGGCTTTGATAATGCTCTTTTAGACCGTTTCCTGGTGGAATTTAAAAAGCTTCATCTTACCAGAATCGGTCTGAAAGCCGTTCTCACGGAGCACAATATCAACTGGGATTCCATTGCACTTCATGAAGAACTCTTAGCGGAAGATAAGAAAATGCATGAAAATTAATCTTCTCCTGCAATTTCTATGGTGTATGCTGCCTGAAAGCATGCACCCTGTGCTAACGCATGTCCCCATTCCCTTTCTTCCAAACTTCCGTTAAAATCCTCTTTATCGCATCTTCCAAACCAAGGTTCAATGGCTGCATATGGTGCATTCTTCTTCTCTGCTGACCAGAGTCCAAATAACGGAGCTTCCGGGAAATACACATTTTTTCCTTGCCGGTATTCTTAATGTTCCATATGATTTCCAGTCTGTTGCCATTCATATGATAGATTAATTCCATCTCATAAGTCTTTCCCTGATAATGATAGACTCCGTCTTTTAAGCTTCCAACAATCGGAAACAGATTTGGTGCACTCCGTTTGTAATACTCCGGATTGCTGCACCACATGTACTCAATGTTACTTTTCTTTCCAAGCACAGATTTCAGTTCTGCCCCAAGAGACTCAACTTCCACCTTCATGCTCGCGTTTTCCATGGAATAACGCATATTCTCTCAACCTTTTTTCTCGTATTCTATGATCTGACATCACAGTATCCAGCACCTGATAAAATCGTCTGCTGTGATTTGCTTCTACCAGGTGTGCCAGTTCATGAGCAGCAACATATTCTGCGCATTCTAACGGAAGGTCTGCCAGTACTTTATTCAAAGTAATGGATGCCTTTACCTTGCAGCAGCTTCCATAGCGGCTGGTCATGCTGCGGAATCTGACCGTTGGCATAGAAATATGATAAGCCCGAAACAGTTCATACTCCCTCAGCAGTATATCTCTTAAATACTGCTCTTTCTGCCGGTTCCACTCCAATGCATCCACATCTATCCTCTGCTGATTTGCAAGCTTCTTTTGCATCATGCGGATCCACTCCGCCTTGCTCTGCACAAATGCATCCACTTTCTTTTTGCTCATGCGATAGGGCATCGTTACTGCTACTACGCCATTGGCTTTTACCCGGATGATAATATTCTTTACTTTTTTTGGTGTCAGTTCATATTGTATTGTATTCTCCATTCCATTATTATAGCTTTTTGGTCCCGGCACTGACAAGCCTTTTTCTTGTTTTCCTTTTGCTATTTCTGTCGTATCATTTTATACTGTTACTCCGCCTCTGTCTCCGGGGCAGCCGCTGCTTTTTCCAGGGCATCATCAATGGCGTGAATCAGCACCATGGACGTATACTGGTTATCATCGGAATAGCTGAGATTATCCGTTGACTGATTTTCATATATCTGTTCTTTCAAATTATCCAGCGCCGGCTGCATCAACGGATACATTGCGGTTACAGTTTCATCGAGATTTACCAGCGAAATGGAATTGATTTTATTCTCATCCACCACAACCTCCACATCCACGGTTTTATCATTAAATATGATGGAAGACGTATATACCCCTGCCACATATTTCATGGTCTCCCGACTCTCCTCATCTTTATCCGGAGAAAACATATAGACCAACAATAATACCAGTAATATTCCAAGTACCGCAAAAATTCCTGTGTAAATCAGTTCCTTCATATGAAGCACTACAATCTTTGTCTTTGCACTCAAGGGAGTCCTCCTGCTTTCTTGCTTATTGTATTTTATGTGAAAACTTTTCTAATATTACACTTGACAAACCCTTTTTCTTATAGTATAGTAAGTTTCGTGTTCAGCACAAATGCGATAGTGGCGTAGTTGGTAACGCGCGACCTTGCCAAGGTCGAGACCGCGGGTTCGAGCCCCGTCTATCGCTCTAATTTTTGGGGATGCTGTAAGCCTTGATTTATGCGGGTTTACAGCATTTTTCTAATTCTTAAATTCTTACTTTCTTAACCAGATTTTCGCTATTTTTGGTTAAGAAAATGTCTTTCATTTAATGCCTGTTTTGCAACCGCTAAATTTGTTCCTACATAATAGTTCTTTTCTGCAACCTTTGGTGTGTTTCCAAATATGGTTGATGCTAAAATAATGTTTCCGTTTGTCGCATTTATTACTTCCGTAAGAAGGTTTTTTGGGAAAAGAATACTTTGATAAAATTTTTAACCTTTCTGTCATTTCATGTGCCAATCGTACATCTTCGGGTAAAATTTTATCTTAACAACTAAGGTCTGCTCTGCTGCAATTCCTTTGTAATCACAGCTGTATTTGGAATAACTCATTCCATGACGGCAGGTATATTTTGCTTCATCCAGTGATTTGCCAACCGGCTGCCAGGAAACACTCCAGTAATCTCCGTCTTCTTCATCGCGGATATATACATAATGTCCCGGACGATCCATTGGAACTCCATTCGCCCGGAATCTTGTTACACGATGATACTCCGGTGTCTTGTAAAACATATAGCCCCCGCTGTATGATTTACGACCACACAGGTATCTTTTACGCCAAGGTAGTTTGTCCAGGATGCCGGCAAATCCACCCGGTCAATTACATATTCTCTTTTCTCATTGTCAAAATGTCCGTATTGCCTGTTATATCGGATGCCAAAAAGGGACAGCAATTAAAATCACTGTCCCTTCCATATTTCCATATTTTCGTATTTCCTTATGATACTGACTTATAATGCCTTAATTCTCTCTAATGCTGCAACTGAATTCTCATATGTTCCGAATGCTGTCAGTCTGAAGTATCCTTCTCCACTTGGTCCGAATCCGGATCCCGGTGTTCCTACTACATTGGCATTCTCTAAGAGATAATCAAAGAAATCCCAGGATGTCATCTGCTCCGGTGTCTTTAACCAGATATATGGTGCATTTACACCACCGAATACTTCGAAGCCTGCTTCTTTCAGACCGCTCTTAATTACGCTTGCATTTTTCATGTAATATGCAACCTGTTCTTTTAACTGTGCTTTTCCAGCTTCGGAATATACTGCTTCACCGGCACGCTGTACGATATAAGGTGCGCCGTTGAATTTGGTGCCGTGACGTCTTGCCCACATATCATGTAAAGATACGCCATTGCATTTCAAATCCTTTGGTACTACAGTATATCCAAGACGTACTCCGGTAAATCCTGCATTCTTTGAGAAGCTCTTAATCTCGATGGCACAGGTCTGTGCGCCTTCACATTCGTAAATGGTATGAGCAACATCTGCTTCTGAAATATATGCTTCATAAGCGCCATCATAAATGATCAATGCACCTTCTTTATTTGCATAATCAACCCATTCCTGTAACTGTGCTTTGGTAATGGTTGTTCCTGTCGGGTTATTTGGCAGGCACAGATAAATTACATCTGGTGTCTCCTTCGGGAATTCCGGCACGAAATTATTTTCTCTGGTACATGGCATATAAATTACATTGCTCCACATCTGGGTATCCGGGTTATATGTACCGGTTCTTCCAGCCATAACATTAGAATCCACATATACCGGGTATACCGGGTCACATACAGCAATTCTTACATCCGGTCCGAATAATTCCTGAATATTTCCAGAATCACTCTTTGCTCCATCGGATACGAAAATTTCATCTGCTTCGATTGCACATCCTCTTGCCTGATAATCATTTTTTACAATAGCATTACGCAGGAAATCATATCCCAAATCCGGTGCATATCCATGGAAGGTTGCAGGATCTGCCATCTCATCAACAGCCTTATGTAAAGCCTCAATAATTGCCGGAGCGATTGGCTGGGTAACATCCCCGATTCCAAGACGGATGATGTTCTTATCCGGATTTGCCTGGGTAAATGCATTTACCTTTTTGGCAATGGTACTGAATAAATAGCTTCCTGGTAATTTCTGGTAGTTTTCATTAATCTGATACATAATATCTCCTTTTCTTCTCTCTAAATAATCTACTATATTTAACCTATTTTTCATACTTATGCATGCATAAGGCTCAAAATCATCTGTGCCGTCTCGATGAGTCCGGTTCCATTATCCATACTCCGTTTCTGGATATACCGGTGTGCTTCTTCTTCACTCATGTTATTCCGTACCATCAGAAGTTCTTTGGCATCCTGTAACATGCGTTTTTCCTCTTCGCTCCGTACCTTCGGTTCCATACGCCGTTTCTTACGCATTCTGGTAATAGTATAAGACATGGTCTCTACCGTCTGTATCAGTTCGTGCACCTTAAGCGGCATGGAAAGGCACATAATATCAGCAACTTCGTGCTCATTGCAGATATCCGGCGAAGCAACGAGAAGCATCTGAAATGTAGCAGGAATATATTCATGCAGTTCAGTATACATCATGTCCACAAATCTTGGACTGCAGACCAATATACCTCCATCTAACGAATTCGCATACTGCAATGCCTGAGCCCCTGTTGTGACTGCTGCATCTACATGAAATCCACTGCGCACAAGTATATTTTTTATACTTTTAGCGTTTTCTATCTTAGGGAATGCAACAATAACATTAATCAAGTTCTTATCTCCTGTAGCATTTTCTTACATCAACTAAATCTTATACAGATACTCATCAATCTCCCACTGTGTCACCTGGGCTCTGTAGTCCGCCCACTCAGCCTTCTTGGCTTCTGCATATTTCTCTGTAATATGTGGTCCTAAAACCCCTTTGATATAATCATCGTGTTCGAACTCTTCGATTGCTTCCATTAAATCTCCCGGAAGTGATTCAATACCCTTTTCCACTTTCCTGGAAAGTCTCATTTCAAATACATTTTCTCTTACCTCTTCCGGCGGCATAAACTTATTTTCAATTCCATCTAAGCCTGCTGCAAGGCATACTGCCAATGCCAGATATGGATTGGCTGCCGGATCCGGACATCTTAATTCCACCCTGGTTCCTGCTCCTCTGGATGCCGGAATACGAATCAGCGGACTGCGGTTCGTTGCAGACCATGCAATGTAAATCGGTGCTTCATAGCCCGGAACCAGTCTCTTATAAGAATTTATCAGTGGGTTGGTGATAGCGGACATACCTTTCATATGTTTCATTATTCCGCCAATGAAATAATATGCTTCTTTGCTCAAACCAAGTTCACCGGATGGGTCATCAAATATATTTTTTCCATTCCGGGAAAGTGACATATTAATATGCATGCCGGAACCGTTGATTCCATATTTTGGCTTTGGCATAAAGCTTGCAAATAAGCCATGACGCTTTGCAATGGTCTTAACTGCCAGTTTAAAAGTCATAATCTTATCGGCTGTTGCCAATGCTTCATCATAACGGAAATCAATTTCATGCTGTGCCGGTGCTACTTCATGATGGGATGCCTCGATTTCAAATCCCATATCCTCTAAGGTCAGCACCATATCACGTCTTGCATTTTCACCTAAGTCTACCGGTCCTAAGTCAAAGTATCCTGCTTTCTCATGGGAAATGGTTGTGGGCTGACCATTGTCATCGGTATGGAATAAGAAAAATTCACACTCCGGTCCTACCTCAAAGGTATAGCCCATCTTTGCTGCACGCGCAATCTCTTTCCGCAATACGTATCTTGGGTCTCCTTCGAAAGGTGTTCCGTCTGCACAATAAACGTCACAGATAATTCTTGCAACTTTTCCCTGCTGTGGTCTCCATGGGAAAATAGTAAATGTGTCTAAATCCGGGTAGAGATACATATCGGACTCCTCAATCCGGACAAAGCCTTCTATGGATGAGCCGTCAAACATACACTGATTATTCAGTGCCTTCTCTAACTGACTTCGTGTAATTGCCACATTTTTTAAGGTTCCAAACATATCCGTAAACTGAAGCCGGATAAATTCCACATCTTCTTCATCTGCCATACGGATAATATCCTGTTTTGTATACTTCATACTGCCGCTCTCCTTTTCCTTATACTTGATTTATATACTGCAGAACCTCTTTATATGCCATTCTGCCGCCAAACAAGTCTAATGCACTGCCTATCGTCACATTAAGCCTGCCTTTTCCATGTTCTTTTAACTGCTTTAAATCTTCAAAACTGCCGACTCCTCCGGCATATGTAATTGGAATTCTGCCCCAGTCTCCTAACATTTCTGCCAGTGGGACTTCAATGCCGGATGCTTTTCCCTCTACATCTACTGCATGTACTAAAAATTCATCCGCATATTCCTTTAATTTATCTAATAACTCCGGCGTGATTTTCTCTTCGGTAAATTTCTGCCAGCGGTCTGTCACTATATAGTAGTCGCCATCTTTTTTCCGGCAGCTCAAATCCAGAACCAGGTGCTCTTTTCCTACTGCTGCAAGAATTTTTTCCAGATTATTATAATTTACTTTTCCATCCTTAAATACATAGGATGTCACAATTACATGACTGGCTCCTGCCTCGATAAATTCTTTGGCATTCTCTGCATGAATGCCGCCGCCAACCTGCATACCGCCCGGATATGTGTGAAGTGCAAGCAGTGCCTGACGTTTCGTTTCTTTATAATAAGAACTGTCTGACGGATTCAGCAGAATGATATGTCCGCCACGAATCTTATCTTTTTTATAAAATTCTGCAAAATAAGCGGCATCCTGTTCCGCCACAAAATTCTCTTTTGCCTGATTTCCTTCATCTTTAAGGCTTCCGCCCACAATCTGCTTGACCTTGCCATTATGGATGTCTATGCACGGTCGAAATTCCATCCTTTTTCCCCCTCTGTTTGAAAAAAGGACAACGTTCACCCTTGGTTGACCCCGTTGTCCGTTTAAAAGAATAACATATTTTTATATAAAATGGAATAGTTGTTTTAACAATTGACAGTATATTATTTTTTTGCTAGAATTGAGAAATTAAAGGCTTTATTATATTACACACTTTTTAATAAGAAAGAGAGGAAACGAGAAAATGGGTAAAATTATCGGTGAAGGAATTACATTTGATGATGTTTTGCTGGTTCCTGCATATTCGGAAGTTACTCCTAATATGATTGATCTTACCACTTACCTGACTAAGAAAATCAAATTGAACATTCCAATGATGAGTGCTGGAATGGACACAGTAACTGAACATCGTATGGCAATCGCTATGGCAAGACAGGGTGGTATCGGAATCATCCACAAAAACATGTCTATCGAGGCTCAGGCGGAGGAAGTGGACAAGGTAAAACGTTCCGAAAATGGAGTTATCACAGACCCATTTTTCTTATCCCCAGATCATACATTAGCTGACGCAGAAGATCTAATGCACAACTTCCGCATTTCCGGAGTTCCTATTACAGAAAACGGAAAATTAGTCGGCATCATCACTAATCGTGATTTGAAATTCGAAACAGATTATACAAAGAAAATTAAAGAAAGCATGACTTCCGAAGGTCTTATTACTGCTCCGGAAGGAATCACATTAGACGAAGCGAAAAAAATTCTCGCTAAGGCAAGAAAAGAAAAGCTTCCAATTGTAGATAAAGATTTTCACTTAAAAGGCCTTATCACAATCAAAGATATTGAAAAACAGATTAAATATCCATTATCCGCAAAGGATGACCAAGGCAGACTGCTTTGTGGTGCTGCTGTTGGTATTACTGCTAACATGATGGACCGTATCGATGCACTGGTAAAATCCCATGTCGATGTAATCGTTGTAGATTCCGCACATGGACATTCCTTAAATATCTTAAATGCAGTTAAGAAAATCAAAGCTGCTTATCCTGATCTTCAGGTTATCGCAGGTAACGTAGCAACCGGTGAAGCAACCAGGTCTTTAATTGAAGCTGGTGCTGATGCTGTTAAGGTTGGTATCGGACCTGGTTCTATCTGTACTACCCGTGTGGTTGCAGGTATCGGTGTTCCTCAGATTACTGCTGTCATGGATGCCTTTGCAGTTGCAAAAGAATATGGTATTCCAATCATCGCCGATGGTGGTATCAAGTACTCCGGAGACATGACCAAGGCTTTAGCTGCCGGTGGTAATGTATGTATGATGGGAAGTATGTTCGCAGGATGTGACGAAGCTCCTGGAACCTTCGAATTATATCAGGGAAGAAAATACAAAGTTTACCGTGGTATGGGTTCTCTTGCAGCTATGGAAAATGGAAGCAAAGACCGTTACTTCCAGGAAGGTGCTAAGAAACTTGTTCCGGAAGGTGTTGAAGGACGTGTGGCTTACAAGGGAAGTCTTGAAGATACCGTATTCCAGTTAATCGGTGGTATCCGTTCCGGTATGGGTTACTGCGGATGTCCTACTATTCCAGAATTACAGGAAAGAGGCCGTTTCGTTAAGATTACTGCTGCTTCCTTAAAGGAAAGTCATCCACATGACATTCATATCACAAAAGAAGCACCAAACTACAGTATTGATGACAAATAAGTTTTTCACCAAGAGAAACAATTTTATATGAGCCATCGTGGTACTCATATTATACCAAACAGGATTGAAAACTTTTCATTGAGTTTTCAATCCTTTTTTTTGGCATTTAAAAATCTTTATTCAAAACTATCTTGCTGTTTTTGCATTATTATTACCATTTCCATTGGTTCCGGTTGTCGCATCATCCACAGCATCTTTAATTCCGGTTCCGGCATCATCTACTGCATCATCTACACCATCTACAATATCTTCTGCGCCATCTACTACTCCATCTGTCACATCATTTACCACACCGTCGCCATTATCTCCATTGTTTGTGGTATTGTCACGATTATCCTTGTCGTTATCTGTGGTACCGTTATTCTTGTCATTTGTGTTATTCTTATTGTCTGTGTCATTCTTATTGGTGGTATTGTTACTTCCTGCTCCGTTTTCCGTGGTATTTTCCTCATTTCCATTTCTATTACCACAGGCTGCCATACTGCCAAAGAGGCACATTACCATCATGGTCAACACCAGTTTTCTTAATTTCTTCATGTTCAATATCTCCTTTTTATTGATTTCAAGTTTATTGTTTCCAACCTATCCTTTTCTATGCATCTTCTGTGTGGATTTTCTACTTTCTCATCTTTGGTTCAAATATCAGGGATGCCAGATAGGCAAATACCAATGCAGCAGAGATTCCTACCGCCGTTGCCGTAAATCCACCCATGAAGATTCCGATAAATCCATTGGCATCAACTGCTTCCTTAATTCCCTTAAACAGCGTATTGCCAAAGCCTAACAATGGCACCGATGCTCCCGCTCCTGCAAATTCCACGAAAGACGGATATACACCGATTGCTCCCAAAACAGCTCCGGAACATACCAATAGCACCATAATCCGTCCCGGCTGCATTTTCGTCTTTTCCATTAAAATCTGGCAGAGGGCACATATCAGGCCTCCTACCCAGAATGCATTCACATAATCCATGTGTTCTTTTCCTTTCTTCCATCATTCTTATCAAAACTATTATTACTTTTTATTATCTACCAGGCTTTTGTTACGGCACATACTCAAGCATTACTCCATGGGCAATTCCCGGTACATTTTTCCCTTCGTTATAACTTACTGTGGAAAGCAATGCTCCGGTTGGCACAAATAACACCTTTTTCCATTCCCCTGAAATAATCTTCGGCAGATAATAAGCAGATAAAACAGAAGCACTGCAGCCACAGCCGCTTCCGCCGGCATCCGTATCCTGTTCTTTTGCATCAAAAATTTCGATTCCGCAATCTGAATGATTGTTCTCGATGTCATAGCCCTTTTTCTTTAGCAAATCAAATAGGATTTCCTGTCCGACAGTTCCTAAATCCCCTGTTATAATACGGTCATATTCTTCCGGCTTGCTTCCAAAATCCGTAAAATGTGCTGCTATGGTATCTGCTGCTGCCGGAGCCATCGCTGCTCCCATATTTAAGGAATCATGAATTCCATAGTCCACAATTTTTCCGGTGGTGATTCCACTGATTTTTACATGAGTCCGTTGGGTGGACAATACATAGGCACCACTTCCGGTAACCGTCCAGGTAGCCGACATGGGACGCTGATTCCCATATTCCAGCGGAAATCGGAACTGTTTCTCCGCGCTGGCAAAATGACTGGATGTAATCGTCAGGACATTTTCTGCAAATCCTGCCGCCACGCACATTGCTCCAAGTGACATGGATTCCCCTGCCGTAGAGCAGGCTCCATACACACCAAACAGCGGAATTTCAAAGTCGAGAAGTCCAAAGGATGTTGCTATAGTCTGACCCAACAGGTCTCCTGCAAAAATATAACGGATTTCTTCCGGCGTAAGCCCAGATTTTCCCAATGCCAGGGTTGCTGCTTCCTTCTGCAAGGTACTTTCTGCTTCCTCCCATGACTCACATCCAAATTTGTCATCATTTCCAATCACATCAAAATACTCTCCCAGTGGTCCTTCTCCTTCTTTCTTTCCGACCACTGATGCCGAATTTAAAATAAAAGGAGTCTTCGCAAAGCGAAGACTCTGTTTTCCCTTTACCTCAGACATGTCATCACTCCTTTTTGTGATTAGCATGTCCAGGTTCTGGCATTTTATGTATTTTTCAGAAATTTTTCATGTTTCTTTTCTTTACTTCTATCTACGGTTATGCTGTAATAAATCCATGGCAGCAATTAATTTCAACATTTTTCAATATTTCCATTGAACTTTTTGAGAAAGGAGAAACTGACATCTATAATAAACTATTATCTCATTATAAGAATCTTACGGAGCAAATCTCTGCCATTCAGGATGAACTTTCCACTCTGCCACCCGGCACTCTTTATTGTACCCACAATGGCAACTATACCAAGTGGTATCATCAACTTCTATCCCAACAGTTTTATATTCCCAAGAAAGAGAAAAATTTTGCTCAAGTCATGGCCCGGAAAAAATATTTAGAACTAAAACTGCAGTCCCTCTCTTTTGAGCGACAGACAATCCGCACCTGTATTGACACCCTTGCCTCACATCCTTCTAAAATTGAAACTCTTTTTCAAGAATCTTCTCCCTATTGTGAATTATTTCACACTGTCCTCCAACCCATTTCCACAGAATTAAATCAATGGATGAATGCTGATTTTGAATACAATATCAAATACCCGGAACAACGGATTCACAAATCTGCTTCCGGTCTGATGGTCCGTTCCAAATCAGAAGCACTGATTGCAACACTGCTCTCACATAACCGTATTCCTTTTCGTTATGAATGTGCACTGTGTTTAGGCAAAACTACCCTGCACCCTGATTTCACGCTTCGTCATCCTAAAACAGGAGCATTTTATTACTGGGAGCATTTTGGTCTGATGGATTTTCCTTCTTATCGAAAGAATGTCTTTTCCAAGCTTCAGCTTTACACCGCACATAACATTATCCCATCCATTCAATTAATTACTACTTATGAAACAAGTGAGCATCCCTTTGATTCTGCTTATGCCGAGCAATTAATTCATTACTATTTTGGGAATTAGCGGGAAGCTGACTTTGTGAATTTGTTTTTCTTCTCCTTTTGGGCAAAATTCTCTTGTTTCACAATGATTTTGCCCAATCTGCCTCCGGGCACGGCTCCTCTTCCTTGGTGAAGTCTCTCTTTTCTTCTCCTTTTGGGCAAAATTCTCTTGTTCCTCAACGATTTTGCCCAATTTACCGCGGGACACGACTCCTCTTCCTTGATAAAGTCTTGCTTTTCTACTTCTTTTGGGCAAAATTCTCTTGTTTTTGAACGATTTTGCCCAATTTACCTCGCTATCAGCTGATATATCCAGTATATGACCCCAAGTAGCCAGCTTGTAAAGATTCCATAAAGGATTACCGGACCCGCAATGGTAAAAATTTTGCAGCCAATACCAAAGACCTGACCTTCCTTTTTGAATTCGATGGCAGGAGCCGCCACTGAATTGGCAAATCCGGTAATTGGAACGAGGGCTCCTGCCCCGCCAAATTTTGCAATTGATGGATAAATATTAAGACCGGTAAGAATTACGCTCATGAGGACAAGGATCATACTGCACCAGCCACCGGAAGTATCTTTATCCAGTCCTGCGTTCTGTGCAATATTTAAAATCACCTGGCCAATACAACAAATAATTCCGCCGGTCACAAATGCTTTTAACATTTTCAGGGCAAGATTATGCGTTGGTGTTACCTGCTTTACATATTCGTTATATGCCTGGTTTCTTTCCGCAACATCCTGCTCCTGTACTGTTTTATTCAGATTTTCATTTTTTTGCCGCATATCTTTTTCTGATTCACTTTTTGCCATGCTAAAACCTTCCTAAATAATATAATATTTTTCTCTTAGTATGGCAAAACTTGTTTCTTTTATACATACACCGGCAGCTTCTTACGGATGCCCGGCAGTTCCTTATGAATGTCAGTCAACCAATATACGATTTAAGATTTCATCTTCTCTCACCAGGCGTTTTGCTTCTTCCCGGTATTTTTCTTCGTGAAGGTAAGTGTGACGGAATGGCTTAATAGACGGTGCCAAATCAATTGCCGCAAGGAAATCGCTCTTTTTCATCTGAAGTGTTGCTGCAAAATCAAAAAATCCGGTCTCTTCCAATACGGTCTGTACCCGCACATATCTGTGATTGTGCACCTTGCTCATGATATAGGTTGCAATACCGACCTGAATACCGTGTAACTGTGGCACTTCCAATAATTTGTCCAGTGCGTGGGAAATCAAATGCTCGCTTCCACTGGTCGGTGCGCTGCTTCCGGCTATTTCATTGGCAATTCCGCTCATGGCTAGAGAATCCACCAGTTCTTTTAAAAACAATTCATCTTTGATGCTCTGATATGGAGTCCGGACAAAACTGTTCACCGCTTTCTTCGCTATCATAACCGCAAAATCATTTACCGTAGAGTAACCACATTTTTCCTCATAAATCCAATCATATAATGCTGTGATTTTTGAAATCATATCTCCGATACCGGAATAAATAAATTTCTCTGGTGCCGTGCGGATAATCTGCGTATCCACCACAATGCCATAAGCCAGTTTTGCCGGAACCGAAGTTCTCTTGCCATGCACCAAAAGGGAGGCGCTGGCACTAGAAAATCCATCACTGGAGCTGGAGGTCGGCACGCTGATAAATGGAATATTTCTTAAAAATGCGGCATATTTTCCGGCATCGATTACTTTTCCGCCACCAATTGAAATAACTGCCTGCGTTTTATTCGGCATGGAAAATGCAAGCGTTATAATATCATCAATATCAACGGTATCCAGTTCGCTATACTCCAATACTGTAATTTCTTCTTTTTTCAGTGATTCCATTACAGTCTCACCAAACATATCAATCAAACCATTTCCAAGAAAAATGACTACCTGCTTTAAGCCTTCTCCCTTTAAATAACTTCCCAGTTGATTTAACGTGCCATTTCCGACTTTCAGAATTGCCGGAACTGAAATTGCTTTTCCTGTCTGCATATTTATTTCTCCTCTTTTCTATCTCAACTTCTTAGATTTCTCAAACTTTTGAAATACTCTGACTTTTATTATATGTATTCTATGCCATAATATCAAGCTCGCCCTACAGAACCTGTCACTGGCAGCTTCTTACGGATTCTTTGCGAAAAAAACGGCAGCCAGAAACCTGACTGCCAAATTATATTCCTTACTGTACCTTGAAGATACTTACTGATGTATCCAGATCCTCTGCATCCATCTGAAGCCGTTTTACCGCATCATTTAATACTTCTACTGCCTGTAACTGTTTCTCTGTACTACGGGCAAGTTCTTCAGATGCAGATTCTGTCTGGTTAGAGGTCGTTGAAATACTTTCGATGGCATTCATGGTATCTTCTTTTGCCTGTTCGATGCCACCCACACTCTGGGTAATCTTCTCAACATCCTCTGCCAGCTTGCTTACCTGCTGACTGATATTCTTAAATACATCAACGGTATTATTCAATGCTTCTGTCTGGAATGCAACGCTCTCGCCTGCAAGTCCAGCTGTCTCGATGGTAGCTGCCAGACGTTCCTGAATATGATTGATAATCTCACCAATCTGATTACCCGCATTTCCGGACTGTTCTGCCAGTTTACGGATTTCTTCAGAAACTACTGCAAATCCTCTTCCTGCTTCACCGGCTCTCGCCGCCTCAATTGATGCATTTAAGGACAAAAGATTAGTCTGTTCTGCAATCTCATTGATTGTTCCGATGATGCTGTTAATTGCAATAGATTCTTTGTTCAGTTCTCTGATTTCCCGGATGATGGTCTCTGTTACTTCCGTTGTACCCTGAACTTTTTCACCCAGGTTTGCTACGATAACCATACCATTTTCAATTGCTCCCTGGGCTTCCTGGGCAATTTCGCTGATTTCATCAGTATTCTCATGTACAACATTGATTCTTTCTGCCAGACCATTCATCTGCTCCAGGCAGCTTTCCGTATCCTGTGCCTGCTGGGAAATACCACTGTTGATATAATCCACTGCTTCCGTGATATCCTTTGTTACTTCCAATAAAACTTCGGAGTTGGTTCCTACCTGGACTGCCGAATCAGAAACATGACCACTGACATTGGTCATCTTGAGAATCAGATCCTTCATACTGCCAATCATATTGGTAATGCTGGATGACAACACATTAAACTCATCCTTACGCTTCATGCTAATCTGTCCGGTCAAATCTCCATCGGAGGTCTTCTTTAAGACACGGTTAACCTTACGGATTGCTTTGGAAATTCCGCTTGCAAGAACGGAACCTACCATGATTGCAATAACTGCACATATTGCTACGGCAATTAACGTATATCTGAGAATCGCCTGTGCACCTGCCATAATCTCTTTCTGCGGAACCATGGCACATACCAGCATATTCGTACCTTCAATCCTGCTGTATGTAAACAGATAATCTGCGCCCTCATAAGACACTTCTTTAGAACCCTGCAGATTTTCTCCTGTTAATGCTTCCTGATAAAAGTCCGTATCTGTAAATTTTATATCACTATCTCCACTTAACACCTGGCTTCCATCCTCTAATACAAAGCCCTTGATGCTGTTATCACTAATCTGTGCATTGTCTAATATATCCTGGATAAAGCTTGTCTTAACATCAATGATGATATATCCAACAGATTTATTGCTATTATTCTTAAGAACGGTAACAAGAGATAATGCATACTCATCACTGTCATATCCGGTGACTTCATCAATGGCTGGATGGCTGCTGATCCACATACTTCCCATGCCAATCTCAGACTCTACATTCTTTCCTTCTTCCGACTCAACAAACGCATTATATACATCTCCACGGATTGCACCCTTTTCACTGCATGCTGTTCCACTCTTCGCACAAACTATAATATGATCGATGAATTTGTCTGCAGTAGATTCATTGCTCAATGCAACCTTTGCATCCATCAGCATAGACTCTGACTTTACTTCTGAACCTGTATAATAACTTGTAATTGCAGAATTAATAGAAAGACGTGTTGCCATCAGTTCAATATTCTCAAAACCAAGTCCGAGATACTCTTCCAATGTACCAACACTGGTATTTGCAGAAGCCTCGTATGTACTATTCAAGGTAGTACTGCACTTTGAATAAATCATAAAACCGATGATAACAAACAGGACAACCGGAATCATAAATGCCCCGATTAATTTTACCTGAATGCCACGAAGCCCCATTCCCTTATCCTTCGCAGCCTTTCTACTGTTGCCTGTTTTCTTCGGCTGTGGCTTTCTTTCCGTCTGTTTTGCCGGTCTTTCCTTCTTAATCCGTTCTTTCTTCGGTTTTCTTACCTTTTCTTTCTTTAACTTTTCCTTTTTTGGCTTTACTTTCTTAAGCTTCTCTTTCTTTACTTCCAACTGCTTTCTTGTCTTCATCCGTATTACCCCGTTTTTCCAATTGTAAGCATATCTTTCTTCCCGCTGTTTCTGTCCGCTCTTTACGTCTTCATTTGCATGGAAACGTTACCATATGATTTGCTTTATTCTAGCATATTTTCGTTTGTTTTTCAACACCGGCTTATTACGAATTCTCGAAATTTACATTACGGCAGACTGTCTTGCGCCGTTTCTTTTTTTCCTCATACAGATATTCATCAGCATGCTTAAACATCTCAATAAAATCAATCTTCTTTTCACAGACAAATTCTACTACTCCAACTGAAATTCCAACATAATACGGTTTCATGGAATGTTCATTGTACTGTTCACATTTCTGGTGAATATTGTAAATGAGCTGTTCCTTCTCTTCCATCTCACTATATCTTACAATGCCTGCAAATTCGTCCCCTCCGAATCTTCCCACATCTCCATACTGTCCAAAGACTTCTTTTACAATTCCTGCTGCTGTCCGAATCGCGCAGTCTCCTTCCGCATGGCCAAAATTATCATTGATTTCCTTTAAATGGTCAAGGTCAGCTATCATAAGACAGGCTTTTTTCCCTAAATTGTCCTGATTAAACCGGACCAGACTCTCCATCAGTCCCCTGCGGTTATAGATTCCGGTCAGTTCATCATAAATTGCAATAAAATTTAATACTTCATTCTTTTCCCGCAGCCGGTCATGATATTTTTTCTGTTTAATATTTGCTTCCAGAAAACGGAGAGATGTTCCAAGCTGCAATGCCAGTATATAATAAAAAGAAATCTCTTCCGGTTCAATCTCAAGCATCAATAGTCCGTACTGCCGCTTTCCATCAATTAATAGAAAGCTGATATAAGAAAAATGATCTTCACCGGAGCTGCAACAATCCGGTACACCAAAGCTTCCATCTATATATGGACGTTCCTTTTTCTCAAATACCTGAATATTTTCCCTGTATTGGCGCATAGTTAAATACATCCTTTGGGGCATCTTCCATTTCTGTCCCTTTTCGTAGGTAACCGGCTGCTCCAACAGATAAAGCAGGGAACTGCGTATACCCAGATGATAAAATACTTCTCCACTTTTCCGGTAGAAAGATTTCTCATTCTCTGCTTCCTGCATCAGGTCCCGGATCAGAAATGGGCCAAGCCACGATTTATGCTGAAAAAGCCTTAATTCATCAATAATATGAAGCAGCTCTGTTTTCTCATCTGCCTTTTCTTTCGCTCTTCGTGTTACTTTGCAGCCACAGGATTCCCGGATTATAAGTTCTGCATCCAACCGGACAGATTCCACCGGTCTGCCTGCACAGATATCTACTGCCTTTTCTACCGCTATCTGCCCCATTTTATAAGCATCCTGGGAGACAGTCGTCAATGGTGGATTACTATAACGCGCCCTCTCCACATCATCAAAACCGGTAATCAAAATGTCTTTTCCTATCCGGAGTCCATGGGCTTTGCATACACGATAACACGCCACTGTCATTTCATCATTAGCTGATATAATTGCTTCGGCATCCGGATTGTCCCTTAGCAGCTGTTCTACAAGATTATCCACGAATTCCGAATAATCTCCCACCGCCATCATTTCCGGCGTCACGGGCAGATGATGTTCTGCCATAACATTTAAAAATGCTGCTTTCCGCTCTATGGCATCCTGATTGTCTTCCGGTCCCCCAAGATAAACCAGATGCTTTAAATGATGTTCTATAATAAGATGCTCCACACATTTTTGCATACCACCATAGTTATCCACCATGACATAGATACCCCGTGGATCATCCGTCGCATCTTCTAACAGTACATATGGTATTCCCGCAAATTTATCCAAAAATGCCTGTTTATCTTCATTTTCCTGAAAAATGCAAAGAGAGCCATATGCAATAATCAATACATCTACTTTTGCTAATTTTGCATAATCATAGACGGTATTATACTGATAATCAAAATCCTCCAGTGCAAATTTCTGGTTGAAACGCACACTCTGCGTTCCCAGAAAATAAATCATATTAACATCCATCCCGCTTGCTGCTGCCCGAATCCCCCTCATCAGGTCCTTCGGATGTGCTGTATGCACATTTCCAATCAATACCCCAATTGTAAATTTCTTCCCCATAACATCGCTTCCTATTCCTGCCACAAACGCTGTTCTGTCTGTCCCTCCTGAAATAATTCACGCATTTGTTCATCTAGTTTATCATCCGGTTCGTAATCTTTTAACATCCGAATCAGATGCTGCTCCCGCACATCATCTGTCAAATAGTCTGCCAGCATCCGGTTGACCTCTTCAATTAACTGCTGTGGTTGTAAAATCTCTGTTGCCATATTTCCGGTCAGTTTGTATGCAAGACCTGCCGCATAATAGAATTCATAGTTTCCCATCATGATAGATGCCTGCAGATTACATTTGATTACAACACTCTGACGTGCAATTGACTGTATCATTTTTTCACTTCTTCCTTACGGATTTTTATATTTTCATTTTATAACATTCCACGAAAAACATCAACCCTAGCCGCATATTGTCCTACAGACTTCTCCTGTAGATTCCCCTATCGTTTAAGGAATTGCCTGCCCTGTGATTCAGGAATCCGACAGCTGTCTTATGAAATAGAAAAGTGCCCCAGCCATTTTTCCAAATGCCATAAATAAAAGAATCACCTGCAATCCGGTCTTTACTTTAAGCCGCCGGAATATAACCGGAAAAGTCTTTAATATTTCAGCCAGTGCAACTGCTACACAGCCCACAAAGAAACCGGCACAGATACCGTATACTCCTAAGAAAATATGTCCCAATGGAATTCTCATTGTAAGAAAGACCGACAAAAGATTGCCTCCGATTCCACCCAGCACGATCATATTTTCATATAGATAAATCCTTCCTGCCGTCTTGGATTTACCAATCATCCGCGGGATGATATTAAGCATGATCAGGAATGCAAAGGTTCCACCTGCCACTGCTGCACCGGCAGTCAGTCCAACCAGGCCTAAGAAAATATGTCTAATCCACATCAATGGTCTTACCTCCACGTCCACAGTTGGCAATATAAGTATCATCTACATCTTTCTCATACTTACGCATTTCCACCTGAATCGGTGTCGGGTCATTGGTTATTTTACTGTTGCCAAAGTGATTAAAGAAAATGATAACACCAATCGGCAGACCAATACTGTAGCAGATTTCCAGTTCTGTAATCCCCGATGACTCCTTCCCCATCACCTGATAATAGAGTTTCTGGAAAAGCTCTGTCACTGAAATATCATTATTAAATGCCATAATCGTAAATGCTGCCCCGAAGAAAATCAGGATACATAAAATGCTGGTTTTGATAACCTCTGATGCTTTGCCCGGCTGTAGTTTGGGCTCATATTCTATGACGAAATCCGCTTCTCCTTCATTGGTAATATTTACATTCGGATACTGTGCCTGTATCATTTCAATTATTTTTAATGAAGTCATCACCTGAACATATTCTGTCTTTTTCGCCTTCTGTGGAAAGGAATAAATCTTCATCTGCTTTAGCTGGCGTATCATTGCGGTATCTGTTCCGGTCATCTTTGCAACATCCGACAATCTGACATTGCGGTTTCTGACCACGGAATTCTTTTCGATTTTAATATAAAGACTTGTCTGCTGACTGCTCATGAAAATGGCATCCTTTCTATAAATCTGGTTACAAATGTTCCTTCTCCTTTTGCACTTTTATCACCATTCTCATTCGAATAATAAAGAATGCCTCCTATCACTGCAAGAATCACCAGTGAAAGGAGGCAGATACGATACGTTTTATATTTCATGCCATTCCTCCTTGCTTACTGCATTTTCCGGAATAGTATGTGTTACGATTCGTTTTTTATTCTTTTATTTTGTTTTTAAAGCATCTATCTGAACTTCCTTTCCATGTCCAAAAGCACCCTCCATTTGGCATACTTTTGCTGCAAACTTTGCAGCCTCTTTTATACTCTCTTTGATTGAAACATTATCATCTATACCTTTTTTCTTACGGTCAAGATAACCTACCATAAAAGTTGTAATAAGTGAGTCTCCTGCACCCATAGTATCTATTGCTTTTTCAATCGGATATGCCGGTTGCTCAAAAAACTCATTATTTGCATAAAGCATACAACCTTTTGCGCCTCTGGATGCACACACAATTTTCGGTCCATAAGAGGCTACTTTCTTAAGGTGTTTTTTTACTTCATCATCCGTTCCATCAAAGGAGCAAAATGCATATGTTACTAATGGTGCTATTTTTTCATAATATTCCGGTTCAGAATCATCCGAGAAATCAAAAGATAATGGAAGTTCGGCTGCTTTAATCTTTGGAAGCTGTGACTCCATATAACAGTAATTTCCACTGTGTACCAGATCAAATTCTGCAAGATATTCCAAGTCAAATTCATCCAGATCATAAATATGTCTGCTCCGGACTCCACCTTCATTATAATCTAAGAATACACGGTCACCATCTTCTAAGGTACATCTGGAATAACCATTTTCTCCCTCAATTTTCTTACACTTTACCAGTTCAATCTGTTCTTCCCTCAACGCAGAAATAACATGATCTGCATTTTTATCAGTACCAAAATAGCCCATATAGGCACACCTTTTTGCACCAAACATTTTGGCATACACAGCAAGATTTACACAATTTCCACCTGGATACTGTACATTCTCGTGAGTATAAATATCTACCACGTTATCCCCAAAGCCTACCACACTTACGTCATATTTCATACTGTTTCTCCTTTCGTCTAGTACTCTACAACTCCCATATACCGGCGCATATCCAATGGGTGTCCGCTCTTATTCTGAATTGCAGTACGGTATAACACGCTCATTTCATAGAATAATGGAGCATTAAAATAATCTACGCAGGAATCATCTATTGCATCCATTCCACAATCTGCTGCATCAATAATCTCATATTTTTCCGCATATTTATTTAAAAATACTTCTGCTCTTTCATCAATCATTCTTGTTTTTCCTACCGATTTTAAGAGGATATAAATATGGTCTTTATCTGTTACCTCAAATGGTCCATGGAAATATTCTGCGGAATCAAGATAACAGCAGTCCATCCACTGCATCTCCTGAAGAGAACAGATTGCAAATCCGTATGCCTGTGCATATGCAGAACCGGATGCCATAATATATAAAAATGGTGCATTATAATAATGTTCTGCAAAATTCCATGCCTTATTCTGAAACTTCTTTGTTGCATTACGGATAATTGCATCGCATTTAGTGATTCCATCCTTCATTCCTTCATAAAGTTTATACTCCGGCTCCTGTCTGTGAATCAACTCATTTATAATACTGTAATTTAATCCTAATGGTCTATCCTTCTGTAATGTTTCCGGCTCCCAATCATAGACAATTGCATGGAATTTTTCACTGTCGCAGGCACTGCCCGGTGTATGTGTATATGTAATTACAAATGCACCTTCCTTCACACCAAGTTCTGCTGCTTCTACCGTTTCTTTTGTATTTCCACCATGTGAACAGATAATGACAACAGAGTGTTTTCCAAGTTTCTTTGGAGGGGTTAAAACAAATTCTTTACTGGTAATCCACTCTGCTGTCATGGTGGATGATTCTCGGTTAATAAAGTAACATGAAGAATAAAGGTCAACCAGAGAGCCTCCACAGGCCACAAAATATACTTCACTGATTGTTCCATTTTCCTTTTCAATTATATCAACAAATTTTTCTACGTTAAATTCTGATGCATGCATTTTTAAATACCTTCTTTCTTAGTTATTTTTCTTAATCAGTTTTCTCATTAAAATTGTTATAGCCATACCAAGTACAGCAGTTCCCATCAGGAAGCCAAAAATCATTGGATAAGCATTATTTCCAAATTTATCCATCCACTTTCCAAAAATTATATAGTAAAAAGAATCTGGCAAATATCCGATAATAGATGCAATTCCAATTACAGTTCCTGCATATATCGGTTTAAATTTACATTCCTGTAATCCCGACCAGATTACTCCGTAAAGCATCATACCAATTGCACTTGGTAACAAAGAAACAATTGTTGCCAGTACCGGACTGATGTTGGATGGCATTATCAATACTCCACCATAAATCACAATTGTAATTCCAAATGCAGTAATATACCATTTTGTAGAAGATTTAAAAATCTTATCTACGATAATTCCACCAATCGGACATAAAAGGTTCATAAGATTACTTCTCACAATACTGATAAAAGATGAATGTACCAACGGTATACCAAGTACATCCGTCAGATATGGTGAAAAATAGGATACACTTGTATACAGACCATATGCACATAATACCATCAGTGAAAAGAGCCAGGTCATCGGATTCTTTAACGCTTCACCGACATATTTAATTTTAAATTCTTCATCAGAAGATTTTGTCTGTGTAATACTTTTTTCTTTAAAAAATATCATTGTCAGAATTAAAGCAACTGCTGTAAATGCTACCATTGCCCATACTGCAATACTAAAGGAAGTAGATGGGTCATCTGATAAACGGCTTACCTGTAAACATACTGCATTTAAAATTGCAGAAATAATACCTGATGCAGCATAATAAATTCCATAACACATTCCCTGCTCTTCTGCTGTGCCAACCTGACCTACTGCTTTGGTTATTGCTGCCCAGAATACAAAAATTGTAGACACACCAAGTCCAGCCCATAATACGCAGGCTACTGCAAAATTCATGGTAAGTGCATAAATAATTCCGATAACTACAGAACCCAGAATAGAGCCTACTAGACATTTTTTCACAGACCACTTATCAGCTAATATTCCACCGGGAATCAATGTAATCGTATTTGCTGCCGCATAAATTGTCATTAAAATTCCTGACTGGGTATTTGTAATTCCCATAGCTGCAATCTGCTGATCATAAAACACATATCTGATATAAGGGAAACAATACATAACTGCATTTACAAGTCCCAGAATAAAAAGTACCCATAACGTTTTTGCACTCAAATGTGCTTTTGTTTTGTCACTCATCGCAAAACCTCCTTTACCTATTCTCCATTTCTTTATAAACATCCTGTCCAGCACATATGGTTCTTAAAACATGTGCCTTTCGAATTTCTTCAATATCTGTTTTGAAAAGATTCCTGTCAAAAACTACTATATCAGCCTGCTTACCGCTTTCCAGCGTTCCTAATATATGTTCCTGTTCCATGGCATACTGGCTTCCAATTGTCCAGGTTTTTAACATTTCCGGTATTGTCAGACCATTTTCCGGCTGAACCGGTTCTTTTCCATCTGCGGCATAGGTTCCGCATCCATAATAAATTGCCTCAGGTATATCCGGTATTAACATCGGAAGATCCGTTGCACCACTTAAAATCACACCATGATCTGCCATTGAACGATAATTCATATAACGGCTCCGCCTGCTACCAAGTTTTTCATCATAGTCTTGTTTCCAATTTTCACAGGAATCCAACTTATAAACCTGTGTATAAATCTCACCAAAGACTCCAAGCTGTGCCATTTTTTCTTCGTCCACTGCACCCGTCAATTCCAAATCAGTAATTCCATGTCGATTCTTTAATCTTCCATTTTCCTTTTCACATTTATCATAAATCTGAAGAATTTTATGGAAGGAACCATCCCCTTCAGAATGCAATGTAAATCTGAATCCTTCACGGTCTGCTGTAAGTACATCTTCTTCTAATAATGCATAATCAATATTCTTTTGGCAACAATAATCTTTTCCCTCATATGGCTCCATCAGATCTGCCTCTTCTGAGACAATCAATCCATCTGTCATCTGATTATAACCGGAAAACCTTAAAAAATCAGAATGATATTTCTTCTTCATTTCTTTTCCATATGCTAAATCCATTTTCTTTCCTACTGGTTGTGACATAAAGGAAATCCGAAGGCTCAATTCTGCTTTCTGTTCCAATTCAGCCAATATATCTGTAAATCCATAAAAATTATCAAATCCCATTTCTTTTACAGATGTTATCCCATGGCTGTTTAACATAGACATATATGCCTTAAACTGTGGAATAATAAAATCTCTATCATTCAGATAAATTTTCATAATTTTATAAATTGCCTCTGAACTTCCGCATGTATCTGGTGTAAACCCAAACACTTCTTCTGCAACTTTGTTCATAGCACAATACCCATGTCCGGCAGTAAATAAAATAACCGGTCTTTTAACCTGTTCCAATTCACCTCCCTTATTTATTTTTTCTGCCAGCTCCGGTTGTAAATGATTTCCAAATAAAACGACCGTCTCCGGATTCATTTCCAGATTTTCTGATAACCGTTCAACTATTTGTTTCAGATTAACTGCTTCTGATAAATCCACACCAAGATAATCCACTACATATCCTGTGAAAAATGTATGGGTATCACCAAATCCCGGGCAAATGGTTCCCTCTCCATAGTCCACAACTTCAGTAGATTCACCCACCAGTTCATTTGGGATATCTCCACATCCGACTTCAAGAATCTGTTTTCCTTTTATTGCCACATATCCTGGATATGCCTCTTCTGAAACAGAATCAAAAATACAGGTTGATTGAAATATCTTGTCTGCTTCTTTTTGCATTTTTCCACCTCCTTTTGTTAAATTGATTATATCATCATATAACGTTATATTGCAATATTGTTTCTTTTTCTCAAATCACTTTCAGCATTCTCAACATTTTATTATCTATTTTTTATACTTTCCCTTTACTTTTTATTACTTTTTATACAATTTTTCACATAATCTTTTCAATATGATGTTTTTTAAATTCATATTGTTATGCAAAACATTATATGTTATTATAATGTTTGTGAGGTGATATTATTATGAAATTGAACACAACCAGTGATATACCACTGTTTGAACAGTTAAAAAATGATTTACTCGAACAAATAAAAAAAGGAATTTATATTTCCGGTCAGCAAATCCCGACAGAAAGTGAATTGTCTGAACTATATCATGTGAGCCGTATTACCATAAGGCGTGCAATTACTGAATTATGTAATGAAGGGGTCTTAATTAAGAAACAGGGAAAAGGAACCTTTGTAAAAGAGCGGAAAATTTTTCGTAAACTGGAACATACTCTCAGTTTTTCCGATGCATGCAAAGCCAATCAAATGGAGGCATCTACTATTGTAACCAAACGTGAAGTCATACCATATGAACAGTATCATCTTGATAATGCTGAACTCTTTGAGGGCGATTCTATTGTTTATATCCAACGTATTCGATATGCAGATGCAACACCTATTATGATTGAGAACAATTATTATCCATGTCACAAATTTTCATTTTTGCTGACAGAACCTTTAGATAGCTCTCTGTATCAGCTATTTCGTGAAAAATATGATATCTACATTGGTTGTTCACAGAATTCTTATATTGATGCAGTAAAAGCCTCAACGGAACAAGCCAATCTTCTTCATATTTCACCCGGTGACCCATTGTTTCTTTTTCATACAGAAATGTATGATATTCACAATGAGCTCATCCATGTTGGATATGAATATATCTGTGGCAGTAAATACCGTTTTTGTTATGACAATTCATAACTTCATTCTTATATTCAGCAAATTTCCAGCATACAAAATGCTCTGTTTTCTAATTACGAAAACAGAGCATTCCTCTTTTTATCTGAAGCAGATATTCTTTTATTTATTTTTCATTGCAACCTGCAATGCCTTGGTAATTGCACTTCCTACCACGAAGCAGGCTGCTGCTTCAACCAGTCCGTTGACACCTACAAAGGCAATGACAAAACGGAATGGATTTAATCCGCCTGCCAGTGACTGTATGTAATCGGAGCTGAAGAAAAAGATTACCAGTGTTGACATGAAGAAAAAGGTATTTAAGATTGGTCCTGCCAGGTTGGCAATTAAAATCTTCCAGTTCTTCATTTTCGGAAATTTGGATAATCCCTTATAGATAAGTCCGGTCAACCAGCCCATCAGAATTCTTGATACTACACATACCACGAAGGTTCCGAATGGATTGATGCCAAGAAGTACTGCTCCAAAAGGACTCATTCCAAAGCACTGGATAAAGCTTGTGATTCCAAATACTGCTCCTAATACTGCTCCACCCAATGGTCCTAAAATAATGGCACCAATTGTAACTGGAACTACAATCAATGTAATTTCCAGACCAAGTGTCTTAATATAACCAAGTGGGGTAAAAGCCAGAATCAGAATGATTGCAACCAACAGAGCCATCTCAACGAGTTTCACTGTTCTGCTACTTCTATTCATAGTCTCTTCCTCTTTTCTGCATCTGTCTGCCGATGCCACAATATTATTTGTCTGCCACACTGCCAAAACAGTTTCCTGCAAACCTTGTTTAGAATACCACTTTTTTCCACTGTATACAATGTATGTACCCAAAAAAATACCTGCGGTTTAACTACAGGCAACATACTTTGCAATTTTCCCGCTAAGCGCATAAAAAGGGCATCACACAAATCTTCCGATTTGCATGACACCCTTTTATCACACATCTCAAATGAGACTCATCCAAGATGAAATATTACATCCGTAAACGGATTATTTTGCAGCCATTTCCTCTTTTAAAGCTTTTGTAAGAGCTGGAACGATCTTGTTTAAGTCTCCTACTAAACCGTAATCTGCAACGTCGAAGATTGGAGCATCTTCGTCTTTATTGATTGCGATGATGAGATCAGAATCTTCCATACCAGCTACGTGCTGGATTGCTCCGGAAATACCGATTGCAAAGTAAATCTGAGGACGAACTGTCTTTCCTGTCTGACCTACCTGTAAGTCAACTGGAAGCCATCCATTCTCTACAACTGCACGGGAGCAGCTTACTGTTCCACCAAGAACTTCTGCTAAGTCCTCTAACAGTTTGAAGTTTTCTTTAGAACCAACTCCACGACCACCGGATACTAAGATCTTAGCGTCCATGATGTTTGCTGTATTCTTAACTTCTTTTACGATATCCATGATTTCAACATATCTGTTGTTTGGTGTAAATCCTGGATTGAACTCGATAACTTCTGCTTTTGCACCTTTGATTGGAGCAATTTTCTGCATAACGCCTGGACGTACAGTAGCCATCTGAGGACGGTTATCCGGACAAGCAATTGTTGCGATGGTATTTCCACCGAATGCAGGACGGGTCATCAGTAACTGATTGTGTTTCTGCTCCTGGTTTCCAACCGGATTGATTGGGAAATCACCAATCTCAAGAACAGTACAGTCAGCTGTCAGACCTGTTGCAACTCTTGCAGATACAGTAGGACCAAGGTCACGACCGATTGCTGTTGCACCAACTAACATAACTTCTGGTTTGAATTCGTTGATTACAGATGCTAATGCATGTGCATATGGCTCTGTTCTGTAGTTCTTCAGTTCCGGATCATCTACTACGATAACTTTATCAGCGCCGTACTCAGCAAGCTGATCTGCAAGACCTTTCACATCAGAACCAATTAATACTGCAGTTACTTCTGTATTTAAATCTTTTGCAAGTTCTTTGCCCTTTCCAAGTAACTCAAAAGCAACACCATTTAATGTGTTGTCTACCTGCTGTGCAAAGACAAATACTCCTTTATACTCTTCTAAACCCATTTTATTCACCACTTTTCCTTATTTTTATTAGATGATATGTTTCTCTTTGAATTTGCCAATTAAGTAAGATACTGCTTCGTCAGTATCGAGAGCAACCTTCTCGCCTGCACCTTTACGAACTTTGTCAGATGCTTTTGCGATTTTGGTCGGTGAACCTTTCAGACCAAGGTTAGAATCATCTACGTCTTTAAGGTCAGCTCTGCCCCATACAGTTACTTCTTTGTCAAATGCATCGAAGATTCCGCCTGGAGTCATGTAACGCGGCTCGTTTAATTCAGATAATGCTGTAACTAAGCAAGGCATTTTTGCTTTTAATACATGATATCCATCTTCAAACTGACGCTCAACGATTACGCTGTCACCTTCTACTTTGATATCCTGTGCATAGGAAATAACCGGAAGTCCAAGATGCTCTGCGATCTGAGGACCAACCTGTGCGGTATCTCCATCGATAGCCTGACGGCCTGTGATAATTAAATCATAGTCAAGATTTCTTAATGCACCAGCGATTGTAGTAGAAGTAGCCCAGGTATCTGCACCACCTAATACACGGTCTGTTACAAGGATTCCCTTGTCAGCGCCCATTGCCATTGCTTCACGAAGAACTTCATCAGCCTTTGGAAGTCCCATGGTAAGTACAGTAACTTCTGCACCGTACTGATCTTTTAATCTTAATGCTGCTTCCAGACCTGCTTTGTCATCTGGGTTCATGATAGTGAGCATTGCAGCTCTATCCAAAGTACCATCCGGATTAAATTTTACTCCGCCTTTTGTATCTGGTACCTGTTTTACACATACAACTATTTTCACGGTATATTCACTCCTTATATTTTTAATTTGTGTGCGCCATGATTTTTCGTTTAAAATCCTTTTGCGCCGATCTGTCAGAAACTATTTTAATAATGCGCCAGAAATAACCATTCTCTGAACTTCGCTTGTTCCTTCGTAGATCTCTGTAATCTTAGCATCACGCATCATACGCTCTACATCGTATTCTCTGATGTATCCGTATCCACCGAATAACTGAACTACTTCTGTAGTAACTGCCATTGCGGTTTCTGCTGCGAATAATTTTGCTTTTGCTGCTTCTACAGAATATACCTTCTGTGTTGCTTTAGCCATAGCAGCTTTGTAAACCAGCATCTGAGCTGCTTCAATTCTGGTTGCCATATCAGCAAGCTTGAACTGGGTATTCTGCTGCTGAGCGATAGAACGACCAAACTGTTTTCTTTCTTTGGTGTATGCAACTGCTCTGTCTAATGCACCTTCTGCAATACCAAGTGCCTGAGCTGCGATACCGATACGTCCGCCATCCAGAGTATGCATAGCGATTGGGAATCCTTTTCCTTCCGGTCCTAACAGATTTTCCTTTGGAATTCTGCAGTCTTCGAAGATTAACTCGTATGTAGATGATCCACGGATACCCATTTTCTTTTCTTTTGTTCCGAAGGAGAATCCAGGAGCTCCCTTGTCCACGATGAATGCAGAGAAGTTCTTCTTCTTTCTTCCTCTCTTATCTTCGGTAACACTTGTGATTGCAATTACGATATAAACGTCTGCAACTTTACCGTTTGTAATAAAGCATTTAGATCCGTTTAATACCCACTCATCACCATCTAATACAGCCTTGGTCTGTGCTCCCTGGGCATCTGTACCAGCACCAGGCTCTGTTAATGCGAATGCACCAAGCTTCTCACCTGTTGCAAGTGGTTTTACATATTTCTGTTTCTGCTCTTCTGTACCGTAAGTCATAATTGGGTCGATGCAAAGAGAAGTATGTGCAGATACGATAACACCTGTTGTACCACAAACTTTAGATAACTCTTCTACACACATAACATAGGTTAATGGGTCACATCCCTGTCCGCCGTACTCCTTTGGTACCGGAATTCCCATGAAACCAAATTTTGCCATTTTATCAACTGTTCCCTGTGGGAATACTTCTGTCTCATCAACTTCCTGAGCCAGAGGTTTTACTTCGTTTTCTGCGAAATCTCTGAACAGAGTTCTCGCCATTTCATGTTTCTTATCTAAACTGAAATCCATGTTCTGAAATCCTCCATAAATTTTATTTTACTGAGCGTCAACCGGGGTCTTTGTACGGTCAGCGTTGTATACATAGAATCCTTTTCCGCTCTTAGCGCCGAGGTTACCACCACGAACCATTTTACGGATTAATGGACATGCACGATATTTGCTGTCGCCTGTCTCGTTGTAAAGTACATCCATGATTGCAAGGCAGATGTCAAGACCAATGAAGTCACCTAACTCAAGAGGTCCCATTGGATGATTTGCACCAAGCTTCATAGCTGCGTCGATACCTGCGATATCAGATACACCTTCCATTTTGATAAATGCAGCTTCGTTAATCATTGGGATTAAGATACGGTTTACTACGAAACCTGCAGCTTCATTTACCTGTACCGGAGTTTTTCCGATTTCTACAGAGATTTTCTTAATAGCTTCTACTGTTTCAGCAGGAGTATTTACACCAGCGATAACTTCGATTAATTTCATTCTGTCTGCCGGGTTGAAGAAATGCATACCTACCATTGGACGGGTAAGACCATTTCCGATTTCTGTAATAGAAAGACTGGATGTATTAGAAGCAAAGATACATTCTGGTTTAGCAATCTTATCAAGCTCCTGGAATGTTGTCTTCTTAACGCCCATATCTTCGAATGCTGCTTCTACGATTAAATCGCAGTCTGCGCAAAGATTCTCTTTTAAACCTGGTGTGATTTTAGCAAGGATTCCGTCAACAGTTTCCTGTGTCATTTTTCCTTTTTCTACCAGTCTTGCATATCCTTTTGCGATTTTCTCTTTTCCGCCATCAGCCCATTCCTGCTTGATGTCGCAAAGAGCTACTTCATATCCTTCTACCTGAGCAAATGCTTTTGCAATGCCCTGTCCCATGGTACCTGCACCAATAACGCCAACTTTCATGTTAGTCCTCCTTAAAAATTATGTATTATATTTACCCGAAAACGAAAGCCTTCTGGGTTATAACTTGCAACGCAAGACCCGAGAAGCGTTTTGCACTTCCCGGGTATATTTACTTATTCAGAAAGAGTGAATTAGTCTCTCTCAACGATTGTTGAGCAGCCCATTCCACCACCGATACACAGAGTAGCAAGACCTTTCTTAGCGTCTCTCTTCTGCATCTCATGAAGCAATGTAACTAAGATACGGCATCCAGATGCTCCAACAGGATGTCCAAGTGCGATTGCACCACCGTTTACGTTTACCTTAGACATATCAAATCCAAGATCTCTTGCAACTGCGATTGACTGAGCAGCGAATGCTTCGTTTGCCTCGATTAAGTCGAAATCATCGATAGACATTCCGGTTCTTGCAAGAACTTTCTTTGTAGAAGCAACAGGTCCAACACCCATGATTTCCGGCTCAACTCCGCCAAGTGCTCCTGCAACCCATGTAGCCATTGGTTTAACACCAAGCTCTTTTGCTTTTTCTTCGCTCATAACAACGATTGCTGCTGCACCATCGTTGATACCGGAAGCATTACCTGCTGTAACAAGTCCACCCTCTTTACCAGAGCAGCATCTTAATTTGCTTAATGACTCAGCAGTTGTGCCTGGACGTGGTCCCTCATCTGTATCAAACATAACAGTTTCTTTCTTAACCTTAACAGGTACAGGAACGATTTCGTCTTTGAATCTGCCTTCAGCAATTGCCTTTTCACATTTCTGCTGGCTGTTTGCTGAGAACTCGTCTAACTCTTCACGGGTAATTCCGTATTTGTCACATACGTTCTCTGCTGTAATCATCATATGATAATGATTAAATGCGTCTGTTAATGCATCATTTACCATGGTATCGATAATTGTTGCATTGTTCATACGATATCCAAAACGAGCTTTTGTCATAGCGTAAGGTGCCATAGACATGTTCTCCATACCACCTGCAACAACGATGTCTGCCTGACCAGCCATAATCATGTTTGCAGCTTCGTTTACACATTTCAAACCAGAACCACAAACTACGTTTAATGTAAATGCAGGAACCTCGATTGGTAAACCTGCTTTGATAGAAGCCTGACGTGCAACGTTCTGTCCCTGTGCTGCCTGGATTACACATCCCATCATTACTTCATCAACCTGTTCTGGTTTAACACCAGCTCTGTTTAATGCTTCTTTGATTACGATTGCGCCTAAATCTGCGGCTGGAGTATTGCTTAAAGCTCCTCCCATTTTACCGATTGCGGTACGACATGCGCCTGCTAAAACTACTTTCTGTGCCATTTTCTCGTCTCCTTCTGAATTAAATTTGCCTTTTACTATTGTTATTTTTTTAACAATCTTTTGTAAAAAAAATAAAAGAAAGCCTTTCCGGCTCTTTCCCGACAATCTGATGTTATCATAGAAAGGGGATTTTTGCAAGTGAAACTTGCTTTATTGAGCCGGATTTTCAGCTTTCCTTAATAAAATACATGGTTTCCGATTACAGTTCCATTAATCAGTCCGTTGTTTCTGCGGAAATATAAGCAGTTTAAGGTTCTTGTGCCTGCTAATACTTCTGTGGCAGCCTGCACACAGGACGCATCTGCCCCGGATGAAAGCACTACTGCGAAACGACCGCTGGCTACCGGTGAGAACTGCCCGCTCTGATAGATGACACCTACCACGGTATCCGGGAAATAACTGCTGTCCACACGGTTCATGACCACGCTTCCAACGGCAAGCTTCCCTTCATAGCTTTCGCCGCCTGCTTCGCACTGGATCAGTGCTGCCAGCATGGCAACATCACTGGCATTCACTGTCCCGCCACCGGAAGTGCCGTTGTCCGAAGTTCCGCCACCGGAAGTATCGCTTCCTGTGGTATTATCCCCGGTGGATGTCCCATCCGGATTTACATTATTATCTGAAGCATCTGGCTGCTGACTGTTAATAAGTTCCTCTTCCTGACGCCTAATCTCCTCCTGACGGGCAGCATCTTCTTTCGCCTTCTGTGCCTCTAATTCTTCCTCATAGGCTTTCTGTCTTGCGATTTCCGCATCTGTGTCTGCTATTTCCGTCTCTGCATCTGCAACATCCGACTTTGCTGCACTTAATTTTTCCTGCTGGGCTGCCACCAGACTGTCTGCCTTGCTCTTCTGCTCCTGCTTCGTCTGTTCTGCCGCAAGCAGTTCTTCTTTTGCCGTCTCTAAATCTTCCTCCTGCTGTTTTAATTCAGCCAGTGTATCCTGATAATCAGAAAGCTCCTGCCTGTCATAATCATAAATAGATTTGGCATATTCCATCCGGTTTAAAAAATCCGAAAAGGAGCTTGATCCAAGCAGCAGCTCCAGGTAAGACTGATTACCATTTTCGTACATATATTGTACTCTTTTCTTCATGGCTTCGTACTGGCTCTCAGAACGTGTTGTCAGCTCTGCAATCCGGCTTTCTGCTGCTTCAATCTCCACATTTTTCGCCGCAATTTCATCCTGGGTATCCGCCAGTTCGTTGCTGATTTCCTGCAATCCATTATTTAATTCCGTCAGTTCATCGGAAAGATTTATCTGATATTCTTTCAAGGAATCAAGCTGCGACTGCTGTTCCTCTCTCTGACGTTCCAGTTCTTCCACGCTGCTTCCGGTGTCCTTAGATGCCAGATCCACTCTTTCCCTGGTGCCGGTGTCTGCCTGCACCGTCATCTGTATCAGCAGAAACAGTATCAGCAATGCGGAAAACATACGTTGTTTACTGTTTTTCTTCATATCTTTATCCTCTTTTATGGATTTATCACGCCTCTTGTTTTCTTCCTTTATTATAGACGGCTTTCTTATGAAAATGCAACGAAAAACTACACTTCTTTTTCAATCCCAAGATTGTTTTTCCTCTCTGCTTGTGCTATATTTGAACTAGGAATTTTAACGGAGAAAAACATATTTTGTAAGGAGGTAACCGCTATGCTATTTATACGGACAGATGACTTAAAACCCGGCATGCGTCTTGCTAAACCTATCTATAATAAATTGGGCGTCATGCTTTATGACCGCGACACCAGACTGACCCGGCAGGGTATCGAAAGTATCCGGAATTTCGAGCTGATTGGTATTTATATTCTGGAGCCTGCCGAACCGGTTCCGCCATTATCCGACGAGGATATTGCTTTCGAACAGTTCCAGACCATTTCCATGTTCCAGCTTCGCGACTGCATGGATATGATTCGTAAAGGCAGACAGCCGGACAAGCTTCCAACGCTGGTCTCTTCGATTCTGTCCCAGTATGGCCGTCTTGACCACAAGCTGAACTTTGCGCAGAATTTAAGAAGCTCTGCGGATTATGTATACAAGCATTCCATCAGCGTTGCTATTCTGGTCGCCATGCTGACTCACCAGTTAAATATGCCGGATGATTTTCAGCAGACCTGTGTAACGGCTGCTCTGCTCTATGATTTTGGCTGGCTTTTAGTTCCGACCGAGCTTGCTGAAAAAACGGATCCTTTAACAGAAGAAGACGAAAAGAAAATCCTTGCCTGCCGTATCAAGAGCTTAGATTATCTGAATCCGCAGACTCACAGTATAAAGTTATCACCGGATGCTTTAAGAATCATTACCCAGTTTATTACGCTCTCCGCTCCGGAAGAGGCTGCTGACCCATCCAAGATTTTCCGCAGCAGCGGCACAAAGCTTTTACAGGTTGCAGATGCCTTTGACCGGATGACCGCCATGAGCCTAACCAATGAGCCGATTTCCGAAATCGTTGCCATGAAATATTTGCAGGAGTTTCCGGAAAAATATGACACAAAGATTGTCCGTGCCCTTTCTCTTTGCATCCACATTCTTCCGAGAGGTGCCTGTGTAGATTTATCCAATGGGGAAAAAGCGATGATTCTTGAAGATAACCCGGAGGATTATTCCAAACCTCTTATCTTACAGTTTACTAATAATGAAATCTTTGATTTGCGTGACCCGCACATCTATGACATTATCCAGATTCAGGATATCATGAAGACCATGGATAACCGGATTGCCATTGATGAAAATACTTTAAAGCATTTTACCTCAGACAAATATATCAAAGATGTAGCCGACCGGTTCCGCAAGCGCCAGAATCAGGCTGCCGCAGCGGCCGCTGCCCAGCCGGCACCAAAGAAAAAGACTGCAAGAAAGAAGCTGGTGTAGGATTATCAATACAGAATAGCCCACATATGTTCAATCCAAGAAAACCTTGAACATATGTGGGTTTCTTTTAAATGGGACAGCTATTATTTAATATTTAAATTCTTCATATAACATTCTGTCTAAGCTATGTTCAGTCAAAAAAAAGAATATCATATCGCAAAACAGTCTCAAATTATCTTTCTCGACTACATAACTTAAAGAGTTTAAAATTCCCTTTTCTCCCTCAACCTCATACTTTATCTTTCTTTCCTGAATTTCATCTTCAAATCCACATATTCCCATCGGAACAACAACATTATACCCTTTATAATTAACATAAACTCTACATTTACTTTCTTCATATTGAACTTTCAATGAACATAAGTCGTTTTCCCAAATATCAAATTTTTCTTTCTTTTGGATTCTCCACATTTCATTTTCTCCACGGGAATTTTATTTTTTGTAATGGACCAAATCGTATGGATAATATTGCACATTCTTTAAATTACTGTCATCTAAATTTAATATTTTTGCAATAGCTCCTGCTTCAAAACTCCAGTAGCCATAATATATATTCTGGCTGCTTTTATGAGCCTCATAACACTCGTATTCTTTATTATACCAGTCCTCTTTCAAATATTTCTCCAATAAATCTGATTTATCTCTTTCTTTAACTAACTCTTTCATTATTTGAAATCTGTCTGGAAATAAAAGGGGTAAATTAGGTTGTTTTTCCCCCATCAGAAAAAGCAACAACCAGTCCTTTACCTCTTTTTCTTTCAGTTTTCTTTTTGTTAATGTAATCAGTTTTTGCTCTATTTCAAATAGGACTGCAAGTGATAGCATCTTTAAATTCTCATTATATGCAACCGGTGAAAAGAAGGACATTATCCACTCTTCATATATTTCCATAAAATCACTTCTTAAACAAGCTATGTTATCTCCCTTAGAATACCTTGCTATTATAATTCCAAGGTTAATACGAAAAATCCCCTGTTTTACTGGCACTAATCTTTCTGGTCTTACTTCTCCGCCATTTACTTTTTTCGTTAATTTTAAAATTCTAGCTGTATCTTCTGCTATGAATTCGTCGAAATATTTTTCACTTTTAATACAATCTCTCATTCCCTGATTTTCTCCATTTAGTATACACTACTGTATCATTAGATAACTTTATTTTCCATTAATGCTTTTTCTATTCGCTGCACCTTTTTCGCATCATCCAGAGTTTTCCACGCATGATGTGTCACATTGGGCATCTCCACACAAATAATTTTTTCCGGCTCAGCCATTAAATCTTCAAAATCATCCGCGGCGCAATAGATGCATTTTTTATGGTTCATTGCAAAGTCAATCTCACTTTCCTGTATTCTGTCACAAGTCATGCCAAATATATGATTAATTATATTTTGCAATTTTTCTTCTGAAAATTCTTTTTGATGCAAATTTAAAATAGATTTCACTTTATCAATAAAATCATTATAAACATCATCTTTCAACAAATTAATATATGCATAACTCATACCGTTATGAAATAGCACTAATCTCTCACCATATGAAAAATCTGATAAATAATAAAATTCATTAATTTTCCCACAATTTGTGCATTTAGCAGCTTCTCTTCTTACTTTTATTTTCATATTCATCCTATAAAATATTTTTTTGCTTTATCACCAATTTGCTCGATACTTTTCATTTAAAACAGAATCCATATGATTATCAACCAAAAAGAAATATATTTCATCTAAAAACTTTTCTTTATCCTCTTTTTTAATAACAAAATGTTTATCAAATCGGTCGTTGCCTTCCATACGAACATCTTCTATTGATGCCAACTTTAAATCTTCACCAAACTCCCATACCAACATAGGTATTGTCAAATTAAATCCCTTATAGTTGATATATATTTCATCATTCTCCATCAATTCAAAAACTTTTATCTTTAAATCAATGTCTCTGTTTACATATATTATATAATTCTCTTCCGTTAATTTATCCCACAACATATAAAACGCCTTTTATATCCTCTAATCCAGATTAGATACTATTGCTTTTATAGTGAACCAAATCATATGGATAATACGGTACATCTTTCAAATTGCTGTCATCTAAATTTAATATTTTTGCAATAGCTCCTGCTTCAAAACTCCAGTAACCGTAATACAATTTTTCTTTTGCTTTATGAATATCGTACCATCCCATATTTTTATGTCCCACATACCAATATTTTTCCAAATATTCTTTTATTTTTTCAACTGCTTTTTCTTTATTTGCAACAATATCCGTCAACTTATCATATGGAAAGCCAAAAGAATAGTCTCCTTCCAGTTGTTCTATGCTTCCATGCATTTTGTAATTAACAAAAAATTCCAATAAAGTATCTTTCCGATTATATTGAGTTACCAAATCCGACAATATACCAAATTGTTCTCTGTTTACGTCAAACAAAATTGCAAGTGCCATCATCCACAGCATATCAATATAGCCAGAATTACCCTTCCAATACAATGGCATATCATTTAATAACTGCATAAAATCATTTTCTAACTTTTCTACGTCTTCACCGGCAGAATATCTTGCAATAAGTAATTCAAATTGTATCGCATCTATCTTTCTTTTTACGGAATAAATTCTATCTTCTCTTACCTCATTACTTTTTAATTTATTTTGAAATTTTCTTATTCGCTCTGTCTCTTCCAGAATATATTCCGTAAAATATTGTTCATTCATCACTGTATCACGCAATGCCTGTTTCTCCTTAGTAGTGCTTCTCTTATATTATCTCCAACGATGCGCCTTTAAGAATTTATCCGGAATTCTTAACTTCAGTTTTCTTTCTAATTCTTTAAAAAAGACATCAAAATCAGCTTCTTCCATTGTGCCTATTATTTATGCTCTCTTATCATTGAATTAATGCCATCAAAAAAAGCATCCCGAACAATTTCTGTATAATTTTTGTAATCAGGATTATTTTTCATAAGCAAATCAAGCACTTCTTTAAGTTTTCCATCTACAATAATTGTTATTCCCTGTACTTTCTCACCTGTTTTATCATTCTCAAATTCTTCATTTAAAATTGTAACTGTATTATTATCCATTCCTATTCTCCTATCAAATTTTTACCGTTTTCATCCATCCAATATCTCTGTTTTTCTGGTATTTCTTCTGTAAAATCCTGATACTTTCCTATCCAGCCATCTGGAACAAACGCTTCAAAAGATTCCGGTTCAGCATAATACGATATAAATACCCGATTTTCAAAATCTATTAAAATAGATGGATTATATGCTAATTTATCATTATAATCAGATTCCTTCATTAACATTTTCTTTAATTCTTCGGCTGTAATTTTATATTCTTTTATATGATCCAAAAATTGTGTTTTCGACAATTCATTTACTACTTTTATGCCAAATCTGGAATCATCATCAAAAGTATCATTATAGCCTTTCTTACGATATGCTTCTTCTAACTTAGGATAATCTAAAAAGCAATAATCTTTGTCTAAAATATACCACTCTATACAGCCGCACGATTTTATTGCTACTATAATATTTTCTGCATATATTGGTTTCATAATATACCTCCTTAGAGACCTGCTATTCTATTTTTATTGCCTCATATCATTTGGGATTATCACCGGAGAATTCCGGTATCTATGAATTGTCCTATCCGATTATTTCATATCATTTTCCATAGCTCAGTACTCCCGCTGATTCTTCAGCAACTAACTATCAGATTAACCATTTTACATTTCTTTGTCAATTGTCATTTTTATTCAAATTATGTTTCCGTTTTTGTATATATTATATAAACGCTGTCTGCACCTGCAGCACCTGCTACCGGCAGCTTCTTACAGATGCCTGACAGCAAAAATTTCAGCCCCATGTGTTCCACTTGAAACACATGAGGCTGTTTCTTTGCTCTTAAATATTCTTCACGGTTGCAATATCTACCAGAGTAAGCTCTGACTGAGCATTCTCCAAGCTGGTTGCCAGTGCGTTGGCTGTATCCATTGCCGTGATACAGTATACGCCGGTCTCAATTGCATTACGACGAATCAGGAATCCGTCACGGTTCTTATCACCATTTCCCTGGGTCGGTGTGTCGATGACAAGGTCAATCTTATGACCTAAGATTAAGTCCATAACGTTTGGTGACTCCTGGGTAATCTTATTGACACGCAGTGCATCTACGCCATGCTCCTGTAAATATTTTGCAGTACTTCTGGTTGCATAAATCTTGTAGCCTAAGGCTGCAAAACGTTTTGCTACGCCGACTGCTTCCGGCTTGTCCGCATCTTTTACCGTCATAATCATCTGCTTATATTTCGGAAGCTGAACACCTGCTCCTAAGAAAGCTTTATATAAAGCTTCATCAAAGGTCTTGGCAATTCCTAAGCATTCTCCGGTGGATTTCATTTCCGGTCCAAGGCTGATTTCTGCTCCACGCAGTTTCTCGAAGGAGAATACCGGCATCTTGATTGCGATATAATCTGCGGTTGGTGCAAGTCCCGGTGTGTAACCCATTCCCTTGATGGTATTTCCAATGATAACCTTGGTTGCCAGGTCTACGATTGGAATACCGGTAACTTTACTGATATATGGTACCGTTCTTGAAGAACGTGGATTTACTTCGATGACATATACCTGCTCGTCCATTACGATAAACTGGATGTTAATCAGTCCTACTACATGTAATGCCTGTGCTAAACGCTTGGTATATTCTACCAGCATTTCTCTTACTTCATCACTGATGGTCGGTGCCGGATATACGGAAATACTGTCTCCGGAATGTACTCCGGTACGCTCGATATGCTCCATGATACCAGGAATTAAAATATCTGTACCATCGCATACGGCATCTACTTCGATTTCCTTACCCATCAGGTATTTATCAACCAGAATCGGGTGATCCTGAGCAATACGGTTGATGATTCCGATAAATTCTTCAATCTCTTCATCATTGTATGCAATCTTCATACCCTGTCCGCCCAATACATAGGAAGGACGAACCAGTACCGGGTAACCCAGACGGTGTGCAACTTCTTTTGCTTCCTCTGCGGTAAATACAGTTCCGCCTGCTGCTCTTGGGATTCCGGTCTTCTCTAAGATTTCATCAAAAAGCTCTCTGTCCTCTGCAGCATCTACATCTTCTGCCTTGGTTCCAAGAATCTTGACACCCATCTTCATTAAGCTTTCGGTCAGCTTGATTGCGGTCTGTCCACCGAACTGAACTACAGCTCCGTCCGGTTTTTCTAATTTTACAATTGCCTCAACATCTTCCGGTGTCAGTGGCTCAAAATACAGTTTATCTGCAATATCAAAGTCTGTTGATACCGTCTCCGGGTTGTTATTTACGATAACTGTCTCCCAGCCTTCCTTGGCAAATGCCCAGGTGCTGTGTACAGAACAGTAGTCGAACTCGATACCCTGTCCGATACGGATTGGGCCGGAACCTAATACCAGAACTTTCTTCTTCGGTGTTGTCTCTGTTGCTTCGTTTTCACTGCCAAATACGGAATAGTAATATGGAGTGGATGCTTCAAACTCTGCGGCACAGGTATCAACCATCTTAAAGGCTGCTACGATACCATTTTCGTAACGCATGTCATGAATTTCTTTTTCACTCTTTCCGGTAAGTTCTGCAATGACTTTATCCGGGAATTCCATACGTTTTGCTTCTTTTAAAAGCTCTACGGTAAGTGGTTTTGTCTTTAAATCCTGCTCCATCTCAACTAAGATAGCCAGTTTGTCAATAAACCATTTATCAATCTTTGTAATCTCATGAATTTTATCATAAGATACGCCACGACGCAGCGCTTCTGCAATAACCCAGATTCTGCGGTCATCTACTACATGTAACTGCTCCTGTAACTCCTCATCAGAAAGCTTGCTGAAGTCATAGGATAAAAGACTGTCTACATGCTGCTCTAAGGAACGGATTGCTTTCATCAGGGCACCTTCAAAGTTATTGCAGATACTCATAACTTCTCCGGTTGCTTTCATCTGTGTTGTTAACGTACGTTTTGCAGTGATGAATTTATCAAATGGAAGTCTTGGGATTTTTACTACGCAGTAGTCTAACATTGGCTCAAAACTTGCATATGTCTTTCCGGTAATTGCATTCTTGATTTCATCTAAGGTATAGCCCAGTGCAATCTTTGCAGCAACTTTTGCAATCGGATATCCAGTTGCTTTGGATGCTAATGCAGAAGAACGGGATACACGAGGATTAACCTCGATAACACAATATTCGAAGGTTTCCGGATGCAGTGCATACTGTACGTTACATCCACCGGTAATATTTAATTCGGAAATGATATTCAGTGCAGAAGTACGCAGCATCTGGTACTCTTTATCACCTAATGTCTGGGAAGGTGCTACTACGATAGAGTCTCCGGTATGTACACCAACCGGGTCAATGTTTTCCATATTACATACAGTAATACAGTTTCCATTGGCATCACGCATTACTTCGTACTCGATTTCCTTCCAGCCTGCGATACAACGTTCTACCAGCACTTCTCCGACACGGCTCAGACGAAGTCCGTTGGATAAGATGTCGATAAGCTCTGTCTCATTATGTGCGATTCCGCCGCCGCTTCCTCCTAAGGTATACGCAGGACGAAGTACAACCGGATATCCGATGGTATTGGTAAATTTAATGCCATCTTCCACATTGTGTACTACCTGGGATGGTGCACACGGCTCGCCGATTTTTTCCATGGTATCTTTAAATGCCTGACGGTCTTCTGCCTTGAAAATTGTCTCAGCAGTTGTACCAATCAGTTTGACACCCTGTTTCTCTAAGAATCCGGATTCTGCCAGCTCCATACCAAGGTTTAAGCCAGCCTGTCCACCCAGAGTAGGAAGGACGCTGTCCGGTTTTTCTTTTATGATAATCTGCTCTAATACTTTTGCAGTTAATGGCTCGATGTAAACTTCATCTGCAATATCCTTATCTGTCATAATGGTAGCAGGATTGGAGTTTACCAGAACAACTTCGATTCCTTCTTCTTTTAAAGAACGACATGCCTGTGTTCCTGCATAGTCAAACTCTGCAGCCTGTCCGATTACAATCGGGCCAGAACCAATTACTAATACTTTTTTAATATCTTTATTCTTAGGCATTATTTCGTTCCTCCCATCATCTCAATAAAACGGTCAAAAAGGTAAGCAGAATCCTGTGGTCCCGGACATGCTTCCGGATGGAACTGTACGGTGAAAATGTTCTTTCCGACATACTCTAATCCTTCGTTGGTTCCATCGTTTACATTTACAAATGCCGGTTTTGCAACTTTCTCATCCAGGGTATTGGTATCTACTGCATAACCATGATTCTGGCTGGAAATGTATACACGATTGGTCTTTAAATCCTTAACCGGATGATTTCCTCCACGATGACCATACTTCAAATGATATGTGTCTGCACCGGTTGCAAGTGCCATCAGCTGATGTCCCAAACAGATTGCAAAAATCGGTGTGTCGGATTCATATAATTTACGAATCTCTGCAATAATCTCCTTGCACTCCTTCGGGTCTCCAGGTCCGTTACTCAACATAATTCCATCCGGATTTGTGCTTAAGATTTCTTCCGCTGTGGTATGTGCCGGATAAATGGTAACTTCACAGCCTCTTTTATTTAATGACTGGGCGATGTTTCTCTTAGCACCAAGATCTAACAATGCTACTTTTTTGCCCTTTCCAGGCAATACGCTTTTCTCTTCACAGGTTACTTTATCTACCACATTTCCTGTGGTGTAAGCCTTTAATTTTGGAATAATCTCATCCAGATTGTAATTCTCATCTGTTGTAATCATTCCATTCATTGTTCCTTTTTCACGCAAGAGCTTTGTTAATGCTCTGGTATCAATTCCTGCAATTCCCGGTATATCATATTTTGTAAGGAAATCCTGAATGGTTCCTTCGCAGCGGAAATTACTCGGCATTCTGGATAATTCTCTTACAATATATCCATCTACCCATGGACGTCCTGACTCCATATCCGGTGTAATTCCATAATTTCCAATTAACGGATATGTCATTACTACCGCCTGTCCTGCATAAGATGGATCTGTCAGTACCTCTAAATACCCTGTCATCGACGTATTAAATACGATTTCACTGATGACTTCCCGTGTTGAACCGATGCTGGTTCCGGTAAATACATTGCCATCTTCCAATATAAGAAAAGCTTTCATTTGTTCACCCTGTCCTTTCTATTCTTCCGATACCTGCGCAAAAAAAAAGAGTCAGTCATCTCTTTTTCCTTCCTTCTGCATAAAAAAATGCACCAAGCCTGCACAAGCTACCTAAATTGTAAAAATTCTACCATATCGGGAAGGTTTTTTCAACCTTTTTCGCAAAACAAATAGTCACTAAGTTTGATGCATACTTATCCATTTTTTATGCATTTTTTCTTTTTCCCTCTATAATAACCACCCTTCCATTTTCCCGGCACGCCAAAAGAAGCTGCCGTACTGCAGCTTCTTTGGTGTTTGTTAAAGAATATCATTTATCTATAGGAGTACGATTAACTGCTCTGCGGTATATTCCGTACCAGCTTTTGGAAGTTTATAACTTTGAAGCTCGGTGCAGTTCCTCTTCATATTTTGTCAGATACAGGACTCTGCCTCCCGGAAGAATATTTCTTCCGGTGAATACGGATATTTTCGTCTCCATATTCTAAAGAAGTCCCTATGATTCGCACGAAGTTAGTTGTTTCTAACTTAAATCATTGTATACTAATCCTATAAAAAGTGCAAGGGGCTTGGCGATTAGTTTTTCTCATTACTGTGGCGGGTTACATCTTGAGCATGGTGTCAACCCCATGTTCTTCGCCTCTGACAAAGTCACCTCATGGTCACTCTTTTTCAAATACGAGCAGCCTGCCGAATGATATTTTGAACCGGTGTCTGTAATATGTACCATAACGGAACTGCTGTCACTATTTGAACTGCCGGATGCATCTGCAGCTATACCTGCATCACTGCTGCCTGATGATGTAGTGCTGTCTGCTGTGGAATTATTTGTTGTACTATCACTACTTCCGGTCGGTTCTCCTGCTTTCCAGCTTTCTGATGGGGAGCAGTTCCAGGTGATATCATTTCCATCTGACGTGGCTACAATCGTACCCTGTTCATCGGTACGAAACACGGATATGCCGGCTGCCCGCAGACGGTTCAGCACCTCTGCATGAGGATGTCCGTATTTATTGCCTTCACCGGCACTGATTACCACATAAGTCGGTGATACCTTATCCAAAAAAGCCTGACTTGTGGCTGTCTTGCTTCCATGATGCGCTGCCGCATAGACATCTGCCGAAATATCAATTCCATTATTCAAAATGTCCTCTTCCGCTTTTTCTTCTGCATCTCCGGTAAAGAGGAAGCGGTTGTTGCCATTCTGCACCAGCACACCCACCGACCAGTCGTTCATGTCATTTCCATAGTCTGCATTTGGCGCCACAATGGTAAAGGTTGCTCCTCCCAAAGTATAAGTCTCTCCAACTACCGGATAAGTAGTCTGGTAACCCTTGGACTTCATTGCCTGCACCACATCATCATAAGTTCTGGTGTCATTTGCCACATCCGGCATGATAATTGTATCGCAGTCAAATTTATAAATTACTACATCCAGTCCGCCAATATGGTCTGCATCCGGGTGCGTTCCTATGACATAATCCAGTTTCTCTACACCCTGGCTCATAAGATAGGACTGTACCGTTGTTCCTTTGTCATTATTGCCGGCATCTATCAGCATGTAATGACCATCACAAGCTATCAAGGCAGCATCGCCCTGCCCTACATCTATGAAATGCACCTGCATCTGTCCGGCGGAACTGCTATCTGTCTTATAGGTATTACTGATGACTCCCTCGGTAACAAAATCCTCCGTATCACCACCAGGCTCTGTATTGCTTTCTGTCTCTGTTTCAGTCTGTGCTTCCGTGGCAACGGAACTTTCCCTGTCAGGCTTTTCTTTCTTATTATCCGAATGATTGCCGATTGCTCCGGCTATCATCAATACGAAAATAATAACTGCAATCCATAATTTCTTGTTTCCGGATTTCGATTTCATTTTCCTAACTCCTCCGTTTTTCTTAAAATTTCTTTTCTATTATAATATTTTTTTTATGTTTTTTCCACAGAAAAAACACTCCAGCCTAAGCCAGAGCGTCATCCCACTTCCATATTAAACTACCTTAATTTACTTCATAATATTTATTTCTTTTATATTTCTCAGTTACTTTACTAGGTGCCACATTTCCGACTCCTGCACAGCCATTTTTTCGGCTAGATGATGGTTGCTTTTCTGACTCTGTTATCGCCATCTTTTCAAACGCCTTATTATCAACTGGCTGTAAACCTATCTCATCAGATGGAATTTTTACATATAAATGATTATGTTTTGAAAATCCACCGAATCTGCGAACCAATAATCCCTCATCATCTAATTCCTTCAATGTTGTTTTTACAGAAGATTTGCATTTGCCGATTTGAACAGACAATTCATCTATTGGAAATATCAGATAAACGTTTCCATACTTGTCTATCCAGCTATTCTTTCTCGATATCCGCGCCCGGTCATACAAAATCATATAAAGGAATTTTGCAGTTTGAGAAATTCGCAGTTTTAGCAAAAACTTCGGAAACCGGAAGTACTGAATCATCTGCTCTGACTCCTTCATGTATTCATATTTCATTCTTTTCTCGCCTCATTTCTGTTTCTAACTGTTGTAAAAATCATTTTTATGCCGGCTAAAAAATGTTCTTACACATATATAAAAGATGAAGGGCATAAACACAGGCTCTTGATGAAAATTTTTTATTTTTCCTGCAAAAAATACCCTTTCATTAATACGAAACGCTGAAAGGTATTTTTACAGCCCCTGAGGAAAACTTTTTTACTTTTTCAGTTAATTGAATATTTGAAAACAAAAAAAACACTCACTTATTCCAGTGATATGCCTTATCAAAATTTTCTTATTTTGTTGTCTGTGACGCTTACTCAGAAACGCTTGCGTATCTGCTAAAATGTAATCGCCTGCAATTATATTTTCACGTGGGTACGGGGGCGCTTTCTGCCCCCACTCAGGAAATATTGCTAAAATACGGTTTAGATTTACCATACATACAAATTGGAAGTTATCTATTTCTCCTCTTCGTTAAGACCTAGTTCACTACATATTACTTGCTATCCCTGATACCTTATTCTTTCTACCAGCGTTTCCTTTTTCAGATTACTGCTTAAAACGCAGGAAAGTACAATCTGCAACAGACCGACCAAAAAAATCATAATAAAAATTGGTACGATTGGAACATGATAGATATTCATTCCAAATATTCCATTATGTTTTGCATAGGAAAAAAGTGCATAGCCGAGCGGCAGACCAATGATCAAAGCTACGCATATGGTGCCAACCGTAAAAATCAGTCCCTGTAACTGCAGGCATAAATTTAATTGTTTATTTGTCATACCCACAGCCTGTAATATACCATATTCCTGCTTTTTTGTCGTAATATTCATGATCATGGTATTCGCCATATTCATAAACCCGATGAGTCCCACAACCGCCATAAACAGATAACAGCCAAGCTTCATCATGCTGCTTGCAAATTCGGCAGATTGTAACTGCGCATGATAAGTATCCATTTTCATATGTGAAGTATTAGAAATCAAAGTATTCAGACTTTGTTCTACAGATGCCACATCTTTTTTATCACAGTCCACCCACAGATAGCCATAGGCTGTTCCTCTCGGATTCATGGAACGATATACACCTTCCGGAATGACAAGATAAGTGTCCGCACTTACAAAAGATCCTGCAATCTTTCCCTGATAGGTATAGGTTCCACTTCCATTCTCAAAGTCAAATGCAATGGATTCACCCGGAGCATACCCATCTTGTTCCATCCACGTTGACCAGCCAAAGAAAATATCACCATTCTTTACCGCCTGATCATAGTCCATAGAGCCAATATCCCCGTCCTGGCGCATAAAATCAAAATCCTTTTTATTCACAATAATAGCCGGAAATCTTGTTCCGTTCAGATTTACAGAGACAATCTCTCTCGTCATGACATCTGTTACTCCCGGAATGCTTTTGATTTCTTCAATCAGCGAATCATTCAATGGATCATCCGTCAGAATCGTATCCAGATTATTCTCCGGATATCTTTCATCATACTCAGCAGAATAGTCAAGCTGCAGTTCAAATTGTCCATGATTAACGGAAAGACGTGCTTCATGCTCCGTGTCAATATTTCCCACATAATTAGAGATAATCACAAACAATACGCAAGAAAACCCCATTGTGAGGATAGTACCAATAGTTCTTTTGGGATTACCCGTTACATTTGCCATTGCCATAGAAAACACGGTGACATTTTTTCTGCCATTTCGTTTTCCTTTTTTTTGTGTTTCTGCATTTTCTAAATACCGTGTTGCTTCGATAGGTGAAATCCGTGAAACAATTTTCATTGGTTTACGCAGTGCCAAAGCAACGGTAAGAAATGATACGAAAATACAGAGAAGCATAACAGGCAGGGAAAACAGAGGCACCTGCTGATTTTGAACTCCCATAGAGCCAGTTCCGGTTGATACAAGGTTCCCCTGTTCTACCAGCCAGTTAAAACCGCATTTTGCAATCAGAAAGCCAAAAAGCAATCCAACCGGTATTGAAAAAAATGTCAAAAAAATGCCCTCTCTGAAGATCAGTTGTTTCATCTGCTTTTTTGTCGCTCCCAGAGCCTTGATTTTTCCATACTCCTGTATCTTGTTGGCAATACCGACCTGAAAAATATTATAAATGACCACAACAGAGAAAAGTACAATTGCAAGAATCAAAACCCCGCATACCGCAATCGTTTCATAACTCGGCTGCAAGACCCATTGCAAATAGAGATCATTGACTATAACGTTTTTTTCTTCGATCCCACAAGCTGCTGCAATCTGCTTTATAACCGAATCAATATTATTCATAGATACATTTGCAGAATCATTTAAAGTAAAATAAATATTATACTGTCTGTCATTCTCTGCGACGTGCTCATCATAAAACTCCTGTGACCCGAAAGCAACATAAGATGCCTCGATGGTATACTCATCCCGGTCATATAGGATTCCGCTGACAACAAATTCTTCCGGCTTATATTCTGACTGCATCCCTGCGCGGTAATCCAGTGTAACCGTATCTCCGACCTTTACATCATCATATCCCATTTCACGAAAAAATGCTCTTCCTGCGGCAATTTCCTGCGTTCCCCCCGGATACTTTCCTTCCTTTAACTCATATTCCTTATTATAGGGAAGCATTTTTCTTGCAGTCTCATCCATGCAGACAAAACCACCGTTTTCGTTGCCTTTTATGATACCTTCGGTGCACATAGTGCCTGTCGCATCTATTTCCGCACGGCGGTTTACTTCTTTTAACTGCGAGGCATCTGCTGCGACAAACAAACCATAATTGCTTCCATATGAGCCTGCCGCCTGACTTTTCTGTAAACGGATCATTCCATTTCCCACAGTACTGATAATCACAAGCAGCATCGTAGTCAGACATATGGACATCATAATCAGTATACTTCTTGTCTTGTTCTTTTTGTCATTGCTATATGCAATCCTGCTTATTGTCTTCATCTGAAATCCACCACCTGTCCGTCCTCAATTACCAGAATACGATCAGCGACCTGTGCAATTTCGTCATCATGGGTAATCATTACAATTGTCTGTCCATATTTTTTTGCTGTCATCTTAAGCAGGGCGATTACCTCATCACTGGTCTTGGAATCAAGATTTCCTGTCGGCTCATCTGCAAATATAATTTCCGGACGATTCACCAGTGCTCTTGCAATTGCCACTCTCTGCTGCTGTCCTCCGGATAACTGATTTGGCAGATTGTAAATCCTCTTTTCAATCCCCAGAGTTGCAATAATATCATTTACATACGCTTCATCCACTTTTCTTCCATCCAGCCCCAGTGGCAGTACAATATTTTCCCAGACATTAACAGATGAAACCAGATTAAATGCCTGAAAAACAAATCCGATTTTTCTTCTGCGGAAAACAGCAAGGGCATCTTCCTTCATCCTGTATAAATCTTTCCCGGCTAAAGTAACACTGCCTTTTGTAGGGGTGTCAAGCCCTCCAAGCATATGAAGTAATGTACTTTTACCGGAACCTGACTTTCCGACAATTGCGACAAATTCTCCCTGCTCAATCTGAATGTCCACCTGATTGACCGCTTTGACCTGATTCTCACCCGCGCCATAAAATTTACAAAGCTGCTTGGTTTCTAATATCACACTCATGTGTTGCCTCCTTTTTCATTCTGTAAAGTGTACCTTTTCAACCTACATCCAAATTGTATCAGGATAATCTTTCATTTCACTTTCAAAAAACAAGCAGAAGTCTTACAGAATTGTAAGATTTCTGCTCACTTAAAATTTAACCAACATATGGTAATTGAATCACAAACATGCTTCCTTTTTTCTTTTTGCCGGAGGTTACCGTAATCGTACCTGCGTGTTTTTCGATAATTTCTCTCGATAGAAAAAGTCCGATTCCTGTACCACTCTTTTCCATGACCTCCTTGGAACTTCCTCGGTAAAATCGTTGAAAAATTTTGTGATACTCATTCTGCGGAATACCAATTCCCTGATCCTCAATTTCCATTCTTACAAGATCGTTTCTTTTTTGTAACCGGATAAATATTTTTGAACCACACGGACTGTACTTGATTGCATTATCCAGAACGTTGATCACAGCTTCACCAAGCCACCTTTTATCCTGCATAATCGTGCATGTTTCCAGCTCTTTTGCATAGTCAAAAACGAATTCAATCTCTTTCTCATCCGCTTTGGGATAAGTACGGTTCACAGCAGATATGACAGTATCCATAAGCGGAAGTTTTTTCTTATTCATCTGAATCAGTCCAGTTTCCATCTTGGATATTTCAAGAAGCGACTGTAATAATGTCTCCAGTCCATCCAGAGCACTCCGACAACGGACACGAAACTCCTCCTGTTCTGTAACACTTAAGTCATTCTGCATCAGCACACTAAAACATATATCCAAAGCTGCAACCGGTGTCTTTAACTGGTGAGAAATATCAGAAACCATTTCTTTCGTGCTCTCTTTTTCTTCCCGTGCTTCTTCCTTTAGTAACTGAATATGATGTCCGATTGCTTCAAGCTGGTCATTCAATTTTTCCAGTTCTGCATGATTTTCCGTTTTCAGTAAATCATCAAATTTATTTTCACGGAATCTGATCAGAATTTCTTCCAACTGGTCTAAAATTTTCTGATGACACGCATCTTCTTTTTTCTTCCAATAAAGTAAAAAAGTCAAAAGAAGCACGCATATCACAGTGCTTACAGCACCGGTCACCATAACCTGATGCCGGAATTGCGAATAAAATGCATTCCCTTTATACCCCCAGTATCCATATTGCTCCAATAATCGCCTTCCCTGTTCGTTCGTTTCAATATCCTTATCCTTAAGCAATTCCGAAACAGCATCCAGCCCGGAAAATTCTTCCTTTGCAGCAATCTCTGTCATAAGATTCATTTTATATTTATAATCTTCATAAAACGCATACGTGGTAAAGCAATTTAATATTACAAACAATAATATGACAGGTAATACCAGGGAGAGCACTACTGTAATCTTCTTGCGATATCTCTTTGTCACTGCCTTACCTCCTGATTCCATATATACCCAAGACCTCTGATATTCTTTATATAGACCGGTGCAGCCGGATTGTCTTCGATTTTCTCACGGAGTCTTCTGATATTGACAGCGATTGTATTTTCATCCACAAAATCCCCTTCCAGATCAAACACATTTTCCAATATTTGTGTTTTTGAAAGAATCTGTTTCGGATTCTGAAGAAAAAAAGTCAGCATTTTCAACTCCGTTTTTGTCAGACTGATTTCACGACTCTTTATCAGGACTTTCATTTCTCCTGCGATAAATACGATATCTCCCGAAATCATCTTTCCGGCTTCCGTTTTCTCCTGTCTGCGACGGAAATGTGCTTCTATTTTCAAAAGAAGTACCGAAAGACTAAACGGCTTTGTAATATAATCATCTGCCCCAGCTTCATATCCCATGACCTGATCCATCTCCTGATCTAGTGCTGTAAGACAAATAATGTATGTATTATAATTGCATCTCATCCACCTTACAAATTCCAGTCCATTCCCATCCGGAAGATTCACATCACAAATGGTAACATCCACATTATTATCACTTGCAATTCTTTTCGCTTTTTTCACTGATTCTGCTGAAAAAACCTCATATCCAGATTTTTTCAGTGAAAATGTAATTCCACGATTTAAATTTTCATCATCTTCAACCACAAGTATACCTGGCATAGCATATGCGCCTCTCTTTATTAACTATTCTCCTCGTTGCAACGCACAAATTCTTTCCAACTTCAATTCTGCATTTTCTCTTTACCTGCGAAATATACAGATTGGAAACCTTCATGCCGGCATTATGTTCAGCCACATACTTCTTTATCTCATCATATGTAGCCTTAGTCTCTGCAGATGTTATATCCACATTATCAAGTTCAATTGTGACATTAATATAATCATCCGGCTTCTGTTACAATTGGGACAAAAGAACCACAGTCTCAATATTTCCGGACCAGGGGAACATGTCCACGCAGCACATCCGCTCCACCTGATATCCTCTGGCGGTTAAAACCTCTAAGTCTCTTGCAAGACTGGTTGGCTTACAGGAAATATAAATCATACGGTCTACGCCATAGCGGATAATCTTCTCCAATGCCTTTGGATGGATGCCATCCCGTGGAGGATCTAATACGATAAAATCCGGTTTTTCGGTAATATCGTCCAATACTTTTAAGACATCACCGGCTAAAAATTCGCAGTTTTCAAGACCATTTAATGCCGCATTTTCCTTTGCAGCTTCCACTGCCTCTTCTACTATTTCCACACCCACTACCTTTTTTGCGGCAGGTGCCAGCATCTGTGCAATGGTTCCGGTTCCGCTGTATAAATCGAATACCACCTTGTCTGCCTTCTCGGTCAGCGTATCTCCGATATAGTCCCTTGCAGTCTGGTAAAGCACCTCTGCTCCAAGAGAGTTGGTCTGGAAGAAAGAAAATGGTGTGATTCTAAAACGAAGTCCTAAGAGTTCTTCGTAGAAATAATCTTTTCCATATAAAATCTCTGTTCCTTCATCCTTTACTACATCTGCTACACTGTCATTTTTCGTATGAAGAATTCCTGCAATGCTGCCATCTAAATCAAGTTTACATAACGCGTCTTTCATTCCGGTCAGCAAATCTTTTTCTGAAGATACTACTTCTGTCAGACCATCCAGTATATGCTCTGCACCTGCCGTTACAAGGTCAATCAGGATCTCTTTGGTCTTTACCGCTTTACGCACCAGTAAATGACGCAGATATCCGGTATGCCGCATTCTGTGATAATAGGAAATCTTTTTTTCTGCAAAATACTGCTGCACACAGCTTAATATCTTCCGATAATCTTCATCTACAATTTTACAGTCCGTTACCGAAACAATATCATAAAAGCTGCCACGCTTATGCATGCCAAGGGCAAGGGGACCATCCTTATATTCATCCCCAAAAGTAAATTCCATCTTATTACGGAATCCGAATTCATTCGGACTTGCTTTTACGCCCTCAAAGCTGTAGGTTTCCGGGTCTACTACCGCATCCATCAGTTTCTTCACCTGCTGTCCTTTTAATGCAAGCTGATCTTCATAGGATAAATTCTGATAAGTACAGCCTCCACAGATTCCAAAATGCGGGCATGGTGCTTCCGGCAGCTCATTTGGTGCTTTCTTCAAAACTTCCAGTAAGCGGCCTTCGCCCTTTCCCTTTCTTACCTTATTTACAGAAAAGGAAATCTCCTGTCCCGGTAATACGTTTTTTACGATTACCTGCTTTCCTTCTTCTACTTTTACGACTCCCTTATTCGGGAAATCCACATATGCAACAGTTCCCTGTAATACCTGACCTTTTTTCATACTTACCTCACACGAACAATTCTTTTCCAGAAACACATGTCATCCGCAGCGTTTCCGGCACACTCAGTAAAAGGGCTGCATGATATCACACAGCCCTTTACATCTTCACCTGTTAAATTATGCAAATGATAATGATTATTTCTCTTCCTCGTCATCCTCGTCAAAGAAGTCATCTTCAAAATCATCATCGAAATCGTCTTCAAAATCCTCCAGATAATCTGGTGCAAAGAAACGATATAATCCATAAGCAGCTGCAGCAACTACTACAACAATACCAATGATTGCAAAAATTAAACCAGCTTTTGATTTTTTCTTCTCTTCCATTATTTCCTCTTTCTCCTTTTTATGCAATAATTCTGTTACTTTGTTCACATTTGCGGTTAATAAATTCTTTAATTCTTCCATTTTTTCCATTTCTGACCACTCCTTTTTATGCCAACAACAGTTTTTCATTTTCCTGCCACCTAGAACTCTTTTTATTAATTCATTATAGCATATGTTTCCCCAATCTACTAGAAAAAATTACAAATTCATAAAATTTTTATAACTTTTTCAATTTGGCAAAGGATGCAAACATCTTCTTCACACCTACACCGGAAAAATCAACGGTAACCTCATAATCCCTGCCGCCGTCAATAATCTGCTTTACGACTCCGGTGCCGAATTTCAGATGGGAAACGGTATCACCCACAGCATAATCCAACGGCTTTTTCATTGCGGAATTGCCAAAGTTTCTTGCCTCCGGTACGCCAGTTCTGCGCAGTGCCATCGGCTTTGCCGAAAATGCATTTTTCGCCATCATACTTGGTTTCGGAATATCCGGCATTTTTTCCTTCTGGATGGTTCCCGCTAAAAGTTCCCGCGGAATCTCTTTTACGAAACGGGACACCTTATTATACTGTGTTTCTCCTCGTATCATACGCATTCTTGCGCAGGATATGGACAACCGCTCCTTGGCTCTTGTGATTCCCACATAGGCAAGACGACGTTCTTCTTCGATTTCCGCTGTTGGATTTTCCGCACAGATTGCACCGAATCCCGGAAACAGTCCGTCTTCCATTCCTGCCAGATAAACCTGTGGAAATTCAAGACCCTTCGCACTGTGCAGCGTCATCAGCACTACATAGTCCTGTGTCTCATCCACACTGTCAATATCTGCAACCAGTGCTACTTCCTCTAAGAATCCGCTTAAGGTCGGCTCTTCTTCGCTTTCCTCATAAGTAACCGCTTTGGAAATCAACTCATCAATATTTTCCATTCGCTGCTGTGCTTCCTCTGTATTTTCTGCTTCCAGTTCACGGACATAACCGGTTTCTTCAATAATTTCCTGCAAAAGCTCCGATACACTGATATACGGAAGCTTGCTCCGCATACTCTGAATCAGCATTACAAACGGTCTGATTTTTGCAGACGCCCGTCCGATTGTGCCAATCTCTTCTGCCATTTTTAAGGCATTATAAAAGGTAAGACCGTTTTCATCGGCATAATCCTGCACCCTGCTTAATGTCGTTGCTCCAATTCCACGCTTTGGCACATTGATAATACGGCGCACTGCCAAATCATCCATGGCATTGTCAATGGTCTTAAGGTAAGCCAGTAAATCCTTGATTTCTCTTCTGGAATAGAAGTTTACGCCACCCACAATCTTATATGGTATGCTGGCTGTGATAAAACGTTCCTCGAAAAGCCGGGACTGGGCGTTGGTACGGTATAATACGGCACAGTCTCCGTAATGATACATGCCTTCCCGTACTTTGCTCCGGATATCTTTTGCTACATAATCTGCTTCATCAAATCCGGTTTCAAACTGATGAAACGCAATTTTTTCACCTTCCTCATTCTCCGTCCAGAGGCGTTTTGCCTTTCGTCCCACATTATTGGCAATGACCCCATTGGCTGCATTTAAAATATTCTGGGTGGAACGGTAATTCTGCTCCAGCTTGATGGTGACTGCATTTGGAAATTCTTTTTCAAAATTCAATATATTATAAATGTTTGCTCCACGGAATTTGTAAATGGACTGGTCATCATCACCTACCACACAGAGATTTTTATATTTGCCTGCCAGCAGTTTAATCAGCTGGAACTGTGCCGTATTGGTATCCTGATACTCGTCCACCATAATATAGCGGAACCGCTCCTGATAATAATCCAGCACTTCCATATCCGACTGGAAAAGCTCTACGGTCTTTACAATCAAATCATCAAAATCCAGTGCATTATTTTTCCGTAACACCTGCTGATATTCCCGGTAAACGGCTGCTTCCTTCATTTTCCGGAAATCTCCCTGCGCCCGAAGGGCATATGCTTCCGGACTGATCAGCTCGTCCTTTGCAGAAGAAATGGCCGCAAGCAAACTTTTTTCCTTATACATCTTCGTATCAATTTCCAGACGCTTGCAGATATCCTTCATAATGGTCTTCTGGTCTTCTGTATCATATATGGTAAAGTTGGTTCCAAATCCGATATGGTCAATAAAACGGCGCAAAATTCTCACACAGGTAGAATGAAAGGTAGATACCCAGATATTTTCCGAGCCATAGCCCACCATGTCATCAATACGCTCCCGCATTTCGCCTGCAGCCTTATTGGTAAATGTAATCGCAAGGATATGATAGGGATTGACTCCCAGTTCCTCTATCAGATATACCGCCCGGTGGGTCAGCACACGGGTCTTTCCGCTGCCTGCGCCCGCCAGCAGCAGCACAGGTCCTTCTGTTGTAAATACACCTTTTTTCTGTTCTTCATTTAATGAATCGTATATACTCATAATGCTCCTTTACTCTCCTCAATACCACTCCGCTCAGTATACCATACTTCCTTAAGGGATGGGAACATATTTTCTGTATTTCTTTTCAGATTTCTTTTTGTACTGTCCGTCGAACGCATTCATGAGTTCTTTTCCCTTATGTTTATTCTATTGTAGTTGCATCACGCAATGTCATTTACACATCACAGCGTCATTGTATATGCTTTCTGTCATTTTTCTTCTTGTTATCTAGTTTTCAATACTATATAATAGGTATGAGGTGAATTCAAATGACAATTGATGCTAAAGATTTATTAAACAGTATTTTATCCAGTCTGTCGCGGATTGACTATATCCGTCCGGAAAGTATTCCAAATATTGACCTTTACATGGATCAGATTACAACCTTCATGGATACCCAGCTTGCAGCTTCCAAGCGTCATCCCGATGACAAGATTCTGACCAAAACCATGATTAACAATTATGCGAAAAACAATCTGCTTCCACCGCCGGTCAAGAAGAAATACAGCAAAGAACATATTCTGATGCTGATTTTCATTTATTATTTCAAAAGCATATTAAGTATCAATGATATCGAAAGTATCTTAAATCCTCTGGCAAAACGTTTCTTCAATGCAGAAGGAGAATTCAATCTGACAACTGTCTATGAAGAGGTGTTCAGTCTGGAACGGGATGAAGTAAAAAATCTGATGAAAGATATTACCAAGAAGTTTAACACAAGTTCTACCACCTTTGCAGATGCACCGGAAGAAGACCAGGATTTTCTTCATACATTTTCTTTTATCTGCATGTTAAGCTTCGATGTATTTGTAAAGCGTATGTTGATTGAAAAGCTGATTGACGAGACAAAGGAAATGGAAAAAGAAGCGGAAGATGAGCAGCGTGCTGCAGAAAAGAAAGCTTCCGAAGAGAAAAAAGTTTCCGAGAAAAAGACTTCCGGAAAAAAGTCGAACGAATAAAAAGCCATATGCCTGGAAAAAAGAATATGCCTTGGCACATTCCCGCGCCTGCGGCGGCCGCTTGCGACATCTACCTTATACGCCGCAGTGCGCATCCTCGCAGAGCGTTTTTTACTTTACAGAAAAGCAATTTCCTGTAAATTGAAAAAGCACCAGTTTTCGAACCGGTGCTTTTCTTTATCATTTACATGATTTTGTGTAAAAATCAAATGTCGTTTTAACTTTATCTCTACTCTTCGTTTTTCTTTTCCGCTTTTTTCTCTTCTTCCAAAGGTTTTACATTCGTTCTTGCAAATACCATATCATATCCATCGCATCCATAATTCAAGGAACGATTCACACGACTGATGGTTGCTGTTGATGCGCCAGTTTTCTCTGCAATATCAAGATAAGTTCTCTGCTCACGCAACATCTTTGCCACTTCATATCTCTGTGAGAATGCCAGTAATTCATTTACCGTACAGACATCTTCAAAGAATTTATAACATTCCTCTTTATTTTCAAGGCTTAAGATTGCATCAAACAAATGATCCACTGCTTCCGTTCTTACATTCTTACTCATTCTGCCTCTCCTTTTCGTATTATACTTATTTCAATACAAAAATGTTAGCATATTAAAGTGTGAAAGTAAACCGTTTTTTCGAAAAATTTTCTTTTCAATTTTCTATTCAAAATTTTTCTTTTCCTGAACCGTAAGATTTCTGTTTCTGGAAATTTTTAATCCAGAAGATTCTGCATACTCTTTAAGGTAATTACCAAGGTAGATGTATTATGAAGTAATGCAGATACGGTTGGCTGCAGGACTCCTGCCACGCCAAGCACAATCAGTCCTGTATTGAATCCAACAATTGTCCGGTAGTTCTTATGAATCCGTTTCATCAATGCATTACTCAGCACCTTTAAGGTTACTATCTCATAAAGATTATCTGCACCGATAGTTACATCTGCAATTTCTCTTGCAATCTCTGCTCCATCACTGATGGCTATTCCAATATCTGCCGCAGATAATGCCGGTGAATCGTTGATACCATCTCCAATCATAATGACCTTGTGTCCTTCTGCTTTGGCTTTCTCTACAAAACTTGCCTTATCTTCCGGAAGTACCTCGGAGTAATACTCGTCTACGCCCACTCTTGCTGCAATGGCGGATGCTGTACGTTCACTATCCCCTGTCATCATAACAACTTTCTTAATTCCGGCTGTCTTTAAGGAATTTACAACGGCTGCTGCTTCATCACGAAGCGGATCTTCAATACAGATAACGGCTGCAAGGCGGTTCTCAATTGCCATATAAAGGTGTGAATATTCTGATGGAAGGCTGTTAAACTGTTCTTCATAGCCTTCCGGAACCACACATTTTTCATCTTCAAATACAAAGTGATAGCTTCCGATTACCACACTCTTTCCTTCTATGGTGGAAGAAATTCCGTGTGCTACAATATATTCCACCTTAGAATGTAGTTCTTCATGCACAAGATTCTTTTCCTGGGCTGCATCTACAACTGCTTTTGCCATAGAATGAGGGAAATGTTCCTCTAAGCAGGCAGCAATACGTAAAAGTTCTTCCGTGGGCTTATCCGTAAAAGGAACCACATCCACTACGGTAGGCTGTGCTTTGGTCAGAGTACCTGTTTTGTCAAAGACGATGGTATCTGCTTCTGCCATTGCCTCTAAGAATTTGCCACCTTTTACGGTAATATTGTGCACACTTGCTTCACGGATTGCAGACAATACAGATACCGGCATTGCAAGTTTTAATGCACAGGAAAAGTCCACCATAAGAACTGCTAATGCTTTTGTGGCATTTCTGGTAAAGAGCCAGGTAATGCCTGTTCCTAGTAATGTATATGGAACCAGGCGGTCTGCCAGATGCTCGGCTTTACTTTCCAGGGAAGATTTTAACTTCTCTGACTCTTCAATCATTGTGACAATTTTTTCAAATTTGCTGGAGCCATTTACTTCTTTGACACGAATGGTCAGTTCTCCTTCTTCCAATACGGTTCCGGCATAGACATAACCTTCTGCACTCTTATGCACCGGAAGGGATTCGCCGGTTAAGGATGCCTGATTTACCATCGCATCCCCTTCCGTTACCACGCCATCAAACGGAATGACATTTCCCATATGAATACAGACTTCATCGCCTTCTTTAATCTCAGATGCCGATACCAGTATTTCCTGTCCATCCTGACACAGCCATACTTTACTGACATTTAAGGACATACTTCTTGCCAGATCATCGACGGATTTCTTGTGTGTCCACTCCTCTAAGATTTCTCCAATGCCCAGTAAGAACATAATGGAACCTGCTGTATTGATGTCATTGCGAAGCAGAGAGACTCCAATAGCTGTTCCATCCAGCACCGGAACCTCTATCCTGCCCTTCGCCAATGCAGACACTCCAGCCCACAAATATTTCACGGAACGGACCATGGTAATTCCTGCGCGGATTGGATATGGCAGGAACATCTTACTGCCCATACGGAGTACCACTTTATTTACCAGCTTGTCCCAGTAAGTCCGGTTCAGCTCCCTGCCGGAATTCTGTAAAAAAGTCTCTGGCACATCCACTTTCTGATAAGAGAAATGACGCAGTGTCTCTATCATCTCCTCACGATTTCCCACATAACAGACTACTGCATCCTGTAAACGTTCATTTACTTTCACTGAAGTGACACATTTGCAGTTACTCAGGTAATATTCCATCATATCTGCCTGGCGGAAACTCATCCCGCCCTGAATGATATGAATACGAAGTCTTCCTTTTATCTCATGTTTTATAACAAATCTCATATTACATACTTCCTTAGATAAAGAATCACCTACAGCATATTCTGCAGGTGATTCTCATAGTTTACGTGAACAGCGAACAAAATCGCATGCCCAATGTTTATTCTGCTACAGTTTCTTCTGTTGCATCTTCTACAGATTCATCTGTATATTCTGCTGCTTTAGCAGCTCTGTCTTCATTAATCTGCTGTGCCTCTGCATAAATATCCTCTGCATTCTCCTGGATATTAGAAGCAGTCTTCATGACACATTCCTTTGCACGTAATGCTGCTGCTGTACAGTTTGTGTAGACTTTCTTTGCATCCTTGCTACCTAATATTTTAATTCCGGCTGTTCCAAACAATACACCGGCAGCAAAGATTCCGGTCTTCTTCCAGTTAAATTTTTTCACAAAATCAAACATATGTATTCCTCCTATTTCTGTTTGTTTTTTAGCTTACCGCCATTAAAACCCATTGTCCATACTCTTTTTCGTTATTGAGAATTCTTATCAACAACAGAATCTTATCTTGAAATTTTGATTACGGAAATAATTTCTTCCCAGTGGTCTAAGACATACTGTCCGATAATCGGGTCATACATCTTGCCAAGATTATTTTTGATTTCCTGATAACAGTAGTCAAAATCATGTGCTTTGCGATAACTCCGGTTTGAAGTCATGGCATCAATGGAATCGCAGATTGCAATGATTCTTGCCCCCACCGGAATTTCTTCTCCTTTGAGTCCAAGCGGATAGCCCTTTCCATCGAATCGTTCATGATGACAGAGCACGATATATTTCATTTCTTTTAAATGTCTTGATTTACTCAAAATCTCAGCTCCAATAGAGGGATGTTTCTTCATTGCCTCCCATTCCTCATCATCAAGCTTTCCTTCTTTATTTAAAACAGCATCCGGCACACCAATTTTGCCAATGTCATGGAGATGTGCTGCAATATGGATTTGCTGTATATTCTCCGTTTTTAAGCCAATTAACTGGCATACTTTCATAGCCATATCACTGACACGCTGGGAATGCCCCGCCGTATAAGGGTCCTTTGCATCCAGTGCACAGGTAATGCATTCTATAATTTCATGATAATCTATCTCATCGCAATATTCACAAGTTTTCAAATAATCCCTTCACTTTCTATCCTTCAATGACAAATTTTGCAAATGATAATTCTGCTCCTTTGCCGATTCTGCTGCAGATATTTACCACTCTGGTCATAACACCTGCAAACTGGTTATCTTTGGTTACAATTTTAAGAAGCTGTGTCTCTGCCTCATATTCTGCTTCCTCTACATCTTCTAATTCTAATGTTTCACGAAGAATTTCTTTTACCTGATCCTCTGTTACTTTTTTAGACATCCGATAATATCTTCCCATAATGCGTTTCCTTTCTTAGTTATTACTACTTTATGTTAGTTCTTTCTAATCCAGTTGTATTATAACATCTGTTATTGAAAATAGAACCTTTCTTATCGATATTTTTTCTCATTATTTCTTAATTTGATTTACCCCTGTATCCACGTTATAATAGTCCTATTACATAAATCTGATTTTTCAGCAGAATACTAATACAAAAGAAAGATAAAAGGAGGCTATTTTATGTGCACCGCAGCTACTTATCAAGCAAAGAACTTCTACATGGGCAGAACCCTTGATTATGAATTTTCTTATGGTGATGAAGTCACCATCACCCCTCGCAACTATCCTTTTCATTTCCGTCATGCCGGGACTTTAAGCTCCCACTATGCCATGATTGGCATGGCTCATGTAGCACCAGACAATGGTGTTGACTATCCTCTTTATTATGATGCCTGCAATGAAAAAGGTGTCTGCATGGCAGGGCTTAACTTTGTGGGAAATGCCGCTTATGCTGATATTATTGATACAAAGGAAAATGTTGCACAATTTGAATTTATTCCATGGATTCTAAGCCAGTGTGCTTCTGTTTCAGAAGCCAAAGAAAAATTAGTGCAGATGAATCTCGTTGGAACTGTTTTTGCCAGCCATTTTCCGGCAGCACAGCTTCACTGGATGATTGCCGACAAAAGTGAAAACATCGTTGTGGAATCCATGGCAGACGGGCTTCATATCTATGACAATCCTGCCGGTGTGCTGACCAACAATCCACCTTTTCCAATGCAGATGTTTGCTTTAAATAATTATGCAGCGCTCTCATCCAGGCAGCCGGAAAATCATTTTTCCGACAAACTCAACTTACAGGCTTACAGCCGCGGTATGGGGGCTTTGGGTCTGCCGGGCGATTTATCTTCCCAGTCCCGTTTTATCCGGGTTGCTTTCACCAGACTGCATTCCATTTCCGGCAGTTCAGAAATCGAAAGTGTCAGCCAGTTCTTTCATATCTTAGGTTCCGTTGACCAGCAGCGGGGCTGCTGTGAAGTTGCTGATGAAAAATATGAAATTACAATCTACACTTCCTGCTGCAATGTAGATAAGGGGATTTATTACTATACGACCTATGATAATCATTCAATTAACGGAATCGATATGCATCATGAGAACCTGGACAGTGCAGAGTTGATCCGGTTTGCGGTTCTTGATGCGGGTGGGATTCACTGGCAGAATTAGGGGATTGCGATGTGGGAGAAAAATTTTTTAATAAATTTTTCTCCCACATCGCAATCCCCTAATTGATGGCATATAAAAGGAGCAGACCCGCATCAAAAGTCTGCTCCCTTTACGTCCAAAGTATTTTGTGTGTATTGTAATGTTCCTTACAAGAGTTAGTTTATGCTAACTCTTGTTTTCTGTCAATACCGCTGTTGATATTCTTTTCTCACATGTGATAACTCCTTATAGATGTTCCGGTGATTTAAAATAATTCAAAAAACTCTTCGCCAGTTCCACATTGGTATTGACCACCAGTTCTTCCGGAAAATCTACCATCTGAATAACTTCCAATGGATATTGATGATTCCCAACTGCAGTATCCACATGTGCATCGGAATCCATGATAACCGGAACTTTATATTCCTTGCAAAGTTCTAACATTTTGCAGCTGTTTTCCTTCGTATTCTGCCGAAAGCCACCCGGTGTCAGGGAGCCATTGTTGACCTCTAACAATACATGATGTTCCTTTGCACCTTCCACCAATGCACGATAATCCACCGGATAATAAGAATCATCCGGATGTCCGATAATGTTTACATAGGGATTTTTCATCACATTCAGATAAGTTTTCGTATTTTCTTCTATGGTTCCCGGATGAAAACACGGACCATGCATACTTGCAACGCACAAATCCATCTGCCTTAAGGTACGCTCCGGCAGATCCACATGCCCTTCCATATCCATGATATTAAGTTCTGCGCCAAACAGCGTATACATTTCTCCATGCTTTCTTTCCAGCACGCGAAGATTATTAAAATATAACTCGCTGCAGGTTCCCGGCATTTTCGGAGCATGCTCTGTAATACCAAAGAGACGGATTCCTTTCTGCTCTGCCGCCTTTATCATTGCTTCAATAGTACTGTAAGCATGTCCGCTTGCAATTGTATGAGTATGAAGGTCTACGTAGTCGTTCATGTTCTGTTCTCCTTTTATATCTCTTGTCTTAATACTGTTTTCTAAATTTCAGACAATCCTATCCTATCCATCATAGCACATTTTCATCTGTCTTTCATACTATAATACAAATGTCTTTTAAGGATGCTCTATGAAACGATTTTATAAAAAAGGTATTTCTCTTTTCTTAATTCTTCTTATGTCCTTCCCGCTTTGTGCCTGCAAATCAGATGATTCTAAAGCATTAACAACCGTAAAATTAAACGAAGTGGCACATTCCATCTTTTACGCACCGATGTATGTGGCCATCGAAAAAGGCTACTTTGAAGATGAGGGAATCGAGCTCTCATTGACCACCGGCTTTGGAGCGGATAAAACCATGGCTGCCGTTGTTTCCGGGGATGCAGATGTAGGGTTCATGGGAACGGAGGCAAGCATTTATGCCTACACGGAAGGTGCAAAAGACCATGTCATCAATTTTGCACAGCTTACCCAGCGTGCCGGTAACTTTGTGGTTGCAAGGGAAAACACCGATTCCTTTTCCTATGAAGATATGATTGGAAAAGATGTGCTGGGCGGAAGAGCCGGTGGCACACCGGAAATGGTATATGAATATGTACTCCGGGAAAATGGTGTTTCTCCTTCCGAAGTCAAAATCGACCAGAGTATTGACTTTGGTTCTACCGCAGCGGCTTTTTCCGGCGGGCAGGGGGATTATACCATTGAATTTGAACCATCCGCTACTGCTTTGGAGCAGTCCGGTGACGGCTATGTGGTAGCGTCCATTGGCGTGGATTCCGGCTACCTTCCATATACTGCTTTTTGTGCCAAAGAAAGCTATCTTAAGGAAAATGCCGACCTTATCCAGCATTTCACCAATGCTTTACAGAAAGGCATGGATTATGTAGCAGGTCACAGTCCGGAAGAAATCGCAACTGTCATTGCACCACAGTTTAGTGAAACAGATCTTAAAACCCTTACACTTATTGTAAGCCGCTACTACGACCAGGAAACCTGGAACACAGATTTAATACTCCGGGAAGAAGGCTATGACTTAATGCTTACTATTTTAGAAGAGTCCGGTGTTCTCTCCGGTGCCGCTCCTTATGAAGATCTTGTAAATACAGATTTTGCCGAAAAAGCATCCACACCGTAGTTCAAAGTGTCAGAAATTAAATCATTATTAAACAAAGAATGTGCCTTGGCACATTCTCGCGCCTGCGGCGGTCGCTTGCGACATCTACCTTATACGCCGCAGTGCGCATCCTCGCGGAGCGTTTTTAACTTTACAGGAAAGCAATTTCCTGTAAAGTTAAAAAGCACAGAATATATAGTAAATAACATTACTATACATGCTGTGCTTTTTATCACTTAGATATCCTTTTTACATTCCACTCTGTTAGCGAATCATAGAAAATGCACCAACACTGATTAACATCATAATTACACCAGCCAGCAATACGCCAAGCATCACTGCGATAACAGATGATTTAAAATCCATATCTAAGATGCTGGCTGCCAGAGTTCCTGTCCAGGCTCCGGTTCCCGGCACCGGGATTCCAACAAAGAGCAGTAATGCCAAGAATAATCCTCTTCCTGCCTTTGCCTGCAGCTTCTTACCACCCTTTTCACCTTTTTCCAGACACCAGCCGAAGAATTTTCCAATAACAGGCTTATCTGCACCCCAAATCAGTACTTTTCTTGCAAAAAAATAAATAAATGGTACCGGCAGCATATTTCCAATGATGGAAATAATATAAGATGGTATCAATGGAAGTCCAAAGCCCTGTGAAAATGGAATCGCTCCTCTCAGTTCAACCAGTGGTACCATGGAAACAAAAAATACAATCAGATAATGTAATAACATAATACTCCTTTCCTAATGAATTATGACTGTTTATAGTTTTTCAAAAACGTAATCAGCATATCCATTTCTTCATCTGAACCAATGGTAATACGCAGGTAATTTGCAATCCGCTCCGGTTTGGAGAAATGACGGACATAAATGTCTTTCTTCTTCAAATCTTCAAACAGCCTCTCCATGGAAATCGTATCATGGGTTACAAAGAGGAAGTTGCTCTTTGAATCATCCATCCGGTATCCCAGTGCCCGAAGTTCTTCCTTGGTACGCTCTCTCGTTGCAATAATCTTCTGTGTTGTCTCTTTAAAATAAGCTTCATCCAAAATAGCAGCCGTTCCCATTTCAATCGTAAGGGAATTTAAGGTATAAGAATTAAATGAATATTTAACATCGTTCAAATATTTGATTAATTCAGGCTGTGCCATCGCATATCCAATCCGCATGCCTGCCATGGAACGGGATTTACTAAAGGTCTGGACTACCAGCACATTGTCATATTTATCAATAAGCGGCAATGCAGATGTTCCACCAAAATCAATATATGCTTCATCCACAATAACAATGACATCCGGATTCTGTGCAATGATGCGTTCCACATCTTCTAACGGAAGCAGTTTTCCTGTCGGTGCGTTTGGATTTGGAAATACAATTCCTCCGTTTTCCCCAGCATAATCCTCCGGGCGAATCGTAAAATCCCTATCCAGTGGAATCTGCTTATATGGAATACGGAATTCCTCTGCCCAGACATCATAGAAAGAATAAGTAATATCCGGAAACAGAATCGGACGATTGGAATTAAAAAATGTCATAAAGCACATGGCAAGTACATCATCTGAGCCAACGCCCACAAAAACCTGATCGGAATTTAAACCATATCGTTCTGCAATTGCGTCCGTCAGTTTCTCAATCTTTGGATCCGGATAAAGACGCAGCCGGTCGGTATCAAAAGAGGTTAAAACATCCTTTACTCCCGGTGCCGGTGGATACGGGTTCTCATTGGTATTCAGTTTTATCATTTTCTCTTTCTTCGGCTGTTCTCCCGGAACATACGGGATAACTTTGCGTATATTATTTTCCCATGCTTTCATGTCTTACTCCTTCTATCTGCTGCTTGATTTTATCATTCTTTCGTTTTCCGATTTCTTATTCTGCTGCCTTCAATCCATACTCTGCTGCCAGCTTTGCAAATGCCTGCATGGAATTTACTACTGTCTCATAAGAAGTGCAGTATGCAAGACGTACATAACCGCCATAGCCGAAGGCACTTCCTTTTACCAGAATCAAATGGTATTTCTTCGCAGCTTCTACAAATTCTTCTTCCTTTGCAACCGGAGATTTCAGCCACAGATAAAATGCTCCCTGTGGTTTGATGCAGGTGAATCCAAGCTTCGTCAGTCCTTCATATAAAGCAATACGGTTGCGGTCATAAAATTCAAGATTGGTCTTTTCCTTTAAGCACTCTGCCACTGCTTTCTGAATGAGGGATGGTGCATTTACAAAGCCAAGAGTACGGTTTGATACGGTAATTCCCTCGATTAATTCTGCGGAATCTGCCGCTTCGTCCGGCACTACCACATAACCGATCCGCTCGCCCGGAAGTGATAAAGATTTACTGAAGGAATATCCTACCAGCGTATCTTTATAATATTTTGTCAAAAAATTCTCCTGTACGCCGTCGTAAACCAGTTCACGGTATGGTTCATCGGAAATAAGATAAATATCGGTTCCAAATTCCTCTTCCTTCACAGTTAAAATTCTGGCAATCTCTTTTAAGGTTGCATCTGAATATACCACTCCGGTCGGGTTGTTCGGATTGTTGATGATAACCGCTCTTGTATCTTTTGTAATTTTTCGTTCAAAGTCTGCTAAATCCGGCATAAAATCTGCTTCATCTGGCATGACTTCCACAATCTTTGCATCGAAGTTTGCGGCATAGCTTTTATATTCACCAAAATACGGAGCAAATACCATAACTTCATTGCCCGGATCTAAAATCGTCTTAAAAATAATATTCAGACCGCCTGCTGCACCAACTGTCATAATCAGGTTCTTCCCATGGAAATTGGTTCCGAAGCGTTCATTTAAGTTCTCTGCAATTGCCTCCCTTACTTCCTCATAGCCTGCATTTGCCATATATCCATGCACCACAAGCGGGTCTTCTTTATCCAAAATATCATAAATTGCTGTCTTAATTTTTTCCGGTGCCGGTGTAGCCGGATTGCCAAGGCTGAAATCATACACATTTTCTGCCCCATATCTGGCAGCCATTTCTTTTCCTTCCATAAACATGGCACGAATTGCAGAGCTTCCTGCCATTGCCTGTTTTATCTTTTTTGACAACATATCTTATGCCTTCTTTCTCTTTCTATTCTGTTACAGTATAGCTGAGACTATCCGTAAAATCAATCTGTTTTCTTGTTTCCGATGGGAATCTGCGTGATAATAATTGCCACAAACATCAATACGCAGCCTAAAATTTCTTTTGGTGATAATACCTGTCCCAAGATCACCCAGCCAGCCAGTGCGGAAATCACGGATTCCAGGCTCATAATAAGGGATGCGATAACCGGGTTGATGCCTTTCTGTCCTACAATCTGCAAGGTGTAGCCAACGCCGCAGGAAAGAAGTCCCGCATACAACAAAGGCAACCATGCCGCCTGAATATTGGAAATGTCCGGTGTCTCTGTAAACAGCATTCCTACTGCTGAAAGTACTCCGCATACAAGAAACTGTATACAGGACATTTTTACGCCGTCTACCTTCGGCGAAAAATAATCAACCACCAGTATATGAAAGGAAAATGCCAGTGCACATAAAAGAAGCATGATGTCTGCCCGCTCAATGGTAAAACTGCCGTCCTTCATACAAAGCAGATACATTCCCACAACTGCCAGTGCTACACAAAACCACAGCTTGATTCCCGGACGCTTTCCAATAAAGATGCCGATAACCGGAATCATCACAATATACAACGCCGTAAAAAAGCCAGATTTACCAACGCTTGCTTCCATAATGCCAAACTGCTGCAGATTGGATGCAATGCAAAGAATTACACCACAGGCAATTCCGCCTGCCCACAAAGTCTTTTTATCCTCTTTTTCCTGATTTTCTGCTCCTGTCTCTTTCTTTTTCTTTAAAACCAGAATAACCGGGATTAGCACCAGTCCCCCCAGAACGCATCGGATTGCGTTAAAGGTAAAGGGACCAATATATTCCATGCCCACGCTCTGGGCTACAAAAGCAACGCCCCAGATGGTTGCGGTCAATAATAATATCAAAGAACTCTTTATCTGCTGTTTCATAAAATCTCCATTCTGTCCTTATTCTTTTGCATAATTTTTCATATCGCTCTTATATTAATGCATTTCTTTCCTTCTTGCAAGAGTCATAACATACAACAAAGAGCATCAAAGGCGGTGCTTTTCATCCTTCCCATTGGATGACACCTTATGCCAATGATGCTCTTTTCTTATGTTAACCAGAATCTCTCTCCCGGATAAACACCTTTTTCTATTTATTTACCGTGTCAATAAAGCGTAAGAATGCTTCTCTTCCTTCTTCGGTGCATTTGTATACACCGGCATCCAGAAGAACTTCACGGAATACCAGTCCGATTTCCTTTCGGATAATCCCATCGATATTTTCTTCCGTAATGCTCTCATATTTCGGCAAAAATTCCTCTACCCAGTCTGCATGCTTACTTAAAACTTCATTGCTCCGTAAATCAGCCCTGGAAAGAATTGCCGTCTTAAGTTGTGCCATCTCGTCCTTCAGACGTGCCGGCAGCACTGCCAGACCCATTACCTCGATTAAGCCGATATTTTCCTTCTTAATATGATGAAGCTTTGCATGCGGATGATATACGCCCAGCGGATGCTCCTTTGTTGTAATATTATTACGAAGCACTAAATCCAGTTCGTAATTATTGCCTCGTTTTCTTGCAATTGGCGTAATGGTATTATGTGGCTCCCCGTCTGTCTCTGCAAAAATAAATGCTGCCTCATCCGTATAGCCACGCCAGGTCAGAAGTATTTTATCTGCCAGCTCAATCAGCCGTTCTGTATCCGGTGCGGACAGGCGGATAACTGACATCGGCCATTTTACAATTCCGGCTTTCACATCTTCAAAGCCCGCAAAGGTAATCTCTTTTTCCAGCGGTGCCTTTGCCATGGCAAATTCATAATGTCCACCCTGGAAATGGTCATGACTTAAAATCGAACCTCCTACAATCGGCAGGTCTGCATTGGAGCCAACGAAATAATGCGGAAACTGTTTTACAAAATCCAGCAGTTTTCCAAAGGTTGCCTTCTCGATTTTCATCGGTGTATGCTTTCCATTAAACACGATGCAGTGCTCATTATAGTACACATAAGGAGAATACTGTAAGAACCAGTCACTATGATTGATGGTTACCGGAATAATACGGTGATTCTGTCTTGCCGGATGGTTGACTCTTCCTGCATAACCTTCATTTTCCTTACACAAAAGGCATTTCGGATAGCCGCTCTGTTTTGCCAGCTTTGCAGCTGCAATGGCTTTCGGGTCCTTTTCCGGCTTGGATAAGTTAATTGTAATATCCAGTTCACCAAACTCCGTCTCTGCGGTCCATTTCATATCACGTCTGATACGGTATCTGCGGATATAATTGCTGTCCTGACTAAGAGTATAATAATAATCTGTTGCCGCCTTTGCATCCTTCTCATAAAGGCTCTGAAATTTATGAATTACTTCACCTGGTCTCGGCATCAGCATTCCCATGATTTTCGTATCAAATAAATCTCGGTATACTACGCTGTTTTCCTTCAAAATGCCTTTTTCATAAGCATAATCCAGCAGACGGTTTAATAATTCTTCCAGACTCTCTTCTGCTTCTTCTCTGCTCATCGGAGTCCGTGACTGATAAGCTGCCACAGCGTCCTCATCTAATTCTTCTAATTCAAACAATTCCAGCAGGCGGTTGATGGTAAATCTTTCATCTTCCTTCGGAACCAGTCCGGTTACCATGCCATATTCTGTTAATTTTAAGATATCTTCACAAATCATAACTTACCTCCTGTTTCTTATGCCAGTCTGGATGGACCGTCTCCAATTTCTACTACATAGAAATCTGCGCTGTATCCAATTTTCTTTTCATATGCACTGCCTACTGCTTCAATAAAATGCTCTACCGCTTCATCCTTTACAATACTGACGGTGCATCCGCCAAAGCCTGCGCCTGTCATACGGGATCCAATGACTCCATCCACCTTCCAGGCTTCTTCCACTAAGGTATCCAGTTCAATTCCGGTTACTTCATAATCATCCCTTAAGGATACATGGGATGCATTCATCAGCTTTCCAAAGGTTTCCACATCATTTTCTTTCAAAGCTTCCACTGCTTTTAGGGTTCTCTGGTTCTCATATACCGCATGTTTTGCCCGACGCATGCGGACCTCACTTCCGATGGCTCCCTTATATTCTTCAAACTGTTCCTCGGACAATTCACCAAGACTTTTGATGTCCACCACCTTCTGTAATTCTGCCAGTGCTTCCTCACACTCTGCACGACGTTCATTATATTTCGAATCACCCAGACCACGCTTCTTATTGCTGCAGGAAATTACAATTTTAGCATCTTTTAAACGAACCGGCGCATATTCATATTTTAAAGTAGCCGTGTCTAAGAAAATTGCATGCTCTGCTTTTCCCATGGCAATGGCAAACTGATCCATGATGCCACAGTTCACTCCATTGAATTTATTCTCTGAAAACTGTCCGATTAAAGCCAGATCCTGATTCGTTACACCAAATCCGAATAAGTCCTTTAAGATATATCCGGTCAGTACCTCAACAGATGCAGAAGAAGAAAGTCCGGAACCATTCGGGATATTTCCAAATAATAACAAATCCAGTCCGGTATCTACCTGCATGCCCTTTTCTCCAAACGCCCAGATAACACCCTTCGGATAATTCGTCCAGTCTGCTTCTTTCTCCGGTTTCAAGCCTTCAATGGAAGATTCCAGCACACCAAGCTGTTCAAAATTCATGGAATAAAATCTCAGTTTCTTATCGGCACGTTTTCTTGCCACGCCATAAGTTCCAATGGTCAGTGCACATGGAAATACATGACCGCCGTTGTAATCCGTATGCTCTCCAATCAGATTCACACGTCCCGGTGCAAAATACACACGGATGTCTCCTTCATCCCCAAATAATTCCTTAAACCTTGTCAAAACCTGCTCTTTCATCAATACAATTCTCCTTTCGATTTATTTTCATCCGTTCCTGTTATCCGGCACATTTTCACAGGATATTATTCATCTGTCTTTGTGCTCGTCAGCAACATAATTTATATTTTTTTACTTCCTGATAATATTATACTATGTGCCCTGTTTCTTTGCAATATTGCTGTTCTAGTCTGCAACATCTCAATTGCTATTTGGCAACATTTTTCCATATGCAAGATAAGGATTTATAAATAACTGTGAAAATATAAAATCTTATATAAAAACACCAGTCTCTGCCTGAATGATTCAGATACGAGAGAGAGCTGTAAGGGACATTGGAAATTCGATAAAAGCGTATCTGCTTCCGGCAACCGGCGCAAATTCACATCCATGTTCATCTGCGCCTCGCCGGTACATCCCTGTACCGGCGTTGCCTGTTTCCGAACGAATTTCATAAGTCCCTAACAGCCCTCCCTCATGCATCTGTAATCATCCAGGCAGAGGCTGGTGTTATTTCTATTTTCAATTTATTTTCAGTGGTTCCTACAGACATTCATCATACTAAAATTGTCTGAACAGAAGCTGGCGTTCTTATTCTTTATTCTTTATTCCAATTCCCTACAATGCTGCTTCAGCGGCTGCCAGCTTGTCCAGTGCACTCTGTGGTACCTTCGCTTTTGCGCCCTCGCTTAAGGCATTATAGGCATTTCTTGCATTGGCTACTGCTGCTGCATCTGTGGCAGTTATCGTATCTGGCAATGCCATGATTGTATTCGTTACATTCTGTGCATCTATACTTTCCTGATTCTGCAATTCCTGCAGGGCCTGTTCATACTGCAACTGTGACAGAGCTGACTCGGCTGCTGTCAGCACATCCAGATTCTTTACATATGCTTTGGCGCTGTCAGATAAAGCATCATACTGGGAACGGACAGACGCAATGGTTCCTGCGGAGTCCAGGGTTACTGTTCCAATGGAGGTGATTGCCTCATCTACTGCAGATGCTGCATCCATATCCTTGCCCTTCTGGCTCTCGGTTCCCGGCAGTTCATAAACAAGCACCGGATAACCAGCTTCTATATTTTCATAAATTGTTTTTGCTGCACTGTATGGAAGATTGATACATCCATGTGAACCGCTTCTTTTATAAATTGTTCCACCAAATGTACTTCTCCAGCTGGCATCATGCATTCCAACACCACCGTTAAAAGGCATCCAGAAAGATACCGGAGACTCATAATCTTCGCCGCGAAGCACCGCATCCTTTGCCTTATAAGTAACACCAAAAGAGCCGGATGGCGTTCCATGATTCTTTGCAAGGTTACCGGAGACAAAATCAGATTCTACCACCAGTGATCCGTTCTTATAGAAAAACAAATGCTGTGCGGTCAGATTGATTTCCACATATGTATTACCATAGTCATTCTCACCATGGCTGTTAGCCGTCTGGGAATAAACCGGCTCTCTTGTTACATCCTTACCGGCTTTCAAATCCTCCAGTATCATTTCCTTTTCAGCTGCATTATCTACCCACCATCCGTAATTTCCACCATAAATTGTCACTGTCTGTCCATAAGAGGTATCCAGTGTCCGGTTTCCATAGGCGGTATTATAATTTTTTGCCATAGCTTTTACATAAGCGCTCAATGCCTCATCATCTACAGACACATTGAAATCATCATCCACAGAAAGCCAGGTACTGATGGTTTCTCCATCCAAAACCACATCATCCTTGCCTTCTGCCTGATAGGTAATCTTCATCTGGGTATATTTATTCAAGGTATCCAAGGCATCCTGAAATACATCATCCTCTTCTTTCACCTTAGGGTCTTCATAACAGCCTTCCCCGGAAAGGTCAAATTCCGGCTGCATTTTATCCAAGGCTTCTTTGATTTTCTCCGTAAATGCATCCTTATCGATTTTTGTTCCATATACCTCCGGCTGCACTTCATAGCCATCCTTTGTATAATCCTTAATCTGTGCATTTTCGGAATCCGTCCATTTGCTTTCATCCATACAGGACAAATCATCCAGAACATCCTTCAATTTTTCTTCATCAAAAGTTATCATGGTTTCCACTTCGTATTTCCGTGGAGAAATAAGATAGTACGGCCATGCAAATCCATTCTGCTTCTTTAAAAGCTCTTTTACCTGCTTATCAAATACCGGCTCCATGTCAATGTCTGTTCCATTGATGCTCTCTGTCTTATCCTCACGCTCCACCAGCTTCATCTCATACCTGGATGCCTGCTTCGTAATCTTCTTTTCCACACCACTGGTTGAGGAAGCGGATACCCCCACATTATTTATCGTGGTACGAAATGCAAAATGGCTCTGAAAAAACAGTGCCAGTACCAGATAAATCACAACTAATATTCCTACAGGAATTCCGATTACACAAAGGAGTTTTTTTCTGCTCATTTTTTCCTTTGCAGTTTCCTGCTGCTTCTCTTCCTTCTTCTTCATATCCCTTAACCTTTCTATTTTGCTAGTTTCCATTATAGTTGACCGTTTTTCTTTGTCAATGAAATCCCGCATTTGTAATATTTATTTAAAAAATGAAATACATTTTCTTGTATTCTTGCACAATGAAAATGTTCCTTTTCCATTAAAATCTTAAGAATTCCATAAAAATTATTAAATTCGATTTTATAGCATTGTTTTTTAAAAAATGCTGTGCTAGAATTCCAAAATAGAAGTAGTATTCTTACATTAAAGAAGGGGAATCCGATATTGAAAAAAGATAACTTTAAGCAAAATCTCAAAGCATTTTTTCAAAAATATAAGCACGCATGGGTTCTGCTGTATGTATTCATATATTTTCCATGGTTTGCCTATCTGGAAAAACATGTGACTTCAAATTTCAACGTAATACATACTGCACTGGATGATAAAATCCCATTTATAGAATTTTTCATCGTACCATATATGTTATGGTTTGGATATGTCGCATATGCGGTTCTTTACTTTTTCTTCAAAAATAAAGAAGATTATTACCGGCTCTGTACATTCCTGTTTGTGGGAATGACTGTATTTCTGGTAGTATCCAGCCTCTATCCAAACGGACATTATCTCCGCCCGCATTCCTTTGAGCATGACAATGTCTTCACCCATATGGTAGCCTGGCTTTATGCAACCGATACACCGACAAACCTGTTTCCAAGTATTCATGTTTATAATTCGCTCGGTGTTCACATTGCAATCTGTAACAGTAAAGAATTTAAGAATCGTCCGAAGTTAAAGCTGGCTTCTTTCATTCTTATGTTCAGCATTATTCTTGCAACCATGTTCTTAAAACAGCATTCTGTATTTGATGTGGTTACTGCATTTGTAATGGCTGCTGTCATGTACTCTTTCGTCTACGGCAGGAACTTTGCTTTCGGCCGCAGCAAGGCAAAAGAATCTTTTGAAAAACAACTTAAGCACATATAGTTTTTATAAAAGAACTGCCGCTCCATTTTGAGCAGCAGTTCTTTTCTCGTAGTTCATTTTTCACATTTTATTCCAGATGTTCGATTTCATCCATCCAGATACGTGCCGATGCATCACTTGGCATTCGTAAATCACCTCTTGGTGATACTGCTACCGTACCGACCTTTGGTCCATCCGGCAGACAGGAACGTTTAAACTGCTGTGAGAAGAAACGGCGGTAGAAGGTCTTTAACCATTTCAAAATCACTGCATTGTCATACTGTCCGGCAAATGCCACCTGTGCCAGACGATATATTTTTGCCGGAGCAAAGCCAAATCGCATCACATAATATAAATAGAAATCATGGAGTTCATACGGTCCTACAATATCCTCTGTCTTCTGGGCGATTTTTCCATTTTCCGGCGGAAGCAGTTCCGGGCTGACCGGTGTATCTAAGACATCATACAGCACAGTTGAAAGTTCCTTATTTCCACAGGTGTCCGCATAGTAGTGTACCAGATGACGCACCAGAGTCTTTGGTACGGATGCATTCACTCCATACATGGACATATGGTCACCGTTATAGGTAGCCCAGCCCAATGCCAGCTCTGACATATCTCCGGTTCCGATTACCATACCATTATTCTTATTGGCAATGTCCATCAGAATCTGGGTACGTTCCCTTGCCTGTCCATTTTCATAAGTGACATCATGTACGCTCTCATCCTGACCAATATCCCGGAAATGAATGCGTACTGCTTCTTTGATATCTACTTCTATCAGCTTTGCTCCAAGGCAGCGAATGAGACTTAATGCATTCTCATAAGTACGGTCTGTGGTTCCAAAGCCCGGCATGGTAACCGCATATATCTGTTCTCTCGGAAGATTCAGCCGGTCAAATGCCTGTACCGTAACCAAAAGTGCCAGTGTGGAATCCAGTCCACCGGAAATGCCCACCACTGCGCATTTGCATCCGGTATGCTCTAACCGTTTCTTAAGTCCCATGGACTGAATAGCTAAAATCTCTTCACAACGTTTATCACGCTTGTCCTTATTGCCCGGAACGAATGGCGCCGGATCCACGAAACGGCTCAGCGTTGTATCTGATTTATCAATAAAGAAAGAAAATCTAAGATAATCCTCTCTTCTGCTGCCTGCTGCAAAAGTGCTCATTCTCCGTCTTTCGGATACCAGACGTTCCATATCAATTTCAGAATATACCGTCTCATTGGTAAAACGTTCGGATTCTGCTAAAACCGCTCCGTTTTCTGCAATGATATTATGCCCGGAATATACTACATCCTGTGTGGATTCTCCATCTCCGGCACTGACATAGATATAACCGCAGAGCAGGCGGGCAGACTGTCCTGCAACAAGCTCTCTCCGGTAAATATCCTTTCCGGTTGTCTCATCACTGGCAGAAAGATTTACGATTAAAGTTGCTCCTGCCAGAGCATGGGAAATACTCGGCGGGTTCGGTGTCCATACATCCTCGCAGATTTCCACACCGATTACCAGCTCCGGCAATACATCATCACACTGGAACAAAATGTGGCTTCCCATCGGTACATGATAAGCCGGTGCAATATCTACACCCTCTGCTTCTTCTTTTCCCGGAGTAAAATATCTTGCTTCATAGAATTCATTGTAATTTGGAATATGGGTCTTTGGCACGATGCCGATAATCTCGCCTTTGTTTAAAGCTGCTGCCACATTATAAAGCTTGCCTTCATGCATCAGGGGCAGACCAACAAATACAACGGCATCCAAAGCACCGAGTTCCTTTGCAAGCCATACCAGCCGCTCCCTTGCGCTTCTTAATAAAGTCTCCTGTAAAAATAAATCGCCACAGGTATATCCGGTAATGCAAAGCTCCGGGCACACAATGACTTTGGCTCCGTTTGCTGCTGCTTCCATTACTGCCGCTTTTATTCGAATGGTATTTTCTACCGGATCTGCGACTACTACTTTTGGTGTTACTGCTGCTACTTTGATAAATCCATCTCTCATTTTCTTATCTCCCTTAAATCATCCGGACTGAATACATAATTCTCATTACAGAAATGACATTTTACTTCAATCGGTTCTTCATCTTTGATTAAATCATCCAAATCTTTCTTGCTTAAGCTTGCCAGTGCTTTTGCCACACGCTCTTTGGAGCAGTCACAGTGGAAGGTAACCGGCATCGTATCATTGATTTCAAGCATCATCTCTCCTAAGATTTCCTCTAAAATCATTTCCGGTGTCATGCCCTTTTCCAACATTTCTGTTACGGATGCTATCTGTGCGATTTTCTGCTCTAAGGCATCAATGACTGCATCCTCTGTAAACGGCATCAGCTGAATGATAAACCCGCCTGCCTGACGCACTGTATTGTCCTTATTCATGAGAACTCCTAAACCCACGGAAGATGGTACCTGCTCGGATACTGCAAAATAATAGGTTAAATCTTCTGCGATTTCACCGGTCTGAAGCTCGGTCTGTCCTACATACGGATCCTTTAATCCCATGTCCTTTATAACACTTAAAACACCATTTCCAATGGCTCCGCCTACATTTAATTTACCGGCTGCATTGGGTGGCAATATCACATCTGCCACGCCGGGATAGCCTTTTACACCCCCGTTAGCATTGGCAGTTACCGTAAGGCCATGCATCGGACCATCTCCCTGAATCTGCAGGGTCAGAAGGTCTTTTTCTCCCTTCATCATGCTGCCCATCATTGCTGCTGCGCTCATGGCACGTCCTAATGCAGCTGTTACAATCGGGCTGCTGTTATGACGGACTCTTGCTTCCTCCGTCATCTCTTTTGATGTAATCGCAAATGCACGAATCTGTCCATCTGCAGCTGTTGCTCTCACCATATAATCTGACATTTCTTCTTCCTCTTTCTTCTTATTTCCCCTGTTCTCTTGCGATGATATAAATCCGTTCACTGCAGGCTGTCGGTTCTTTTCCCGTCTCTACATCAAAGACACCTTCCCATTTCATACCAGCTTCTTCGATTAATTTTCGTACAGTTTCTATCTCATACGCCCGCTGAAAATGTGTTTCTTCATATCTCCGGAACAAATCATCCTCTTCTTTGATAAAAAGTGTTAAATCATACTGATTGACCTGTTCCTCCGGGTCATAATAATTTTCCCAGATAAAGCTGCTGTCCTCTCTGGTCTCGCAGAAGCTGTTGTCTCCTAAGAGTTCCTCATATTTATATCTGGTATTCATATCGAAAATAAAGATTCCGCCCGGGTCGAGATAATTATTGACCAGGGAAAATACCTGTCTCAAATCCTCTTCTGACAGGATATAATTCATGGAATCGCAGACACTTACTACTGCCCGGATGGTTCCATACAATTCAAACTCCCTCATATCCTGAAGAAGATACAGTATCTCTGTATTTTCCATGCTATATTCTCTGGCTACCGAGAGCATTTCCTCGGAATTGTCCACCCCAATCATATCATAACCTTCTGCCGCTAAAAGTCTCGTCATCCTTCCGGTTCCACAGCCAAGTTCCAAAAGCAGGCCATCGTTTATTCCCTCTGCTTTTAATATGTCCACCAGATATTTTTTCCATGCTTCGTAAGGGACATTGTCCATAAATGTATCATAAACTGTTGCAAATTCTGTATATGCTTCCACACAACCACTCTTTCTGTCCTATTCTTCTGTAATACTAACAATTTTCCCTGATAAAAGCAAGTAGTCGCGCCCTAAGGCTTGATTATTTTTCCCTAAAACTTTATACTTAAAATCATAACACTACTGGGAGGAATTATGACAAACCAATTAGACCACTATATATCCAACCACATCAAAAGTCTTTACCGGCATAAGCTTTTTTCGCCGATTCTATATATGATACTGTTGATTGTTCTTTGGATTATCTTTCCCATCGGCACCATCTTAAGTCCGAAGGTTATCAACGAAAAAACTTCTCTTGATAAATTATATAAAGAGAATGACCGGTATGTCAGTATTACGCTGACGGATTTAAAATTTACCGGATACACACAGGAAGTCTTAGGGCAGACCCATGGATATTACTACTATACGATTCAGGATGGGTGCTGTAATATCGTACTGCTCTCTCCGAAGACCAGCGAAGAGGGACTTCCGAATATTAACAAAGTAACCGTTCATGCCAAAATCCAGACCGCAACCAAATCCTACCATACCCTGCTTTCTAAAATTGCAGCAGATTTGAACTGGACAGACAGCGGTATTTACGGAGAAAGCTCCTCCTATTATATCAGTGAGCCCGGTTTCCGTTACGGCTTCAGTATCTTTCTGATTCTGCTTTTTGCATGCAGTGGACTTTATGCCATTTTCAGTATCATATGTTATTTTGTATACATTCATTTTCCATGGCTGTCACCGCCCTGCCAGCAGCTTGCCCGGTTCGGTTCTCCGAAGACTCTTCTTATGCAGGCAGAAGAAGAACTGGCGACACTGCCACAGCTGGCTACGGAAGATATGTTTATTACCGAGCATTTCTTTATTGAAATCTCTACGGATGGAATTGCCTTTGTTCCGATTCAGGAAATCATCTGGCTTTATAAACATTCCACCCTGCACAAGTTCTTCTGGTACCATTTCAGTATCTCCTATACGCTGTGTATCTCTGCGAAAAAGCACTTATACATCCAGTGTCCGAAGAACTTAAAATCCGATATCGACGGTATCATCGACTACTTAGCAGAAGCAAATCATGATATTCTTGTAGGCTTCAACGAAAAGAACCGCCTGAAGGTACAGGAAATTCAGGGAACACCATTGCAGTTTGAGAAGTTTATTGCACTGTTGAAAAAAAGATTATAAAAAATATGGGAATTCCGCATTACGGACTTCCCATATTCCTGGTATTTAATATTACCGGCAGGATGTGCTGATTGATTCAATGGCTACTGCCCCGCCACGCACTACTTCGATGGTCCTGAAGCGGCGTTTTAAAAGAGCTATCAGTTCATTGTTGCGGCGTTCTGTCAGCTTGCACTCTAACAATACGCTGTCTTCCCCAATATCTGCCACATCTACTTTAAAGGTTGTTGCAATCTGAAATACCTCCGCTTTATCTTCCACGCTGCAATGCAGCACTTTTGCAAAAAGAATCTCTTTCATATGGATTGGTACATTGGTTAAATCAATTACCTTAATGACCTCTACCATACTGTTTAACTGCTTCTTAATCTGTTCAAATGTAATATCATCACTGGTTACACAGATTGTCATACGGGACACACTCTCATCTTCCGTGGTTCCTACGGTAAGACTCTGGAGGTTATAGGATTTGCCGGAAAAAAGTCCGGAAACCTTCGCCAGTACACCAACCTGGTTTTCTACATATAATGCAATCCATCTGTTTTTCATACCAACGTTCCTCCTATTTCAAAATCATCTGGCTCATTGCAGTTCCACTCTTAACCATCGGAAGTACAATGTCCTCTGTTGCAATCATAAATTCTATTACGGTAGAAGTCTTTTTATTCTTCTTTGCCTCTTCGAAGGCTGCATTCATTTCTTCGGTGTTCGTTACACGAATACCCTTTGTGCCATAGCTTTCTGCCCATTTCACAAAATCCGGTTCATATACCGGGCAGTCTTTTCCCGGTCCCTTACAGTTGCTTGGACATTCCTTATGCTGACGCAGGCAGGTTGCAGAATAACGTTTTCCGTAGAAAAGCTGCTGCTGCTGGCGAACCATGCCAAGATAAAAATTATTTAAAATGCAGACAATTACCGGTGCATCCTGGCATACTGCAGTTGCCATTTCCTGCATATTCATCTGGAATCCACCATCTCCGGTGATACAGATAACCTCTTTTTCCGGACAGCCGATTTTTGCTCCGACTGCTGCCGGGAATCCAAAGCCCATTGTTCCAAGGCCCCCTGATGTAATAAAGGTTCCGCCACGTTCCATCTCAAGATACTGGGTTGCCCACATCTGATGCTGCCCAACATCTGTTGCAATAATGGCTCCTTTGAAATGCTCATTGATTCCTTCCATAATCATCTGTGGGGAAAGTCCCTTATCTCTTCGCATTTCCAGAGGATTTTCTTTGTTCCATTCCTCAATGCGGGCTATCCAGGCTGTTGTTTTCTTCGGTTCTGCCCACTCTGATAATTTTTCCAGTGCGGTTCTTGCATCTGCTACTACCGGTACATCCACCACAACGTTTCTGGAAATGGATGCTGTATCCACATCCACATGAACAATTTTTGCCTTTGGCGCAAACTCATTCAAATCGCCGGTAATGCGGTCATTGAATCTTGTTCCGATGGAAAATAATACATCACACTCAGAAACTGCCATATTGGCTGCATATCTTCCATGCATACCGCAGTTTCCCATATAATAAGGATTGGATGTGCCAATGGCTCCTTTTCCCATAATGGTGGTAACAACCGGCACCTGCATTTTAGTAACAAATTCATCAAAAATATCATTGGCACGGGCAATGTTGATTCCGCCTCCGGCAAGAATCAATGGTTTCTTGGCACTCTTTAAAAGCTTATATGCCTTTTTCAACTGTCCGATATGTACGCCTTCATTTGGCTTGTAACCACGAATCTGCACACTCTTTGGATAATCGGATGGTCCACTCTCTAACTGGATATCCTTTGGGATATCCACAAGAACCGGTCCCGGTTTTCCGGTGGTTGCAATGTGAAATGCCATGCGGATTATTTTTCCCAAATCTTTTCTGTCCCGAACGGTTACGCCGTATTTTGTTATGGAACGGGTCATTCCTACAATATCAACCTCCTGAAAGGCATCATTTCCAATCAACGGAAGTGGCACCTGACCGGTAATACAGACAAGCGGAATGCTGTCAAAATGCGCATCTGCGAGTCCTGTAATAATATTGGTGGCACCCGGTCCGCTGGTTACCAGGCATACGCCTGGCTTTCCGGTAGCTCTCGCATATCCTTCTGCCTCATGAATCAGTCCCTGCTCATGTCTGGGAAGCACCAGGTGAATATCATCCTGTTTATATAATTCATCAAAAAGGTCGGTGACCATTCCGCCCGGATAGCCAAATATGGTATCCACGCCTTCTTCCATCATCGCCTTTACAAATAATTTTCTTCCTGTAATATCCATCTAACGTCCTCCTCTATATCAATCCCATGGTCTTAAGAATAAAAATCCAGCCAGTTAAGGTAAATGCTCCCAAAAGCGTTGTTGTCACAATAATACTTGCTGTCAGCACACCATCATTTTTCATGTTCTTTGCCATAATATAGCAGCTTGGTGTAGTCGGTGATGCAAGCATAATCAGAATTGCAATCATTTTTTCTCCGGTAAATCCCAAGGCTGCTGCCACCGGAAGTAATAAAAGCGGCTGTATCACAAGCTTGATTGCAGATGCTGCAAGGGTCGGTCTGATTTTTGCCAGGGCCTTTCTTCCCTCAAAGCCTGCACCCAGTGCAATCAACGCCAGTGGTGTTGCCATCTTTGCCACATTCTCAATGGTCTTATCTACCATGGTAGGAAAATCAAGGGACAATAATGCTGCCACCATACCAAAGGCAATTCCAAGGATAATCGGATTCTTTAATATGTTAAGAAATGCTTTCTTGATTCTGCCACCATGTACTGCCTCTTCTCCCGCTCCATCTTCATTGGCTTCAAAGGTCAGTACAATAACAGAAAAGATATTATAAAGCGGCACTGCCCCGATAATCATCAATGGTCCCATGGCAGAACTGCCATAAATATTTTCTATAAATGCCAGTCCCATGACTGCGGCACTGCTCCGGAAGGAGCTTTGCACAAATGCACCACGGATGGATTTATCCTTTACAAAAAGCTTTGTAGCTCCCCAGATTACCCAGAAACAGGCGGTACTTGCCAGTGCACAGAAAAGCACATATTTCAAATCAAAGATTTCCCGGATATTTACCGTAGAAATATCCCGAAATAACATAAATGGCAAGGTCACCTTAAAATTAAACTTATTCGCCACCGTTACAAAATTATCATTGAGCATACCAATCTGCTTTAAGATATAACCGATTACCATCACAAGAAAGATTGGCATGGTGGTATTTAAACTGAAAATAAGATTATTCATTTCTTACACGTTTCTTTCTGCTTATCTTATTCTTTCATATTTTAAGAAGTAATACTCCAGATCAAAATAGGTCTGTTCATCACTGTCTTCTGTAATCTGCCATTCTTCCTTTTCATCCAGATTCGGGAAATAGGCATCTGCATCATATGCATAGTCAATCTTCGTAATATGTGCTACATCGCACTCATCCAAAAGCTGACGATAAATGCTTTCACCGCCAATAACATAGACATCCTCACTGTTATACTGCTCTAACTCTTTATGCAGTTCGTCTAAATCATGCACCACAATGGCATCCTTCACTTTATAATTCTTATCACTGGTCAGTACAATATTGACACGGTTCTTAAGAGGCTGTCCATTTGGAAAGCTTTCCAAGGTCTTACGTCCCATGACTACCACTTTCCCGGTTGTGGTCTGACGGAAAAATTTCATATCATCCGGAATGCTTACCAGTAATTTATTCTTATAGCCAATTGCCCAATTAGCATCTACTGCTGCGATTAAATTCATCTCTTTCACCTGCTCCTTTTATATTGCGATTGGAATATCCTGAATCTGTGGTCCTGTCACATAATTATCAAGACGTACATCATTTCTGGTAAATTCATAAAAATCCTTTACATCCGGATTCAGCCAGAATGTCGGTGCGTCATACGTCGGTCTTTGAATCAGTTCCTTTATAATAGGAATATGCCGGTCATAAATATGTGCATCTGCAATCACATGCACTAACTCTCCCACACGCATATCGCACACCTGTGCCAGCATATGCATCAGTACTGCATACTGGCAGACATTCCAGTTATTGGCAGCTAAGATATCCTGGGAACGCTGATTTAAAATTGCATTCAAAGTCAGCTTATCGTCCCCCTTCTTCTGAGTTACATTAAAGGTCATGCTGTATGCGCATGGATAAAGATGCATCTCACTTAAATCCTGATGTACATATATGTTGGTCATGATTCTTCTGCTGAAAGGATTGTTCTTAAGGTCATAAATCACACGGTCTACCTGATCAAACATTCCTTCCTTATATTTATGCTTTACTCCCATCTGGTAGCCATATGCTTTTCCAATGGAGCCTGTCTCATCTGCCCATTCATCCCAGACATGGCTGTGTAAGTCATTGACATTATTGGACTTCAACTGCCAGATCCATAACATCTCATCGGTACAGCTCTTGATTGCTGTCTTTCGTAATGTAATTGCCGGAAATTCTTTGGATAAATCATACCTGTTTACCACACCAAATTTCTTAATTGTATAAGCACTGGTTCCATCCTCCCAATGTGGGCGGACCTTTTCTCCTTCTGTACTTACCCCGTTGTCCAATATATCCTGACACATATCGATAAAAATTTTATCTGCCAGACTCATGCTGCGGCACCTCCTGCGCTAGTTTTTTCACTGTTTAGAGTATATTCTAAATTAATATTGTATCGGATAATCCCACCAAGCGCAAGAGTAGAAAATTTAACATTACAAATTTATGATTGCAGCTTGTGCATTTTCTTTTTCTCCTGCAAGTTGTCTTATCAATTTTTATTATTTTATATATTATGTAATCTTAAAATCTTTCTTTTAAGATTTATGTTAATTTGTTTTCTGATTTTATTATTTTTTAGAAGAAGGGAATATGCCGGACTGGGGGATGGGCGGAAGAATTGGTCTATCCCAATATGAACCGGTCTGTTCTAATATGAATTGAATTATCGTAGTATGATTGGTTTTTATTTTATCAAAATTTATTATGTCTTGTTTTAATTTCAAGAATTCTTCATTGATTCTCGTCTCTTTATTGCATTGCATTTTTAAGTATAGAAAAAGTACCCGTAAATTTTTCTGTTTTTTACGGATACTTTTCTTATCTTTCTATTTTGTCGATTCGTTAAATCATTTTTTAACTTTATGCTTCATCTATGGCTTTTCCAATGTCATGGCGCATATACTTGTTTTCGAAGTCTACCCACTCCGTTGCCTTATAAGCATTGGCTCTTGCTTCTTTTAAGGTAGCTCCCTTGGCTGTGATGCCAAGTACACGGCCTCCGTTAGTTACAATTTTTCCTTCCTCATTTAACTTGGTTCCGGCATGGAAACAGTAGTAACCTTCTTTGCCATCAAAGTTCTCAAGGCCTTTGATTTCAAATCCTTTTTCATATGCCACCGGATATCCGTCAGATGCAAGAACAACGCATACGGCTGCATTATCTTCAAACTGTAAATCAATGGTATCTAATTTACCGTCTACGCAGGCTTCCATTACATCAATGATGTCATTTTTCATTCTCGGAAGAACTACCTGAGCCTCCGGGTCACCAAAACGGGCATTGTACTCTAATACCTTTGGTCCATCCTCTGTCAGCATCAGACCGAAGAAAATAACACCTACAAATGGTCTTCCTTCTGCTGCCATGGCATCTACGGTTGCCTGATAGATATATTTCTTACAGAAATCATCTACTTCTTTGGTATAGAAAGGACTTGGAGAGAAGTTACCCATTCCACCGGTATTTAAGCCCTGGTCTCCATCTTTGGCACGTTTGTGGTCCTGTGCGGAAGACATAATCTTAATGGTCTTGCCATCTACGAAAGAAAGCACGGATACTTCACGGCCTGTCATGAACTCTTCTATTACCATATGGTTGCCGGCAGAACCAAATTTCTTATCTTCCATGATTTCTTTTACTCCGGCTTTCGCTTCCTCTAAGGTGTTACAAATCAGAACACCTTTACCAAGTGCCAGTCCGTCTGCCTTTAATACGATTGGCATTTTTGCAGTTTCCAGATACTCCAATGCCTTTTTCGGGTCATCAAAGGTCTCATATCCTGCGGTCGGAATGTTATATTTCTTCATCAAATCTTTGGAAAATGCTTTGGATCCCTCTAAGATTGCAGCATTCTTTCTCGGTCCGAATACTTTTAATCCTTCTGCTTCAAATACATCTACAATTCCACCGACCAATGGATCATCCATTCCTACAATGGTAAAATCAATCTCTTTTTCCTTTGCAAAAGCTACCAGCTTGTCAAATTCCATGGCTCCAATGTTCACACATTCTGCCAGCTGTCCGATTCCGGCATTGCCCGGTGCACAGTAAATCTTATCTACACGGCTGCTCTTTGCTACGCTTGTCACAATTGCATGCTCTCTTCCGCCGCTTCCAACTACTAATACGTTCATGTTAATCCTCCTGTTTTCTGCAAAAACCAGCTAGTGTACCAACTTATGACACACTATCTGGTTTTCTATTTATGCGGGTAATTCTACTTCGTCTCTGGCAGAATTCTCACCCTGCCATCTTCTACCTCTACTCTTCCATTGGCAATTAAATCAATTGCCTGTGGCATGATCTTCCACTCTGCCTGTTCCATCACACGACGCTGCAGAATCTCCGGCGTATCATCCTCTTCAACTGCAACTGCTTTCTGTAAAATGATTGGGCCGGTATCTGTTCCTTCATCCACAAAATGCACCGTAGCTCCTGTTACCTTCACTCCACGGGAAAGTGCTCCTTCGTGAACTTTCAATCCATAGAAGCCTGTTCCACAGAAAGATGGAATCAGGGATGGATGAATATTGATTATCCGGTTGCGGTACTGTGCAATCATTTCCGGTGGAATTACCACCAAAAATCCTGCCAGCACAACCAAATCTACTTTATATTCATTCAATTTTTCTAAGAAATCAGCATTGAATGCCGCCCGGTTCTCATAGGATTTCGGAGAAATGCAAAGTGCCTTGATATTATGTTTTTTTGCACGCTCTAAGGCATAGGCATTTGGATTATTACTGATTACCACTTCTATCTTTGCATTGGTAATGGTTCCATTATCCATGGCATCGATAATTGCCTGAAGATTGGTTCCACCACCGGATACTAATACTGCAACTTTTAGCATAATGTAACACCCTTTTCTCCGTTTTCAATCTTACCAACAACATATGGCTTGTCTCCGGCAGATTTGATTGCTTCCATGGTTTTATCTACATCTTCCGGTGCAACTGCGAGTACCATACCAAGTCCCATGTTGTAGGTATTGTACATCATTTTCTCTTCTACATTTCCCTCTTTTGCCATCAGGGTAAAGATTGGCGGAATCGGATAGCTGTTCTTTTCAATCACTGCATGTTTTCCTTCCGGAAGCATACGTGGAACATTTTCATAGAAACCACCGCCTGTGATATGGCTGCAGGCTTTTACACGGATGCCGGCATCTTTGATGGCACGCAGTGCTTTTACATAAATTCTGGTTGGTGCAAGTAATGCTTCTCCCAAAGTAGTTCCCAGTTCTTCATGGTATGTATCAAGGGTTTCTTTATCCATGGTAAAGATTTTACGAACCAGTGAAAATCCATTGGAATGTACTCCGGTTGATGCCATACCAATCAGAACATCACCGTCTGCCAGGGTCTCGCCGGTAATCATATCTTTCTTATCACATACACCTACTACAAATCCAGCCAGGTCATATTCATCCTCTGCCATCAGACCCGGATGCTCTGCAGTCTCTCCACCAATTAATGCTGCATCAGACTGAAGACAGCCTTCTGCTACACCTTTTACGATGGCTGCAATTTTCTCCGGATAATTCTTACCACATGCAATATAATCTAAGAAGAATAATGGTTCTCCACCTGCACAGGCAATATCATTTACACACATTGCTACTGCATCAATACCGATGGTATCATGCTTGTCCATAATCATGGCGAGCTTTACTTTCGTGCCACAGCCATCTGTTCCGGATAACAGTACCGGTTCTTCCATTTCTTTAATCTTCTCTAATGAAAATGCTCCGGAAAATCCGCCCAGTCCTCCAAGAACCTCTGGACGCATGGTCTTCTTTACATGCTCCTTCATCAGTTCTACGGACTTATATCCTGCCTCAATATCCACGCCTGCGTTCTTGTAATCCATTGTTCTTCCTCCTGAAATTATTCTTTATCTTGCTCTTTATTTTTTCAGTGCAAGTATGGAAATGCTTCGCATTTCCATACTACGGGCTTTCGCCCTATCAGACCTACAGAACCTGCCACCGGCAGCTTCTTACGGATGCTTGGCAACCTTATAAGCAGCCCGTTTGGACTGCCAGCAGCCCAACGGACTGCTTATAAGGTCTGGCACTGCTCAATGCTACTTACATTATAACGTCATTTGCTTATAAAGACCAATTATATATAGTAATACCACTAATTAGTTTTTCTAATTAATGGTATCTAGTTGCTTATTTCTACTTATAATTTACTTTTATTTCAATCGGGTTGTCCCATCTAATATGGCATGGGTCAAAGTATCTCCCTGATAGGATAATTTCAACGAAAAGAAACTCTCCCTCTCTTCTAACAGCCTGAAAAATATCTTATCACCTTCCCAGATAGGCAGATTATATACTTCTTCCTTTGGCATCCATTCCAGTGTTCCTTCGTTGCACTCGGTCATCGTACCGTGGAATTCATCTGCCGTATAAAGAAACATATATTCTGTCGGCCACGCATCGGAATCAAAAGTTACCACGCCCCGCAGCCGATAGGCATCCAAAGTAAGCCCGGTTTCTTCTTTTACTTCCCGAAGCAGGCATTCTTCCGGAGATTCTCCGGCTTCAAAATGACCGCCAACACCAACCCATTTATCTTTATTTACATCATGGCTTTTCTTCACCCGGTGCATCATCAGGTAGCAATTTTCCTTTTCTATATAGCAAAGCGTTGTATTTTCCGAACGTCTTTCTTCCATTTTTCTTTCTCTCTTCCGCTTTCTTTTTTACTTTCTTCCATGACTCTATGGTTCTATGCCGCTATCCGAAGCTTCCGGAAGCATACTTTGAAATAAATAATCTCGGCAATTGCTGTAATCGACCAGGAAAATGCATACAAAAGATATAAGGATGCAATGGTTCCAAAATATACAAAAATTGTATATACCCAGATTACACGGAATACGCAGGAGCCCATGATAACAATAATGGTCGGCACAATGCTCTTTCCAATTCCGCGGGATGCCGCAATAGTGCAGTCCATAAATGCGGAAAGTGCATAGGAAAATCCCATAATCTTAATCCGCTCCATTCCGGCTTCAATTACCTCCGGTTTGCTGGCAAAAAGAGACAGGAACTGTCTTCCGAAAACCACCAGCAGCCCACCAAAAATTACGCCTGCCAGAAACGAATACAATAAACTGATGCGGTAACTTTTTATCATGCGTTCCCTGTTTCCTGCCCCCATATTCTGTCCCATGAAACTGGCGCATGCCGTATAAAATGCTGTCATAATATTAAAAATCAGCGTATCTGCATTGATTGCCGCTGAATTGCCGGACACCATAACCGCATCAAAGGAGTTGACTCCGGTCTGCACAAAAAGATTTGCAATTGCAAAGATTGCATTCTGCATTCCGCCCGGAACGCCAAGCATCAGCACACTTTTCGCCGCTTCCTTATGAAAACGCAGTCTGGAAAAGTAAAGCCTGCAGCTATCCTTTCTCCGGCACAGATGAGAAACCACCAAAATAGCTGACACATACTGAGCAATAACGCTGGCAATTGCCACTCCGCCTGCTGCCATATTACACTGGATAACAAAGAAAAGATTTAATAACACATTTAACACACCGGCAATACTCAGATAAATAAGTGGAAGCTTCGTCTCGCCGGATGCACTTAAAACACCATTTCCAAAATTGTAAATTGCAAGTGCCGGAAGCCCCAGTGCATAAATCCGAAAATATAGTACTGCGCCATCCATAAACTCTGATTTTGTATGTAAAATGTTTAAAAATGGCTCCGCAAATATATTACATATCAGGCACAGTATAAGTCCTGCCACCAGACAAATCAATGCCGCCGTGTGCACGGTTTCTTCCGTTCCCTTCGCATCGCCTACGCCCAGTTTATGCGCTACCCTTACATTAACACCGCCACCCATTCCAATCAGGAAGCCGGTAAATAAGGACACCAACAGCGTGGTCGAGCCAACCGACCCAAGGGGGATATATCCTGCATATTTTCCTACAATTGCTACGTCACTTAAATTAAATAATACTTCTAATATCTGAGAACACATCAACGGTATGCTAAAGAGGAAGATGTTCTTCCATAAAGAGCCGGATGTCATCCCGATACTTTTTCTTCTGCTTTCTGCTTTACTGCTCATAATTTTATTTCACTTTGGTTGGTTTGCTGTTCCTTTCCTGCCATATATCTTCTTTGATAATAATCCATTGTACGATAATCTATTACATCACGCAATCCTCTTACTTTTCCATAGTTAAAGAAGGATAAGCATCAAGCATAGACTGTCTTGCTTCTTTTAAAAATTGTACTACTCGTTCCATGATGTAATCCATTCTTTAATATCTTTTATAATCTACGTCACGTCATAGGAAGCCTTGTCGTTAGCAGAAAGACAGAATTGTTACTGAGCTTACATACGCATACATAACATCGCCTTTCGTGTTATGGGCTAACAGGTATCCTTAACCACTTATTTTATAGCAAATTCTTCAACGAATATATAGCAGTTAATGTGAACAGAACGAAAATTTTTTGATATTCTCGCCTAAAGTTACACAGAAACGCTCATCCACTGTTAGTCGCAAAAGTATATTTTCAACAAATCTGTTGTTGCTTTGTCATTTATGACAGCCCGTCCTATTGTTATGCCATTGCTGATGATAATATATTCTCCGTTTTCATATCTGGCATTTACCAAATCATCTTCCCTTTTTAAGTCTATACATATACTTGATATAATTCCACAAATCTCCTCTTGTGAGCTTCCGCTTTTTATCTCATAAGCATAATCCGCATCTCCTATCTCATTCAGATCAGTTACCAAACAATACTCCGCTCCATTCATCAGCATTTCTTCATTCAAAGTGGGTAATTGAGCCGTCTTATACTCATTAAATAAAAAGATAACTACAAGCGCAATGAATGCCGGAAAAAAGATACCGCCAAACCGCTGTGCATAATTTTGTTCTTCCCACCGCTTGCCATGACCACCAAACAGCGGTATTTTCATCTGCACCAAACCTGCTCCTATACTTACAAGCAAAAAATAAAATATAACTTTTATCAAAGACTCATCCCCCTTTTAATCATTAATAAAAATATCGTTCTTAAAACGACGCCTACTAACCATATAAAACGAAACACCTTGTTATATCTCGAACTATTAGAACACGGAACAAGCCAATGTTCCTGTGGAAACCCCAAAAGGTCTTCTTTTAATTCCTGCTTCAATTCCATGACTATACTCCACATTAATCCAAGCAGCACAATGCACACCGTTCCATAATATGCAATGCTGTTAGCTTTGCCTTATCGTACAAATTTGCAGATTATTCTTGGATTTGGCTCAAATCAAATGCACCGTTCTCAATCAACTGCAAAATTGTGTCTACCAAGTTGTTCTTTACAGTTTCACTTTCATTTTCAGTGCCAGAATACTCTACATAAATAGTGTTCTCTCCCATATCAAAGGTTGCATAATATATTACGGTTTTGATACCTTGACTATTTGACTTTGTTATGAAATATCCTGCATTGATATCAACGCCGTCTACACTTGAAGTGATTGTATTTCCATCAATGATAGTATCTAATAGATTTACACCCTGTTTAGAAACTACCATTCTTGTATCACCAATTTTTCCCTCAAAACCCAGAATATTATGATTGTCAGCATCAAAGTAAGCATCTGCGGTAACAGGCAAGTCTGCAAAAAGCATTTCAATTTCAGCATCGCTCAAAGGTCTTGTTGTTACATTTAAGTCAATTGAAGATTGTGATAAGTCATTTTTAACAAAAGTAATTGTTTCTCCACTATCCAGCGTGGCAATATCGTTTTTTGTACCAAACAGTTTGCTTTGAAAAACTCCCACTCCAATCACAGCAACGAGTACGAAGCAAGCAGCAACAGACACCCATTTTTGCCGATTAGTTATTTTACTTGTTTTTTTCATAGGTTCAGCTTCTTTAATATACTGATTATCGACATTTCCCAATGCCCTTAAAAGTTTCTTTTCTTTCATACAGAGATACCTTCTTTCTCTAACAATTTTTTGAGTTCGTTCCTTGAACGAAATAATGACATCTTGATTTTGCTCTCGCTCATACCATATTCCGTTGCAATTTCTTTAATGGGCGATAAATACCAATATCTTCTCATAAAGATTTTTCGCTGTTCTAATGACAGGGAAGAAAGAAAGCGGTTGAGAATATCCGTTAGAGCAATTTCTTCAACAATGTTTTCTGTACTATCCAACGATGGTATGCACTCTTGTATTTCATCAAAAATCAATGGCATTTGCCCGCCATTACGTTTCTTTGCATTGAGCAGTTCGTACCTGTCCAAAGATAAGTTGCGAGTAATCTTCCCTAAAAAAGTTTTTAGAACAGATGGACGGTTAGGCGGTATGCTGTTCCAAGCTCTTAAATAAGTATCATTTACACATTCCTCGCTGTCTTCGTCATTGTGAAGAATATTAAAGGCTATGTATCTGCAATACTTTCCGTATTTTTTTGAAGTTTCGGATATAGCAGCTTCGGAGCGCTCCCAATATAAATCTAATATCTGTTTATCATCCATAGGCTTCTCCTCCTTTGTATTAAGGCCTTTCACCCTAATAGACGGGGAAAATGTGTCAAGAGTCACTTAAATTCAAAAAATATTTATTCAAAGATTAGCTTTTGATATTAATTCTTCAAGTATCATTTTATTTCATTATCTCATCAGTCTTCACCACATAAGCATAGGCCTCTGGATTTGCCTTTTTCAAGTAACGAAGAGTCAATAACTTTTCATGCACTAATTTATGATTGGCATATTCCCGGAAGTCCCTCACCTTTTCAAACTCTGTATCTGTCAACAAACACATTACCATGTACATAACCATGGTTGCTCTCCCTGCTGCAATTTCCGGACTATAGTTTTCTGCATAAATATGTCCACGTAAGTCACGTATACCTTTAACATATATCGGATACTCCTCTGCTCCGACCTTGCCTCGTGACGCAATACATAAAGCTGACTCAAAGCTATCCCATAAGCAGTCCGTTGGTGTTGCATTTATTCCACGGTATGCAATCTCCGCCAACGCAATCGGTTCATATGTACGCTTTACAACATCGCATTCTTTAAAAACCTCTATTAAAGAACACACGTCATAAAGCTGCTTCATTACTTCCATATCCTTACCTTTATTAAGTTCGACACCTGTCGTATGAGGAGCAAATGCAGTCAGTTTATCTGCAAGAATACAATCTGCACTCGGAATTTTAACTGTTAGATACTCTTCTTCCGTCAGTAGTAAATCATTTCTTATTTCCTTTGTCTCAACTTCTAGCACATCCAATAATATATAAAATTGTTTATTGTTAATTGGTGAATCATAAGTAAATTTAAAATGCCGCTTTTCTATATTGTTTTTTCCGACTCTCTTCTGTTCTTCCACCATCTGAAATGGAAATATAGCAGATGCTTTTTCTAAGTAATCATCCAAATCAGTCCCTGGTTCCACAATAATATCAATATCTGTAGATAATCGACGTGGCTTATCCATTAGCATCATAAGGCAGGTACCACCTTTAAAAATAAATGGCATCCTCACCCTTGCCAAAGCTTCAAGAAGTCCAAAAGCATATACAGTACGTTCTAAAAGCACCGGATCTCTCTTGCTGTCCTTTTGTAGACTGCGAATATATTCCTCACTAAAATTTTCTTTCAAAAGCATTTGCACCTATTCCTTTGTTTTTAATATAATATCCGTTTTATCATGTAGCAGTTTCTTTATTTTCTTTGCGCTCTTTCTTCGATTTGCATATCGAAACAAACAATTTTCATCAATATAGTATCTTGCAAAAGCATCCATATATACACCCGGATATTCTGACTCACTTATAGATGCCAGAAGTAACGGTTCTGACATAATGTCTACTAATAGCTTCTCCAATCTTGTATGCCACGATTTTTCCTGTCCTTTTGGTGCTTCTGTTATAAGCTTTACAATTACAATCATGTTATCCGACCAATACTGATGGTAGATATCTGCCGTTGGATTGATAAGCACTTTTCCAGGATATTTCTCCTTTAATGTATCAAAAACAAATTCCATAATATCTGATTCTACTGATAGGAATATAACATTATGAGCCACTAAATGATTTACGAAATCATTCATTTGAACAAATTCAAATATTGTAAAATTCAAATATGGATATTGTTCCTCTAGTTGCAATGCCACTTCTTCCGCCAATTCCGAATAGTCATGACGGTACACCTGCCGCTTATCATTCGGCAAACAATAATGATTACGTCCCACCCTTACTATCTCACCATCATTGACCATATCTTCAACCTTTTTGTAGAACGAAGCTTCACTTAATTGATATCCTCCCTGACGAAAAGAGACGAATAATTCATTGCGCGTAAATTCCGTCACATTATGAACACCCCTGAAATAAATTTCTTCAGTCATCGTGATATCACCTCCAATTATTTTTCCGGCACTTCACCCAGCCAAGTGCCGGAAATATATGAATAGCGTAATATCTCTTTTCATATTTGTCAATATTTTTTCGGCACTATTATTATTTTAGTGCCATTAATATATTTTGCTTTTCTCAAAAAAATATACCTGGAATTTTTTTACTTTTTCAAGCAAAACGACAAAAAGAGCAATCCACCATAAGATGAATCGCCCTCCATTCAGAAAATATGCCCAGTACCTTTTCTCTTTATCTGTCATAAGCACTTACCTTGCCTTTCCGGTTTTAGGTACGCTTGGAACGATAACATCATCAGACTTTCTGCTATCTACAGACAGCTTCATGAAAACGGAAGCATCAAAAAAGGGGATGTATCTGAATCCACGGTTAACAGATATATTAATCTCCTGGCTCTTAAGCTCAAAACAACCAGCAATCAGGATATGCGCCGCTATGAAAGACCTCACATAAATGAAGTATGGTGTGGTGATTCAAGTATTGGTTCTTAACTGAAAACTCCTGATGGTAAAATAAAGTTCTTCCATAGTGGTCTCCTTTCCGTAAAACTTTGTCAGCATTACCAATCTTCTCCATACTCATCCATTGCATCATCTACACCATCTGCATAATCGCTGTCTCTGTCATATCTGTCATAGTCATAATCGTCATCCATATAGATATCATCATAGCCATCATCATAAGAGTCATATGTACTCTTCTTTGTCGTTGTACTTTTCTTTGTACCACTGCTATATGATGACTTGTTTGTAGAATTTGATTTATTATTGTAACTGCTACTTGAACCAGAGTTACTTGTACTGCTCTTAGAAGTACTGCCAGACGATTTATTGCTATATGATGAACTGCTATGGGATGTACTGCTTCCCGTATATGGTTTATGCAAATAACAATAGCTGCTTCCACTTGCCTGCTTATTATCACATCCTGCCTTAATGCACTTAGGCTCACTTGCTTCACCTATGGAACCTATTACAAACAGAACGCCTATTATTACAAGGAATATTGCCAGTCCCTGTCCAAATGAATTCTTTCTCATACAAATCATCCTTTGCGTCATCCTCGAAGTCTCCGGCATCTCCAAATAATACTTCATGTTCTTCCCTGCTAGTGCAAAGCATTTCTCCTGCAAACATCATTTCTGAGCTATCTATTTCTCCATCGCCATTTAAATCCATCCAATTTCTCATTGCCATACCTCCTGTAATCAAGGTTATTTGTTTCTTTCTGATTATATAGTACTACTTCTCTTATATGATACCATAAATAACCATATAAGAGAAGTTCCTTCATTCCTGCTACACAAGCACAAAATCAAAAATAATTTAAGTTCACCACTTAACATTGTGGCAAAGATTTCCACTTCCATGAATTCCATCTACATTTTTCGACCCAAAAAAACTACACACCTTGAAAATTCATTCAAAATGTGTAGTCTATTAAAAATACTATTTAAATATTCTAATTCACTTTCTGGCTCAATCTCACCCGTTGCGAATGCCTCGGTCTGTCCACAATGACTTCTTTGCATTCCAACTCCTGTGTCCACTCTAACAATCTTGCCAGAAGTACTTTTACATCTTTTCGATATGGCTTTGGATCATTTACTAATGCACTATGTAATTCTACCGTAATTTCACCAAAATACATTTCACCACCATGTTTCTGCAATAATTCTAAGAGCCATCGGTATGCTCTGCATAACGAAAATGCTTGCTGTATTTCAGTTAATGATTCTCCTTTACTCATTTCCAGAAATTCTATTTTCTGCCCTAAGCTTTCCTTCGCTGTATCATATTCCGGAAAATCATTTACGAATAACATGTTTTCTACCGGACGAAACAAGTCGGTAATCCTTTTTGACCAGCCCAACTCAGAAGAAGTTCTATTTTTCATCTTGTCTAATGCTTCTGCCTTCATAATACTATATATTCGGTCATCCATTTCCACGGAGCCTTTTATAAGACAGTTTACTCTTTGTATATCTGTTTCATCCACTTCACATTTTTCAGCCATTTCAAGATTACCGCCTTCTTCCAGCAGTATTCCTTTATTTGTTAAATTTGCGCTTCCTATCACTCCATTCTTATCATCAAATATATACATTTTTGCATGCAAATCAAAATAAGCATACATTTTCCATTCATGTGATTTACAATACTCATAAATTTGCAAATCAGTTGCACCATTAATAATATCTTTTAATTGAAAACGCACAATTAACGTCTTATCCTTTATTGTCTCATTACAATTTTTCTGCATAAACTCAAGTGCATTTTGCTTGCAGAACGCAGTAATAACTACAATGGATTGATGACAACTTTGTAATTCCTTATAGATACATTTCTTTATTTCATCAGATATTAAGATACTCACGTTATCACCTGCTATTTCAAACTTCCATGTTGTGCATTGATATATTTTCTTAATTTTTCATTCCATGTAGCAATAAGATTATCATTCTCATCTTCCTGTCTGCGATTAGTCTCATCAATTGCCTTAACTAAGGATGCCACAAAAAGTTCAAATGCAACCTTTGCATCATTTGATTTTATCAAATCTTCAAGAAATGTCTTATAAAAAATATGATCCATATTAAACTTTACATAACAGTTTCCCAAACCAAATGAATAGTCAAATAAAGCTGCCAGTTTTCCCATATTCTGATAGTCTATATTAACCTGATTTTTAAGATTATTTACGATTTCTTCCTGCTGAGGATCTATAACCCCTCTCTCTTCTAACTGTTGTTTGCTCTTTTCGTATAATTCCTCTTTGGAAGTAGTTCTTCTTACCTCTGCGGATTCACTTTCCTCATTCGGTATTTCACTTTCTTCTACTTTATTTATTATTTTCGTTGTCGGAGAATCTATATCCTTTGAAGACCTTGCATTTTCTCTGGTCTTCTTATTTTCTTTATACATCCGTTCTATTGTAGGATGAATTATGCTATACAACTGTACCCATACCGGTTTTACAGGCTCATCCAAATAATCATCTTTATCTATCTTTCTCAATTCGACAAACTGCTTGTTATTTGCCACTCCAAACGCTTCATCCAGAACAGGATCAAATTTAATTTCGCAGCCCCACCACCTATGTTGCGGCTGATTAATATTTTCATAAAAATCGAACTGTCCAAAATCAATTTCTCTATTTGCCCGTACAATTGATATTCCTTCCAATTTTTTTACATAGCTTCCTAATGGCTTTCCACCCGGATCTCCTGCTACTGCTGTCTTGTCATAAAATTCCTTTTTTACTTTTGAAAAACGAATTTCAATGTTGTGTTCCTTTGTTTCTCCTGTTATCTTATCAATATATTGAATAGGAAAATAAATAACTCCATCTGTATGCTTCTCATCTGTATAAGGTTCAAAAATACTTTCTGTGTAATTTATATTATCGCCTGGACAGATATTTTCCGGTGTTGCAGGATTTCCCAATACATAATTTGGTTTCATGAGAAACAGCGGATCATTTGGCATTATTCTTTTTGAATTATCCTGATTTTCATGATGAATTAAACTGATATTACAGATTCCATCATGAATAAAATATCTGAACTTTTGTCCTAATGCAAATTCCAATTTTTTAAACAGAAATGATACTGTTTTAGGCACTACTCTATCACAGTTTTTCCACAATACAAATGTGCCACTCTCCATAAAATTGTATTCTTTTACAGCATCATTCTGCCCCTGCATTTTATAGGTTAAATACTTCTTGTATTTTGAAGGAATCTCACTTTGCACCGGATCTTCCAATACGGTCTGCGCTCCATCCTTTACTTTATTTATATCCAAAAATACTTTCTTGCAATTATCATATCCATTCTGCCAGGAGTACACATCAACTGATGGGCATGCATATAAAGAAGCCTGCGGCAAACCAACTCCAAATCTTCCCATTCCTTTTCTGTCAGTTCTTGTGGAATATCCAATTCCAAGACAGCTTTCCAGTTCTAACTGCTCCATTCCTTTTCCATTATCCAGAAATCCGATTTCTTTGATATTATTTCTTCCTGTTTCGGGATTATATTCTTCTGATACAATTATTAAAATATCTTTTGCCTCTGCCTGAATAGAGTTATCAATAATTTCTGCCATTGCACATTCAATATTTTTATAACCCGTATTTCTCAGTGCATCTCCCATTGTCTGAATTACAAATATGTCTTTTGCCATAACTTTTCCTCCTATGCATTCCAATAATTATTAAAGTGTGAAAATGCCATATTTTCATTAAACTGATTCAAATTGTCTTTTACATCTATTAATAAACATTCCTTTTTTCCGCCCATCTGTGGTCCACGAAGTCCGCGCCCTAACATCTGACTATATAGAACTACTGATTGTGTTGGCCTTGCAATAAAAACACATTCAATGTTTGTTGCATCAAACCCTGTTGTCAGCACTTCATAATTAATCAGAATATTCATATCATTTTTTGTATCTTTAAACTTCCGGATTGCTTCCCTTCTCTCAGTTGCTGACATCTCTCCTATTACCAATGCATTAGGTATATCTTCCAGAGTAAGCATGGAAGAAAGTAATTGTCCATGTTTTACAGAACACGCAAAAACGATTGTAGGTGTCTGTGATTGATTTAGTGCTCTTAATTCCTGCATAATCCGCAAATTTCTGCTCTTATTTTTTCCAATCACATTAAGTGCTGCAGGCGAGAAATCGGAATAACCATTCTTCGTGGCTATTACTTTTATCTTTGACAGTTCTTCATCTGTTAATTTTTCTGCATATGTAAGCTCTTTCTTCTTTATCTTTGCCAGCACACCTCTGTTTTGAAAATAACGGATAATATCTTTTTCCACCTCTGCATTGAGTGCTTCCTGTCTGGACAAATTCACTTCATTCATAACTTTCGTATCAATGAATATGATTTTGTTTCCAAACGTCGATGCTAACAAATCATTTTCAAAACTCATTTCTGTTGTTCTGCCCGGCGTTGCCGATAATCCCATCAACGCACAATCCTTCATTTCTCCCGTTCTACGCATAAAATGTTCAATTACATTTCTTGTCTCCTGAGCTGCTGCTTTATGTGCCTCATCATATACAACTAATCTGGTAGCATTTACAAGCTTCTGAAATTTGTCCGGTTGATTTTCCTTCATAGACTGCAATTTTTGTATTCCACAGACCATAAAACCAGACATATCTTCTGGAATAGCTTCTATATTATGTTCTCCCCAAAGTTTATACGTTGAAATTTCTCCATTTCCTATGTTCTTCCAAACATTAACAAATGTGTCATATGCCTGCTGCAACAATTCTGTGGTATGTGCTATCCAGACAATCAATCCCTGTTTCTTTAAATTATAATTATAGTGATGACATATAATATGAGTTGCCGTCTTGGTTTTCCCCGTTCCGGTCGGCATATGTATTAAAAAACGTCTTTGCTTATATTCTGAAGTCAGTATATTCAGTGCTCTCTGGCGAATAATATATTGATAATCCAACAATTCATAAAACTTATCATATGATGCAATTTTTTCAGATGAAACTTCCTCTACACTTTGTTCCTGAAAAATATCTTTTTCCGAATAGTTCAACAAATGAAGTACATGATTATTTATCTGACTTTCACGCCAGTTTTTCTTCGCTACTACATCTATAATCAATTCCGGATTCTCACAGGTTCTATATTTTTCAGGCAATTCCACACGAAAATCCAGAATATCTTCTTTTTGAAAGGTACTCAAAATATGATGTCTGAATTCCTTACTCTTTAAAATATTCACCCCATAAATGCACATGATCATATCAACCAATCTTTTCTTCGTAAGCAGAGCTTCACTTCCTGTATTCCATTCAAGTAAAGATTCCACAATATCTTCTCCAAGAAAACTTTTTAAATCTTCCAAGGAAAATTTCATCATATGAGATCTCATAACTTCATTCTCCATCTTCTTCCTCCTACTCCGCCAGTTCCTCTACTGCGGCAACCAGTGTATCTATCTCTTTCTCCGTGGTATATCTTCCGATTCCGATCCGGACGACGCCGCCGGAAGCTTCATCCTTTAAATGCTTATGTATCAGTGGTGCACAGTGATATCCAGTTCTTACGGCAATTCCATAGTCTGTGTCCAAAAGCAATCCCACCTCGGACGCCTGATAGCCCCGAATATGGAAAGGAACAATTCCGACTTTGTCCTGCCCGAAATCTCCATATAATTTCACACCTGGAATCCGTTTTAACTGCGCAATTAATTTATCAGTCAACTGTTGTTCATGCGCCAGCCAGCCTTTCGTTCCGGCTGCCTTTATCTCCATGAGGGCTGCCCAAAGTCCTGCTATTGCTACAATATTGGGGCTGGCTGCCTCATAACGTGCCGGGCTTTCCAATGGCATCTTCGGATTCAGGGAATCACTGCCGGTTCCTCCTGCCAGAAAAACTTTCAGCTTTATGCCATGTCTTAAGAAAAATCCTCCTGTTCCGAATGGACCATACAGATTTTTATGACCGGCAAATGCTACAATATCTGCCGGAACTTTTCGCATATCAAGCTCTGTCAGCCCAAGGGACTGGGATGCATCGATTACTGTGATTGCATCATATTTCTTTGCAATTTTGCATATTTCTTCGATGGGGAGTATATAACCTGTCACATTGCTGACCTGTGACAGAAAGATATGAGTTGGCGGCTGCTCCGTAAAAAGATATTCCATTTTTTCCAAATCAATTTTTAAGGATTCTTTTTCCAAAGGAAGCTCTATTGTGGTAAACCCAATCCGCTCTTTCCATAAATCCAGTGGGCGAACCACCGCATTATGTTCGTAAGGGCTGACATAAACCACATCCGTTTCCTTCCAGTCCATTCCGCCAATGATCTGATTGAAAGCAACAGTAGCAGAGGCAGATAAAACCACCTCTGCCTGTTCTTTTGCATGTACTAAATCAAGCAGTGATTCTCTTGTTTCCGCGATAATTTCATCCGCCTCTTTTGCAAGGGCATAGGAACCCCTCCCTGCATTAAATGCAAGGCTGCGGTTGACCCGGTCCATTTCCGTATATACTACTTCCGGTTTTGGATATGTTGTTGCCGCATTGTCAAGATAAATAATTTCTTCTGTATTCATAACTACAACTCCTTGCTACTTCGTCAGTTTCTCTATCATCTGAACCAGTACTGCTACCTTCTGGTTCACTTCCAGACTGTCTCCGAATTCCTCCATAGCTTCTTCCATGGCATTTTTCAGAAAATAACTGGTGCTGTCATCCTCTGCTTCATAGAATTTCTTTACCTTTTTTCCATCACTTCCGGTAAATTCTATCATCTGCCTGCTGCCGGACTCACTCTGTTCCATTCCGATGTGTTCAATCTCTGCCTTTAACCGGGCAAGCTCTTCTTCATACTGCTTCAAGGACTCATCCCGCCAGTCTTCCATATAAATATCAAGGACTGCCTTGGAAAGATGTTCTACAATTTCCTGTTCATTGTGGGTCTGCATTCTGGATAAATAGCCCATCAATGCCGTCACCTGATTGCTGGCCAGAAAACTCTTTGCCGCCTTCCCCTGTTCCTCATACCATGCCTTTAAAACGCCAGAAAGACTGTCTTCTTTTGCTGCGCCATAGATTTTCTTTGTGACCTCTATTGCCTGCTCATTTTTCTTAAAAAGGAAGGTATCTAAATATTCTTTTCCCTCTTTGATTTGCCGTGTCGTTTCCTTTAAATTCTTTTTCTCTACCAGTCCCGGAAGCTGTTCAAACAGCATTTCCCTTGGGTTCGGCTCCATATTTTTAAGAATCTTACGAAGCCCCTTGATAAATACATAAGCTTCCTCATCCATGCCTTCCGGGCAGGTCTGAAAGGAAACAGCAATCTGCGGCAGACTTCTGTACCACCGTTGCATTGCTCGTACCAGTTCATAAAGCCGGTTTCGTTTTCCAATACTCTGATAGGTATCCTGTCCGCAAAAAATTTCTTCTAACTGCTTAATATACTTCTCTTTATTTACCGTTTCCTTTTCCACATAGAGGCTGTAATTCTCCGGATGTTCTTCTATGTTGTCAAATATTTCCGGCGTAATCTCCACCTCACGCTCCTGCAAAAGAATGACCGGTGTATCCTCAAGTTCCGCAATCTGCCTTGCGATATAAATTGGAATGATACCTTCTCTTACTCCATAGCCTTTTCCGGAAAGACTTTCATAAAGTTCGGAAAAACTGTGTTTTTTCCCGGCACAGCGGTTGATATATTCCATGATTTCCTGTAATACCTGCTGGCTTCCCTCTTCTGCTCTTCCTTCATCCAGTACCCGTAAGGTTGCCCGGTAAATGGTTGCTTCTGCCGCCGAACCGTTCTCCCACTGCGCCATTTCTTTTCCATTTAAAACAGCATCTACAATGGTTCTTCTGGCACGTTTTGTCTGGGACGACACCTTTCTGCGGTTAATCATTTCATTATTAATTTTCGGAGTCAGATTATAATATTCCTCACAGATTCTACTGAGCGTACGATTAAATTCACCTACTGATTTACTCTTGTTCCGGGATACAATTCCACATAATACTGTGCAGTTTCCATTTTCCGGAAGATAACGCTTTTCTAATGCCGCATTGATTTCATAAATCAAATCTTCTTCATATAGCTGCAATTCCTGCTGCAATACTGCATTTTCTTCTAAAAATGTCTTATCTTCTTTTAACTGCCGAACTGCTATCAGACGCCGGATATTTTCTTCTTCCATTAACGGTTCTCGCGGAATGAGGACTACGATTCGCTCGTCCTTTAACTCCTTCAGATGCTGCTGGACTTTTTCCATATCTGTTGTCTTATCTGCATCCGTCAATGCGATAATCTTTCCGTCTGCGGGTTTCTCTTCAAAAAGATATTCTGCCTTCTTTAATGCAAGAAACTGCTCTAACTTTTTATATTCATAATGAAAATATCTGGTCATGGTGAATTCCTGATTATACTGCTTTGGCAGGACATAATCTAATTCTGCAATTTCACCTAACACTTTTTCGATATTTACTTTTTTCTGTTTCTGTATTTCTTCCTGAATCTTTTTTTCGATATCTACACCGACATTATTTTTAAAATCATAAGAAGCAGTCCGGTTTCTCCACTGTATTAATTGTGCTTCTTTTAACTGTTCTAATTTTTCTTTTACAATTCCATATTCCAGTCCGCTTGCCAGATAGATGCTTTCATCGTTTACCGGAAGTTCTTCTTCATTTCCCATCATCTTAAGCAATGCCATTACTTTGATAATGTTTTTTTCTTCCTCATACTCTGCCTTTCCAAGGGCATACTCTGCTTTCAGCCATTCCGCATGAATATGGATAAGGTCTGTATTTTCCCGGAATAATCTGGAAAAATAATCATAAACGACTGCCGCACCGATTCCATGGGCTTCCTTTTCATCTTCTTCAATCAGGCGTACCAGTGAACCCGGCTCATTATTTGCAAGAAACGTAAACACGCTGCGTTCATTCTGTGCCACTTTTTCGCTGACTCCTAATAACAGATAAACGGTAAGCGGCAGCAAAGGAAAACAGCCTTCCTTTACTACTGTGTCATACTCTTCCTGTTCAAAAAGTGCAGAAATGCAAGGCAGTTGATAGGTATCTTCTAACACCTTTTTCCACTCTGCATTTTTTGCTGCCACACGTCTGCATTCCTCTATATCCTTATGAATGGCGTCCATCACCAGTTCAAAATTATTCTTCGCAGATACTACGAACCGGACTTCTTTTAATCTTCCTTCTACTCCATCAAAAGCATCCTTTATATTTTTTGATAACTGATGTCCATATTCCTTAATACTCTTGTGGGCAACACATACGATATGAATTTCCTCTTTGCCGGAATTTGCCAGCTCACACATGTCCTGCAATACCTTCATATCTCTTGCAAAGGTTGCCTCTTCATGACCTTCCACATATTTGCTGAACTCATCGAATACAAGGAAAATGCCTGCATAACCGTATTTTTCACATAAAATACGATTGATGCCCTCATAGACCTTCATGGTTTCAATATTTACAATCGGCTGGAACTGGCTGCCGGAAGTCACTTTCGGATAAATTTCCCGGAATGCTTCTAAGGCATCTTCCTGCATTTTATCCATCTGTTTTCTCCACTGCTCAATGGAGCGACCATGCTCTGAATGCATCAGTTCTGCAAACTTCTGATAAGTCTTGGGATAATTTTCCATCCAGTTATCCGCTGCCTTTTCTGCTTCCTTATAATAGCTGTCCGGAACAATGTCGCTAAGTCCTGCATACTGCAATGCTTCTGTCAGTCCTAAGACGAAGGCATCCGAAAGATTCATAATTGAGCTGGATACAATAACCGGAAGGAATTTTTTCTTCTGATTCTTATACTGCTCTATCAATTCTGCTGTTTCTGCATCTAATTTGCTGATTCTTTGAACCAGGTCATTTACCTTTTCATTTTCCGGTGCAGAAAGAATCTGCAACAATACCAGCAGTAAATGTGATTTTCCTTTTCCATAAGGTCCAATCAGAATCGTTGCTTTTTCCTTTTCCTGTCCCATTACTGATTTCAGATATTTTTGCAGAATTAATAAAGATGATTTGGTTGGAATATAACTTTCCAGCTTGGTATCATCCTGCAAATCCAGTTGTAAATTTATGGAATTTTGAAATCTTTTATCTATCTCAACGAAATCTTTCAGTCTCTTCATCTTCATCGTTCCCTTTATTTTTCATAATATAGTTCCGCAACTTCATACGGTCCCCATTTTTTCTCTTCGTTTTTGTATACCATATCCAGCCCCGCCGTCCGGTTCAGCCGGATATAGCCATAGTTATCCAGTTTATCCAGATATTCATTCAATGCAGCCCGTTTTAGCTGCAGGACTTTTCCCGGACCTTTTGCATCCTCCAAAAGGCTTGCAATACTGATGCTATTCGTTTTATTTTCTTCCCACATCTTTTCGATAAGATACCAGACTGCAAATGGGCTGAGCCGTTTTAAATTCGGCTGGCTCTTCCGGTATTTCCCACCATCCAGCTTTAATAATCCAAGGTGTGCAAAAGGACTGATGCTCTTATCCTCCGGGTCGTAATCCTCCACATGATCCCTGCTATACATCCGGAGTATGGCACTGCAATCATCTGCCAGCGAACGTCTTGGTATCTCTGTCCGTCCCGTTTCCACTGCATATTCCCGCATCATATAATCTTCCAGTTCTGTTCTTGTAAATTCTTCTGCCTGCAGCGTATTAAAGAAAAGATACCAGCTTGTAACTGCCTCGGCATTTGTCACCAGATTCATATGTACCAGCCAATAGGAAAAATCATCCTCAAAATACGGGTCCTTCTGATATACTAATTGACCAAGTAATTCCAGTTTTACGGCTGCCCTGTTTTCAGTTTTTCCAATGAATCCGGCCGACTGCATCCAGTAACGGATTGCCTTTGCCATATTGGTTCCGACTCCCAAAGCATCTGCCCCGGAGTTTTTACTGAATACCGTTCCATCCTTTTCTGCTGCTGCCAGTCCCTTTGTCAGCCAGCCTTCCCGCAATATAAATGTCTCATGACCTTTCAGTCGAATCTTTTTTATCATTGCTCCCATTCTTCTTACTCTTCCCTTTTTCCTCGTTTTGTTGCCAGCACTTTTCTGATGTAACAGCCACCTACATAATGGTTGACACACTCTCCACAGCGGACACATTTTTCATCCAAAATATGATAGGAAATACTCCCATCCTTTTCATCCCGGATAACAATCGCATTGTGTTTACAGATACTTTCACAGGCCTTACAGCCCATGCAGAGCTGATATTTGGTCAGCTGGCATTTTATCTTATCTTCCGCTGTTTCCAGATTTTTTGCTCCATCCAGATGCATATCATAAATTGTCACCTTCAGAGTAGTCTTACCAATCCGTCCCTGCAATTTGATTCTTGGATTGCCATTTTTTGTGGTAATAAACACTTCTCCCAAACGCTCATTTCCAAGATTCTTATTGATATATCCAAACGGTCGGAATAGCTCATATAATTCTTCTGAAATCGGCCGCTGCAATTCATAATTAAAGCTGTTTTCTTCCAATACACAGGGTTTAAATGACACCACTGCTTTATTGGCATATTCCACACCATTGCCGCCCTGTCTGGCTTTCCATTTGCCATCCCGAATATAACTTTCTGCATCCGGCTTGCCAATCCGCCTTGCAAAATCAACCAATAATTCCTGCCAGTGCTTTGACTGCTCCGGCATATAAATTCTTGATAAAAATTCTGACCAGGCACTGTTATTCGGGCAGCACCAGCAGCCTACTCTGGTATAACCCCAGCGATATGCGTCATTGAAATCTGTCTTTGTAGTCAGAAGATACAGCCAGATATCAAAGTCCATCCAGTCAATAATCGGCGAAATCGTAATCTGCTTCGTAATCTTCGAGCCTTCTGTCTCCCGCTCATATTTGCTTCTGCTGGCAGACTCACTTCTCCGGATTCCATAGAATGTAATTATTTTATCTTTATCACCAAACAACGCTTTTATCTTCCGCTGGATTGCTCCCGTTTTAAAAATAGTACAGCACCAGCGCATGACACGGCTTGGCGGTCCCATCAGTTCACACAGTTCTTCAAAATTCTTTTCTTTATTTCTCGATGACAGAACCGGTGTCTTCGGATGCTCTTTCTTAAACCGCTCCACATAGTGCATGGTTTCCGGAAATTCCAATGTAGTATCCCCGAAAATATGAAGTATCTTCGGTTCTGATAACGCCCGCATTACAAGACTGGATACCACCGTGGAATCCTTTCCACCGGAAAAAGAGACAAACATATCCTGAATCTTATAATTCTTCGTGCTCTCTCTGATATAACCGGTCGCTTCTGTGGTTATCTCTTCATAACGCTCCCGGTTCTCCTCTAAGAATCTTTTTATATAGGAATCAAAATACTGATAGGTATTCTGTTCTCTCAAATCCTCATACTGCTTACGCACTTCTTCTGCGTCTACTTCTATTAAATCTTTTACAGAAAAGTCAATTCGTTTGCCATTGACATAATATTTATTTCCGGAGCCGTTCCATACCGAATCTTTTAAAAATGCAAATGGCTTTTTCAGCAAAATTTCTAACAGCAATCTTTCCTCCGGAAATACCGGGCGGATATCCGATACCATTCTCCTTGGCTTACTGCCACAGGAACATTTTTTCTGATATAAAGGAATGTTACAGGTATCACACCAGTAAATGTCGGATTTTTCCAGTTCCGCCCGTTCCTTGCATACCGGACAGACGCTGGTCTGTGTTATGATATTATCTTTCGTGCATCGATATCTTTGCATTTAACTCACCATTTCTTCAATTCTTCCGGTTTCACATTCAAATAGGAACACAATTCCAGAAACTCTGTTGCGTTCAGGCTTTCTTTTGCTCCCACCTGCAGTTTATCCTCCGAAATGGCGGTATCCCGTGCAACCTGTGTTACGGATAAATGATTATCTGCTATGTATATTGCTAATTTTTCTGTTATTGTCTTTGCCATTTTTCTTTCTCTCTTTAAAAGATTCCAACTCATAATATTCTCTGACTCCGGGAATATTTTCTTATAAATAGCATTATATTCTTTCTTAAAGAGAATATCAACATTCATTTTTCCTGTTATCCGAGAATTGTTTGACGTTCAAAATATGTTAGTTTATGATTAAAAAAGAGGTGAAAAAATGAAAAATGCAAACATCGCAAAAGTATTAAAAGAATATCGCAAACGCAACCAGCTTTCCGTAACGGATGTCTCCATCCAGTTAAGTGAGAAATCTGTCCCGGTAGCGCCAAAAACCATTTATGGCTGGGAAAGCGGTCAGACCCAGCCGGATGCCGATACGCTTTTGCTCTTATGCGAAATATATAAAATCAATGACATTCTTGGAACTTTCGGTTATGACGATTCCGAAAAAATTATTCTGACCAGACATGAAAAAGAATTGATTCTACAATACCGGAAGCACCCGGAAATGCAGGAAGCAATACAGAAATTATTGAATTTATCTTAAAAGTGGTATCTTCCGACAGCAAAAAAATCCCGGATAGCTGATAAAAATGAGATGTTCCTCAAATTATCAGCTATCCGGGATTTTCTATCCCAGTGCCACATCCAATATCATCATCAGCAGAAATCCTACTGAAAACCATATGGTTGCAATATTCGAATGGCTGCCTGTGGATGCCTCCGGCAGCAATTCCTCGATTACCACATAAATCATGGCGCCTGCTGCAAACGATAACAGATACGGCAGAATCGGAATCACTATGGATGCTGCTGCAATGGTTATAATTGCAGCTATCGGCTCTACAATGCCGGACAATGCACCGTAAAGAAATGCTTTTCCTTTTCCGGTTCCTTCACTGCGAAGTGGCAAGGATATAATTGCACCCTCCGGAAAATTCTGTATGGCAATACCGATTGCCAGGGCAAGTGCTCCTGTCAAAGTAATATTTCCGCTGCCCATCAGAAATCCTGCGAATACTACACCCACTGCCATCCCTTCCGGAATATTATGTAAGGTAACTGCTAGTACCAGCATGGTTGTTTTTTTTAGGTGTGCTTTAATTCCCTCCGGCTCATCACTGTTTAAATGTAAATGCGGAATAATCCTATCCAAAATCAGCAAAAATGCAATTCCAAGGGCAAATCCAACTGCTGCCGGAATAAATGACAACCTTCCCATTTCTTCTGACATTTCCAAAGACGGAATCAATAGCGACCATACCGACGCTGCCACCATGACTCCGGATGCAAATCCCAGCAGGGATTTCTGCACCAGCGGCTTCAACTCCCCAGTCATAAACAGCACACAGGCCGCCCCTAAAAATGTTCCTACAAACGGAATCCAGATATATATTCCAATCATATAAAACCTCCTTTCACACTTGCTATTCTAAAGCAGCATTTCATTATCTTCTTATAAAATTCTTCTCTCATATAGAATTTATCTCATAAAGTTTCTACTCCAGCGTAAGATTCAAGTACCCATTCTTTACCTCATCACAGCCGGTTATCATGCCAAAATCTTTTTTCTGATAGCCCTGTTCTTTTTTATCATTTCCGACTCGTTCTTCTCTTTCAACTGCCGCCAAAGATTTTCTGACTCTGACCGGAACTTTTATCCGAAGACGCTTTAATACCGCCAGCAAATCCTGCTCTGACAAAGTTGTTTCCAATACTTCGATTGCATTTTCCTCTTCCCGGAATAATAAAAGATCCTCTCTGCCATGGTGCTGCACTTTATAAGCATAACCATCTGCATAGTCATTTTCCAGCAACGCATAAGTGATTGCATCCTTATCCCAGCGGATATAACCATTTCCCATAAAATAAGCATCCCGAAGCTGCACATACTCATCCGGTGTCACCGTAAGCAGCCAGTATTCCTGCTGCCCTTTTTCTTCCCCTTTTGCTTCTGCAATTTCATCCGGAAGAATGGTTCGCTCTGCTATGCAAAATGCCATACAAAATCCCAGCTTCTCATAATAGTATATGAGGCTTTCGCTGGCTGGTTCTAAGACAATCGGTGTCTGAAAATGCTGTTTTCCTTTTTCTAACAGCATTTTTGCATAGCCCCTGTCCCGGTATTCCGGCAGGGTTGCTACTGCATAAGCATAATGTACCGGTATCTCACCTTCCCCGGTCACAAGATACGCCTTAAGAAATGTTGTCATTGCCACAGGCTTCTTATCTTCCATACACACCAGCGTATTTTCTTCCGTAAACCGGTGCGTGAAATAGAATTCCATATAGTCCTCTTCATCCCCGAAGCACCGATGCCAAATCTCTTTTATCTGTGGAATCATCTTTTTTGTTGCAAACCGTATTTCCATCTTAAATCTCCCGTGCAGTATAATTTTTCAGCAAAATATCAGGATAATAGGATAATTTTGCCTTTCGCAGTCCTTCATCCCCGGCATCATCTTCTCGGTTTACATAACTATACTCCTGACAATTATGCATTACAAACTGCTGGTTAATCATTGGATAAGCACCTTGTATTTCCGGAAATGCTTTTTCAAAATGCACTACATAAGTATCGGAATTTAATCGTTCTCCTATGGTAAATGCTACGATTTCTCCAGCCTTACGCAATATGCCACCTTCTAAATGCAACTCATCAAAATATTTCATTGCCTGATTCAGGGCACACTGCTCATCACTCATATCCTCATTCCACTTGCATGCCCTTCTGTCACACCATTTCAGATTCATATCATAGCATTCCTGCTTGTTTTCCGCTGTCATTGGCTCATAACTCCAATTCTCGTCATCTTTAAATCTTGCAATGTGATTTCGTTTGCCATGAAGCTTCTTTCCTGCCAGACTGGTCAGCTTATCCACTGTATAAATATAATCAAAGCTGTCCCTGTTTTCTTCGATCTGAAAAATACCGGAAAAATACGTTTCTAAAAACTCCCGGTCTGCCTCCTCAATACTTTCAATATAGAGCTTGCTGTTATCTTCTTTTGCATGTGTAAGGAGCTGCATAATTGCTGCCTTCTTATCTCCTGCTCCAATTGGGAATGCATAACAGTCTTCCCCTTCTGCATCGAATTTTATCACGCAGCAGCCGCAGACTTCTGCCACTTCCACTTTATATATCACAGACCAGATAAAGTTATTTGCAAAGCTGTATTCGCAGCCCTGTCTGTTATCTTCCCTCAGCTTTTCACTCATCCAGTCTCTGTCATCTATGGTTATTGGTCTAAATTCTATCATATAATCTTCCTCATTCTCTTTTCTTCTTCAATTATTATACCCCAGATTGTCAAATTCTGCTCCTGCCATAAACTACTTGAAACATATTTTCAAGTTTATCGGAACAAAGAATGTGCCTTGGCAAATTCTCGCGCCTGCGGCGGTCGCTTGCAACATCTACCTTATACGCCGCAGCGCGCATCCTCGCGGAGCGTTTTTTACTTTACAGGAAAGCAATTTCCTGTAAAGCAAAAAAAGATTCCCTATTGCCCCTTTCCATCGGTTATGACAATAGCGAACCTTCTCCTTAAATCATGCTATTCCAATATATATTTTACTGTTCTTTACCACCCTGCAATAAATTTTCTGCTTCCTCTTCCGGCAATGCAAAAATATCCATCAGATTATTTTTTATTTCAGTTTCTGATATGTTCTTAGCTTTCATTCCGCTTACATACTGATTCAGCAGTTCTAATTTTCCTTCTTCTTTTGCCTCTTCTCTATCTTCAATCCAATCCGACTGTCTTTGCATATACTCTTTCCTCCATTTCTGGTTATCACGGACCCGCTGAACTTCCCGGTCCAGTCGATGCACAAAGTCTGTTTCTATTGTTTTCTTGGACAAGTATTCCAAAAATGCTTTCATCTCTGCGCTGACATCGTTCTGCCGCCCCACTGCGCTCAAAAAGATTTTCCCTGTTCCGTCCCCCAGTTCCAGATTCAAATCCTGTATGCACCGGTTCTCAAAGGAATAAATATGTCTGCCCGCATCAAATGGATCAAAGGTGCAGATAAATATTACATAACTTTTATTTAAGCTCTGATATTCGATTCCCTTATCTGTCTCGTCAATATCTATGATCCCCTGATAATAACGGCTTCGTTTCGGAAGATGCTTTTTCTTTCCTGTCTGCATCTCAATATCATAAATCGTCTGATTCTCATCCGCAGCATACACATCCATACGCACACTTTTGGCATTTGCTGCCACATCCAGAGTTTTCTGCTCCTCTAGATATACAATATCCGCAATCGGAAAGCCCATAATCAGTTCCAGCAATTCCTTGCAAAGAGCCTTGTTCTGCATCACCTTTGCAAACATGAAATCATCGGAAAGTTCCAGTTCCTCATAGCTTTTACATTTTCTTGCCATACACAATAGTTCTCCTTTCATTATAGTAAAAGAGTCCCGACTTGACAACCCAAACCAGTTCGTTTGTTCCAACTCTTTTACCGTCTCTTTTTTACTTTTCATCCTGTTTCTTGGAAATTTTGGCGAAAATGCCAATGAATCTGGGAAATATTCCCGCTCTACGAAATCAAAGCAAATGATTTGCTTTCGATACTGCCATCATACCTGCCACTTCTTAATAAGTCAATATGCCCTTCTGTTATTTCAGAAAAATTTTATAACTGCAAAACCTGCCACTGGCATCTTCTTGCGGATGCCTGGCAACTTAAACTACGAGAAACACGCTTTGCGAGTTTCTCGAGTTATCGCGGTGTTCGCCAAATCTGCATGCAAGCATGCGATTTTTCTCGCTACTCGCGTAAACAAAAAAAGAAGATTTCTCTGCCTCATTCACAGAAAAATCTCCTTTTCCATCATCTTTTCGATATAGAAAAATCACTCTTTTTCTTTAATCATTTTAAACATCTGGACACGGTTTCTGATGCCCAGCTTCCGATAGATATTTAAGATATGCTTCTTTAATGTATTTACGCTTATGGACAATTCTTCACAGATGGTATGATTATCCTTTCCCTGCATCAGAAGCTGCAATATCGTATGCTCCCGCTTTGTCAGTTCATATTTCTCTGTTACTTCTGTTATCGTTAGTTTCTCTGCCCTTTCATCCTTTTGCTGTCCGTCCTTATATAACCGGAATGCCAGATGGTCTTTTAACATGTCCAGAATAAAAATGTCATCATACTGGAAATTATCTTTTCCGATTGTCCGGTAAAAAGTGACAACGCCTAAAAATTCTTTATTTCTTCCCAATATCATCTGGATTGCATAATGCCAGTTATTTGGCCGGTACACCTTCTGATAATATTCTGTCTGTACCCTTTTTTCATCCGATATCATATCTGTTTCCCGGTACACCAGACTCTTTCCGCTATATACAATTCCGCGGTTCGAATTCATTTCATCATACATCGAGGATTCATCATCACAATTATAAGTGACCGGTCTTACCAGATGCCTGCTCTCCTGGCTGTCTGCGAGAAAAAAATCTGCACTGTCAAAATCCAGCACCATCTTCATCTGCTCTAAAAACTGCTCCCGCATAATATCTGCATCTTCCGTCGTATAAATCTTATAAATAATACTGTTTAAAATCATCCAGTCATTTGTCTCTAATGTTTTCAATCAATCACCCTCTTTAAGTATTTTTCAGATGTAAAAAGAGGGCATATTCTTTCGAATATACCCTCTTTGGTCTAAAACCATTATATTTTATGGCATTTTAAATTGCAAGTATTATTTTATTTTTATTCATGAAAGATTACATTGCGGTACTTATTCAGTACCCGGAGTAATACACTGCCCAAAATCACACAGGTGATAACTTCTCCGATTCCGACAGTAAGTGCATTAAATGGAATCGACCAGTCAACGCCTTTATATTCTGTAATAAAGCCATAACCATAGCGTAATACAAAAGGTACAATCACCATATTTGCAATAACCGGCGGCCATGTACATGCGAATTTATGCTTTCTTAATGCATAAGTTCCAAACGCTCCAATCAAAGTTGCAATGCTTCCGCACACAACATCCACCGGAATCCCGCCTGTCAGCATATTTGCCAGAAAACATCCCAGCCATAATCCCGGAATTGCTGCAGTCGTAAATACTGGCAGAATACATAATGCTTCTGAAATACGCACCTGAATCGTACCGGATGCCAGTCCTGCAATACTGCTAAGATAAGTCAGTGCCACATAGATTGCTGCAATTAACGCAGCCTGCACAATAAATAATACTTTTTTGTTTCTCATATTCTTTTGTCTCCTCTAGTTTTGTTTTACGAGTGGAAGGTCTCGAACACTCGGTTTCTTCTTCCCCAAAGGCCTTGGTTTTACGGGGTACTTGCAATGTTTGAAAGTGTATCACAGAACTCGTCTAATTGCAAGCGATTGTATGCACCCACAAAGAGAGGCTGCCTTTCGGCAACCTCTCTTTGCGCTTAATTATATTTTGTATGAGGAAATGGAAAAAAAGAATTACTTGTATTTTTATTAGCCCTTTACACCACCAAGTGCTACACCTGCTACAATATACTTTGAAAGGATAAGGTAAGCAATGATTAACGGAAGTACCGTTACGGTAAGACCTACATATACAACACCGTAATCTACACGGAACTGATCTGCCGTCAGCATCTGCACAAACAATGGAAGTGTTTTCTTCTCATCAGTTGTTAACATGATGGTTGGGGTAAAAAGGTTATTCCATTGTGCAATAAACTGGAAGATTGCCTGTGTTGCTACTGCCGGTTTCATAATCGGCATGATAATGGTATTGAAAATCCGGAATTCCCTTGCTCCGTCAATTCGTGCAGCTTCAATCATTTCAATGGATAAAGTACTTTCCATATACTGTTTCATGAAGAATACAACTGCCGGTGCTGCGATACAAGGAATAATCAATGGGATATAAGTATCTACCAGATTCAGTTTTAACATAAAACGGTAGAAACCAATGATTGTAATCTGGTTCGGCACCATCATGATTGCCATGATGAACGCCCATGCAAACTTCTTTGCTTTAAAGTTATATACATGGATTCCATATGCAGTCATACAGGAACAATATACTGCAAGAAAGGTACCTGGTACTGTGATACATAAGGAGTTAATCATTGCTCTTCCTAATGTTAATCTCATACCGTTCTGCTTCTGAAGAAGCATGTTCCAGTTCTCAATCAAATGAGAGGAAGGAATTAAGGAAACTCCCGCCTGGATTTCAGATGATGTTCTTGTTGCATTCATAATCATCAAAAGGAAAGGCAGTAAACTCAAGAGACAGAAGAGGATACAAATGACACCTCTGATTGCTCTTTTTGTATGTAATACTTTCGAATAACTTTTCTGTTTCGGCTGGGATGTCTGTCCGCTCATTGCCATATCAAAACTTGCCATTATCGATTCCCTCCTTTCTTATGTTTCTTCTCGCTCCGATCCGTCATCGTTCCGAAGAAGATAAGACTGATAATCAAGGTCAGAATAAACAGGAATACAGATACTGCTGCTGCCTTACCTACATCACTCTGATATAATCTCATGATGTACATTGCCATTGTTGTGGATGAATCATCCGGCTGTCCGATAAGTCCTGACTTACTGACATTGAATAATGCCGGGATATCGTACATCTGTAAACCACCGATTGCGGAAGTAATCAATACGTATAACATAATCGGTTTTAATAATGGAAGTGTTAAATAACGGAATTTCTTCCATCCGGTTGCTCCATCGATATCTGCTGCTTCATAAAGACTTGGGTCAATTCCCAAAACTCCTGATATCAGCAACAGGGTTGTATTTCCATACCACATCCAGAAGAGGATAAATGATACTAACCCCCGCGTTCCGCCGACGCTTGTCATAAAGTTAAATTTCTGTGAAATGATTCCCATATCACGTAAAGTCTGTGTAATTGGTCCATACTGGGAAAACATTGCATTGAATAAAACAGATACAGACGCTGCTGTGATAATACTAGGTAAGTAAATAATAATTTTGTATGCGCCCTGAGCTTTTAATTTTACAATGTTATCAGTCAGCCATACTGCCAGTAACAATGAAACTAAAATCTGTGGAATAAAGTTGCATACCCACATTGCCAGTGTATTTTTCAAATAAATCAATGCATATCCTTTTTCACCGGCTGTCAGCCCGAGAATATTTTTGAAATTGTCTAATCCGCAAAATTCAATAAATTCTCTACCGTTTCTCTTATAGTAGCTTAATGTACTATAGTAAAATGTATTAAATAACGGCCATAACTGAAACAGACAATATGCAATGAAGAATGGGGCGATAAAGAAGTATCCATATCTGCCATATTCAATATGTTTACGTTTTTTCTTTTTGTCCATCTTTGCCAACTCCTCTCAATCCATCTTCCATTTCCCTATATTTTAAAATAACTCTCCAATAGTTTTGTTTATAAATGCTGCCCTTCCCATGCCGGAAAGGGCAGCATAGTTATTGTTCTTTTACTGATTATTCAGCTTTTAAGTATGAATAGGAGTCATGTACTGCGGATTTGAAATCTGCGATTGCAGTATCTTTATCCTTGTTTCCTGCTGCATACTCTTTCACCTGAGTAGACCAAGCAGAGTTGATGTTCTGATCTTCTGCTGTTGCATTCTTAGCACTGATGGAATCAGCCATTGGTAAGTAGAATGCCATGATATCCTGACCAGCTGCTTCATATAAGTAGTCACATGTTGCGCCTGCTTCAGAAATCTTCTTAACAGCTTCTTTGTTGTTTACGAAATCACTGTTCTTTGCATTGATAGATACCATGAAGTCTGTGTCACAGGTAAATGCTTTGATAATTGTTCCAGCCATTTCTTTGTCTGCACAGTTAGCTGTTGCTGCAAGTCCTGTACCACCCCAGTAGAACTGTTCCGGAGCATTTACAAGGATTGTGTTACCTTTCCAGGTATCTTTTAAGCTCCAGTATGTGAACCATGGGCATCCACAGTAAGCAACTGCTGCATTAGATGTCTCGCCGTCACCTTCCATGTTTGCATACCAGTCTGTTGACCACTGGTCTGTTTCATAGGTTAATCCTTCGTCTACCATTGTCTTAGCAAGTTCCATATACTGTGTCATGTTATCATCAACAGAAATAACATCGTCATCGCCATACCAGCCGGTTGCTCTTGAGTTAGAAAGTACACGGAAGCACTCATCATAACCGGAGAACAGTTTACATTTTCCATTAGATGCATCATTTACTTTTCTTGCTGCATCAAGAACACCATCCCATGTAGAGAACATTGTGCTTAATTCATTTACATCAGTTGTTCCAAGATATTTCTCACAAAGGTCTGCTCTTAACTGGAAACATCCAGGAGTAGCCTGCCAGAATAATGCTTTTACATTGTTTGCATCAGAAGAATCTTCGCCGGATACAGTTCCAAGATCCAGATTGTACTGATACTGATTTGCATAATCATCTGCTGTAATTCCACAGTCACCAACTGAGGTCAGCCAGTCACTGTTTACATATTTCAAAACGTAGTCAACCTCAAGTCCCATCAGGTCTGGATACAATTCATTATCAGGATCATCTAAGATTTCATCAATCTTTGTCTGATAATAATCAGATCCACCTGCATTTACGAATACGATACGTTTTGCAAGGTCTGGGTACTGCTCTGCAAACGGTCCATCCAAAATGTTCTTGATGTCATCGTTCCAGCCCCATACTACGAATGCATCATCTGCACTTGGATCACCGGTGATGGTGTTCTCTACTTCTGTAGAATCAGAACCACTGTCTGTGTCCGTATCTGCATCTGCTGTTCCTTCTGTGTTGGATGCATCATTGTTCGCATCCTTTGTGTCATCCCCTGATCCACATCCAGCTACCATAGCTGCTACCATGGATACGCATAATAAAGTACTGATAAGTTTCTTTTTCATTGAGTTCTCCTCCTTCTCATTTTTCATCCTCCTCGGATGTTGTTTCAGGCAGCTCTCCTACCGACTGGCCGGTAATCAATGTGCCCTCTATAACGACTCTCTCTATGAGAGTAGTTCTCGGTTTCTCGATGGCATCAATCAGACGCCGTGCTGCTTCTCTTCCTATTTCTTCTGTATCCTGACGAATCGTTGTGATTCTCGGATGAGATAACTGGGAAATTCTTGTTCCGTCATATCCTGCAATAGAAACATCTTCCGGGATATGCATCCCACGTTCCATAATCACGTTTTTCCCTCCGATTAAAGAGGTGTCATCCGGATAAAGAATACAGGTTGGCGGGTCATCCATATCAAGTAAAATTTCTGTCTGCTCCGCCGCTCCCTTTGTTTCCAGATAAGCAGCTTCCCGAATGTAATCCTCATTTACCTTAATATGAAGTTCTTCCATCGTCCGGTAAAAGCTTGTAAGTCTTTCTCTTGTTACATTCGAGTTTTTCTGTCCATGTATGTAAGCAATTTTTCGGTGACCCTTCTTATATATATACTTCAGCAGCTCTTCCATTCCTTTTACATTATTGGAACAAACTGCTGTGCAATTGTAATGTGTATAATCAATGGTCACTACCGGGAATGCACTGTTCATTAATTCAAGCACTCCCTGGCTGGCAAAATCAGCACACACGATAACGATTCCTTCAAAGTTCCGGTATCTGCAATGTTCAAAAAATGAGGTTTTCTTTACTCCGTAACTGTTGTTGATAAATGTTACATCATATCCCATCTTCTCAACCTGCACCTTAATTCCATTTAGCACACCTGAAAAATATTCATGTGTCAGACCACTTCCTGCTTCTTCCTGAAACAGGACTCCTACATTGTAGGAACGGTTGGTCTTTAATGCTCTGGCAGCTGCATTTGGAAAATACCCCATCCGCTCTGCTGTCTCTCTTACTCTTGCTTTTGTTTCTTCTCCAATATCATGTTGTCCATTCAGTGCTTTGCTAACTGTTGCAGTTGATACACCACATTCTTTCGCAATGTCTTTTAAAGATACCATCTTTTGCACCTCACTGTTTTGAGTTGCTTTTCTTAATCGTTTTCGTAGCTTTATCATAACATATTCAGTGTGAAATGCAACTATTTTTTGTATATTTGTAACAGTTATCCAGTTTTAAGTCGTCAGTTTTGTGCATTTTTTACTAATCTTGTTTTCTTTCTTCTATATTAAGTCGATTTTTTCTTTCTCTTTACTTAATCGTTATCACTCGGTGTTTTCGATTCATATGACAAAAAGCTGTCATTTTCGCTCTTTTCTCCTAAAATGCATACTTTCTTCAATATTTCTGTTGCTTTTTCCTGATTCTTATATTATACTCAACCTAAAGAAATACCTCTCTTAATCGTTTTCGGACTTATTGTATTTAAGGAGGTTATTTAATTATGAAATTTGGACATTTCGATGATGCAGCGAAAGAATATGTCATCACTTCCCCAAAGACTCCACTTCCATGGATCAACTATTTAGGATGTGAAGATTTCTTTTCACTGGTTTCTAACACCTGCGGAGGATACAGTTTCTATAAAGATGCCAAGCTCCTTCGTCTTACAAGATATCGTTACAACAATATTCCTTATGACAGCAATGGACATTATTACTATATCAAAGATGGTGACACCATCTGGAATCCGGGATGGATGCCAGCCAAGACTGAATTAGATTCCTATCAGTGCCGGCATGGATTAGGCTACTCTGTTTTTGAGGGAAGCAAAAATCAGTTATCCGCAGATCTGACCATGTTTGTTCCTATGGGAAATACCTGTGAGATTAACAAACTGACACTGACCAACCACGGCAGCGAACACAAAGAAATTTCCGTATTCTCTTATGTAGAATTCTGTCTGTGGAATGCCATGGATGATATGACAAACTTCCAGCGTAACTTCAGTACTGGTGAAGTGGAAATTCACGGCTCTGCCCTTTATCATAAGACAGAATACCGCGAACGCCGTAATCATTATGCGGTATATGCTGTAAATACCCAGCTTGCCGGATTCGATACCGACCGTGAATCTTTCCTTGGTGCTTATGGCGAAAATTCCGCGCCGGAAGTTGTCATAAACGGAACCTCTAAGAACTCTGTAGCAAGCGGCTGGTCTCCGATTGGTTCCCACCATATCAAGGTTTCTCTTGCACCGGGCGAATCAAAATCCTTTGTTTTTGTACTGGGTTATGTAGAGAATCCGGTTGCCGAGAAATGGGATGGTCCTGCTGAAAACGGATGCATCAACAGAAAACCTGCAGAAGAATTATTAAAGCGTTTTGATGCCCCAGAAAAAGCTGACGCTGCTTTAGCAGAATTAAAAGAATACTGGAATAACCTTTTAAACCACTTTACCGTATCTTCTTCCGAAGAGAAGTTAGACCGTATGGTAAACATCTGGCATCAATATCAGTGTATGGTTACCTTTAATATGTCACGTTCCGCTTCCTATTTCGAATCCGGAATTGGACGAGGCATGGGCTTCCGTGATTCCTGTCAGGATCTTTTAGGATTTGTTCATCTGATTCCGGACCGTGCAAGACAGCGTATTTTAGATATCGCATCCACCCAGTTTGAGGATGGAAGTGCTTACCATCAGTATCAGCCACTTACCAAAAAAGGAAATGCTGATATCGGAAGCGGATTCAATGATGACCCGTTATGGCTCATTGCCGGTACTGCTGCTTATATCAAGGAGACCGGAGATTACTCCATTTTAGATGAAATCACTCCTTATGATAATGACGAAAGCAAAGCAACCGATTTTATGGAACATTTAAGACGTTCCTTCAACTATACCAGAACACACTTAGGACCACATGGACTTCCTCTGATTGGACGTGCTGACTGGAATGACTGTCTGAACTTAAACTGCTTCTCAGAAGAGCCGGGTGAATCCTTCCAGACCTTCGGACCATCTGAGGGACCAAATGCAGAGTCTGTATTTATCGCAGGCATGTTTGTAAAATATGGTAAAGATTATGTAGAAATCTGCAAACACAGAGGTCTGGAAGAAGAAGCCAAAGAAGCGGAAGAAGCAATTGCTTCCATGGAAAAAACCGTTCTCGATGCCGGCTGGGATGGCGAATGGTTCTTAAGAGCTTACGACCACTACAAACAGAAAATCGGTTCCAAAGAATGTGACGATGGTAAAATCTTTATCGAGCCGCAGGGATTCTGTGTTATGGCAGAAATCGGACTGAAAGAAGGCAATTGTCTTCAGGCAATGCAGTCTGTTGAAAAATACTTAGATACCAAATACGGTATTGTACTGCTGCAGCCACCTTATCACAAATACCATGTAGAGCTCGGTGAAATTTCTTCCTATCCACCTGGATACAAAGAAAATGCAGGTATCTTCTGTCACAACAATCCATGGATTTCCATTGCAGAAACAGTCGTTGGACGTGGCGACCGTGCATGGCAGGTATACACCAGAACCTGTCCTGCTTATATCGAAGATATCAGCGAAATCCACCGCACTGAGCCATATGTGTACTCTCAGATGATTGCCGGAAAAGATGCACCAAACTTCGGTGAAGCAAAGAACAGCTGGCTTACCGGTACTGCTGCATGGACTTTCCTTGATGTATCCCAGTATATCTTAGGTATCCGTCCGGATTATGATGGTCTTGTAATTGACCCATGTATTCCATCTACTTTATCCGGTTTTACCGCAAAACGTGATTTCCGTGGTGTAACTTATCACATCCAGGTAAAGAATCCAAATGGTGTACAGAAAGGTGTCAAGGTTCTTACTGTGGATGGTGTTATTGCTGATGGCAATATGATTCCATTTGATCCGTCTAAGAAAGAAGTTACTGTTGAAGTAATTATGGGTTAAGCAAAATACCTCCCTTTATTTATCTTATATAAAATCAATCCATGATTCAAAAGAAGGGCGTATGAAAAAACGAAAGTTTTTTCATACGCCCTTCTTCTATATACTTCTTTTATAACCTGCTGCTCTTACAATTCACAGGTATTAACGGTTCTCGGGAACGGAATGACATCACGGATGTTTGCCATACCGGTAAGATACATGACGCATCTTTCAAATCCAAGTCCGAAGCCTGCATGTCTTGCAGAACCATATTTACGTAAATCAAGATAGAAGCTGTAATCTTCCTCTTTTAATCCAAGTTCATGGATTCTTTCTAATAATTTATCGTAGTCATCCTCTCTCTGGCTTCCTCCGATAATTTCTCCGATTCCTGGCACCAGACAGTCAACTGCTGCAACTGTCTTGCCATCCTCATTGAGTTTCATATAGAAGGCTTTGATTTCCTTTGGATAATCTGTTACAAATACCGGTCTCTTGAAAACCTGCTCGGTTAAGAAACGCTCATGCTCGGTCTGAAGGTCACAGCCCCAGGATACCTTATAATCAAATTTATCATTATTCTTCTCCAGAAGTTCAATGGCTTCTGTATAAGTCACTCTTGCGAAATCGGAATGTAATACATTATTCAGCCGTTCAATCAGACCCTTGTCTACGAAGGAATTAAAGAACTGCATTTCTTCCGGTGCATGTTCCATAACATAGGAAATAATATATTTCAGCATACTCTCTGCCAGTACCATGTCATCTTCCAGATCTGCAAATGCAATTTCCGGCTCAATCATCCAGAACTCTGCAGCATGTCTTGTAGTATTGGAATTCTCTGCCCTGAAGGTTGGTCCAAAGGTATAAATATTTTTGAACGCCAGTGCAAAGGTCTCTCCGTTTAACTGTCCACTTACGGTAAGATTGGTTGGTTTTCCAAAGAAATCCTGTGTATAATCAATGCTTCCGTCTTCCTTGTGTGGAATGTTATTTAAGTCCATGGTAGTAACCTGGAACATTTCTCCCGCACCCTCACAGTCACTTCCGGTAATCAGCGGAGTGTGTACATAGACAAAGTCCCTCTCCTGGAAGAACTTATGAATTGCATATGCAATCAGGGAACGTACACGGAATACTGCCTCAAAGGTATTGGTACGTGGTCTTAAATGTGAAATAGTTCTTAAATATTCGAAGCTGTGGCGTTTCTTCTGTAACGGATAATCTGGTGCAGATGCGCCTTCAATTACGATTTCCTCTGCCTGAATTTCAAATGGCTGTTTTGCTTCCGGTGTAGCTTCCAGCACTCCGGTAACAACAATAGCTGCACCAACATTAATTTTGGTAAGCTCCTGAAAATTCTCCAGTCCGTCTGCATATACTACCTGCAGTGGCTCAAAGAAAGTTCCGTCATTTACTACGATAAATCCGAAGTTTTTAGAATTACGGTTACTTCTTACCCAGCCTCCGACGGTAATCTTCTTACCTACATAATCTTCCTGATGGTGAAATAAATCTCTGATGTCAACAAGTTCCATTTTTCTATCCCCCTTAGATAAAAAATTTTCTAATCCTTTTTAGTTTTCTGTATTTAATTCAGTATCTGTAACATTTTCTGTTCCTGCCTCATCTTCAACAGTTGCACTGTCAACTACTTTCTGAAGTGCCAGATTGCATACATATACTTTCTTTAAATATTCTTTTCCGCTGTCTGCGCTCAATCCATATGATTTGTATAATGTGGATTCATCGCTGTAGCTGTAATTGCTCATAAGATTTCCAACGTAGCTGTCAAAGCCATCCTGGTCAAACTCAATGCCTTCCTTTTCTGCAATTGCCTCTAAAATCATCTGTGTCTTAAGATCTGATGTCACTTCGTCAGTTACATTGCTTACAAATTCATCATAATCCTGATTTGCTGTATTTTCCACATAATCCTTAAGGCTGCTTCCATCGCTGCAGTAATAGGATTCATACTGTGCCATTACCTCTTCCATACGGGCATCCAGAAGTCCATCCGGAAGTTCCTTTACGGTACATACCTCTCCTAACTTGTCCATTACTGCAGAACGGATTGCAGATTTCTTGGAGGATTCCTTAGAAGATTCCAGATAATTGCGTGCATCTGCCTTCATCTCATCTACCGTATCATAGCCAAGGCTGGCCTTAGCATTGACATATGCCACATATTCATCTGTCATATTGTCATAAGTAATATCCTGCTTCTCAACAATTTTATTGATGGTTACATTAAACACAACCGCCTGTCCTGCCAGATCTGTATTTTTATAGCTTTCCGGGAATGTAAGATTCAAGGTTACTTTATCCCCTACTTTTGCACCGATCAGTCCTTCTTCGAAGCCGTCAATAAACGTATTGCTTCCAATCTCTAAGACCGTATCTGTTGCAGTTCCACCGCTGAATGCCACGCCATCTTTTAATCCTTCATAATCGATATTTACAGCATCTCCATCCTCTACCACTGTTTTATCCGTATCTGCATAGTATGGATAGTTGGTAATTACGCTATTCTCAATAAAAGTCTTCACATCATCATCACTTACGGAATAATCGTCTGTCAAAGCTACTGACAATCCCATATAATCGCCCAGTTCCACATAATCAAGCGGGTCAAAATCAATTGCCGCACTGGATACCACTTCTGTGCTCTCTGTATTCTCTACCGATTCACTTTTCTTGTCTTTTCCACAGCCAGTTACTGAAAATGCCAGTGTCAGGCATAACAATACTGCTACTATTTTCTTCTTCATGTTTATTTCCCTTCTGTCTTTCATTCAAAGGCTGGATTTTTCCAGTCAGTCATACTTTCTAAAGATACCACATTTTCACCGAAAATAAAAGCATTTCATAGAATTTTTCGCATTTGCAGGTTGTCAATCCTGCCAATCAATGATACAATCATATTTGGATTTTACTTAAGGAGGTTTTCATCGTGCCAAAATTTGCGATTGTATTATTAACAATACTGATTATTATGATTATTGCCCTGATTGTTCTTTATTTTGTGGGCAAACGAGCTCAGAAAAAGAAAGAAGAACAGGATGCCCAGATTGCAGCAGCAGCACAGACCATTTCCATGCTGATTATCGATAAGAAGAAGATGCGGCTTAAAGATTCCGGTCTTCCGGCAAATGTCATTGCCCAGACCCCGAAAATGCTCCGCCGTTCCAAACTTCCAATCGTCAAAGCAAAGGTTGGTCCAAAGGTTATGACTTTAATCTGTGACGGACAGATTTTTGATTCCGTTCCGGTTAAGAAGGAAGTAAAAGCTACTGTCAGCGGGCTTTACATTACTGCAGTAAAAGGAATGCGTGGTCCTATCGAAGCACCTGCCAAAAAGAAAAAAGGCTTTATGGCAAAGTTAAAAGAAAAAGCTGGTAAATAAAATAACTTGAGCTGGGTTTTCACCCAGCTCTATTTTTATACATCCAGCTACGCAAGACTGAATTCGCCTTTTTCTTTTGATGCAATCTTCATCTTAATGGTACAGTCTGCCAGATGCTCATAGTTTACCTCCAATGCATAATCTATCTGCACATCAATACAATGTTCTGTCTCTTCCACTTTAATATCCTTTGCATCAATTCCAACCAGAAGATTTCCAAATGGCGTTCCATAATAAGACATATTTTTCCGGTTCTTTTCAAAGACCATGTGTACATTGGAAACTCCTTTTTTTGTAATATCAATACAGTTTTCCTGCATCTTGATTATATTCTTTGTGCTTCCTTCAAAACCTTCATTTACTTCTTCATACAGCACATAATGTTTTCCGTTTTTCTGGTAATAATCCCCTACTGTAATCACTTCAACCGGCTCTGCTTCTCCTTCTGCCGGCATCTGTAATCCGCTGATTGATACAATTACATCTTTTGTCATCTAATCCGCTCCTTCTATAGAAATCCAGGTCAGTATAGCACTATTTATCCCAGAAATCCAGCCATTTCCATGAAATCTTATAATTCTTCTCTTCCATCAGAGACTGATATTCCGTCTCACTCAAGATATCCTTCAATACCTTTTCTGATTTACCATCCACAACCTCATAGACACTTCCTTCAAAGCACATATTCGGATACATGACACACCACCAGTTATGTCCCATGCCTGCTCCGATAATCACTTCCAGTGCCTGATAAGTTCCCGCCGGGAACGTATAACTGCCATAGGTCTTTACCGGGAACTCCACGGAAGATAATTTCACCTCTACCGGATAATCATAGCCCTCCTGCCGGATGACTTCTTTTGCAATATGTATAATTTCCGGGAAGTGTTCTCTTGCAATCCGGCTGCTTTCTTCGGCTGTCTTAGCATCCTGCAAAAGTTCTCCCATTTCTTTTCCAACAGCATCCCGCACCTTAAGCTTCAGTGCCTGATCTGCTTCCCCATCACTGTTTGCCCTGACATGGAAACGCAGAATCTTTTCTGCAATGTCCTCCTGCATTCTTCGCCCCTCATAAGCCTTTTTCGCACTGCCTGCCGTAAATACCAACAGTAATAACAGCATGCCATAGAACAACGCCCTTTTTAAATACAATTTTTTTCGGTTATATTCTTTCATGGTAAAACTCCTTTTCATGTTTCTGATTTCTTATTTCTTCTTTTCCTTGCTACACTTTCTTTCGCCATACTATTCTGACTTTCTATCTGGAATATAACCGAAAAAATTTTTTCTATACATTTTGATAACTTTTTGGGGGAGAAAATTTTATGTAGAAATGGGGTGGGGTTGTAAATTTTTCTTGGTGGGATGCGGCTGAGCTTGTAACTTTTCTTTTTGGGGACACGGTTGAGTTTGCGACTTTTCTCTCAAAAGTCGCTGGTGAAGTTGATTTGGGTATAATTTAAGAAAAATGACTCTTTTTTGCCCAATCTCCTCTGCTGTTATCTCCGAAGTTCTCTCGGTTTGGGTAAGATTCTAGAAAAATGAAGTCTTTTTACCCAATCAGAAGCAAATAACAAAGACTATGCTTCCTTCTGCAACTCATTTTGGGCAAAAAGTAATGTAATCTTTCTGTTTTTGCCCAATCTAAGTCAAATTAATAAATTAACTTAAGAAATAATAGGCTGCCGTCAGCATCACCAGAACCAGACATCTTACAAAGATGTTGCCAATGTTACCAGTGTAACCGGGTGTCCAGCATCCTACGGAGATGTCACCAGCGTGACATCCCAATGATATTCCACTGTCAGGTTTTTCCGGTAACTGCTCCAATCCTTCTGATATTGCAAATAAATATCTCTTGCATATGCCCCTAATTTATAATAACTGTTTGTTCCATCTGCATTCTGATTCTGTTGCAATTTTTCTGTCATGGCATCCATCTTTTCTTCCAAAGTCTGCTCTATTTCTGCTTCCACTTCCAGCAGTGCATTTTCATCCTGACTGTCTGTATGAAGGTCTTCCAATTTTTCATCCCTGTGCCTTGTTTTCTGCAGCAGTTCCCTGTTGCCCTGATACTTTCCATCCGCCTTTATTGTAACGGTTTCCGTCACCTGGCCATTCTGCTCCGTAAAAGCATAGCTGCAGCATAAATTACTAAGTGTTACACTTTCTGCATCTTCAAGTGAAATGCTGTAGCTTTTCATCTTCTGCTCTGAGAGCAAAGCCAGTTCTCCCGTTTCCCGGTCCACTTTGCCTGCTGCCGTCCTGCCCTGCATCAGATAATATTTTTCCAGTATCATTTTATCTTCTGCACAGTTAATATAGGGAATCCACAGATTTTCGTTCTCATTTTCCCATATCCGGAACAGGCTGCCCAGGGTAACTGCCTCACTGTCCTTAAAACGTTCATCCGAGGCAATTCTTTCATTCAGATAAGTTCCTACCGGCTCTTTTAAAACTGTATCCATCTCCATCACCTGATCCGGTTCATCCTCCGTAACAAAAAGCAGCGTATTCCTCGAAAAAAGATTTTCCTCTTCCAGATACCCAAGAAATGCCCCCAGCTGCTTTTCATTCTCTAACAGCGACCTGTTTAGAATCAATGCCTTTAAATGGTTATAATCCATCTCTCCAGGATTTTCCCCATCTGCATGTAAAAACAGCTCCATGCAGTCTTTTCCTTCCGCCAGAAGTACCGATGTATTCTCTTTTTCGCTTTTCTCATCTGCCACATCCTTAAGCTGCTCAAAACCAAATGCCATCTGATAGTTCTCCTTTGTCAAAGTCAACGCTGCTGCCAATGGAAAATTCCGTTCTTCCAACTCTGTATTCCCACAGCCGCCAAGGCATAAGACTGCCAAAAATATCATGGAAACAATTGTCACGATTCTATTTTTCATACTGCTGCTCCTTTCCACCATTTTTTCCGCTATCCTTTTTCACTATCCCTTTTCACTATCCCTTTTCCCGGCATTTCCTTATCTCTCCAATGCACAGCGGAAAAATTACCGTCAACGGAAGAAATGCAATTGCCTGAATCCATATAAATATTATTTTCCACTCCGGTAACCGGTAAAAAAGCAATGTGACTGCAAATGTAAGAACCATTACAATTAGTATTATCAATTTTTCTATACTTTTCGCATCGGCTTTTCCCTGAATCGCTTCATTTTTCCCATCCGCTTTCTGGTGCCCTTCCTTTTGCCATACAGCTTTCAGCAAATCTGAGGCATAAAACATTCCGGTATTGATAAATGCGTAAATTGTAAAGAACCAGATTGCTACCATAAAGGCATCCTGCCGTTCGAAGAAACCGCCCGGCAGTTTTATCATGCTCATTAATGTAATTGCCGGATATTTCATTTTCGGCAGCATGCCACTGCCAAAGATGCCAAGCGTAATCAGATAGATTGCAGCATTAAAAATCACTGTAACACAAAGGCTTTTCCGGCATGTCCGTCCTACACGGACATTTTCTGCAAGATAGGGCTGTAAAAACAAAACAAATGCCATTGTGCCATACAGAAGCACAACTGCCGCTGTCCCTTTCACAAAGTTTCCCCAGGAATGTACCATTACCGGAGTCCAGTAAATCGTATTGACATCCTTTGTTGCCAGAAGCAGCATTAAAATAAGTGGAAGAAATACAAACCAGAACAGGATTTCATACACCCGGGCACGCCCTTCGATGCCCTGCCAGATTCCATAGCCACATAAAAGCATTAGTAAAACTGCTGCCAGCACAAATGAACTATCCTTTAACAATTCACTCACCATCAGGTCACTTAAAAGAAATAAGCCATAACCCGCCAGCAGAATTCCCTCGACTGTATAGACTACCAATACAAAAATGCGAATAAAACCATTGCCTTGTTTCTTTAAAATCTCCGGATAACTTTTCCCGATGTTACTGATATTGCTGGTATTACTGCCATTTCTGGTATTACTGTTTTTCCGCTTTTCCTGTAGCAGCTCTGGAAGAAAGGTAAATAGATACACCGGCACTGCTCCCAGCAATATGGCAAATACGCCGTCTGTCCCAAGCATTTTTCCTAACAGTCCGGGAAGCAGCAACGTACTGATTCCGCACATATCAAAAATCAGGAGCCTTGCCATCTGCCTCTCTGATATTTTCTGATTTTCTGAAAACATAATTACTTTTTCCTCCTAAGCCGCAGACGATTGTGGCGTCTCGCAAAAACCGGTCTGTGCCGCAATTGATATAATGGCAGACGTAGCAGACTGTCCCGCTCATCCTGATAATCCGTTACATCTGCGCCTACAAAGGGCATCAGATATGGAATGCCAAAACTCTTAAGATGCGACAGATGAATGAGTACCGCAAGTAAAGCCATCAAAAAGCCAAAAAAGCCCAGCCACGCACACATGGCAATAAAGAAAAATTTCAAGATGCGAAATGCTGTTGCAAATTCTTCATTGGGTACCGCAAAGGAACAAAGTGCTGTAAATGCCACCACAATTACCACGATAGGACTGACCAGATTTGCTTCCACCGCCGCCTGTCCGATAATCAGCCCACCGACAATTCCTATGGTATTCCCCATAGCTCCCGGAAGGCGCACGCCTGCTTCCCGCAACAGTTCAAAGGATAACTCCATCAAAAGTACCTCTACCACCCCGGGAAACGGCACTCCTTGTCTTGCTGCTGCAAAGGATAACAGCAATTTCGTCGGCAGTATCTGTGTATGAAAATTGCAGACTGCAAGATACAGTCCCGGTAATGTCATGGCAAAAAAGGAAGCCAGAAAACGTAACATTCTTCCCAATGATGCAATTTCCCAGCGATTGTAATAGTCATCACTGGTCTGTATGAAGGAGTTATAATCCGTCGGCAGAATCAGTGCAATTGGTGAATTATCCGCAATCAGCACTACCCTTCCCTCTAAAATCGCCATGGCTGCACGGTCTGGCCGCTGTGTGGTCTGAAACTGTGGAAATGGAGAATACCATTTTTCCTCTGTAAGCTGTTCAATAATTCCACTGTCTAAGACTCCGTCAATTTCAAATCCATCAAGCCGCTTTTCTACCTCCTCTAAAACTCCGGGATAAATCAAATCCTCCATATACATCAAATCCACATTGGTCTTACTGCGCAGCCCTACCTTTTTCTCTTTTACCTTTACTTTCGGAGAACGAATCCTTTTACGTACTAATGCCGTATTTGCTTTTACGGACTCGGTAAATCCTTCATTAGAGCCCCGGATTACCTTTTCTGAATTTACTTCTGAAATTCCCATAGACGGGTATCCCTTATCCGGAATCTTTAACGCTTTATCATAGCCATCTATAAATAGAATGGTATCTCCGGTCAGAAGACCTGCTGCTGCATCCGAAAAAGTATCAAAGGGCGTAACATCCGATAAGCCAAGGGCATTCTGCGACAGCCGCTCATAGACTTCTTTTTCATTATAATGACACAATTCGTTTAAAAGCCTGCCAACGAGCGATTTCTCAAAAATTGCTCCACCACCGGTTACCTCTATGTATGCTGCCATACACGCAATCTGCTGCTTCTGTCCAATCTTCATGGTTCGCATTTTAATATCCGCACACCCGGAAAATATCTTCTGAAAACGTGCAGCATTTTCCTGCAAACTGGTTGTAATTTCATCATTGTATTCTGCATTACGTTCTGTTGTATGTTCTGCGGTGTGTCCTGCGATATGCTTTGCAGTGTGCCCTGTGATTTTCTCTTCTTTCTGCTGCATAAATCAACTCCTTGGCATAATTTTTATAGTATCGGATGTCCGCCAGCTCTGCATATAAGCATGCGATTTTCCAGTCACCTGTGCATATGCAAAAAGGACAGACCCTGTGCGGTCTGTCCTTAGTGTTTCCGTATTTTGTTTTTTTATTCCTGTTTCTTTATGCTATTGGTCTTGTTCCTGCTGACGGATCATATCTTTGACTGCTTCTGCCTGATTCTTCACATGCTCCCGCATGGTTTCTGAAGCACGGGACTTGTCCTTCCTGCGAAGACTCTCTGCAATATCCTTATGTTCCTTTAATAATCTCGGATAAATCGTCTCGTCCTTTAAATATTCTACACGGTAACGATACATCTGCTCCCGCAGATTGTTCAGCATGGATACCAGTTTTGCATTTCCGGTAGCATTATAAATAGCATCATGAAATGCTACATCTGCCTGTGCAATTTCTTTTACATCATCACTTTTTAAAGAATTTTCAAAATTCTGTCTTGCCTGTTCTAATGCACCAAACTGTTCATCTGTAATCTGTTCTGTTGCAAGCTGCACTGCCAGTTCATCTAATGCTGCCCGGATCTGTAACACATCTTCCATGTCCTTTTCTGTCATACGGGCAACCTCGGCTCCTCTTCTCGGTATGGTTACAGCAAGCCCCTCCTGCTCTAACATCCGGATGGCCTCACGAATCGGAGTCCGGCTGACTCCAAGCTTAGATGCCAGCTGCAGCTCCATCAGTCTTTCACCCGGTTTTAATTCTCCTTTTAATATTGCCTCACGAAGTGTATTAAATACAACATCTCGCAAAGGAAGATATGCATTCATATTTAATTCCAGATTATCTGTCATATATTAACCCTCCAACCCTTTTTATAAAGAGCATGTTGTTATCTTCTATTATTATAAATCTCTGTTACAAAGACCTGCCTTGCGAGCCCGCTCTGGCGTACAATCGCTGCTGCCATTTTTGCCGTTTCCAGTTCATCAAAAAGTCCAAATACTGTCGGACCACTTCCACTCATCATGGCATTCAATGCACCATTTTCCCGCATCAGTTCTTTTATCTTCTCTATCTCCGGATACTTCTTTGCAGTAACCGTTTCTAAAAGATTTCCCATACTACATGCAATTGCCGGCAAATCCTTTGTGCGGATATTCTGTATCAAGGCATCAATGTCAGGATGCTGTGTATGCTCATCCAGCTTCAGATTCTCATAGACATATTTAGTAGATACACTGACCTGCGGTTTGGCAATCACTACCGGACACTTCACCATCGGTGGCAGTGAAGTTAATTTTTCTCCAATGCCTTCTGCCAAAGCTGTACCACGCATGATGCAATACGGTACGTCAGCCCCAATCTGAACGCCCAGTTCCATCAGTTCTTTCCTCTTTATTCCAAGATTGAATAATTCATTGATTCCATAAAGCACACCTGCGGCATCCGTGCTTCCACCTGCCATCCCGGCAGCAACAGGAATCCGCTTATTCAGCCGGATATCAATGCCTTCTTCAATCTGATATTTTTCTTTCATAAGTCTCGCTGCCCGGTAAGCCAGATTACTTTCATCTACCGGAAGAAATCCAAGATTTGTCTCTAAATGTATGCCAGACTCTATTTTCTTAAGATGAAGCTGGTCATATAAATGAATGGTCTGCATAACCATCTTTACTTCATGATACCCATCTTCTCTCCGACGTAATACGTCCAATCCAAGATTTATTTTTGCCAGTGCTTTTACTGCAAGTTCGTCCATTGTTTTTCTCCTGTATTTTGTATACATGATACAAATTTATGTTATCATTTTTTCTAAAAAAGGTCAATTCTTCCTCTTATATTTTGTCCCATTCTTACCGATAAAATATATGAATAAGACTAAGAATGGATACTTAGTAAGCATTTGACCAAGGAGGGTTAAGATTATGGCAATTAATTCTATTAACAATTATGTATCTGCTGCATCCACTGTTGCCACAGATTCCAAAGTTTCTTCTAAGAAGACCGAATCTTCGAAGAATGACACCTCTACCGGTGTTATCTATGAAAAAGGCTCCAGTGACAAGAGCAGTTCTTCCCAAAAGACACAGAACTCTGCTCTCATTGCAAAGATGAAAGCTGATTCTGACAGCCGTATTTCACAGCTTCGCGGAATTGTAGAACAGATGATGAGCAAACAGGGCGCAGCCATTGGCAAAGCCGATGATATGTGGTCTTTCCTTGCAGGCGGTAACTTCACTGTTTCTGCTGATGTAAAGGCACAGGCACAGGCTGATATTGCAGAAGACGGATACTGGGGTGTAAACCAGACCTCTGACCGTATTTTAGATTTTGCAAAAGCATTATCCGGTAATGACAAGTCCAAGGCCCAGGAATTAGCAGATGCTTTTAAAAAGGGCTTCGATCAGGCTACCAAAGCCTGGGGTGGAAAGCTTCCTGATATTTCCCAGCAGACCTATGATAAAGTATTAGAAAAATTCGATAGCTGGATGAATGGAGAAGACGATTAAATCATTTTTAAGCCACTTGCAACTACGAGAAACACGCTTTGCGAGTTTCTCGAGTTATCGCGGTGCTCGCCAAATCTGCACGCAAGCATGCGATTTTTCTCGCTACTCGCGTAAAAAAGAAGCTGCCGGTTTTGGCAGCTTCTTTTATTTTTCTTTATCCGCTCTATTTTTTTCTTCCCGCAATAGCTCTGCTTCCTGTGCTGCCTTGGCCTCTAGAATTGCTTCGTTCAGGGATAACATCTTTGCATCCAGCATAGAAACAATTTCTGCACACTCCCGCAAATCTTTACTGATATATTCCGGTGCATTTCCTTCGAATTTGTAATATATCTTATGTTCAAGACTCGCCCAGAAATCCATTGCAATGGTCCGTATCTGAATCTCAACCTTTGTATCCACTACACGGTCTGATAAAAAAATCGGCACCGTAACCAACATATGATAACTCTTATAGCCGCTTTCCTTCGGATGCCTGATATAATCCTTTACCGATACCACGGTAAGGTCATTCTGTTTTCCAATCATCTCTGCCATACGATAAATATCAGAGGTAAAGGAACATACAATACGGATTCCTGCAATGTCATTTACATAATTGACCATATTATCAATGGTACTCTCGTAACCATATCGTTTCAGCTTCTTTACGATACTCTCCGGCGTCTTAATCCGCCGCTTTATATATTCTATCGGATTGTACTGATGTACATGCTGAAATTCATCATTTAATATTTCAAGCTTGGTTCCAACTTCTTTTAATGCAGAATTATAAAGAAAGATTATGGTATTCCAACCATCTACACCTTCTGTCACTTCAATTGGTGATTCCATTTTCTACTCCTCCATGCATCTACTGCGGAAAATAACCTTTTTATATTTCCGGAATTTTCCTCGTAAGTTATAATATATGCAATAACAATCTAATTTTAGTATAGCACATCTTTGTATAATATGTTTGTTATTAGTTAAATTTTTATCAATTTTTAATAATTATGCACAAGAGGTATTGTTTTTATTTTCTTATGGTATAACTTTTATCTATATTTTCTTAAATCTTTCTTATAAATCGAGCTTCAAATCATTTTCTTTGATCCAGCCAATCTTACGGAAGAACAGACCGAATGCCCAGGTTAAAACACCCGGTAAGATAAAGCATACTAACAGCATTCCAATCCAGTCCATTGGTGTAATGGCTGCCTTGGTGCCGGATGCAATATCATTAATCCAGCCGGTATAAATACCAATCTGACCAACCAGTCCACAGGTTCCCATTCCGGATGCTACGGCTGCACCGTTCATTTGAAGATGGAAGACGCAGGTTGCTATTGGACCTGTTATGGCGGAGCTTAAAATTGCCGGAAGCCAGATTCTTGGATTCCGCACGATATTTCCCATCTGTAACATGGAAGTTCCGATTCCCTGTGCGAAAAGTCCACCCCATTTATTTTCCCGGAAGCTCAGTACTGCAAAACCTACCATGTTGGCACAGCATCCTGCTACTGCAGCTCCTCCTGCCAGTCCGGTCAGTCCCAAAGCTGCACAGATTGCAGCACTGCTGATTGGCAGCGTCAGTGCGATACCTACAATTACAGAGACTAAAATTCCCATAAAGAACGGCTGCAATTCGGTTGCCCACATAATGGCATTTCCTACTGCACTGGCTGCGGCTCCGATTGCCGGTGCCCACCAGATTGATAAGCCTGCTCCGATGAAAATGGTTACAAACGGAGTGACGATAATATCAATTTTAGTTTCTTTGGATACTGCTTTACCGAATTCGGCTGCAAAGATGGTGACAATCAATACTGCCAGCGGTCCGCCTGCTCCACCCAGGGTATTTGCGGCCACACCGACGGCTGCCAGTGAAAAAAGCACCAGTGGCGGACACTGCAAAGCAAAACCAATGGAGATTGCCATTGCCGGGCCGGTTGCTGCTTTGGCATATCCACCGATGTCCACCAGAAGCTGGATGCCAGCCTGCTCACCAATTGTACTGATAATTGTTCCAATTAAAAGAGAAGCAAAAAGACCTTGTGCCATTGCACCTAAGGCATCAATGCCATATCTTTTTGCTGAGATAATAATATTTTTGCGTTTTAAGAACGCTTTTATCTTTTCCATTTTTCTTCCTCCTTGACTTTAACTGTCTTGTCAGTTGTCTTGTCAGTCAAGGAGTAGTTTACCATATCGAGAAAAAAAGTCAAGCTGTTATCTTGCGTAGCCTTTTTCCCGTAATTTTTCTTCTATGATGTCAAGTAATTGTTCTGAATCTGCTTCTACGGTATGAAAGTGTTTATTTCCGGTCAGTGTCTTAAGCGGCTTTGCCTTGCTCTTTGCAACCTTTGCAATAAATTCGTCCACATCCTGACGGCTTTTTAAAATCAGATCCACCGTTATCTGTCCGTAAATATCATGCTCGATTACGACGTCTAAGACTTTCCCACCGAAATCCACGATGGTATAAAGCTCATCCTGTGTCTGTTCATCACTGTGGCTTACTGCAATGGTTCTTCTTGCTTTCTGTGTCTCTTCCGAAGGGTCATAAAGCACATAGCCTTTGTTGGTGCTTAAAATATTCTTATTTACTGCACGAAGCAATGCAATATCCTGTACAATCACCTGACGGCTGACTCCTAATTCTTTTGCCAATTCTGTTCCGGACAAAGGTTTTCCCTTCTCCCCCAGCATCTTAATGATGGTATCCCGGCGCATCTGCCCTTCCATTTTCTTTCCTCCTGACACAGTTACTTAATCCTCTTCAATCACATGAATTTCCAAAAAATCAAATTCAATTTCTTCCACAAAATTATCCTGATAAAACCTGGTCTTTGCATGCCGCTTAAATTCATCCACATTGCGGTCTAACCAGATTGGTTTTCCCAAATCAAAGGTATAGCACACCTCATCTAATGCCCGGAACACCTTATGGGTTCTGGTATCCCCGGAGTCATCACAGATGGTGGTATCCTTTAACATATGATTGTCTTTAAATTCTTTTGCCCATAACCGGAACATCCCTTACCTCCTCTGGCGTGCTGCCTCATACATCAGCAGTGTTGCCGCAATTGCTGCATTCAGTGATTCTACTTTTCCTGCCATTGGAATGTGGATATAGGTATCTGCCATTCTGGCAATCTCATCCGATAATCCATTTCCTTCATTTCCAATTAAAAAGCCTGTGGGTTCTTTATAATCCGGCTCCTCATAAGAAACACTGCCCTGCAGATGGGCACTGTAGAGCTTTATTTTCCGGGACTTTAACTGCATCAATATATCCTGCAGGTTTTCCGTCACGAAAAATGGTACGCGAAAGATACTGCCCATAGTGGAGCGGATGGTCTTTGGATTAAAAACATCTACAGTGGTGCGGTTCATGATAATTCCGCTGATTCCCGCTCCCTCTCCGGTCCGGAACATCGTGCCTAAATTGCCCGGATCCTGAATACTTTCAAGAATCAGAAGATGGGCATTTTCCTTTGGTATTACTTCTTCTAAGGTATAATCCGGCATTTTCACAAGACAAAGGATTCCCTGCGGTGTCTTGGTATCGGACACACTTTCAAACACATGATTGGCAAGTACTTCATAATTTTTCCCCTGCAGAACTTTTACATGGGATTCCTCTTCCATGAAATGCTCGGAAACATAAATTCTATCAAGCCAGCCTTCCGGGATTTCCCGGAACATACGGATTCCTTCCACAACAAAAAGCCTCTGTTCATTACGAACTTTGGCTTTTTTTACTAACTGAATTAAATTTTTCACCTGCGGATTTGCTGTACTGGTAATCATAATAACATCCTATCTGGAAAGATTTCTACAGATCTCATACTGATATTCCGGAATGGATTTGGTCATTGCCAGTGCCTCGTCAATATCATAATCTACGAATTCACCATTTTTATATGCTACAAGACGGTTGGATTTGCCTTCGCACAGCAAATCTACGGCAATGCATCCCATGGTAGATGCATAAACACGGTCTTTACAGGTCGGGCTTCCACCACGCTGCATGTGTCCTAAGATGGTCGCTCTGGTTTCAACTCCGGTTGCTGCTTCAATTCTCTTTGCCATGCTTGCGGAATGACCGATACCTTCTGCATTTACAATAATATGATGCTGCTTTCCACGTTTTCTGTTCTCTATAATATTATTTACAAGCTTCTGCTCGTCATAATCATATTTCTCCGGAAGCAGGATATCCTCTGCTCCATTGGCAATACCACACCACAGTGCAATGTAGCCTGCGCCTCTGCCCATTACTTCAATGATGGAGCAGCGCTCATGGGAGGTTGAGGTATCACGTACCTTATCAATGGCTTCCATGGCAGTATTTACTGCGGTATCAAAACCGATGGTATAATCGGTACAGGAAATATCAAGGTCAATGGTTCCCGGTAATCCGATGGTGTTGATTCCAAGTGCTGCCAGCTTCTGTGCGCCCTTAAAGGAACCGTCTCCACCGATTACGATAATTCCATCAATGCCATGTTTTCTGCAGATTTCAGCACCCTTCTGCTGTCCTTCCGGTGTTACGAATTCCTGACAACGTGCAGTCTGTAAAATTGTTCCACCTCTCTGGATAATGTCTGCTACATCTTTTGCTTCCATATCAATAATCTCTTCCTGCAAAAGACCTGCATAACCTCTCTTAATTCCTTTTACTTTCTTTCCCTTTGCAATAGCTTCCCTTACTACTGCACGGATAGCAGCGTTCATGCCCGGAGCATCCCCGCCACTGGTTAAAACACCAATTGTCTGAATTTCTTTTGACATTCCCTGTTACCTCCTATATGTAAACACTTCTCTTTGTTCTTTATCCAATCATTTTTATTCTAATCCTTAAACTGTGGTTTTGCAATGGCTACAACGACTTTTCTACAACTTTTACATTATCTTTACCTAAGAAATTCCCAAGATCTTCTAAAAGCTCTTTTGTAATTGCAACATTTCTGTTTTCCGGCAGACGCTTCATCTGTTTTTCTGCTGCAAGATAAATAACGACATGCTCTGAGCCATCGGCATCCATCATTTTTCCATAAAGAGCACCTTCTTTTTCTTCGAAATCGCTCTTACTTGGGAACTGCAGCCACAGCTCCCGTTTCACTTCATCAAAGGAAATGATTTTCTCACAAATAAGCTTGCCGTTACGGTCTTCTTCTGCAGTTACACGGCCTTCCACAAATACTTTGGCATCATTTTCAAGATATTTTGCATAACGCTCATAATCCTTCGGGAAAATGATGATTTCCACTGTTCCCACCAGATCTTCTAACGTAATAAATGCCATTGCCTTATTATTCTTGGTATACTTGATGACTTTATCGGTAATCATTCCACCGATACACACCTTTGCGCCATCCGATACCTTAAGGGTTCCGGTCTCTTCATCCAGTACAAAGTCTGTAGTAACGGCATTGGTATTCTTCTTTAAACGCTCCATATATTCTTCCAGCGGATGTCCGCTGATATATATGCCAAGGACTTCCTTTTCAAAGCCAAGAAGCACTTCTTTGTCATACTCTTCTACATCCGGAAGCTTGATTTCGTACTCTGCCTTGTCCTCTTCCGGTGCAATATCAAAAAGTGTCATCTGACCAGCCATTGTGGTCTTCTTTTCCTGATTCAGTGCATCCAGAAGAGAACCGTATATCATCATCTTCTGACGGCGGTTTCCTTCCAGTCCGTCTAAGGCTCCCGCTTTGATAAAGTTTTCTATGGTCCGTTTATTCACTTCTCTTCCGGAAAGTCTTGTAATAAAATCCTTTAACGTGGTAAACGGCCCACGGATTTTACGCTCCTCCACAATGGCATCAATCACCGGTCTTCCGATACTCTTAATGGCAGAAAGTCCATAGCGGATTGCTTGTCCGGATACGGAGAAACCACCCTCGCCTTCATTGATATCCGGCGGCAGAATTGCGATTCCCATCTGGCGGCAGGTGTAGATATATTCTGAGACTTTGGAAGTATTGTCTAAGACTGATGTCATTAACGCTGCCATAAACTCTACCGGATAATAGTATTTCAAATATGCGGTCTGATATGCAACCACTGCATAAGCTGCCGCATGGGATTTATTAAATGCGTATTTGGCAAAGTCAATCATGTTATCGTAAATCTTGTTTGCCACTTTCTCATCGATTCCTCTTGCAATACAGCCCGGAACATTTTCTTCCGGATTACCATAGACAAAGTTCTTCCGCTCCTGCTCCATTACCTTGCCTTTTTTCTTAGACATGGCACGGCGCACAAGGTCAGATCTGCCCCATGTATAACCGGCGAGGTCACGTACAATCTGCATAACCTGTTCCTGATATACGATACAGCCATAGGTCGGCGCCAGAATCGGCTCCAATTCCGGGCAGTCATAGGTAATGCTTTCCGGGTGGTCTTTTCCCTTGATATAAGCCGGAATAAAGTCCATTGGACCCGGACGGTAAAGAGAAATACCTGCGATAACATCCTCTAAGCTCTGCGGCTTCAACTCTTTCATGAAGTTCTTCATTCCGGCACTTTCCAACTGGAAGACACCATCGGTTTTACCGGTTCCAAGGGAGTCTAGCACTTTCTTATCGTTATAATCGATGGCATTCATATCAATTTTTTTACCGCTGCTCTTTTCTGCAAGACGGACTGCATTCTGGATTACAGTCAGTGTCCGGAGTCCTAAGAAATCCATTTTCAGAAGTCCTAATTCTTCAATGGTAGTCATGGTAAACTGTGTGGTTATGGTGCCATCGGATGCTCTTGACAACGGAACATATTCATCCATTGGTTTCTGGCTGATTACCACGCCTGCTGCATGCATGGACGTATGCCTCGGCAGACCTTCTAATCTTCTTGACATATCGATAAGTTTCTTTACTGACTCGTCAGATTCATACATGCCCCGGAGCTCCGGGTTCATCATCAGTGCCTTATCAATGGTAATTCCCAGTTCATTTGGAATTGCCTTGGCAATCGTATCTACAAAATTGTACGGCAAATCCATGACACGCCCCACATCACGGATTACTCCACGGGCTGCCAGCGTACCAAAGGTTACAATCTGTGTCACACAATCCTTGCCATATTTTTCTACCACATAATCAATAACTTCCTGTCTTCGTTCAAAGCAGAAATCCACATCAATATCGGGCATAGATACACGTTCCGGATTTAAGAAACGCTCAAAAATCAGATTGTAACGAACCGGGTCAATATCTGTAATTCCGGTGGTGTAAGAAACAAGGCTTCCTGCGGCACTGCCTCGTCCCGGTCCCACCATAATATCATGCTCTCTCGCATAATGGATAAAGTCCCACACAATCAGGAAATAGTCCACATATCCCATATTTTTAATAACGGCAAGCTCGTCATCTAATTTCTGTAAATATTCTGGTGCATCGGCTCCATACCGCTTATCCAGTCCTTCATGACACAATTTATTTAAATAAGTCCAGGAATCATAGCCTTCCGGCACCTCAAAATGCGGCACCTTGGTATGTCCGAATTCAATTTCCACATGACAGCGGTCTGCAATCTTCTGGGTATTTTCCAGTGCCTGCAGTGCATATGGAAAAAGTAATTTCATTTCCTCTTCGGATTTGACATAATACTGTCCACCTTCATAGCGCATTCTGTCTTCGTCCGCTAATTTCTTTCCGGTCTGAAGACAGAGCAGGATGTCATGAGGCTCTGCATCCTCTGCATTGGTATAATGCACATCATTGGTTGCCACCAGCTCAATTCCGGTCTCCTGACTCATGCGGAGAAGCTGCTGGTTTACCAGCTTCTGCTCCGGGATTCCATGATCCTGCAGCTCTAAAAAGAAATTGCCTTTTCCAAAACAGCGTTCATAGCGGTAAGCTACTTCTTTTGCTTCTTCATACATTCCACGTACCAGATTACGCTGTACTTCACCTGCCAGACAGGCACTTAGGGCAATGATTCCCTCATGGTATTTTTCTAACACTTCCATGTCCACACGCGGCTTATAATAGTATCCCTCCACAAAGCCTTTGGATACAATTTTCATCAGATTGCTATAGCCTGTGTTATTCTCTGCCAGAAGCACAAGATGATAGTATCTGTCCTCTCCATGTACCATCTCGCGGTCTAATCTGGAGCCAGGAGCCACATAGACTTCACAGCCAAGAACCGGGTTAATTCCCGCCTCCCTGGCTGCCTTATAGAAATCAATGACACCATACATAACACCATGGTCGGTAATCGCCCCTGCTGTCATGCCAAGTGCCTTGATTTTCTCCACATATTCTTTTATTTTATTTGAACCGTCTAACAGACTGTATTCTGTATGTACATGTAAATGGGCAAATGCCAATCCCGTTTCCTCTCTTCCGCTGTTTCTATTCTTCGCCTTTTATCACTGTCTCATATTATAACGTTTTTTGCGGAAGGTTTCAACGACCGGAAGGAGATTCTGTGTGGATTATTCCGGGGAAATTATATCAATTTGCGGCATTCGTGCTGCTCCCCATATATTAACGAAATTGTTTAGAGACTCTTAGAATTTCTCACCAAAACTGGCAATGCTGGCACATGGACGTGCCAGCAAGGCACAGATGAACATGGATGTGAATTTGTGCCGGTTGCCGGAACTTTTTTTATATTTCATGAAATTCTTAGAGACTCTTAACAATGCAGTGACATATGGGTAGCAGCCCGAATGCCGCAAACTCTTATATTTTCCCGGAATATACATACAATAAAAAATGTATTTTGACATTCTTCTTCAATGTGCTAAACTATATGTGAAAAAATTAACGAAGTATATCTCAAGAGGTGAATATCGTGGAAAAGTCTGGATTGATTGTAGAAGGCGGCGGTATGAAATGCGCTTACAGTGCCGGAATTCTGGATGCCTTCTTAGACGACAATGTTACATTTGATTATTGTATGGGGGTATCTGCCGGTGCGGCAAATACTGCTTCTTACCTTGCCGGGCAACGTGGCCGTAATCTGCGTTTCTATATAGAGCATGTAAAAGACCCCCGCTACATCAGTATCAAAAATCTGATTAAAACCGGTTCTCTCTTCGGACTTCAATATATTTACGGAACCTTAACCAATTCCACAGGAAACGACCCGCTGGATTATGATGCCTTAGCAGCAAATCCAAGTGAATTTCATTTTCCGGTAACCAATGCTGCCACCGGAAAGGCAGAATATTTTTCCAAAGAAGATTTAGGCCGTGATGATTACCGCGGCATTATGGCAACCTGTGCCCTTCCGGGCTTCTGCAAACCGATTTCTTTTCACGGCAATTATTACTATGATGGCGGTGTTGCAGATTCCATTCCGGTTGAACGTGCCATTGCAGATGGCTGCGACAAGGTAGTAATTATCTACTGCCGTCCACTTGGCTATGTCAAGCAGCCGGAGAGTTACCGTTTTCTTTACAAAAAGATGTTACGGAAATTTCCAAATACGATTACTGCAATTGATAACAGACACTTAAATTACCGGCACTCGGTAGAAGTTGCTGCAAAATTACAAAAAGAAGGACGGGCATTTCTCTTTGCACCGTCCCATCAGGTTAAGATTGGCACTTTTACCACTGACCCGAAAATCATGCAGGAGCTTTATGATTTAGGAATCAGTGATTATAAAGCACAAAAGGATGCGCTGCGTGCCTTCTTAAACAATTAACAATATTTCTTTCTGCCAGCAGCTGCCACAACCATCAATCCAGCTGCGGAAAACATCAGAAGCAGTATTCTTCCAACCGGTGTTTCATCACCAGTTTTTATAGTTGCAGTCTTCTGTGTTGTTCCCGTCAGGGCTGCCGTATTAGAACCGGCTGCATCAGAGCTGCTTCTATTTGAAGTTCCCGCTACTGTGCCGGAACCGTTCGTTCCAGTGCTGCCTGTAGTTCCATTACTGCCTGTGGTTTCACCTGGATTGGAACCGTTTCCAGTGGAAGGGGCTTCCTTTACGGCAACTGTCACCTTTGTAGATGCAGAAGCCAGATAGTTCCCTGTCTCTGCATACCGTACGAAATAGTCACCTGCTGCAAGCTGGCTTATCTTTGTACCATCTGTAACCTTGATCCAATGAATTTCATCTGTGCTGTATTCCATTGCAGTAGTCAGGTTTTCAATGGCTCCATCACTTGCACCTGTTTTACTGGTATTTACAGCCTTCAGTCCTGTTGGTGCCGCCTGACCTGCCTTCCCTATCGTAAACTGCAGATGTGCTGCTTCATGATACACTCCAATACCTGTTATTGTTACCTCTGCATTTCCTGCATTTTTGTTATCCGAATAAGCAACGGTATAATCCGTATCCTTTGTCAGTGTCTGTCCGTCATATACCACAAGTACTTCCGGTTCCTTTGCTGTTCCATCATAAGTATAGGTCGTTGGATTCAATGTTGCTGATAAATCTGCATCTGTCATCTTACGATAACGAAGCTCCACATTCTGGGCAATCTGACCATCTGCATCCACAATGGTATTTCTGTAATCAACATCTGCCGGATTTCTCTTCCTATTTGCAATAGAATAATCTTTTGGCAGGAATCCCCGGATTGTTCCGAGACTTTCTTCCAGAGCAACGTTGGCATAATTCGAAATGCCCTGACTCACATTCTTTAATACCAGCTTTGAATCTTCATCCATTGTAAGCTTCTCTAACCAGCACCGTCCAGAACCGTCATTTCCGGATACTGTAACTTCACTTCCCTCAAGCTTTACTCCACTGTTCGTCATCCACTGTAAATCAGTCAGTGCTGCTTTTGCATTTTTAAAGGTCAGTTCCTTTGTAAGTCCGACACCGCCATTGGTAATCTTTCCCTTATAATTACCATTTGCAATGGTAAGATTGTTCCCTGAGGAAATCGTATCCAGAATCAATGTATGTCCGTTCAGGTCAAGGGTTACGGCTTTACTGTCTCCGATTGCTGCGGTTCTTCCATTTCCATAAATATCTTTCACAAATTTGATGGTATCTCCATCTTCCAGGTATCTGAAATCATTACGTGCTCCGGTTCCACCGAAGTCTCCATTCAGCATTCTCTTAGTCGTTCCATCCGTTCCAATCAGCTCTGCATATTCTATGTCATATTCTCCACAGACCATACATCTGCCGGAATATCCTGCTAAAATCGGATGTTCACAGTTATCTACATCATATGTCTCGCCGGTTGCCATTATCTGTACCCAGTTTTCCCCGCCATCGCTATATTTTACGATATCATTCTGCGTCTGCAATGTTCCTCCCAGAAGTGGCGGAGTACCGGTAGCAGCACTTCCGGTTCTGGATATGGAAAGCTCACCGCCTGCTGCATTCATTAAAATGTTGCTTCCCCCTATTACAGAATGCCCTTCTGCTCCCAGAAGTGTAATGTAATTTCGTGCCTGAAGGTCTGCATCCCCTGCAATTGCTGCATTGTTCGCACTCTGCATGGATATTCTATTTGCATTTATCTTTGCATTTCCTTCGATTATGGCAGCATCTCCATTTGCCTGCAGCATAACAACTAATGAAGGTGCCGTAATCTCTGTACTTCCGGTTGATACCGCTCCCCCTTCACTGGTTATCTCAACACCATATCCATTTTCTGCATTGACAGCGAGATTTCCTTTTACCGCAGTCTTCTTTGCGCGGATTGTTACATCTTTTACTGTTTCTAATTCAAGATTGCCTTCTGCTATTGTTTCACCCACAAGAACTATCCTGCCACTCGAACTGTTCGAATTACTGTTTCCATTGGATGACAGAAATGTATCTTTTGCTTTAAAAAATGCCTCTGTTACATTTATATTATTTCCATTTACCAGATCAAACGAATTCAGGGAACCAGTCTTTTTCAGGCTGATTTCTCCGTTCTGCTCATCCGTTGCCTCTATCAGATACTTCACCGCTCCACCTGATAAATAGATGTCCAACTGATCCGCCTCAAGCTTAACTGAACCGGCAGAGATAAATACATCACCAGTAACATCGTCTGCATCTAAAGTTATCTCCCCGGCGGTTTTTAAGTCCACCAGAGAAAGTCCCTTTATAAGAGCATTTCCACCCCTTCCAGAAACTTGAATATCTCCGGTATATTCATCCGCCTTAAGTACTGCATCTGCAGTTCCTGTAACCAATGTTTCCGTATCATTATCATTTGTCAAATAAAAGTTACCATCCCCTTTCAATGTCAGGGTTCCATTTTCAATCTTTAAGATTTCTGTTGAACTTCCTCCGTTCGAATATATTTTTACACTTCCTTTTACTTCCATTATACCTGCACTATAATAGATATATGCTCCCGGAAGAGCCGCCGGGTCACATTCACTCATGGTTCCACTCCCTCTGCTTCCTCCGAATTCATAGTATCTGCCATCCTCTAGTTCCGTTCCGTTTATGGATACCTTCAGTCCCTCTGCATGTACCGGTATTACTTCCTGCATTCCGGTAAATACAGTCATCAGCAGCAGTAACACTGCCAAGATTCCACATGTTTTCTTTTTTAATTTCATAAGTTACCTCCCAAATTTATTTTTCTCTTACGAAATATTTTTCAAAATGAATTTGTATACCAATTTCCTTTATACCATTCTTTTTGAAGGCTTGTCAATCGGGGTGGGATGAAAAGCACTTTAGTGGGATGAAAGATTCGTATTTTTTCGACAGGTATGCTATAATAATGCCTGAAAAGCCATGAAATCGAAAGGAGGCTATCTTATTGCGGTTTGCAATTGTTGATGACAATATAGAAGAAATACATATGACAGAGCTGCTCATCCGGGACTGGTGCGGCAGCCATAACATAACGGTCTGCTGTGATACCTTTACCGAAGGGGATGCTTTTTTGTTGTCTGCCGCCTCGAATTCCTATGATTTTGTGCTATTCGATATTTATCTTAAGGAAGCAAACGGGATTGACCTTGCGGTTTCTTTTCGCAGGATTTCACCGAAGACACCGATTGTCTTTCTGACCTCCAGCTCGGAATATCATGTGGAAGCTTTGCATGTCCACGCTTTCGACTATCTGCAAAAACCGATTACCAAAGCTGCCATCCATCCGTTATTAGATGACCTTCTGGCTGTCCGTCCTGTTTTGGATTCCCATTTATTTCTGACCGTAAATACCAACAAGACGAAGCTTCCGATTCTTTATTCGGACATTCAATATATTATTTCAGATTCAAACTATCTTATTATTCATACCAGCGAAGAAATCCGCTGCCGTATGCTGTTTCGGGATGTTACCCGCACGCTTTCGGAGGATGAACGTTTTTTGACCATTAACCGTGGTGTTATGGTAAATCTGGACTATGTTTCTTCCATGGACGGAGCAGTCTGCATGATGAATGATGGAGCATCCTTTTCCATGAACAAAAAGCAGTCTAATACCCTTCAGCAGACTTATATTACCTGGCAATTTACCCAACGCACAAAGTCACTTTTACACGGAGGTCTGTCATGAATCCTTTTACTGTTCTGATTGCCGCAGCCCATTACGGAGTTATTTTCCCGGGTATTTTTATCTGCATCGTTCCGGTTGCTGACTGGATATCAATTCCCCTGCGGAAACTCTTTTCTGTTCTGATTCCGGTTATGACTGCAATTTGTCTGATTTTAGGCTGCGTTGAATCCACCGGGAATTATGATGCAAATCTGTTCTTTTTCCCACTCCTGTCCGTATGCCTTATTGTATATTTTATTACGGTCCGCCTGAGTAATCTAAAGCTCTGGTATTTATTTTTATGTGCCACCGCAGCCCTTTCCTTTGGCTGCATTGCCAACGATTATATCATTGCTTATACCGTCCCTTCTTCCAATGTAGATGACAGCTCTGTTCCGGGACTGCTCTTACAATACGCCATCAGCTTTCTTATTATGTTCGTATTTATCGTCATAAAAGATAAGCTGAAATGGATTTTCGAAAATGTAAATCAGCCTTTATTCTGGTGGCTTACATGGATTATTCCTGCCATTATTACTTTTTGTAATATCTTTATGCTGCCTAAGGACTACAACAATATCCGTGTAGGCCGGGTATTTGTAATTGCCATGGTTATCGAGGTGGTTCTTTTTATCTTTTTTATAACCTTCCAGATTCTGCTTTATCTCATTGCCGTTACAACTGCACAGAAAATCAAAGCAGATACCACTTCGATTATGTACCGCGCCCAGGCAAGCCAGTATGTCAAGCTTCAGAATTATCTCGATCAGTCCCGTCAGGAGCGGCATGATTTCAAACATACCATTGCAGTTATGCAGGAGCTGGCCCAATCCGGGCAATATGAAGAATTAAAAAATTATATGGCTGACTACCAGATGGAAACCGGAAGACATTCCATGCAGTATCTTTTCTGCCAAAACATGGCTGTGAATGCAGTTATCAGTTACTATGCTTCCCTTGCAGAATCCTGTCATATCAAAATGGATTTTAAGGTTATTGTTCCCCGGAAGATTTCTATTTCTGATGTAGACTTAAGCCTGCTTTTCGGCAATCTTTTGGAAAATGCCATCCATGCCTGCTGTCAGGTTCCGGTGGAAAATAGATATATCCACCTCAGTTCTGACCTTAACAGTCCGGGCACCATATATATCACAATGGTAAACAGCTTCAATGGAATTGTAAAAAAGATGAACGGGCAGTTTCTGTCTACAACAGAAAGCGGCAGCGGTATTGGACTTCTTTCTATCCAAACCACTGCCGAACGTTATCATGGTTCTACCCGGTTTTATAATGAGGAAACGGAGTTTATTTCAAATATTATGCTGCGGTTATCTTAAGAGAAAGCTATTTCATCATATGATTGTAATGGACTCCTGTTTCATTTGAGACCTCCCTGTTGCCGGATGTATCTATTTTACTGTATCAGGTATAAGACTTCAAGATGCTTTACTTATCTCTCGCGGACTTTCAAAAAAATAGGACTTAAATCATTCAAACCCTTGTTGTATAAGGTTTCTCTTGATTTAGTCCTATTTTATCATCTGATTTAATTACTGAAGATCCTCATCTCTTAATCCATCAGAACCATCCGCATGCTCAAATGCTGCAAGTTCCGGATGTTCTCTCTTTTCTTCCGTATAGTTCTCATAAGGTGCTTTCTTATGTTTCTGTTCTGCCCAGATACGGTCTGCAACCGGTCCCCACTCTTCTGCATAGTGATCACACTTAGAGCAAAGATGCTCAACAGTCTCTTCTGCCTCAGCGTTTGTTCCCTTCGCACCAGTCTTGTTTACCATTTCTCTCAAGAGCTTTGGATTCTCAAGCATCGGACATGGACGCAGGTGGTTTCTGTTAAATGGCTGTCCTTCATGATATGCCTTAAACAATGGACTCTGCAGCATCTCAAGGATTGACTTATCATGGATATTCGAATCCGAGAAATGGATAAATACGCACGGTTCTGCGTCTCCCTGTGCATTAATATGGAAGTAGTTACGTCCACCGGCAATACATCCGCCAACAAATTCTCCGTCATTCTGGAAGTCCATTGGGAAAAATCCGATATCATTGTCTCCGGTACGAACCCAGCGAATCTTCTTAATAATTTCTTCCCGCTGTTCCAATGTCGGCATCAGCTCCGGAGCTGCGTTCTGTCCTACCGGCATATAATGGAAGTAGAAACCGAAACGTGCGCCCTTATCAGCAATGAAACGTAAGAATTTCTCATCGGTAACAGCCTCAACATTGGCTCTGGTATAGCAGATAGAAGTTCCGAATATGATACCATATTGTTTCAACAGATCCATTGCCTTCATAACTGCTGCATAATGTCCGTCACCACGACGTCCATCATTTGTCTCAGGTGTTCCCTCAATGGAAAGAAGGAATGTAATATTTCCAAGTTCTACAATCTTCTTACATAACTCCTCATCAATCAGAGTAGAGTTGGAGAAAAGACCGAACATACAATCATTATGCTTCTCAGCAAGTTTTAAAATATCATTCTTACGAACAGTCGGTTCTCCACCTGTCATAAAGTAAAGATAAGTTCCAAGTTCCTTACCCTGTGTAACAATCTTATCCATATCCTCATAGGACATGTTATTCTTGTGGCCATATGTGCCGGACCAGCATCCTACACAATGCATATTACATGCGTCTGTCGGGTCAAAAAGAATCAGCCATGGAATATTACAGTTGTACTTCTCACGGTTTGCCCTGATTGTCTTTGTTCCACGGAAAAATGCTTCATATCCTAAATTCAGAAGGAATTTCTTAGCATAATTTGGATTTGTCTCATCCAGAACACGGTTTACAAACTTCACCCATCTGTTCTCCGGATTCTTTACATACTCTCTGACCTTATCCAATGTTGCCTTGTCTGCGCCATTTCCCCAGAAAGTCTCTGCCTTATCAATAAGTTCAAGGAATGTTTCCTGTCTTTTCGCGATATCATCTGTCTTAGTCAACTTACCTACGATGCTATTGGTCATTATCTCAAAAGCTTTTCTTTCTACTTTGTGCTGTGTGTTTTCAACGAATGAAGCCATGCTAACTTCCTCCCTCTTTTTTCTTCTATGTATTTTAACATTTATTAGTATAAGAAACAATGCGTTTTTTTGACATATACAATAGATTTTTTTTGTATGGTCAAGTTATACTTTTTCGACAATTTGTATATCTGACAGCACAAATTGTCCATTTTGTTTATAACTGCTCATCATAGACAAGTCCTTTGATATCGTCCTCGGCAAGTTTATGCTCCGCAACCTTTTTCTCTGCTTCACTCTTTAAAAGGCTGCTCTGGGTCTCCTTGTCTAATTTTGTATCAGTCTTCTTATCCTCTTTCTTGTCTGCATCCTTCTTATCCGTATCTTTCTCATTTTCTTTGATGGTCTCATCGATGTGGTCTACTGCTTCCCCAATCAGTCCTAATGTTGCTTCATCGGATGCATTGTCTAATATTTCTTCCGCTTCCTTCTGGCTGTCTATCATATCATGATGCTTTAACCGTTCCGTATGTACTGCCCGGAGGTATCCGTTATCCTCGGCTCTTTCCTTTCCAAGGTCTTTTATCTTGCTTCTGTATTCTGACTCCATTTTATAGTAGTCCATGGACTCTTTCTGATAGTCTGTCATTCCGCCTTTCTGTAATTCTGAGACATGCTCTAATTCTTCTTTGGAAAGCATGCTTCTTCCTTCTGCTGTACTGGCTTTCTTTAAAAGGTCAAGGTCTGCCTCTTCCTGGCTGCCATCCGCTACCTGGTAACGTCCCTTTAATTCAGCTTCCTTATTCTGTAAGTCGCGGATTTCACTCTGATAATCTTTTATCTCGCTGTCAATTTCCTTAATGTGGGCACGCCGCTCGTCCATCTCTTCATCCACTGCGTGCTCACCGGAAAATGTATCCATAATCTTCTTTAATGCTTCTTTCTGGGCATTTGCCATCTTCTGTCCAATCAGATCTGTCTGATTCAGATTAAGACCGGCACCTTTTATTACATTGCTGTCATTCTTATTATCCTGCTTCTTATCATCTGACTTTGCACTTCCCTGTGTCCCGTCATTCTGATATAAGCTCTGTGTCCCAAAACTGGTATTGATTCCATTCATATACGCTTCCCTTGCCTTTCTGCAACGCTTATCCGGTTATCGGATATTTCTTTCACTGTTGTATACACTTTTATAAATAATACATCGGTTTTCCACTGCGTTTTCCTAAGAGTTTTGGTCTTATTTTTCCTTTACAATAGCTTTCGTCAGAATCCATTCTGCCCACTGGGCATAATATTTTCCTAGAGGATGGGCATCATCACTGGTATACTGGGCATCGAGGTTTCCTGCCCCATCATCAAAGATTTCATTCACATCAATATAATAGGTCTGCTTCTGGTCACATAAGGACTCCACCACGCCATTGAGCCAGTCAATATTGGCATTGTTATAAAGGCTGTCCGAATCGGATTTTGCCTTGGAAACATGAAGACTCGCCTCTAAGAATAAAATGGCATCCGGCTGCATTTCCCGTATTTTCTCTACCACTTCACGATATTGCTTTTCTATGCTTGCATGTGGATATCCCAGTTCATTGATACCTAGCATCAGATAAATCTTTCCGTAATTTTTCCGGCTTAACACTTCATCCAAAGTTTCTTTTCCATAGCCCGGCATATCCACCTCTGTTTCAAACAGCTTAAAGGAACTTAAGCCAATCGTTGCAAATACATCCGCATCCCCAAGGTCTGCATACTCCGATAATCCTACTGTTCTGGAATCTCCAATAAATAAAGCATCGGAAAAATAGCTGATATCCTCTGTTGTAAAGGTTCCCTCCTGCTCCGTATCTGCCACCGTTTCATTATCCTTGGTACCTGTTTTATCTTCTGTATTTTCTGTACTATCAATATCTTCTTGTCCTGTACCGGCTTTATCTGTGCTGTTTTCTTCCGTTCCGGCAACTGCTTCCGCCGGCTCTTTTTCTGTGTCTGTCACCTGTGCCAGTTCTTCCTGCCTTGCCTTCTTCTCCTGCTCCGCAGTTACAAGCTTTACGGTAATCACCGGGAATGCAATCACAAATGTCAGCAGTAAAAGTATAGTAAATTTATATTTTTTCATCGTATTTCCTCACTAGAATCTGAAGTATAAGAATGGATCATCCATTCCAAGATACATACAATATACGCTCGCCCAGAATAATGCCAGCAGCAGTAAAATCACCCAGAGGCGGTTCTTATTCTTCTTAAGGAGCTTCTCCTGAACACCTGTTGCAAACAGGATACCAAGCACCAGATAAATGCCATAGGTCTTACCATATTTCAGATAATCTCCCTGAAACAATACCGTTCCGGTACTGCCAAAGAATGGGAATAATTTCTGTAAATAAATGCCAAGCTGGCTTAAATCCGTAATCACAAAGACCAGCCAGGAAAGTGGTATCCAGAGTATCATATAAATATGGCCAAGCGCCTTATGCCGCTCCAGCACTTTTCCAAGTCCGGCTTTTTCCACGAATAATAAGACAAAAAGCAAAAGTCCCCACAGTACAAAGTTCCAGCTTGCGCCATGCCAGAGCCCTGTCAGAAGCCATACCACAAACATATTGCGGACGGTCTTTGCAAAACCACCGCGGTTGCCGCCCAGCGGAATGTATACATATTCCCGGAACCAGCCACCCAGTGTCATATGCCAGCGGCGCCAGAAATCCGTCATGGACACTGCCATATACGGATTGTTAAAGTTCTGTGGAAAGTCAAAGCCCATCATCCGCCCCAGTCCGATTGCCATCAGGGAATACCCATAGAAGTCAAAATATAACTGCAGGCTGTATGCCACAATGCTCATCCATGCCAGCGGTGTGGAAATGCTCTCATAACCGATTGCTGTCACCTCTGTCCAAAGATGTCCCACCCGGTTTGCCAGCAATACTTTATAAGCAAGTCCCAGTGCAAATACCTTAAGTCCGGATTCCACCTTTACCATGGAATGTTTTCTCTTATGAAGCTGTTCCTGAATCAGATGGTAATTGACAATCGGTCCTGCAATTAACTGCGGGAACATGCAAAGATACGTTCCCAGTGAAATCAACGATTTTTCCGCTTTCGTTTCCCTCCGGTACACGTCCACCAGATAGGAAATAATCTGGAACGTATAAAAGCTGATTCCAATCGGCAGAATCAGATTCCATGTTTCCAGCTGTACCTTAACGTGCATTGCACCAAAAAGGGCATTCAGATTCTCTATAAGAAAGCCCAGATATTTAAACAGAATGAGCCATCCTAAATCATAGACGATTCCAACCACAAGCCAGGCTTTCCGTGCCCGCTTCGTCTTCTGTTCCTCAATCAGTTTTCCAGCCACGAAATTGACCACCACGGACATAATCATAAGTAAAAGATAACCCGGATTTCCCCTGACACCATAGTAATAAAAACCAAGGCTGGCAAGGAAAAGCCAGGCATTCTTATAAGAAGCCGGCAGGATATAATAAACCAGAAAAAATACCGGCATAAAATACATGATAAATGCTATGCTGCTAAAAACCATCTTTCGTATCCTCTCTTTACTATCTTAAAATGGTATTATCCATTCATTCTTTACCATTCATTATACTCTTTATAGATTAGACGTTCCAGATGAAAAAAAAGTTTCTTAAATTCCGTATTTCGATAAATTTCTTCTCTGACAGTAAAAAGAAAGTCCTGATGTCACAAATTCTGCCACCGGAACTGCCAGCCAGACTCCCTTTAATCCGATAATTTGCGGCAGAATCAGTAAAGAGGCCAGAATACAGACAAAGGTTCTGCTGAAGGATACCAGTGCAGATGTTTTTCCATCAGAAAGTGCCGTGAACAGCGAAGAGGTAAATACGTTATAGCCGCTGAAAAGATAGTTGATGCCAAACAATGCAAATCCCGTAACTGTCATTGCAAAGGTATGACTGCTTTCTGAGACAAATACTGATGTAATCGGCTTCGCCAGAAGGACGGATGCCACCGCCATAAAGCCGGAGGATATTTTTACAAACCGGTTACTGATATGGTAAACGTTACTTAATTTTTCACTGTTCTTTGCTCCGTACTGGAAGCTGATAACCGGTGCCACACCCATGGAAAATCCAAGATACAGCGCATTGAATAAAAACTGTCCGTATAAAATAATGGTAATTGCAGCTACCCCGTCTGCTCCAACCATACGCATCAGAATAATATTAAAAAGGTATGTAATTACTGCATTGGAAAGGTTCGTTACCATCTCGGAAGAACCGTTGGTGCAGGACTGCCACAATGCTTTCCCATCCCAATGGAAGCGGGTAAAATGAAGTCCTTTTCTTTTCACAAGGAAATAGATGACTCCCACTACCGCAGGAATCATCTGTCCGATGCCTGTTGCAATAGCTGCTCCGGCAATGCCAAGCTGCATTGGCCCCATAAAGACATAATCTAAGATTGCATTGGCTACACCTCCGGCAGTAATCAGTCCGAGTCCATATGCAGGTTTTCCTGCAGTTACAAAGAAGCACTGAAATAAGCTCTGCAAAATGCAGCATGGTCCAAAATACATCATATCAATAAGATATGTTTTCCCATTTTCGAATAAAGAGTCGTCTGCTCCTAATGCATATACAATCGGTTTATGAAAAAGTAATACAATAACCAGCAGCACCAGGCTTACAGCAACTCCTGCCACTGCAAGAAAAGTAAAGTTCTCACATGCTCCCTTTTCATCTCCCTCACCCATTTTTCTTGCTACCACTGCACTTCCACCGGTTGCTAACATAACGCCGATTGCAATGAGAATACAAATAACCGGCCATACAATATTGACTGCAGAAAGAGCGCTTTCTCCTACCAGTCTTGACACAAAGATTCCATCTATGATTGTATACAATGACATAAATACCATCATAATCATAGATGGCAATGCAAATTTCAATAAGGATAATGTTTTAAAGTTCTGATTTAATGAATTCGACATGATAACCTCCTTGTCTTATGAATCACTATTTGCTATCATAAACTATATGGTAACCATATAGTCAAGGAGATTTTTTTAATGAGTAGAAATGAATATCTGACCACCGGAGAAGTTGCCAGGATGATGGGCACTACAAAAAATACACTGTTTCACTACGACCAGCTTGGCATTTTTTCACCCGAAGCAAGAGGGGACAATGACTACCGCTACTACACCGTCCGCCAGATGGATGTGTTAGATGCCATTATCACGCTGCGGGAACTTGGCATGCCTCTGCCGGAAATTAAAGAATACATGGAACACCGAAGCCCGGAAAATTATGCCACACTTCTTACGAAAGAAAACGCTGTCATCGAACAGCAGATTCGTGCATTAAAAGAAAAGCAGAAGTGGATTCAAAGACAGCAGAAACGAATTAAAACCAGCCTGACTACAAATCCGGATATCATTGAAGAAGTCTCTCTGCCAGGATTTTATATTGCAGCACACCCTGTCAGTTCTTCCGATGATAAGACCATCTCCGTAAAAGTCAGTGAGCTTCTGAACTCCTATTATGAAAGCAAGGAAACTACCGGTTTTACGGTGCTTTATATCCAGATGGAACGTGACCTTGCCCGGGGTGCCCACAATCTTTATCACGAAGTATGCCTTGCCATGCAGACCCCTCCCAAGAAAATGCCTTACCGGATTCTTCCGGCTTCTAAATGTCTCGCCGCCTATCACCTGGGAGACTGGAATGATATTTCACTCGCTTATGACAGGCTGCGCAGCTACATGAAGCAGCACCAGATTACTTCATCCGATGGCAGATTCTATGAAGAAGAATTGATTAACGCTACCATGACGGATAAACGAAGTGAATATCTTACCCGCATTATCGTCAGAATCTAAAAAGCAGCATTACTTTTTTATTTTCCTGTAATGCTGCTTATCTATTTTACAGTGCCCCAAGAATCTCTTTTGCCCGGTCTATCTGCTCCTTTGTAGGCGGGTCTACGCCTTCTAACTGGTATGGAATTCCAAGTTCCTTCCATTTAAAGACGCCTAAGGTATGATATGGCAGCACTTCCACCCGTTCTACTGTCTTAAGGGTATCAAGAAAACTTCTTAAGCGGTAAAGCTCGTCCTCTTCTGTTGTAATACCCGGCACCAGCACATGGCGGATCCACATTGCTTTGCCATGGTCTGATAAATAAGCTGCCATTTCCAAAATATTCTGATTCGTCTGTCCGGTGAGTTTCCGGTGTGCCGCATCATCCATATGCTTAATGTCTAACATAAAGAGGTCTGTATATTTCATCAGCTCATCAAATTTACTTTTAAATGGTTCTTCCAAGGAAAATGGATTGCCAGAGGTATCGAGACAGGTATTTACCCCTTTTTCTTTTGCCAGCCGGAACAGTTCTGTCACGAAATCTATCTGTAAAAGAGCCTCTCCACCGCTTACGGTGATTCCGCCCTTTTCTTTCCAATAAGTTTTGTAGCGAAGTGCCTTTTTTAACACTTCTTCCGGTGTCATCAGCTCTCCGCCATCTTTCGCCCAGGTATCCGGGTTATGGCAGTACTGACATCTCATGTTACAGCCTTTTAAAAATACAATATATCTTACACCCGGCCCGTCTGCCGAGCCAAAGCTTTCTACGGAATGGATGCGTCCTTTTATTTCACTCATATTGCCTCCTATACACCAAAATACTTACGGCTGCTTAACAACCTACGATAAAAATGTGCAGGCTTTTTTCATTAAGCCTGCACATTCTGCTTTACCTGAATCGCGGAAAAATCGTATGTTCCCCGCAGTTCGGTTACTGTCTTAAATTACATACGCTCATGACAGGTACGGGCAATAACATCAAGCTGCTGCTCTTTTGTCAGGTCGATGAACTTAACTGCATAGCCGGATACACGGATTGTGAAGTTTGCATACTCTTCTTTCTCCGGATGCTCCATTGCATCAATAAGCTTTTCTTTGCCAAATACATTAACATTCAGATGATGAGCACCCTGGTCAAAGTATCCGTCCATTACATTTACAAGATTATCGATTCTTTCCTGCTCGTTGTTTCCAAGTGCGCCAGGATTGATGGTCTGTGTATTGGAAATACCATCCAATGCCCACTCATATGGAAGCTTGGTCAGAGAGTTTAAGGAAGCTAAAAGTCCGTTCTGCTCTGCACCGTAAGATGGGTTAGCTCCCGGTGAAAGCGGTTCGCCGGCTTTACGTCCATCCGGCATAGCTCCGGTTGCTTTACCATATACTACGTTAGAAGTAATGGTAAGGATAGAAGTTGTAGGCTCAGAATCACGATAAGTATGATGTTTCTTTAATTTATCCATGAAAGTCTTAAGCAGCCATACTCCGATTTCATCGGCACGGTCATCATCATTTCCGTATTTCGGGAAGTCTCCTTCGATTTCGAAGTCTTTTGCAAGTCCGTTCTCATCACGTACGACTTTTACTTTTGCATATTTGATTGCAGAAAGAGAATCGATAACATGTGAAAATCCTGCAATACCGGTTGCAAAGGTTCTCTTTAAGTCGGTATCCATCAGAGAAAGCTCTGCTGCTTCATAGTAATATTTATCATGCATATACTGAATCAGGTTCAGTGTATTTACATAGATGTCTACTAACCAGTCCATCATCTTGTCATATTTTGTCATTACTTCATCATAGTCAAGATATTCAGCTGTAATTGGTGCGTAGTTTGGTCCTACCTGCTCGCCTGATTTCTCATCAACACCACCGTTGATTGCGTAAAGCAGACATTTTGCAAGGTTTGCACGAGCGCCGAAGAACTGCATCTCTTTACCTGTCTGTGTAGCAGATACACAGCAGCAGATTGCGTAATCATCGCCCCATACCGGTTTCATTGCATCATCGTTCTCATACTGGATTGAGCTTGTTTCAATCGAGATACGTGCTGCATAATCACGGAAGGTCTGTGGCAGTCTGGATGAATAGAATACAGTAAGATTTGGTTCCGGTGCCGGTCCCATATTCTCTAAAGTATGAAGGAAACGGAAGTCTGTCCTGGTTACCATGGAACGTCCGTCTACACCTGTTCCTGCTACATCAAGGGTTGCCCATACAGGGTCACCGGAGAATAACTGGTTATAAGAAGGAATACGTGCGAATTTAACCATACGAAGTTTCATTGTGAAATGGTCAATCAGCTCCTGAGCCTGCTGCTCGGTAAGAATTCCCTTATCCATATCTCTCTTAATATAAATATCAAGGAAAGTAGAAACACGTCCTACTGACATTGCTGCACCGTTCTGTGTCTTGATTGCTGCAAGGTATCCGAAGTATAACCACTGAACAGCCTCTTTTGCATTGGTTGCAGGTCTTGAAATATCATATCCGTAAATCTCAGCCAGTTTCTTCATGTCTTCCAGACATTTAATCTGCTCTGCAATTTCTTCTCTTAAACGGATGACATCATCTGTCATCTGTCCGCATCCGCAGTTGGCTTTGTCCTTCTTCTTCTCAGCGATTAAGTAATCCAGTCCGTATAATGCTACACGACGGTAATCACCTACAATACGTCCACGACCGTAGGTATCCGGAAGACCTGTTAAAATCTTAGCATGACGAACCTTCATCATTTCCGGTGTATAAGCATCAAATACTGCTGTATTGTGTGTCTTATGATACTTGGTGAAAATTTCTTTTAATTTATCATTTACTTCATAACCGTAGGTCTCACATGCCTGAACAGCCATCTTGATTCCACCATATGGCATGAAAGCTCTCTTTAATGGTTTGTCAGTCTGAAGACCAACTACCTGCTCTAAATCTTTTAAGCTTTCATCGATATATCCCGGACCATAAGCTGTAATTCCGGTTACAACCTCTGTCTCCATATCAAGAACGCCGCCCTTGGCGCGCTCTTCTTTCTGTAATTTCTGAAGTGCATCCCATAGCTTGTTGGTTGCATCTGTCGGCTCAGCTAAAAAGCTCTCATCTCCATCATATGGAGTGTAGTTGTCCTGAATGAACTGACGAACATTGATTTCTTCTTTCCAGAGACGTCCTTCGAATCCATCCCACTCTTTCATTTCAATCATTACGATATCCTCCTAAAAATATACTCAGCATGAACACTGAATGGTTACTAATTAGAATTAGTCTTGTTTAACCTTAGTTAGTATATACTGACTGTCATTTTTTTGTCAATACGTTTTGATGTTCAAAAAATCATACAAAACATCATGTAAATACAAGAAAACGAGCCAGTCCTCCAGGTTCATCGCCCAGACGGTCGGCTCGTTTTCGTTATACTTCATGTGGTTTTTCCACTTATCCGTCAGTCATATAACGGTTTTATCATAGACTATTTCTTTTCTGATTGCAATAGCTTATGAAAACTTTTTATCAACTATTTTTACCATTTTATCTGTTCTTTTCCTACAATACTTTGGAAAGGAAGTCGCAAAGACGCGGATTCTGTGGATTGGCAAAGAATTCTGCCGGTGTATTCTCTTCCTGAATCTGTCCTTCATTGATAAACATGACACGGCTTGCCACTTCTCTTGCAAATCCCATCTCGTGTGTTACTACTACCATGGTCATGCCATCCTGTGCCAGTTCTTTCATAATCTCTAAGACTTCTCCTACCATTTCCGGATCCAGTGCGGAAGTCGGCTCGTCAAATAACATGACATCCGGATTCATTGCCAGTGCTCTTGCAATTGCAATACGCTGTTTCTGTCCACCGGAAAGCATTGCCGGATAGGTATCTGCTTTATCAGACAGTCCGACTCTCATCAAAAGCTCGTCCGCACGCTTAGATGCCTCTTCCTTATTCATAAGTCCGGTCTGAACCGGTGCCAGCATGATATTTCCTTTTACGGTATAATTTGGAAACAGATTGAACTGCTGGAATACCATTCCAATCTTCTGACGCATCTTGTTGATGTCTACGGATTTATCCGTGATATCTGTTCCTTCAAAAGTAATCACACCGGAAGTCGGCTCCTCTAAAAGATTTAAGGAACGTAAGAATGTAGATTTACCACAACCGGATGGTCCGATGATGGCTACTACCTCTCCCTGGGCGATTTCTGTGGAGATACCATTTAATACATTTACATTTCCAAAGGATTTACACAAATCCTTTACTTCAATCAATACCTTCTTATCGCTCATTTGTTCTCAACCTCGTTTCCAGTTTATGTACACCAGCCGTTAAAATCATAACGATTATCAGGTAGATAATTGCAACACCGAACAATGGTAAGAACGGGTCATAGGTCTGGCTACGGATGATATCGCCACCCTTTGTCAAATCCGGGATTGCAATATATCCACTGATGGAAGTCTCTTTCAGTAAGGTAATAAACTCATTTGCCAGTGCCGGAAGTACATTCTTAAATGCCTGTGGCAGAATAATCAGACGCATGGTCTGCGAATAATTCAGTCCGAGGCTTCGTCCAGCTTCAAACTGTCCTTCGTCTACAGACATGATTCCGGAACGTACAATCTCTGCCACATAGGCAGCCGAATTCAAACCAAAAGCGATTACAGCCACTGCAATCTTATTATCGAGTGCAACCAGAATAATATAGTACATAATCAAAAGCTGTACCATCGTAGGGGTTCCACGCCATATGGTAAGATACACTTTACATATAAAATTCAAAACATTTAATCCACCATGTTTATCATGGGTGGAACGGATAATTGCGACTAAAAATCCAACCACAATACCCAGAAGTACTGCAAGCACTGCAATAAGCAGTGTATTGCCAAGACCACGTAACAGATAAAGATATCTGTCTTTCTCTATAAAATCCTGTTGAAAGCTGCTTAAAAAATCGCTCAAGGTCTTTCCTCCTATACCGATTATTTATTTCTTACTACAATAACCTGGCTTGCTGTTGCATAAGTATCTGTAAAGTCAATGTTCTTAAGACGGTCTTCTGTTACAGTCATTCCTGCTGCACCAAAATCTGCTTTACCGGAAGATACTGCTGCGATGATTGCATCAAATTCCATATCTTCAATCTCTAAATCATAACCAAGCTTGTCACAGATTGCTTTTGCGATATCTGCATCGATACCAACTACGTTGTCACCATCATAATATTCGTATGGCTCAAACTGCGCATTGGTTGCCATGGTAAGTTTTCCGTTTGGATATTCTGTTCCCTCCGGAGTCTCATATGGATGCTCTCCTGTTTCATCACCAATATAGTTGCTGATGATAGTATCGATTGTTCCATCTGCTTTTAACTCTTCGATTGCTTTGTTGAATTTGTCTGTTAAATCTGTGTTATCTTTTGCGATACAGATTGCATATTCCTCTGCGTCAAAGGTATCATCTAAAATTTTCAAGTCATCATTCTTCTCAACAAATGCCTCTGCAGGCTGCTTGTCGATGATTACACAATCAATTTTACCGGTCTTTAATGCCTGAATTGCATCAGAACCTTTGTTGTAACGCTCTACGGTGCTTCCTTCGTCCTCATATGCTGTTGCATCGGCATCTCCGGTTGTTCCAAGCTGAACACCGATTTTCTTTCCCGGAAGGTCATCCTTGGAATTTACTGTGTTTGCAGCTACAGATGAGCCACATCCTACCATTGCTACTGTCATTGCTGCAGTTAATAAAAGTGCTGCAAATTTCTTCATGTTCTTCATATTTATTCCTCCTCTGATTATAATTATGTGAATTTATATTTCATACAACATCATAAAATATATCAACATAACGCCTAGTATAGCATGATTCCGCCTATTTCACAAGTACCCGGAGAGTATTTATCTGCATTTAAAAATACATTTTTCCATGTATTTTTAAACAGGCAGTACCTCAGTAGTTTGCATATTCGCTTCATAATTGTTATAATGTGCCAAGAAAAGTGATGATACTTGAGGAGGTTTTTTCATGAAGCGATTTGGCAGAATTATGTTCTGTTTTCTTCCGGCTCTGCTGGCATTTGGCCTGCAGCAGCTTATCTCCATTCCGGCAGTGGGGCTTGCCCTGCTGGGTGGTTTTTATACCAAAGGGGCAACTTCTATCGATGACTGTATGGATGCATTTTTAAATATTATTTCCACCGCCAATTTTAATGCCGGTGTCAGTGCAGCCTACGGTACTGTTGCCCTTGTGGTATTTGCCTACTGGTATTATAAAAAGTTCCGGCAGACAGAACCGGAAAATGTACGGAAACCATTTAATATTCCGGTTATCTTCGGCATTCTTATTACTGCAGTAGGATTACAGTATATTACCAATTACATTGTATCTTTTACTGCAGCCATTAACCCGCACTGGCTGGAATATTACAGTAACCTGGTAGAATCGGTGGGACTGGATGAGCCTTCCCCGATTCTGGTTCTCTATTCCGTTCTGATTGGACCTGTCTGTGAAGAACTGATTTTCCGTGGACTGACTTTGAAATATGCAAAAAGAGCAATGCCTTTCTGGGTTGCGAACTTCTTGCAGGCACTGCTCTTTGGTGTGTTCCATATGAATATGATTCAGGGTGTTTATGCCTTTGTGGTAGGAATTGTTCTTGGATTTATCTGCGAGAAAAGCCGCAGCATTTATCCTTCCATGCTTTTCCATATCCTCTTTAACATCTGGGGAACCTTCTCTCCGGACTGGTTTATGTATAAAGCAGATACCGTTCCGTTCTTCTTCCTGTGGTTCTTCGTTGGTACAGGATTACTGGTTGCAGGACTGTTCCTCTTTTTCTTTGGAGTAAATAAAAAGTATCCGAAAATTGAAAATTCTTATTATTCTTAATATCCTTTTGCAATTTTCTTTCCCTGCAAAAGGCTCTGGTTTTGATTTACAAAGGAGCGTGTCCGCTCTTTTAATAATAATTTTCGTCCTTCCGGGGTTCTTGTATATACCACATGGTATGGTCCAAGAGCCCTTTTCATATGTTTTTCAAAAATCAGGGCACGTTCCTTTTGTCTTCCGAATATTTCCGGGACACTGTAACACTCTCTTGATGTGCCAAAGATTTTTTCCCGGATAAGAAGATATCTTGGATTATCAATAACACCCCACAATTCTTCCATGCAGGCAGAATAGGTTGTCTTATCTCTGGTGGTTCCACCTTTAAGCCAGGTACCTACCACAAGTCCGTTAAAGGATTCTACTTCTGTCCTGCAATGGGCACCATCCTCTAATTCCCCGCATTCCCTCAATGCATCTAGCATTGCTTCGCTAAGCTGTTTCATCCGTCTTGCCGGGGTGCTGAATTTAAACAGACGTATCCCCTGATAGACAATTCCGGCAAATGCGGCTAACAGCGCAATTCCAAGTAACAGGAAAGCCGGATGATTACCAAGCTTCTGTGCCATCATTCTTCCACTCATTAAGAGCATTGCAAGTATTACCTGTATGATTTCTATGCAGACCGCATTAATAAAGATATATCCGGTTTCTATTTCTTTTGCTGCAATTTCATCTATCTGTTCTATTTCCATCTGATTTCGCACTTCCTGTAAGGACTGGTTCCATCGCAGCCTCAATGCATTTCTGTCCTTTGCACGCTCAAGCATCATGCGGTTTGCTTTATCTACCTCATATTTTGATGTTATCTTTGGAATGTCCAGCCGACCGATTCCGCTTTCGATTACATCTTCCCTGCAGGATACTCCTAAAAATGATTCAAACCGGCGTTCCAGCATTTCATAATCGCCCTCTGCATCGGTATTACTCTGCTGTCCCCGCTCTTTTGGAAAAATACAGGCAAGGTGCCAGATGTTTCCGGTCTTATCCGGCTGCTCTCTATCGGTACGGATTGCTCTTCCACGCATCTGGTTACTCAGCATAAAAGACCCTACATAAGTTGCCAGTATCAGGGAATTGATGCACGGTGCATCCCAGCCTTCTCCCAGCAATGACTTGGTTCCAATCAGTGTATGAATCTCTCCCTGGCGGAATAACTCCGTCACAACAGCTACGGTGTGGGTACTCTTTCCTTTTATCATAAGCTGTCCGTATCCGATATCTCCCAGTGGATTTAACGTTCCGCTGCAGCCATACTGTGCCAGCAATTCCGGCAGTTTTGCTTCCACTGCCATTGGAACGATTATCACTGTTCCGCTCAGTACACCCAGCCGGATTCCAGTCATGTTCTGCCGCCTTAAATATTCAAAAATCGGCACTGCACCAAGCTCTGTAACCAGTGTATCTTTACTTCCAATCTCCGGCAATTTGTCTTTCTTAATATAATCGCAGAGAACCAGAAGGCGTAAATCATTTCCCAGTGCCTCATACTCAGCCTGCACAATGGTATGGATGCTCTCCATCTTTCCCTGGCTTTTCATAAGTACCTTTTTTATGGCTTCATTATCCCGCAGTGCAACCTTGTTCCGGTAGATGGCTCCTGCCTCTTTTAATTCCTGCAGCAGGCTTTCCCGCTCTGCTTCCATCATGGTATAGGACTCTCTGTCCTCATAAAGAACACCCTGCAGTAACACTTCCATCCAGTGTGCATCCATTCCCGGCAGCTTTCCCTTTGTTCCGATGAGCTTCCTTAAATAACCGGAAAATGGAATCCCTTTTGCCTGGCAGTATACCAGCAGTGCTGTAAAATACTCCGGTTTATCTAAGAACCGCTCACTGTATTCTTCCGGATGCATAAGCCCCTGATGGGAAGATACGATTCTTCGCAATGTCTCATCTGCCATCATTTTCTGCACCTGCATCTGCATCCGCTTCTGATGTTCCCTGACATATGCTTCCTCTTCTCTTGTCGGCCAGTTAAAATAAACGTAGTCCTGATGCGGACAGAGGCTTCCTTCTTTTACCAGTTCCGGCGTAAAGATTTCTTCATCAATCGGTCCGCACATATCGATATAACGCTTCCACTGTGCCGGTGTGCTGTCATATGGCGGTGTTGCTGTCAATGCAATGATTTTCACATCCGGCAGCTTGTCTAAGAAAGTCTCCAGTGCCTTCCACCACTCACTACGAAGGTGATGTGCCTCATCCAGACAAATTGTTGTAATACCGGCTTCCTTTACTGCCTTAAAAATATCGAAATCCCGGTAGTCAACCTGCTCCGTTTCCTTCTCTCCATCTGCTTCTTCTGTCACTCCGCCGGCTGCCACTTTACTGTCTGCCGCATCTACTCCATCCACCGCTTCACTGGCTGCTGCATCTTCCTCTGCCGCTTCCCCGCTGTCCTCTTCCAGTGTGCCCTGCTCCCGCTTCATGGCACTGTACAATGCCTGATAAGTCGTTGCAGTCATCTGTTTCATCTGTTTCAAATTATTGGATAATATTTCCTGTGGATCTGCCTCTTCGGTTAAGAAGCCCTCCTGTATACGCATCAGCCATTGCTGGCGGATGGTAATGCTAGGTGAAAAAATAAGGCAGGGTGCTCCCAGCCTCCGAATCAGTTCTATTCCAAGTGTAGTCTTGCCGGAACCCGGCGCTGCCACAATATGTATCTTTCCATCCTTCAAATACTGCTGTGCATGTAAGAGTACTCTTTCCTGATAATCTCTCCACTTTCCCCGAAATTGCAGGATTCCCTCATATCCTGTGTTCATAAATTTCCCTCCATCAACATTTTAATAAATGCAGTATCGCGATATATCCACGGTTCCTTCGAAAATGGCTCATTTGCTTTTACAATCTCTTCCGGTGTCATCCATTCCAGATGATAGCCTTTTGCCTTCTCGCTTTCTGTCATATGCGGTTCTGTTGTTCTCTCCTTAACTGCACAGGCAAAGAAATAGGTGTGACAGTGATATATTTTATCTGTTTCAAATAAATCACGGCGTTTTTCTTCTATCTCGCCCAACAGCTGCATACTTCCCGGGCATAATATCAAGCCGCCCTCTTCTAATACTTCTCTGGAAAGTGCCGTTTCAAAATCTTCCTCACCATCCATGCCGCCGCCTAATATTTTGCAGTCCCCTGCCCTTCCGCGCTGGACTGCAATTTTTCCATTCTTTTCTATGATTGCCCGGACGCACTTTCTTTCAAATACTGGCATGCCATCCTCATAATCTTTTTTATCTAATACCAGAAGTATCTTACTTTCCGTCATTTTCGTTTCCTCGCTCTTGTCAAAGTTACCTAATCTGCCCACTGAAAACTGTTTACCATGGTCTCTGCTGTCCGTATAGGTACCTTCACCATTTACCTGGGCATCACTGCCCTGCACCTGCATCATAAGCTGTGAAAGAATAGTCCTTTGTATTAATTTCTCACCATAATATGTAATGTCGGTTGAAATCGCATTACTAATAGCTAGTATACCATAAACATACTGTTTTTGGGAAGAAATGTCCTATTTCATCCAATAAACAGCTATCTTGTCGCTTTCTACTCTCCAAAGTCATAGTAAGCAGTTGGTTTATCACCAAAGATACCTCCTCTTACTGCCAGCACAAAGTTTCGCTTAGCAAGCACTTGATGCGTTTCTTCTACGTATGCATATTGTCAAGTGTATGTGTCATATTTTATATTCAAAATAAAAAAGGCTGCTACTCTCTAAAAAATAACAACCTTTCTTACTATATCAGCCTTTTGGAATTTGACCATCGACATACAGAATGTGATTAACTAACCACTCTGTGAGATATTTTAAAATTCCCATAATCTGTTCATCTTGATCTTCTACCTCATCATTGTGATGTTCCATAAATTCATCAAGTTTATGTATAAATTCCTGATGTTGAACTTTCTGTGTAAATATCTTCTTATAATTAATAGATTCCACCAAAACATTTCCTAATTTTCCTGGAAATATCAGAATCAACAAAACCTTTCTTCGCCATGTCATCGAGCATCTCACACGTTTTTTCGTGCGATAAACCTTTCTTATATGGTCTGTCCTCGGTTAATGCCTGATAAATATCAATACATGCCATAATACGTTCCGGCTCATTTAATTCAGCTGCGGTTTTTCCAAAAGGATACCCTTTTCCATTTAATTTTTCATGATGGAAAGCTGCCCAGTCTCGTATTTCTTCAAAATCATTAACCTCTGATAATATAAGGTATGTATAGCCAGCATGATTCTTCATTTTTGAAAATTCATCTTCCGTAAGCTTATCCGGTTTTTCCAAAATTTCATTGCCTACTGCCATCTTCCCAATATCATGCAGTGCACCAGCCAGATAAATTTTTTGCACATTAATAGAATCATATCCGATATATTGAGCAAAAAAAGCTGCTTTTTCAGCCACTCCTATAGAATGTCTGCTTGTAAAAGAAGATTTATAATCTACAATCTTTGCAAAAAAATCTGCAACATTTTTACACGTTTTCCAATCAAAAACCCGTTTTTGTCTTGGGATAATCTCCCATAGCTTCATTTCAAAAGAATTATCACTTAAACATATAAATGATTCAGAATGTGTGAATGCATGAAAAAAGGCATTCACACATTCTGAATCGAATAATCCATCCCTATTTTTTAAAAGGTACTGACATATAAAATTCCAACTGTTATTTCCAGTTCCCGTGTTATTTCCTATAATATCAATGGTATCTGCAAGATGAATAATCCTTGCAAACAACGGAATTTCATTCCACTTTTTTTGAAAAGGACCTGTTCCATCGGCATGTTCATGATGATACAAAATCACATTTGACACATCTGTTTTAAATGGAATTTTAGTAATATTTTTTTCTCCATAAATACAATGAAGATTTGTTTTTTTCTCGGATAAATCTTTTTTACAATTAATAACGGAATCCTTTTTCAGTTCTTCCGAAATATATTGTGTCAAAGCATTATCATGCAGTAAAGCACACATGGCTAAATCTTGTAATTCATCACCTTGAATTTTCCAATATTCAGCCATGCATATACTTATATAAGCCACTCTTTTTCCATGTTTGTTTTTGATATTCACCAACTCTGCTTCTATACAGTCCAAAGCATAAGAACAGGCTCCTGCAAGTCCGATGATATCTATACTTAGTTCTTCTTTCATTGGTATAATCCTATCATAATACATTTATGTTTTTAGCATTTCCATAATCCATGCAGGTTACAATATGCATATACTTCTTCTACCTGTTCACCATCGCAAAGATAAAAATCTGCTACCGGCTCCTGCCCTGGATTTAACTGTTTTCTGTATATTCCCTGGTTTGTATTTAATGTAATCCACTCAATAAAATGCTCTTCAAGCATTGGATGTTTTGTCTCTCCGACCACGACATGAATATGACTGCCTTCTATCGTATATACAGGTACATGCTTCTCGACAGCGGCATCTGTCACTCCGGCTTTTAATTCCTGCATAGGTTCTCCGCAACAAATTACAGGTACACCCTTATCCTTTACCTTTTCAACAATGTTTCCACAATGCTTACAAATATAATATCTTACTTCCATGCCTTTTTCTCCTTCCATGTGTAAAATTTATAATTCAATTGTCTCCATAATCTTTTTCAATGAATCTGCAGATTCCTTAAGCTTTAACGCTTCCTCTCCACTTAAATTAATAGGTATATCAGACTCAATACCATCTGCACCTACAATAGCTGGCATACTTAACGATACTCCGTCAATATCATATACTCCATGCATCATGTGTGATACAGGAAGTATTGATTTTTCATCTCTCATAATCACTTCGCAGATTCTTTTTACAGACATTGCAATTCCATAATATGTAGCGTGCTTTTTGTTTATAATCTCATAAGCACTGTTTTTGACTGCTGTAGCTATTTCTGCCGTGTTTTCCTTGTGCTTGTAATGTCCACGCATTTCACACATTTCACTTAATGGAACACCAGATACATTGGCTGATGACCATGCTACAACTTCGCTGTCTCCATGCTCACCTACTATAAATGCATGAACACTCCTGCTGTCCACAGATAAATGCTCACCAAGCTTATATCTTAATCTAGCACTATCTAACACAGTACCCGATCCAATAACCCTGTTTTCTGGAAGTCCTGATAACTTTATGGCTACCTGAGTCAGGATATCTACCGGATTCGCAACTACAAGCATGATACCTGCAAAATTTCTCTTTGCTATTTCAGGAATGATTGACTTAAATATTGCTACATTTTTATTTACGAGATCAAGCCTTGTCTCTCCCGGTTTCTGTCCCGCTCCGGCAGATATGACAACAATTGCAGCATCAGCCACATCATCATAATCTCCGGCATATATTTTCATCGGACTCGCAAATGGAATACCATGACTGATATCCATCGCTTCTCCTTCTGCCTTGTTCTTATCTGCATCGATAAGGACAATCTCTGTAAACAAGCCACTCTGCATCAGAGCAAATACCGATGCAGAACCAACAAAGCCACAGCCTATCATTACTGCTTTTTTTGAATTAATCACTTTCTTCTTCGTAATAATCTCATCTCCTTAATAATTCTCTTCATGTACTTCAAAATAGCTCTGTGGATGATTACATACCGGACATACTTCAGGCGCCTTAGTTCCTACCACAATATGTCCGCAGTTACGGCATTCCCATACCTTAACTTCGCTCTTTTCAAATACCTGTGCAGTTTCAATATTCTTAAGAAGTGCACGATATCTTTCCTCATGGTGCTTCTCAATCTCACCTACTGCCCTGAATTTTGCTGCAAGCTCAGGGAATCCTTCTTCCTCAGCTGTTTTAGCAAAGCCTTCATACATATCTGTCCACTCATAATTTTCGCCTTCTGCCGCTGCCGCCAGGTTTTCCTTTGTGTCACCAATTCCTGCTAATTCCTTGAACCACATCTTTGCATGTTCTTTCTCATTATCTGCAGTCTTTAAAAACAATGCTGACATCTGCTCGTAACCTTCCTTTTTCGCTACAGAAGCAAAATAGGTATACTTATTTCTTGCCTGTGATTCCCCTGCAAATGCCTCCTGCAAATTCTTCTCTGTCTGTGTTCCTGCATATTTGTTTGCTGCCATCTCTTTTACCTCCATTTTCTTTACAACTTTTTCTCCCTGCATTTTTGGCAAATGCCTTTAAATGAAATATCATAATCCACAAATTCAATTCCATGAGTGTTATGAATTCTTTCCAGCAAATCCGGTATTTGATCCATATCCACATCAAAAATTTCACCGCACTTTATACATCTTACATGGTAATGATTTTTCAATGTAAAATCAAATCGGTTCGGTCCATCCGGAACTTCAACCTTTCTTAATGCACCTTCCTCTACCAATATATCAAGATTTCTATATACAGTTCCTTTTCCAATTGTTGGATATGCTTCTTTTATAAATTCATACACTTCATTTGCCGTAACGTGTCTTCTCATTTCGTATACGGCATTTCTTACAAGATCTTTTTGAATGGTATTTCTCCTACTTGTCATTTGTCCTCCTTATTAGGATTACTTCTTAATAAGGATTATATGTCACTATTATCCTGTTGTCAACAAGAAAATAGTAATAATTCTCATTATTATAAAAGATGCCAAACTGAGCATCTTTTACCTGAATAACTATTTTATTTTGCGTTCAAATACATATTCTGAATCTGAAGATAAATCAGACCTAAACGAATATCCGAGTCTGTCAAATTTCTGAATCTCCATCGGATTTTCAATATTATTTTCCGCTATGAATCTGACCATTTCACCACGAGCCATCTTGGCATAGGTACCTTTTGTTACCAATTTATCTCCGGATAACTCACAAAATACAATCGTAATATATCTGTCCTGTGGTGTCAGATACTTTTCTATACATTTTGAGTATTCTTTTGATGCAAGATTAATGATAATCCTACTGTCATCGATTACTGCACGGTATAACAATTCTCCCCAGTACTCATACAGATTTTTTGCATCTCCAATTCCAACCTTTGCCTGCATTTCAAGACGATAAGGAGTCACACCATCCATTGGTTTTAAAATGCCATAAAACGCAGACAAGATTCTTAAATGATTTTGCAAATACTCAAACTGCTGGATTTCAAACACAGACGGTGCCATATATTGAAATGCAATCCCTTCATATGCTAAAACAGCCGGAGTAAGCCTGTTATAAAGATCCATATTTTCCAATCTGTTAAAGTTCTGCTCTGCAATCTTGTCATTACATTTCCAGATAGCTTTCAGTTCTTCTTTTGATTTGCTTTTCATCCAGTTTAATACTTCTGCTGTCTTATCAATATAGACAGGCAGTTCAACCGGTGCTAAGTTATCGGTATCTACAATCATCTTTTTTGCAGGTGATAAAATAATCTTCATTATGCCAATTCCTTAAGCATATTTTCAGGATCATCTGCCGCCTTGACTTTATCATTTGCCTTTATAATGATTCCCTGCTCATCAATAAGATATGTAGTTCTTACTACACCCATAGATACTTTTCCATAATTTTTCTTTTCTTTCCAGACATCATATGCTTCAATAACTTTACGCTCCGGATCTGCTAATAGCGTAAATGCCAGTCCGTATTTTTCTTCAAATCTCTTGTGAGACGCTACAGAGTCCTTGCTTACTCCGAGAATAACAGCTCCCTTCTCAGTAAACTGTGGATAACGCTCAGAAAAGCCACATGCCTGCTTCGTACATCCTGGTGTATTATCCTTTGGATAAAAATATAGGATCACTTTTTTTCCTGCATAATCGCTTAATTTATGCATTTTTCCATTCTGATCCGGCAATTCAAAGTCCGGTGCTTTTTTTCCTACTTCTAACATATTTTATTCCTCCAAATTGATTAATCTGTTTCCAAAATAAATATCTCTGGATCATTAACAATATTATACATTCCATCCATTACTTCCGACAAGCAGGGAAAGAAAAATAATCAATCCAAATACAAAAGGATGTATCACGATAATTCTTGCATTACCTTGACACATCCTTTCGTGTTGTATTTTTTATTCTTCTTAATGACAGCTATGGTTTCCACATCCATGCTCACCACATGTATGTCCATCCCCATGGAACACGGAAGGTCCAGAATCGTTTGATGGCTTCACGCAAGGATGATGCTCCGGTGATTGCCTCCAGGTCATTTTTTCTGGCCTATGCATCCGTCTGCTGTTCCTCAAGCTTCTCATAAAACCGGTAACTGTTCTTACCATTCTGTTTGACATAATACAATGCCTTGTCCGCTCTCATATAATATTCTTCAAAGTTTCCTCCCTGTCTGCACATGCACAGACCGCAGGACAGGGATGCCGGTGAAGTCTCTACCGTGAGATTTTTTGCCGCACCAAAGCTTTCAAACAGCTTTCTCATCCGCATGTTCATCTCTTCTTCTGATGCCTCCGGCAGATAGAACAGGAATTCATCTCCTCCCAGCCGGCAGACCACTGCGTTCTCCATGCACTCTGTGAGCATTGCTCCTACCAGCCTGAGAGCACGATCCCCCGCCTTATGTCCATAGACATCGTTGATCTTCTTAAGATTATCCATATCGACAAATCCCAGACAGCCATCATGCTCCTGCATTTTCTCAAGGATCAGCTTTTCACCCTTATGACGCATAGGAAGACCTGTCAGATAATCCAGGCTTTCCCTGGCCTCTCTCTGCCTGGCCAGCTCCAGCTCGCGGATGCGGTCCATTGTCTGGATCAGCGTAACGACCAGCAGGACCACCAGTCCGGTTGCGATAAAAATCCCTGACATTGACACCACTCGATACACCTCTGTCACCTCCAGCATGACTGCAATCATGGCAGCTACCAGTCCGATCAGCGGAAGCTTGTAATGTTTCGCCGTTCCCTTGATGAGATCCCGGAAAATGGTGATAAATATTGTCAGGAACGTTCCTGCGATCACTAGGTGGGACAAGAACATTGTCGAGATAAAATCTGCGATATTCAGTAGCTGTAAGGATGTGCATAGTACAAAGTTCACACAGGTGATACACTCTGCCACATGATAGACCTTCCGGTACCTTCCCTGCTGCACACTGTCAATATAGAACATGAGCGGAACCGGGCAGAGCATCACAACGAAGAAGCACATATTCGACAGAATAGAAGCATTGGAAACGAACAGCTGGCGCAGCTTCGATTCTCCCAGCATCCACACTGCTCCCAAAATCATGCACCATCCCAGGTACTCCAGATCAAATCTCGTCTTATATATAATATCAAGCACCAGACTGATGATCAGCACGACCAGTCCGGCAAACAGCATGGTGCAGGCGATCAGAGTTACCATAAAATAGCAGTGGAGCATATATGCCCAGATATCTGATTTGTCCCCACAATATACCGTGTTGACGACACCGGAATACTTGTCGGTAAAGGACTGCAGTTCAATCCGCACTTCCTGCCCCGCATCCTCGCCGGATGTCTCGCAGAACACATACCCACTGGCAGAATTTTTCCCAAAAGGTCTGGTATTCTCCGTATCATACAACGCCCTCAGTTCCCCACCGATGTAAATGCGCACATTCTCCAGAGAGGACCTGATGGCGATCGTATTTTCATGATAATCCTGTGGGAGCACTGACCGGATGACCAGAGGCTCTCCGGCAGGCACATCACATTTGCCCGGAACCGGGATTTCCTCTTTGGTTCCGTCTGCCAGCACCCGGTAAAAGGTTCCGGTATAAGTAATGCTTTCCTCCGTGACCATTTCCCTTATCGGGGTTCTGTCCATGATTTTTCCCCCACTTATGAACAAGTTTATCACAAGCGGCAGGAAAAGCAACTATCCATTTCGCTCTGTAAAATGTTTATGGAAAATTCATTCGACAAATCATGCTTTCCGAGCTAAAATAGGAATGCGATATGATAATTTCATGATCCTATGAAAGGAGACAACATGATATGAAGAATAAAAAATATTCCATCGTTTATAGCAGCTTAACAGGTAATACCAAGGTGCTGGCTGATGCAATCCACGAGGCATTACCTCAGGATGAATGTGAGTATTTCGGTGTGTCCGACACAGTGATTCCTTCTTCCGAACTGCTCTATATCGGATTTTGGACAGACAAGGGAAATGCAGATACCAAGACATTACAGCTATTATCACAGTTAAAGAATAAACAGATTTTTCTGTTTGGAACTGCTGGCTTTGGTGGCAGTGATATCTATTTCCGGAAAATCCTGAATCAGGTTAAGCAGTTCGTTGATGCAAGTAATATTATCGTCGGAGAGTATATGTGTCAGGGCAGAATGCCACAGTCTGTCCGGGAACGCTACTTGAAAATGAAGGATGCTCCCGATCATCCGGCAAATCTTGATGTATTGATCCAGAATTTTGACTGTGCATTGTCTCACCCTGATGCAGATGACCTGGAGAGACTCAGACAAGCCGTTAGGAACTCATCCTTCTGATAAGACCATAAAATAAGGCAGCCCCACATATCTGAGGCTACCTTACTCTCGGGTTATAGGACAAAACGTGTTGATGGCTAATCCCATTCTG